>NZ_DAMCGF010000014.1:0-121629 GCF_032104925.1 Kosakonia sp.
ACTAACACCTGAAGCTAGCGCGTCTACCAATTCCGCCACCTTCGCATACCATCGATACTCTTGAAGTATCGTTACCACGGAGGCGCATTCTAGATGTTTTCAACTTTTCGTCAATAGTTAATTGCACAGACTTAGGCTGATCGCTGTAAAAATGGGCGCGTCGTGACGAGGTGGTGAAATTTGCCCGATGAAGGATTCCACCGGGCCTGCGGGTTATTTTAACGCCTGGCGCGTCATTACCGTACGGTACACTTTGAATCGGCCGGTCTGCGCAATGACTTCATGGAAACCGAACGTTTGATCCAGCACATCCGGGTAAGGCAGGAAGGCGTTCGCAACAATTCGCAGTTCGCCACCGCTGTTCAGATGGCGTACCGCACCGCGAATCAGCGTTTGCGCGGCTTCCTGGCTTGTTTGCAAACCATCATGGAATGGCGGATTGGAGATGATCATGTCAAAGCGACCCGTGACTTCGGAGAAGACATTGCTGGCGAAAACGTCACCTTCAAAACCGTTCGCCGCAAGCGTTGCGCGGCTTGCTTCTACTGCCGGAGCGGAAACATCGCACAGCGTCAGGCGCACTTTCGGCGAATGGCTGGCCAGGACCGTTGCGAGCACACCCGCGCCACAGCCCACATCCAACACTTTCCCCTTGGTATGCGGCGTAAGCGTCGACAGCAGAAGCTGGCTACCGACATCCAGACCGTCGCGACTGAATACACCCGGCAGGGTTTTAATCGTCAGGTTATCCAGCATGTATTCGCCCCAGAAAGTGTTCGCATCGAACTGCGGCTGCTTCTCAAGACGACCGTGGTACAGCCCACAGCGACGGGCGCTATCGACTTTATTCAGCGGACAAAACTCAGCCAGCATCTGTTCGGCACTGCGCACACCGCTACGGTTTTCGCCCACCACAAAAATGTCGCTGCCCACTGGCAGTAGCGACAGCAGGTTCATCAACTGAAACAGGGCTTCCGGTTTATTTTTCGGCCAGTAGTAAATAAGCGTGTCGCTGTTACCGACGGTCTCGCTATCGGCGACCAGGCTATAACGGGCGTGTTCACCCATCTGCGGGCTTAAGGTCTGCCATTGATGGAATTGTTGCGTCCAGGCACGGCTTTCAGCGGTGTCCAGGCGAGCGGGCAGGTCATCCTGCAAATCGCCGGCAAATAAAATACGGCTTGGTTCGAAATCATCACTGTGGCGCAGCAAGACTTCACTTGCCGGGGTATAAGCAGACATGAATGGTTCCTCTTTAAATTCAGGCGGCGATTATACACGTTATCCTTCAAACTGCCTCTTTGTTGGCTGCGTCTTCATCCCCCGGTTAATCTCCACGGGAGCCTGATTCTTGCCGCCTCGGCGCAGTATGAATGATTTTGTGTATGCCCGTTATCTTACGCGTTGCGTCTTTACTGGCTGCGTGTTGATGGCGCAATTTCGTCGAGTTTGTTATATTTGCGCGCCTGATACAGGAGTGTTTCACCATGACTTCCCGACGCGACTGGCAATTACAGCAACTGGGTATTACCCAGTGGACCTTGCGACGCCCGGCGGCGCTGCAGGGGGAAATTGCTATTTCGCTGCCCGCGCATATCCGGTTGGTGATGGTTTCACCAACTTTGCCGACGCTGAGCGATCCGTTGGTCAGCGATGTGCTGCGTGCGCTAACCGTGACAGAAGATCAAGTCCTCCAGTTGACGCCCGATCGTGTCGCCATGCTACCGCCCGAAAGCCAGTGCAACAGCTGGTGGTTGGGTGTTGAAGCGCAGCAGGCGCTGGCGGGTGCTCAGGTTGCGACGCCGTCGGTTGATGAGCTACGCACAAATCCTGCGGCTCGCGCCGCGTTATGGCAACAAATCTGCGAACATGAACACGATTTCTTCCCTCAGCACGGCTGATTTAGCCCGCGCATACCAAATAGAAACACGGGCGCATGCCTTCCCCTGGAGCGAAAAAACGCTGGCCAGTAATCAGGGCGAACGCTATCTCAACTACCGGTTGATGGTCGGGAATGAAATGGCCGCATTTGCCATTACCCAGGTGGTGCTTGATGAAGCCACGCTGTTTAACATCGCCGTTGATCCGGCCTGGCAGCGTAAAGGGTTGGGGCGTCAGTTGCTGGAACATCTGATTCATGAACTGGAAGCTCGCGACGTGCTGACGCTGTGGCTGGAAGTCCGCGCTTCTAACGTTGGCGCTATCGCACTGTACGAAAGTTTAGGTTTTAACGAAGCGACCATTCGCCGTAACTATTACCCCACTGCCAATGGGCGTGAAGACGCGATAGTGATGGCTTTAGCAATTTAAAAAGGTGATGTAATGAAATGGGACTGGATACTCTTTGATGCTGACGAAACGCTGTTTACCTTTGATGCGTTTGGCGGCTTACAACGGATGTTTCTTGACTATAGCGTGACATTCACCGATCAGGATTTTGCAGAATATCAAGCTGTTAACAAACCGCTATGGGTGGATTACCAGAACGGTGCTATCAGCGCATTGCAGTTGCAGACCCAGCGCTTTCAGAGCTGGTCTGAACGCCTGAACGTCCCTGCTGGTTCGCTTAACGACGCATTTCTGAATGCGATGGCCGAAATCTGCGCACCACTGCCAGGCGCAGTATCATTACTGAACAGCCTGAAAGGCAAAGCGAAACTCGGCATCATCACTAATGGTTTCACTGCCTTGCAGCAAATTCGCCTGGAACGTACCGGTCTTCGCGACTATTTTGATTTATTAGTGATTTCCGAAGAAGTCGGTGTGGCGAAGCCCGATGCGAAGATTTTTGATTACGCGCTGCAAAAAGCAGGTAACCCGGATCGCGCCCGCGTGCTGATGGTTGGCGATACGGCGGAATCCGACATCCTCGGCGGCATTAACGCCGGGCTTTCGACCTGCTGGTTGAATGCGCACGATCGCGCGCTGCCTGAAGGTATCAACCCGACCTGGACCGTCACGTCCCTGAACGAACTGGAGCAACTCCTGTGTAAACATTGATTGTCTGCACTCCGCCGTTGAGTACAATAGCCGCATTTTTCGTATTTCATCGCGAGGCCTCAGGCCGCGCAATTACACAGAAGATTTCATTATGACGTTGTCTCCTTATTTACAAGAGGTAGCAAAGCGCCGCACGTTCGCTATCATCTCGCACCCCGATGCCGGTAAAACCACCATCACTGAAAAGGTGCTGCTGTTCGGACAGGCGATTCAAACCGCCGGTACGGTAAAAGGCCGCGGCTCCAGCCAGCACGCAAAATCCGACTGGATGGAGATGGAAAAGCAGCGTGGTATCTCTATTACCACCTCCGTGATGCAGTTCCCGTATAAAACCAGCCTGGTCAATCTGCTGGATACCCCGGGGCACGAAGACTTCTCCGAAGATACCTACCGCACACTGACGGCGGTGGACTGCTGCCTGATGGTTATCGATGCGGCAAAAGGGGTTGAAGATCGGACCCGTAAGCTGATGGAAGTCACCCGTCTGCGCGATACGCCGATCCTGACCTTTATGAACAAACTCGACCGTGACATCCGCGATCCGATGGAACTGCTGGATGAAGTGGAAAACGAGCTGAAGATCGCCTGTGCGCCGATTACCTGGCCGATTGGCTGCGGTAAGTTGTTCAAGGGCGTTTATCACCTTTATAAAGATGAAACCTACCTGTATCAGACAGGGCAGGGCCACACCATCCAGGAAGTGCGCATCGTTAAAGGTCTGAACAACCCGGATCTGGATAAAGCCGTGGGCGAAGATCTGGCACAGCAGCTGCGCGATGAGCTGGAGCTGGTGCAGGGCGCATCGAACGAGTTCGATAAAGAGCTGTTCCTGAGCGGCGAAATCACGCCGGTCTTCTTTGGTACCGCACTGGGTAACTTCGGCGTCGATCATATGCTGGATGGTCTGGTGGAATGGGCGCCTGCGCCAATGCCACGTAAAACCGACACCCGCGAAGTGAAAGCAGATGATGACAAATTCACCGGCTTTGTCTTTAAAATTCAGGCCAACATGGACCCGAAACACCGCGACCGCGTGGCGTTTATGCGCGTGGTTTCTGGCCGTTATGAAAAGGGCATGAAGCTGCGCCAGGTGCGCACCGGCAAAGATGTGATTATCTCGGATGCCCTGACCTTTATGGCTGGCGATCGCTCGCATGTAGAAGAAGCCTACCCGGGTGACATTATTGGTCTGCATAACCACGGGACGATCCAGATTGGTGACACCTTCACCCAGGGCGAAATGATGAAGTTCACCGGTATTCCGAACTTCGCACCGGAGCTGTTCCGCCGTATTCGCCTGCGTGACCCGCTGAAGCAGAAACAGTTACTCAAAGGTCTGGTTCAGCTTTCAGAAGAGGGCGCGGTGCAGGTGTTCCGTCCTATCGCCAACAACGATCTGATTGTCGGCGCGGTGGGTGTGCTGCAGTTTGACGTGGTGGTTTCCCGTCTGAAGAGCGAATACAACGTGGAAGCGGTGTACGAGTCTGTGAACGTGGCGACAGCACGCTGGGTTGAAAGCACTGACGTGAAGAAATTCGAGGAATTCAAACGCAAGAACGAAATCCAGCTTGCGCTCGATGGCGGTGATAACCTGACCTACATCGCCCCAACGATGGTAAACCTGAATCTGACACAGGAACGCTATCCGGAAGTGACTTTCCACAAAACTCGCGAGCACTAATCCTTCTGCAGAGCACGGTAGACGCCGTGCTCTGTCACTTCTCCTGTCTAATTAGCCCCTTGCGGATTGTTCTTAAAACCCGTCATTTCGCCTCCATTTGTTCGTTTTTTACCCACCCGGCCATGATTTTTGTCGATTGTGATCTATATTTAACAAAGTGATGACAAATCGGGTGGATAAAAGTCCTGTTCAATGCGTGAAGTAGAGTCTTTTATCCACTCATTTCTTCACAAAGGAATATTAACAACTGCTTTAGCACGATGTGCGACAGGATTGTAAACGCGCCATCAGTTGCTGAATTGGGTGGTTTTCACCACAGCAGTAGAGCGGCACACGTTGCTGCTTGTGGCCCAAATAGTGGGCAAACCAACAGGAAGAACATCGATGACTATGAAAAAACTGACTATTTCCAAAACTCTGCTGGCCGTAATGCTGGGCTCTGTTCTGGCAAGTGGTTCCGCATTCGCTGCGGAGACTACCACCGACAAAGCGCAAAATGCTGCTTCCAGTGCAGGGGAATCAATCGATAGCTCAATGAATAAAGTCGGTGGTTTCATGGATGACAGCACCATCACCGCGAAAGTCAAAGCGGCGCTGGTGGATCATGAAGACATTAAAAGTACGGACATCTCCGTTAAAACGGACAAAAAAGTGGTCACGCTGAGCGGCTTCGTTGAAAGCCAGGCGCAGGCAGAAAAAGCCGTCTCCGTCGCAAAAGGCGTCGAGGGCGTGGCTTCTGTGAGCGATAAGCTGCATGTGCGTGACGGCAAAAACAAGACCATGAAAGGTTATGCGGGTGATACCGCTACCACCAGTGAAATCAAAGCAAAACTGCTGGCCGACGATGTTGTCCCTTCCCGTAAGGTGAAGGTTGAAACCACCGATGGCGTGGTGCAGTTGTCCGGTACCGTAGATTCACAGGCACAAAGTGAACGCGCTGAAAGTATCGCCAAAGCAATCGACGGCGTTAAAAGCGTGAAGAACGATCTCAAAGTGAAGTAACTAATCCTGAAAACGTCACTACCCGGTGCAAGCCGGGTATGACAAGCACGTACCAGGAAAAACATCGCCGGTGGGCATCCTGAGCGCTCATCTTAAGCGGTTGAAATTAACTATGGTAAAGGAGAGTTTTATGTTTCGTTGGGGCATTATATTTCTGGTTATCGCGTTAATTGCCGCCGCACTGGGCTTTGGTGGTCTTGCGGGTACGGCAGCAGGGGCCGCGAAAATTGTCTTTATCGTCGGTATTATCCTGTTCCTCGTCAGCCTGTTTATGGGTCGTCGGCGTCCATAGCGTATTACACGCTTAAATTTCGGTTACATTAAAGCCAGTCCTTGTGACTGGCTTTGCTGTTTCGGCTGCGGGAAAAGTGCGCTACTTTGAGATATTCAGCGTATCAATTAAGGAAAGCAGAGTGGGCCAGCATATTCCCGTTACGCTCGGCAACATCGCGCCACTGGCGTTAAAACCCTTTCGTCCGGGTCGGCTCGCGCTCGTATGCGAGGGCGGTGGACAGCGAGGTATTTTTACCGCTGGCGTTCTGGACGAGTTTATGCGTGCGGAATTTAACCCTTTCGATCTCTATTTCGGCAGCTCTGCAGGTGCGCAAAACCTTTCCGCTTATGTCTGCAATCAACCTGGCTACGCACGCAAAGTGATCATGCGCTACACCACGTCGCGGGAATTTTTCAATCCGGTGCGCTTTGTGCGCGGCGGCAACCTTATCGATCTCGACTGGCTGGTTGAATCGACCTCAAGCCAGATGCCGCTGGCCATGGACTACGCCGCGCGGATTTTCGATGCGGGCAAAGAGTTTTACATGTGCGCCTGTCGGCAGGATGATTACTCCGCAGCCTATTTCTCCCCTACTCATCAGACATGGCTCGATTTGATTCGTGCTTCCAGCGCGATCCCCGGCTTTTATCGTCCGGGCGTGATGCTTGATGGCATTAATTATCTCGACGGCGGTGTCAGCGATGCCATTCCGGTGCAGGAGGCGGCAAAACGCGGCGCGAACACGATTGTGGTGATCCGTACCGTACCGTCACAGATGTACTATACGCCCCAGTGGTTCAAACGGATGGAACGCTGGCTGGGAGAGAGCAGCCTGCAATCCTTAATCAATCTGGTGCAGCACCATGAGAAAAGTTACCTGGCGATCCAACGCTTTATCGAAGCACCGCCGGGTAAACTGCGTATTTTTGAAATTTATCCACCTAAGTTGTTGAAGAGCATGGCGCTGGGTAGCCGTTTACCGGCGCTGCGCGAGGATTATAAAATCGGGCGTTTATGCGGGCGCTATTTCCTGGCGACGGTGGGCAAATTGCTGGCGGAAACCCCGCCGCTGGTGCGCCACTCGCCAGTTATCGCGCCTGCGACGCGTGTTGTTCCACCGGCTGCGGTGGCCAACGACGCGCTGGATACGCCGCTGGTCAGCGTCGTGCAGGCCAACGATTTACCCATCAATAAAGAGGATACGGCGTGAGTTTCCGCTTTACCGATACCCACTGTCATTTCGATTTCCCGCCGTTTGCCGGCGATGAAACAGCGAGTATCGCCCGTGCGGGCGACGCCGGCGTGGAGCGCATTATTGTTCCGGCGATCGCCGCCCGTTATTTTGATCGCGTTTGCCACTTAGCACGCCAGCATACCGCACTCTATGCCGCGCTGGGGCTACACCCGATTGTGATTGAAGAGCACAGCGAGGAAAGCCTGCAACGGCTTGAACAGATGCTCGCGGCAAAGCCCGAGAAAGTGGTGGCGATAGGGGAAATTGGCCTCGATCTTTACCGCGACGATCCGCAGTTTGAGCGCCAGCAGCAGGTGTTAGACGCGCAACTAAAATTGGCAAAACGCTTTGATCTGCCGGTGATCCTCCATTCACGCCGCACGCATGACAAACTGGCGATGCATTTAAAAAAACATGATTTACCTCGCCGTGGCGTGGTGCATGGTTTCGCCGGTAGCCTGCAACAGGCGCAGCGCTTTGTTGAACTGGGCTATTACATCGGCGTGGGCGGCACCATTACCTACCCGCGCGCCAGTAAAACCCGTGACGTAATGGCGCAGTTGCCGCTTTCTGCATTACTGCTGGAAACGGATGCGCCGGACATGCCGCTCAATGGTTTTCAGGGCCAGCCCAATCGGCCAGAGCGTGCCGCGCAGGTGTTCGATACGTTGTGCGAGCTACGCCGCGAAGCGCCGGATGTCATCGCACACGCACTGCTGGAAAACACGCAGCGGCTCTTTGCGCTACAGATATAGCGCCGGGCGCAGCACGGTTTTCACGCCGCGCTCCAGTAGCGCCTGCGCCAGCGGCTCCACATCCTCCGGCGTAGCGCTACGCCAGGTCTGCGCCTCACCGTACACGCCATGCGCATGAAAGGCATTAAGCCGCACTGGCACCTCGCCGAGTTGATGAATAAAGGCGGCCAGCGCATCGATATGTACCAGATAATCGTTCTGTTCCGGGATCACCAGCAGGCGCAGCTCCGCTAATTTCTTCTCTGCTGCCAGTAACCGCAGGCTGGCTTTCACCTGCACGTTATCCCGTCCGGTGAGAAAACGGTGCCGCGCATTGCCCCAGGCTTTGAGATCGATCATCGCGCCGTCGCAGACCGGCAACAGCTTGCGCCAGCCGGTTTCGCTGAGTAACCCGTTACTGTCCACCAGACAATTCAGATGACGCAGTTGTGCGTCATCGCGTAATGCGGAGAACAGCGCATGCAAAAAGGGCAATTGCAGCGTTGCTTCGCCGCCGCTGACGGTGATGCCTTCAATAAACAGCGCCACTTTGCGAATCTGCGCCACAACCTGTTCAACCGTCATGCTCTGCGCCATCGGCGTGGCGTGCTGCGGGCACATGCGCAGGCAAGTGTCGCACTGCTCGCAACGCGCAGCGTTCCATTCCACTTGCCCTCCATTTATGGAGAGCGCGTGCTGTGGGCAACCTGCGACACAATCGCCGCAGTGGTTGCAGTGGCCAATGGTCCACGGGTTATGGCAGTTTTTACAGCGCATATTGCAGCCCTGTAAAAACAGTGCCACCCGGCTGCCTGGCCCGTCCACGCAGGAGAAAGGGAGGATTTTACTGACGAAAGCGCATCTGCTGTTCATGGCTGACCACGCGGGGTTGTCGTTCCAGAATATGCGTGTTACGCGCTGCCTCTTCACCCAGCCAGGTGGTATTGGTGCGTGAGCCTTCGGCACGGAATTTCCTGAGATCTGACAGGCGCACCATGTAACCGGTGACGCGAACCAGATCGTTACCGGCTACGTTAGCGGTGAACTCGCGCATGCCAGCTTTAAACGCACCAAGGCAGAGCTGGACAACGGCTTGCGGGTTGCGTTTCACCGTTTCATCGAGGGTCAAAATATCGCTGATCCCGGCCTGATACCACGCATGATGCGGTGCGACGGCGAGCAGATGGGTAATCGGATCCGGCTCGTCGCCATAAGGCAGCCGCGCGCCTGGCGTGGTGTCGGTGTCGGAGCTAATACCCGATTGCGCATGGAGCATGGCGCGCTGCCGCCAGCCGTGTTTTACCGGCGTGTTTGCCACAAAGCTCGCCAGTTGTTCACTGATGCGATAACCAAGTGCGTTGGCTTGTTCATCTTTGCCGTAGCGTGCGGCGAGACCGGCTTTTTCACAAAGCGTATTGACCGCTTCGGCCAGCCCATACATACCAAACATGGGCACAAAACGGTCGGCAGAAATCAGCCCTTCCTGCACAAGGAAGCTATGCTCAAAGAAGCCGGATTGCTGATACAGAAAATCGCAGCGGGCATCAATAATTGCCATTTGCTGCTGGCAATAGTGTGGCAATTGATGGGTGAAAAAATCCTCCAGCGACGCGCTGCGTTCCGCGATCGCTTTCAGATTGAGGCGTACCAGCGTACTGCCGCCGCCGCCCAGCGGCAGAGAGTTATAGCAACTCACAATGCCATAACCGCCTTTTGTGAAAATATTATCATGCACCGGGCCGTTGGCGATGTGCGGTTTGCTGCACTCGCAGATATTACGCGCCACCTCCAGTAGCAGATCATCCGGCGTAATATCCGGGTCATAGATAAAGGTTAAGTTTGGCGCAACCTGCTTCAGCTCTGCATCGGCGCGTAAAATAGCACGCGTAACCGGAGTGTCGAATGGGCCAATATTGGCATGCATAAAGGCGTCTGGCAGCGTTCTGTCGAGGTAGCGCCAGAAACGTTTTATGCGGATATCGATCTCCTGTTGTGTTAGAATTCTCACATATGGTTGTAGCAGGACATCAAGCTGGCCGAGATAAACAGGCATTGATGTCACTGATGGAACATGGTGGTAGAGGATCGTCAGCAACGAGAGGGCGTCATCAAGATCTTTTGCCCCTTCCAGCTCCAGCCAGGCGGAACCGTTAGCAAGAAATTTAGCGTAATCTGGCAGCACATAACGCGGTTTGTAAGGGGCGTGCCCTTCAAACATATCGCAGATGGCGCCCTCATCAAGTGCTGCGCGTGCCGCTTGCGGCAACGCCGGATAGGGCAGGGCGTTTTCCGCTTCCAGCGCCAGGAAGTGGCGTTTTTGTTCCGGTGTGAGTGTTGGGCTGGTAACAATCTGCTGGCAGCGTGACAGCAATAAAGGATCAACAGACGGGGACATCAGCGTTCCTCTTATTTCCTTGAGTGATGGCGATGAGTGTACGGAGCCAGCTGTTTGTCGCTTTTGATCCCGTCCCCTGTCAGCGCAATCATTAGTGATGTGAATTTAAAAGTTTGATCAATGTCCCATTATGGTTTTGCAAACGTGAATTTAACTTTCATTAACTGTGATGGGTGTCGAAGTGTGAATGTGGGTTGATGTTAAAATACTAACAAACCCGAACAGAAAACCGGCATTACGCCGTCGGAGAGAATTATGAGTGATTTAACGGCAAGCAGCCTGCGTGCGCTGAAACTGATGGACCTGACCACCCTGAATGATGATGACACCAACGAGAAAGTCATCGCCCTGTGTCATCAGGCAAAAACCCCGGTGGGCAACACCGCCGCCATCTGTATCTACCCGCGTTTTATCCCGATTGCGCGCAAAACCCTGAACGCGCAAGGTACGCCGGATGTGCGTATCGCAACCGTGACCAACTTCCCGCATGGTAACGACGATATCGACATCGCGCTGGCTGAAACGCGCGCCGCCATTGCTTACGGTGCTGATGAAGTTGATGTGGTGTTCCCGTACCGTGCGCTGATCGCCGGTAACGAGCAGGTAGGTTTCGATCTGGTGAAAGCCTGTAAAGAGGCTTGCGCGGCGGCGAACGTGCTGCTGAAAGTGATTATTGAAACCGGTGAGCTGAAAACGGAAGCATTGATCCGTAAAGCGTCTGAAATCGCCATTAAAGCCGGTGCAGATTTCATTAAAACGTCGACCGGTAAAGTGCCGGTAAACGCGACCCCGGAAAGCGCACGTATCATGATGGAAGTGATTCGCGATATGGGCGTTGAGAAAACCGTTGGTTTTAAACCGGCTGGTGGCGTACGTAGCGCGGAAGATGCGCAGCAGTATCTCGCCATTGCTGACGACCTGTTTGGTGCCGATTGGGCCGATGCCCGTCATTACCGTTTTGGCGCCTCCAGCCTGCTGGCAAGCCTGCTGAAAGCGCTGGGCCACGGCGACGGTAAGAGCGCAAGCAGCTATTAATTTGTCATTGCCGGGTAGCGCATTGTTACCCGGCCTCAATGGATTTTCCGGCTTTATTCCTCAGGGGGTTACCTTGTTTCTCGCTCAAGAAATTATTCGAAAAAAACGCGATGGTCTCGCGCTGAGTGATGAAGAAATCCGTTTCTTTATCAACGGAATACGCGATAACGCCGTTTCTGAAGGGCAGATTGCTGCTCTGGCAATGACCATTTTCTTCCACGACATGACGATGCCGGAGCGTGTTTCGCTGACCATGGCGATGCGAGATTCAGGCACCGTGCTGGACTGGAAACCGCTCGATCTTAACGGCCCGGTGGTGGACAAACACTCGACCGGCGGCGTGGGCGATGTCACCTCGTTGATGCTTGGCCCGATGGTGGCGGCCTGCGGCGGCTATATTCCGATGATTTCCGGGCGTGGCCTTGGCCATACTGGCGGCACGCTCGACAAACTGGAAGCGATCCCGGGGTTTGATATCTTCCCGGAAGATAACCGTTTTCGCGAGATTATTAAGGATGTTGGTGTGGCGATTATCGGCCAGACCAATTCGCTGGCTCCGGCGGATAAACGTTTCTACGCCACCCGCGATATCACCGCGACGGTGGACTCTATTCCGTTAATCACCGCTTCTATCCTCGCCAAAAAACTGGCCGAGGGGCTTGATGCACTGGTGATGGACGTCAAAGTGGGTAGCGGGGCATTTATGCCGACTTACGCCCTCTCTGAACAACTGGCGGAAGCGATTGTTGGCGTTGCCAACGGCGCGGGCGTGCGGACTACCGCACTGCTGACCGATATGAACCAGGTGCTGGCTTCAAGCGCGGGCAACGCAGTGGAAGTGCGCGAAGCGGTGCAGTTCCTCACTGGTGAATACCGCAATCCGCGCTTGTTTGACGTCACCATGGCGCTGTGCGTGGAGATGCTGATCTCCGGCAAACTGGCGAAAGATGACGCCGACGCGCGAGCGAAGCTGCAAGCGGTGCTGGATAACGGTAAAGCGGCTGAGGTTTTTGGTCGTATGGTTGCGGCGCAAAAAGGGCCGCACGATTTTGTGGAAAACTACGCCAAATACCTGCCTACCGCGACGCTGAGTAAAGCGGTATACGCCGATGATGAAGGCTTTATCACGGCGATGGATACGCGCGCGCTGGGCATGGCGGTGGTGTCGATGGGCGGTGGTCGTCGCCAGGCGTCGGACACTATTGATTACAGCGTGGGCTTTACCGAGATGGTGCGTCTGGGCGAACGCGTTGATGGTCAGCGCCCGCTGGCGGTTATCCACGCTAAAGACGAAGCCAGCTGGCAAGAGGCTGCGCAGGCGGTGAAAGCGGCCATTGCGATGGGCGACAGCGCACCAAAAGAGACACCGACGGTCTATCGCCGCATTACTGAATAGCGGTATACTGATCTGATCGCTTTTTTACAAAGCACAAGGTACGGAGAACATATGAAACGTGCATTTATTATGGTGCTGGACTCTTTCGGCATCGGTGCGACCGAAGACGCGGAGCGCTTTGGCGACGTGGGTTCCGATACCCTCGGTCACATCGCTGAAGTTTGCGCGAAAGGTGAAGCCGACACCGGGCGCAAAGGCCCGCTGAATTTACCCAATCTGACCCGTCTGGGTCTGGCGAAGGCGCACGAAGGCGCAACAGGTTTTATTCCTGCCGGGATGGATACTAACGCGGAAATCACCGGTGCTTACGCATGGGCGCATGAGCTCTCTTCCGGGAAAGATACGCCGTCAGGACACTGGGAAATCGCCGGTGTGCCGGTGCTGTTCGACTGGGGCTACTTTAGTGACACCGAGAACAGCTTCCCGCAGGAACTGCTGGATAAGCTGGTGAAACGCGCTAATCTGCCGGGTTATCTTGGCAACTGCCACTCGTCCGGTACGGTGATCCTTGATCAGCTCGGTGAAGAGCACATGAAAACCGGCAAACCGATTTTCTACACCTCTGCCGATTCGGTGTTCCAGATTGCCTGCCACGAAGAGACCTTTGGTCTGGATAAGCTGTATGAGCTGTGCGAAATCGCGCGTGAAGAGCTGACTGAAGGCGGCTACAACATTGGCCGCGTGATTGCGCGTCCATTTGTTGGCGATAAAGCAGGTAATTTCCAGCGTACCGGTAACCGCCATGACCTGGCCGTTGAACCACCGTCAGCCACCGTGCTGCAAAAACTGGTCGAAGAGAAAGATGGCCACGTGGTTTCGGTCGGTAAAATTGCCGATATCTATGCCAACTGCGGCATCACCAAAAAAGTGAAAGCCACCGGCCTGGATGCGCTGTTTGACGCCACCATCAAAGAGATGAAAGAAGCCGGTGATAAGACCATCGTCTTTACTAACTTCGTCGATTTTGACTCATCATGGGGCCATCGTCGCGATGTGGCGGGTTATGCGGCTGGGCTTGAGTTGTTTGACCGTCGCCTGCCGGAACTGATGGAATTGGTTGGCGAAGACGACATCCTGATCCTTACCGCCGATCACGGCTGCGATCCGACCTGGAAAGGCACTGACCACACCCGCGAGCATATTCCGGTGCTGGTCTACGGCCCGAAAGTGAAACCGGGCTCGCTGGGTCACCGTGACACCTTTGCGGATATTGGTCAGACGATTGCGAAGTACTTCGGCGTCTCTGATATGGAATATGGCAAGGCCATGTTCTGATGATTTTGGGCGGGAGCTTCCCGCCCTTTCTGTTTCAACGACAACGACATAAAGGAATTGACGATGGCTACCCCACATATTAATGCCGAAATGGGCGATTTCGCTGACGTAGTGTTGATGCCGGGCGACCCGCTGCGTGCAAAACATATTGCGGAAACTTTCCTCGAAGACTACCGCGAAGTGAACAACGTGCGCGGCATGTTGGGTTACACCGGCACCTACAAAGGCCGCAAAATTTCTGTTATGGGCCACGGTATGGGGATCCCGTCCTGCTCCATCTACACCAAAGAGCTGATCACCGATTTCGGCGTGAAAAAAATCATTCGTGTCGGCTCCTGCGGCGCGGTGCGTATGGACGTGCAACTGCGTGACATCGTGATTGGGATGGGTGCCTGCACCGACTCTAAAGTGAACCGTATGCGTTTCAAAGATCACGATTTCGCAGCGATTGCGGATTTCGATATGGTGCGTAACGCGGTTGATGCGGCAAAAGTACTGGGCGTAGACGCGCGTGTGGGTAACCTGTTCTCCGCCGATCTGTTCTACTCCCCGGACGGTGAAATGTTCGACGTGATGGAAAAATACGGCATCCTGGGCGTGGAAATGGAAGCGGCAGGCATTTACGGCGTAGCGGCGGAATTCGGTGCGAAAGCGCTGACCATCTGCACCGTTTCCGACCATATTCGTACGCACGAGCAGACCACTTCCGCTGAGCGTCAGACCACGTTCAACGATATGATCAAAATTGCGCTGGAATCTGTCCTGCTGGGCGATAAAGCGTAAGCATCTTTTCTAAGGGCAGGTTCTCTGCCCTTTTTATCAATTCATTTTAATGTCCATAGTTTTTATTATTCCCTTTTAATTCAGAGGAATAGAGCTATGAATTTATTCAAGTATCTATTCATAAATCTATTCACTGATGAGTTCGCTTACCGATCTTCTGTAACAAGGGCCCCAGCCCGCGATGGCGTTGCGTAAGGCATTAAAGATTAGTCAGGCCACGTTTTCACGGCTGGTTGCCACCGAGCCACAGGTGCTGCAATTTGGTAAAGCACGTGCAACGCGCTATGCCTTGTTACGCCCTGTACGCAGTGTTGAACGGTTTGCACTACGCCGAATTAATGAACAACGTCATGTTTACAAGTGGGGCGAATTACACACATGTTGGCCCCAGGGCCGCTGTCTGGTCACATTAGAAGAGGAGGGGCTGGCAGTAGTTTGACGGTCTGCCATGGTATCTCATCGATCTGCGACCTCAGGGTTTCTAGGACGGTCATGGGGACGAAACATCGCGCGTCAGTTTGGCCTGCCTATGATATGTTGCCGATGGTTTTTGCCCCCGTCAGTTCGGGAGCAACGCTATTGAACCGGCGCTGGATACCTCGGTCAGCAAGGCAGCGTGGAATTTCGCCATCCCACCGGCGCAAACATTCTGGCAGACAGTAGCGGCAGATGATCGCATCAGTGAGGCATTTCGCCATATCGCCTGGCAAATGGGTGATCAAGTTGCCCAACTGGAACAGATAGCGCAACGGATGGCGTAGTCGGCCACTCAGAGGCTAACGCACTGCGCTTGCAATCCATGCGGAAAGCTCGCGAAGTTCTTGTTCCTGCTCCGGAAAATCGACTAACAGTGCATCACACTCCTGCGCCAGCATATCCGCGCGGTAGAGGCAGCCCTGCAAACGTGCCGCCAGCGCTTCTAACGGTGCGGGGTTCAGGCTGTCGGTAAACACCTGCGTGCGGGTGATATGCCCTTTTTCCACATCAAAATGGAGCTCCACGCCGCCCCAGGTAAACCGTTCATCCAACAGATGGCTGAAAGCCGGGGCCTGGCCGAAATTCCACTCCCAGCTGCTCTGGCGGGCAAAGGTTTCGGCAAAATTGGGCAAGTCTGGGGTTTTATCCGGCGAGATAACCTCCGCCGTAACCCGTTCGCCATAGTGAGCGAAGAAGGCTTCGGTGATCGCTTCACAGATTTGCTGATGGGTAATGCCCGGCAGCAACTCCACCAGATTCGCCACGCGCCCACGCACCGACGTAATGCCTTTGGCTTGCAGCTTTTTCTTGTCCGGATTGAGGTAATTGGCCAGGCGGCTGAGATCGGCATTCAGCAGCAACGTGCCATGGTGGAAGCCACGATCTTTGGTTTCCCGGTAGGCAGAACCGGACACCTTACGATCGCCTTCCGCCGTTTTCACCACCAGGTCGTTGCGCCCGGAAGCTTCTGCGGTAACGCCTAGTGAATTCAGAGCATTAAGCACAATCGACGTGGAGATGGTTTTGTCGTATTCCGGCTTTCCCGCCATGAAAGTGAAACAGGTATTGCCGAGGTCGTGGAACACCGCGCCGCCGCCGCTACTGCGCCTTGCCAGCCGCACGTTATCTTCTTCCATGCGGCGGGTATTGCACTCTTTCCACGGGTTTTGCGCCCGCCCAATCACCACCGTGTCCGCGTTGCGCCATAAGAACAGTACGCGTTGTGTGGCGGGCATCTGGCGGAAAATGCACTCTTCCACCGCCAGGTTGAACCAGGGATCGTACGAGTCAGAGATAAGCAGACGAAGCGTCGACATAGCAGATTTCCTTTCTGTAACCTGTAATTTTTACCGGTAGCGGTCAGAGCGACTCTTTCTTTTGCTGCTCTTCTTCTTCCGGTACGGATTTGTTGGCCGTCAGCAAAAACGGCGACTGCTGCCAGCGCGTGCGTTTGCCCTGCAACAGGGTGCGCGTCAGCACTACGCCAATGGCCAGCGACAGCAGCAACATCAGGCGCAGAATATTGGTGGTGTTATCCACCTGTTTGGCTTCTGTCGCCAGCGTGTGCGTATCCAGCGTCAGGCGCAGGTAGCCCAGCGGACCGCTCTTTCCCTGAATCGGCTCAACAATTTGCTGGTTGAAATAGCCGCCTGCTTTTTTGCCGTCCAGCGCCAGCCTGTCGCGCACATCAATACTTTCGCCGGAGCGCGCGATCAGATCGCCCTGCGCATCGTACACCCCTGCATCCAGAATGCGACTCTCTTCGGTGAGCTGGCGCAGCACGACGTTGATCCGTTTTTCGTCCGGGGTTTCTGTGCGCATCAGCGGCGTGAGATTCAGCGTCACCTGGCGCGCCAGCGTTCTCGCCAGCTCTTCAAACTGCGGATTGCGCTGACGCTGATGGCTTTGGCTGAACCAGGATGCGCCCTGCATCAGCGCGACCAGCAGTGCCAGACAGATGAGGACGATTACGGCGCGATGCAGCCGAAATTTAAGTTTTGCGCGAGCCATATTCCACCTGTTGAAAATTTGAGGCTTAATGTTGCCAGAAGCGCTGGTTACAAGGTAGCCTCATGCGTTATTTTCCCCTCCGATGCTTTCTGGCGCTAACGTTTTTACAGGAGCTTTAATGCCTAATAGTTTGACCTGGTGCGATCTGCCCGATGATGTTTCTCAGTGGCCGGGATTGCCGCTCTCTTTAAGTGGTGATGAGGTAATGCCTCTGGACTATCACGCTGGTCGCAGCGGCTGGCTACTGTACGCACGTAATCTGGATAAGCAACGTCTGACGACCTATCAGCGCAAATTGGGTGCAGCAATGGTGATTGTTGCCGCGTGGAGCGTTGACGATTATCAGGTTCTTCGTCTGGCGGGTTCGTTGACGCCGCGCGCGACGCGCCTGGCCCACGACGAAGGTATGGACGTCGCCCCGCTGGGGAAAATCCCGCATCTGCGCTCGCCAGGGCTGCTGGTGATGGACATGGACTCCACCGCCATTCAAATCGAGTGCATTGATGAAATCGCTAAACTTGCCGGCACCGGCGAAATGGTGGCGGAAGTGACCGAACGGGCGATGCGCGGCGAACTCGATTTTGCTGCCAGCCTGCGCAGCCGTGTGGCGACGCTGAAAGGCGCGGACGCCAATATTCTGCTGCAAGTACGCGAAAAACTGCCGTTAATGCCAGGCCTTGTGCAACTGGTGTTGAAGCTGGAAACATTGGGCTGGAAAGTAGCCATCGCCTCGGGCGGCTTTACTTTCTTTGCCGATTACCTGCGCGACAAGCTGCATTTAACGGCGGCAGTTGCCAACGAACTTGAGATCATGGACGGTAAATTCACCGGCCAGGTATTGGGCGATATCGTGGATGCGCAGTTCAAAGCCAACACGCTGAAGCAACTGGCTGAAAAGTATGAAATCGCGCCGGAGCAAACGGTGGCGATTGGCGATGGCGCGAACGATTTGCCGATGATCAAAGCCGCCGGGCTTGGCATCGCGTTTCATGCCAAACCCAAAGTGAATGAGAAGGCGGAAGTCACTATTCGCCACGCCGATCTGATGGGCGTATTTTGTATTCTTTCCGGCAGCATTAATAAGAAGTAGAGGTTATTGTGGCGAAAGCTCCCAAACGCGCGTTTGTCTGTAATGAATGCGGTGCGGATTATCCGCGCTGGCAGGGGCAGTGCAGCGCCTGTCACGCATGGAACACCATTACGGAAGTGCGTGTTGCCGCTTCGCCCACCGTGGCGCGTAATGAGCGTCTTTCCGGTTATGCGGGGAGCGCTGGCGTATCAAAAGTGCAGAAGCTGGCGGATATCAGCCTCGAAGAGCTACCGCGTTTTTCCACCGGTTTTAAAGAGTTTGACCGCGTGCTCGGTGGCGGTGTTGTGCCCGGTAGCGCGATTCTGATTGGCGGCAACCCCGGCGCGGGGAAATCCACGTTGCTGTTGCAGACGTTGTGTAAGCTCGCCGAGCAGATGAAAACGTTATATGTCACCGGCGAAGAGTCATTACAGCAGGTGGCGATGCGCGCGCACCGTCTGGGGCTGCCGACCGGCAATCTCAATATGCTGTCGGAAACCAGCATCGAACAAATCTGCATGATCGCCGAAGAGGAACAACCGAAGTTGATGGTGATCGACTCGATTCAGGTCATGCACATGGCCGACATTCAGTCGTCGCCCGGCAGTGTGGCGCAGGTGCGTGAAACGGCGGCCTATCTGACGCGCTTTGCGAAAACGCGCGGTGTGGCGATTGTGATGGTCGGCCACGTCACCAAAGACGGCTCGCTGGCGGGACCAAAGGTGCTTGAACACTGTATTGACTGCTCGGTGCTGCTCGACGGCGATGCGGATTCGCGTTTTCGCACCTTGCGCAGCCATAAAAACCGTTTCGGCGCGGTTAACGAACTCGGCGTATTCGCCATGACCGAGCAGGGGTTGCGTGAAGTCAGCAACCCGTCGGCGATTTTCTTAAGTCGCGGCGATGAAGTCACCTCCGGCAGTTCGGTGATGGTGGTGTGGGAAGGCACACGCCCGCTGTTAGTTGAAATTCAGGCGCTGGTGGATCATTCGATGATGTCAAACCCGCGCCGTGTGGCGGTGGGACTGGAGCAAAACCGCCTGGCGATTCTGTTGGCGGTGCTGCATCGCCACGGCGGCTTGCAGATGGCGGATCAGGATGTGTTCGTCAACGTGGTCGGCGGGGTCAAAGTGACCGAAACCAGCGCCGATTTAGCGCTGTTGCTGGCGATGGTTTCCAGCCTGCGTGACCGGCCGTTACCGCAGGATTTAGTGGTGTTTGGCGAAGTCGGGCTGGCGGGCGAAATTCGCCCGGTACCCAGCGGCCAGGAGCGCATTTCGGAGGCCGCGAAGCATGGCTTCCGTCGCGCGATTGTTCCGGCAGCGAATGTGCCGAAAAAAGTGCCTGAAGGAATGCAAATTTTCGGCGTGAAGAAGCTCGCGGATGCGCTAAGTGTCTTTGACGACTTATAATTGGCTAATGTTTTTTTGCAGGAGGCAACAATGTCGTCATTCGACTACTTAAAAACCGCGATTCGCCAGAAAGGCTGCACGTTACAGCAGGTAGCCGATGCCAGCGGTATGACCAAAGGCTATTTGAGCCAGCTGCTGAATGCCAAAATTAAGAGCCCCAGTGCGCAAAAACTTGAGGCTCTGCACCGCTTTCTCGATCTTGAGTTTCCCCGTCGGCAGAAAAGCATTGGCGTGGTTTTCGGCAAGTTTTACCCGCTGCACACTGGTCATATCTACTTGATCCAGCGCGCCTGTAGCCAGGTGGATGAACTGCATATCATCCTTGGTTATGACGAAACCCGCGATCGCGAGTTGTTTGAAGACAGCGCGATGTCCCAACAGCCGACGGTAAGTGATCGCTTGCGTTGGCTGCTACAGACCTTTAAGTACCAGAAAAATATCCGTATTCATGCCTTTAACGAAGAGGGGATGGAGCCGTATCCGCACGGCTGGGATGTCTGGAGTAAAGGCATCAAAGCGTTTATGACCGAAAAAGGGATCACGCCAAACTGGATTTACACCTCCGAAGAGGCTGATGCGCCGCAGTATCGGCAACATCTGGGAATTGAAGCGGTGCTGGTCGATCCAAAGCGTACCTTTATGAATATCAGCGGTTCGCAAATCCGCGAGAACCCTTTCCGTTACTGGGATTATATTCCGACTGAGGTAAAGCCCTTTTTTGTGCGCACGGTGGCGATTCTGGGCGGAGAATCCAGCGGTAAATCAACATTGGTAAATAAGCTCGCCAATATCTTCAATACCACCAGCGCATGGGAATATGGTCGCGATTACGTCTTTTCTCATCTTGGTGGTGACGAAATTGCGCTGCAATATTCTGATTATGACAAAATTGCCCTCGGACATGCGCAATACATTGATTTTGCCGTGAAGTACGCCAATAAAGTGGCGTTTATCGATACGGATTTTGTCACCACGCAGGCGTTCTGCAAAAAATATGAAGGCCGCGAGCACCCTTTTGTTCAGGCTTTGATTGATGAATATCGTTTTGATCTGGTGATCCTGCTGGAAAATAATACGCCGTGGGTGAATGATGGCCTGAGAAGCCTCGGCAGTTCAGTCGATCGCAAGGAGTTTCAGGATTTATTGGTGTCGATGCTGCGGGAAAATAATATCGAATATGTACGTGTTGAAGCCGCAGATTATGACTCGCGTTTTTTACAGTGCGTCGAACTGGTTAAACAGTTAATGGGGCCGTAGTCTGAAATGGCAGGCCGGTCTGGTATATTCCGCGGCCTGTATATCGGTTAGTTTGCAGGTTGATTGCGAAAATTTTTCCAGCGGTTATGTACCTGCGTCAGCGTAGCGATTGATGGCTGATTCACCTTTCTCAACATATTATATTTATGCGTACTGACCGTTTTTATATCCAGCCCGCTGTGGATTAGCATACTTTTCTTTTTACCTGCGCTAATGATATGGCTAAGCAGCAGTCTCTCTTTTCGCGTTAGCGTTATTCTGCACTCGTGGTCTTGCTTCTTCCGCCAGGATTTATAATTTAATATGCGGAATATTTCGGTTAGTTTTGTGTTTTTCTTAATTTTTAAAAATGAATGTAATAAGTAACATTCAAATGGATTGTCGCTTTTTATTATTCTGTTTAGTGTCGATAATGTCGTGATGATGATAAAGTTATTATCAAAATCTAAAATAACATCATTATTATCCAGTGTTATTTCTTTTTGCTTAATAAATGTTTGTAATCCGTTTTTAAGAAAAACATCTTCCGTGATGATATGCATTAATTATAACCATGCGTTCATTTATTAACTAAGGTAGTGCGTATCATGTTAGCGTCTGGTCTTAGCGTTAAGCAATCCAGGGACAAAATGGCGAATGCTAAAAGCATTAATCTATGGCGATGAGATTGCTGGAGATTTATTCTTTGATGTGACTTTTATTCAGGATTTTAGTTTTAGATTATTTCTGCAATGAATGCATCTGCCTCTGAATCGCGGCAAAGATAGTATAAAAACAAAAAAACTTTTTTATGCGTTTATTGTAGAGGAATTCACTGAGCATTTGGGAGTGAAGCGAATGGGTTTCCCCATTCGCTTTTGTGTCGGCTTATTTGGCGATACGTTTGTACTTAATACGCTTCGGCTCCAGCGCATCTGCGCCCAGCGTGCGTTTCTTATACTCTTCGTATTCGGTGAAGTTGCCTTCGAAAAACTCCACTTTGCCCTCATCCTGGTAATCCAGAATATGGGTGGCGATACGGTCAAGGAACCAGCGGTCGTGCGAGATAACCATCGCGCAGCCCGGGAATTCAAGCAGGGCGTTTTCCAGCGCGCGCAGGGTCTCGATATCCAGGTCGTTGGTCGGTTCATCAAGCAACAGCATGTTGCCGCCAACCTGTAACAGTTTTGCCAGATGCAGACGACCGCGCTCACCGCCGGACAACTCGCCCACGCGTTTACCCTGGTCGGTGCCTTTAAAGTTGAAGCGGCCAACGTACGCGCGGCTCGGCATTTCGGTGTTACCGATGCGCATAATGTCCAGCCCGCCGGAAACTTCTTCCCACACGGTTTTGCTGTTATCCATCGCGTCGCGGAACTGATCAACCGAGGCCAGTTTGACGGTTTCTCCCAGTGTAATGGTGCCGCCATCAGGCTGCTCCTGACCAGACATCATGCGGAACAGCGTCGATTTACCGGCGCCGTTCGGCCCGATAATGCCGACAATCGCGCCTTTCGGCACGGAGAAGGACAGACCATCAATCAGCTGGCGATCGCCGTAAGACTTGCTGAGGTTGCTGACTTCAACCACTTTATCGCCCAGGCGAGGTCCCGGTGGAATAAACAGTTCGTTGGTTTCGTTACGTTTCTGGTATTCAGTGCTGTTGAGCTCTTCAAAGCGCGCCAGACGGGCTTTGCCCTTAGATTGACGGCCTTTCGCGCCCTGACGCACCCACTCAAGCTCTTTCTCAATGGATTTACGACGCGCCGCTTCCTGAGAAGCTTCCTGCGCCAGACGCTGATCTTTCTGTTCCAGCCAGGAAGAGTAGTTGCCTTCCCACGGAATACCTTCACCGCGGTCAAGTTCGAGGATCCAACCGGCGACGTTATCGAGGAAGTAACGGTCGTGGGTAATCGCCACCACGGTGCCTTCGAAGTCGTGCAGGAAGCGCTCCAGCCAGGCAACGGATTCGGCGTCCAGGTGGTTGGTCGGTTCGTCGAGCAGCAGCATATCTGGCTTTTCCAGCAGCAGACGGCACAGCGCGACGCGGCGGCGTTCACCACCAGAAAGATTGGCAATCTTTGCATCCCAGTCTGGCAGGCGCAGCGCATCGGCGGCGCGTTCCAGTTGCACATTCAGGTTATGCCCGTCATGCGCCTGGATAATCTCTTCCAGCTTGCCTTGTTCTGCCGCCAGCTTGTCGAAATCCGCTTCTGGATCGGCATACAGCGCATACACTTCATCCAGACGTTTCAGGGCCCCGACCACTTCGGATACGGCTTCTTCAACCGATTCACGTACGGTCTGCTCCGGGTTCAACTGCGGTTCCTGCGGCAGGTAACCGATCTTAATGCCTGGCTGCGGGCGGGCTTCACCTTCGATGTCTTTATCGATGCCGGCCATGATGCGCAGCAGGGTAGACTTACCGGCACCGTTAAGACCCAGCACGCCGATTTTTGCGCCCGGGAAGAAGCTTAGCGAGATATTTTTCAGAATATGACGTTTCGGCGGGACAACTTTGCCGACACGATGCATGGTATATACGAATTGAGCCACGTTGGACTTCGCCTCTTTGTAATGAGAGTGGTATTCAACAGCGGAGTGTAGCCGTTTTCGTTGCTTAATCCCAGCCAGCCGCGCCAGGTGTGTTAAATCACGCCAGAAAGGTAAAAAAGTGTGCGCAACGTGGCGCGTTACGAGTTGCGCGGTTAGCATTAACGCATTACGCGGCATGACGCTGCAAAAACGTGACAGATAAGAGGAAAGAGCTGTGCAGAGAGCTAAACATGTCGCCTGGCGATTCGCGGCGGCCTGCGTTTGTTTGCTGTCCCTCAGCAATGTGGCGCGAGCAGATTCACTGGATGAACAACGTAACCGTTACGCGCAGATAAAAACCGCATGGGACAACAAACAGATGGACGTGGTGCAGCAATTGCTGCCCACGCTACAAACGTATCCGCTTTACCCGTATCTGCAATATCGTCAGATTACCGACGATCTGATGAATCAACCCGCAATTACGGTGACCAACTTTGTGCAGGCCAACCCGACGCTTCCGGCGGCGCGCACGCTGAAATCTCGCTTTGTTAATGAACTGGCCCGGCGGCAAGACTGGCGCGGGCTGCTGGCGTTCAGCCCGGAGAAACCTGCGACTACCGAAGCACAATGTAACTACTACTTTGCCAAGTGGAATACCGGTCAGGCAGACGAAGCCTGGGCAGGTGCGAAAGAGCTGTGGTTAAGCGGTAAAAGCCAGCCCAACGCGTGCGATCAGCTGTTTGGCGCATGGCGCGCTTCCGGGAAACAGGATCCGCTGGCGTTTCTGGAGCGTATTCGCCTGGCGATGAAAGCGGGTAATACCAAACTGGTGACACTGCTGGCCGGGCAGATGCCGCCTGATTATCAAACCATTTCGGCGGCTATCATCAACCTTGCCAATAATCCATTGAGCGTAATGTCCTTTGCTACCACCACCGGCGCAACGGATTTTACCCGTCAGATGGCGGCGGAAGCCTTTGAAAGCGTTGCGCGTCAGGATGTCGAAAATGCTCGCTTAATGATCCCGTCGCTGGTGCAAGCACAACAGTTGAATGAGGAACAAACCCAGACGCTGCGCGATATTGTCGCATGGCGATTGATGGGCAATGACGTCACCAGCGATCAGGCGCGCTGGCGTGATGATGCAATCATGCGCTCGCAATCGGTCTCTTTGCTGGAGCGCCGGGTGCGTATGGCGATTGGCAACGGCGATCGTCGTGGGCTGAATACCTGGCTTTCGCGCTTGCCGATGGACGCAAAAGAGAAAGACGAGTGGCGCTACTGGCAGGCGGATTTGTTGCTGGAGCGCGGACGTGAGGATGAAGCTAAAGAGATCCTCCACGCCCTGATGAAGCAGCGCGGTTTTTACCCGATGGCAGCCGCCCAGCGGTTGGGGGAAGATTACTCGATGCAGATAGACAAAGCGCAGGGAAATGTCTCCCCAACGCTGACGCAGGGCGCAGAAATGGCGCGCGTTCGTGAGCTGATGTACTGGGGGCTTGATAACACCGCGCGCAGTGAGTGGGCGAATCTGGTGACCAGCCGCACCCAGCAAGAGCAGGCGCAGCTGGCGCGTTATGCCTTTAATCAGCACTGGTGGGATCTGAGCGTGCAGGCCACGATTGCCGGCAAGCTATGGGATCAACTTGAAGAGCGTTTCCCGCTGGCGTATAGCGATCTTTATGCCCGCTACACCAGTGGAAAAGGGATTTCGCAAAGCTATGCGATGGCGATATCGCGCCAGGAGAGTGCCTGGAACCCAACGGCGCGCTCCCCGGTTGGCGCGGCAGGTTTAATGCAGATTATGCCGGGTACCGCCACGCACACGGTGAAGATGTTTAATATTCCCGGCTACAGCAACTCTGGCCAATTGTTTGATCCGGAAACGAATATCAACATCGGCACCAGCTATCTGCAATATGTTTATCAGCAGTTTGGCAATAACCGTATTTTCTCGTCGGCAGCCTATAACGCCGGGCCGGGAAGGGTGCGCAGCTGGCTGAACAACAGCGGCGGCAAACTGGATGCGGTGGCGTTTATTGAGAGCATCCCGTTCTCGGAAACGCGCAGCTATGTGAAAAACGTGCTGGCTTATGATGCTTATTACCGCTATTTCCTGAGCGGAGATAAGCCGGTTGTCTTTAATGATGCTGAATGGCAGCGCCGTTATTGATTTCCGTGGTTTATGCTATGATGTGTACTCGCTAAAGAGTACACATCAGTAAACCTTTAACATGGCGGCAAATTATGACTCAGCAATCACCCTATTCCGCAGCGATGGCCGAACAGCGCGATCAGGAGTGGCAACGCTTCGTTGATCTGGTTCGGCAATCTTATGAAAAGGATCTGCACATTCCGTTGCTTAATCTGATGCTTACGCCAGATGAGCGCGAGTCGTTGGGCACAAGAGTGCGGATCATTGAAGAACTGTTGCGCGGCGAGATGAGCCAGCGTGAGCTGAAAAGCGAGCTGGGGGCAGGTATCGCGACCATTACTCGTGGTTCAAACAGCCTGAAAGCTGCGCCTGCGGATTTACGTTTATGGCTGGAGCAGACGCTGCTGAACACTCAGCGATAAATCGCGTTGTGAAATGGGCTGAGCGCCAGAATCACCGCCTGGTGGTAAACGCTTTCGCGCGTGAGTTTACCGGCAGTGAAAACGCCGATGGCACCCTCTTTGCGGCCGATCTCATCAATTCCGCTATAACGCGACATTACTGGCCCGAGCGCTTCACCGGCGCGCACTTTCTGCAAAATGATCTCCGGTAGCGGCAGCGTTGCCGAGCGGGCTTCACCTTTCTGATGATTGCTTTCAATAACCACCCAACTAAACGTACTGCCCTCGTCGATCCCGGCTTCGATAGCTACCCAGAAATCCGCTTCGGGGCGCGCATGGCGGGCATTGGCCACTCGATTTCGTGCGCCAGTACGCGTTTCTTCACTGCCAAACGGCTGTTCCGGTACGCCGCTATCGACGGAAACGGCGTCTATATGGCAGGATCCTTCGCCGAAGATCTCGTTAAAAGCGTGCAGAATCGCCCGAATTTTCGCGGGATTGGTGGTAGCTGAGACAACATGGTGCATAATCAATAACGGTATGTTCGGAATGAGACGCGTTCTTTACCCCGGACAGAGACCTTCCTCAGATAATAAATTCATCGCAGTATAATGGATAAAAAAGCATGTTACAGGTATACCTTGTTCGCCACGGTGAAACGCAGTGGAACGCCGAGCGTCGTATTCAAGGCCAGTCAGACAGTCCGTTAACCGAAAAAGGGGAGAAGCAGGCGTGGCAGGTGGCTGAGCGCGCAAAAGCGCTGGGCATTACCCACGTTATTGCCAGCGACCTGGGCCGAACCCGCCGGACGGCTGAGATCATCGCTGAAGTCTGCGGTTGCGATATCACCTTTGAGCCGCGTTTACGCGAGCTGGACATGGGCGTGCTGGAACGCCGTCATATCGATTCCCTGACTGAAGAAGAAGAGAGCTGGCGTCGCCAACTGGTGAATGGCACAGCCGATGGCCGCATTCCCGATGGTGAATCGATGCAGGAGTTAAGCGACCGTATGCACGCGGCGCTGGCAACCTGCCTGGAGCTTCCCGAAGGAAGCCGCCCGTTACTGGTTAGCCACGGTATGGCGCTGGGCTGCCTGGTGAGCACGATCCTTGGGCTGCCGGCTTATGCAGAACGCCGCCTGCGCCTGCGCAACTGCTCCATTTCCCGTATTGATTATCAACAAAGTCCGTGGCTGGCTTCCGGCTGGGTGGTGGAAACCGCAGGAGACGTCTCGCATTTGGACGCCCCAGCGCTGGATGAGTTGCAGCGTTAACGGCGAATGGGCACCAGATACTCGCAGCGGATGTGCGCCGGCGGCTCGCCATCTTCGCGCGGTTCTTCATGCTGCGGGTAAAAATGCTCAATATCCTGGCCTTTACGGCGCGTGAGATTAAGCATCGGCATGCACGTTCCGTAAACGGTCAGGATGAAATCCTGAAAACCGTGCGGTGAACCTTCATAGGCGAAGGAGATGTAGTCGCCGCCTTCCAGCAACACCGGCTGCGCGTTGCTCAGATAGCCGTTCGCCATCTCCGGCGTTAGCGCTGTGGTGTAAAACACTTCCTGTTCGTCATCTTTTTCCAGACTCGGGCGCGGCTCGTGCAGGCCATACATTTCCGGTGGAATTTTCGGTGAATTGCTCAAAAATTCCCGCCAGAACTGAATGCGCATTTGATTACGGAAATTGGAGATCTCCTCCAGCGCGCAGGTGTAGCTCTGGGTGGTGCCAATAAGATGCATTGGTGGCAGGGTGACAAAATCATGTTTTGGCATGGTAAATTCGCCAAGACGCATCGGCGGGCGAATGCCAAACGCGCTCCAGTCTGGTGAACGGCGATAGAGCGCAGGGGTGACAGCAAACTGTTTTTTGAAAGCGCGGGTGAAGGTCTGTTGCGAATCAAAGCGGTATTGCAGTGCAATATCCAGAATGGGGCGGGCAGTCAGGCGCAGAGCAACGGCGGATTTTGACAGACGACGCGCGCGAATGTAAGCGCCGATGGCATGACCGGTCACGTCTTTAAACATCCTTTGCAGGTGCCACTTGGAATAGCCCGCTTTTGCCGCCACATTATCCAAAGCGAGCGGCTGATCCAGATGGCTTTCCAGCCAGGAAAGTAAGTCGCGAATGATCCCAGCCTGATCCATACAATATCCTCTTCCTTAAAACAGCATTAACGCCTGATACCAGGCAACGGATAATAACGGGTTTTGAGGTGTTTAGCATTCGGTGTTTTTTTTGTGCACAAATACGCATTGTGACTGATTTTCATCATAAATTTTGTAAATTAGTGATCTGCAAACAGTTTCTCATTTAAAAGCTGAATAGTTGCTCAACGTAATATTCAAAAATGGTAACAATATGAAATATACAAAGTTAATCCTTCCTGCATTAGTGTTGGCCACGCTGGGCTCTGCACATGCAGAACAAATTGGTTCCGTGGATACCGTGTTTAAAATGTTTGGGCCGGATCACAAAATTGTGGTCGAAGCGTTTGATGATCCTGATGTGAAAAATGTCACCTGTTACATCAGCCGGGCGAAAACCGGTGGTATCAAGGGTGGGCTGGGGCTGGCGGAAGATACGTCCGACGCGGCTATCTCTTGCCAGCAGGTTGGTCCGGTTGAGTTGAGCGATAAAATCAAAAACGGTAAGGCGCAGGGCGATGTGGTTTTCCAGAAACGAACATCGTTAGTCTTCAAGAAATTGCAGGTGGTGCGTTTCTATGACGCGAAACGTAACACTTTGGCATATTTAGCTTATTCCGATAAAGTGGTCGAAGGATCGCCGAAAAACGCCTTAAGCGCGGTACCCATTATTCCCTGGAGTAAATAAGCCCAATGTCTACGCCGCAACCGCAGATCTGGCTGGTAGAGGATGAAGCCAGCATCGCTGAAACGTTGATTTACATGTTGCAGCAGGACGGTTTTGCCGTCACCGCGTTTGAGCGAGGTTTGCCGGTGCTGGATGCGGCGCAGCATCGTCTGCCTGAGCTGGCTATTCTGGACGTCGGCCTGCCGGATATCAGCGGTTTTGAACTGTGTCGTCGGCTACTGGCGCGCGCGCCCGCGTTGCCGGTGCTGTTTCTTACCGCGCGCAGCGATGAAGTCGACAAGCTGCTGGGGCTGGAGATGGGCGCGGATGATTACATTGCCAAGCCCTTCTCACCGCGTGAAGTATGCGCCAGAGTGCGCACGGTGTTGCGCAGGTTGCAAAAAGCATCTCTTCAAAATGAAATGCGGCGAATCGGCCAGTTTGAGTTGGACGAGGATGCCGCGATTATTCGCTGGTGCGGCGAAACGCTGCTGCTAACCCGCTACGAATTTCTGTTGTTGAAAACCTTACTGTTGGCACCAGGACGTGTTTTTTCTCGCCAGCAATTGATGGATCAAGTCTGGAGCGATGCTCAGGAGAGTTTCGATCGCACCGTCGATACTCATATCAAGACCTTGCGCGCCAAGCTACGCGCCATCAATGCTGAACTTACTCCTATCAATACGCATCGCGGTATGGGCTACAGCCTGGGGATCCGCTGATGCGCATTGGCATGCGCCTGTTGCTGGGGTATTTCCTGATCGTGGCAGTTGCCGCATGGTTCGTGCTGTCAATCTTTGTTCAGGAGATCAAACCCGGTGTACGACGCGCCACCGAAGGTACGCTTATTGATACCGCGACGCTGCTGGCGGAGCTGGCTCGCGAAGATTTACGCTCTGGTCACGCGCAGGATGGGCGCCTGGCGCAGGCTTTCTCGACGTTAAATCACCAGCCAATCAATGCGCATATCAGCGGGATCCACAAAGTTCGCAATGAGTATCACGTCTACATGACCGACAGCACCGGGCGCGTGGTGTTTGATTCGTCAGGAAAGGCGTTGGGTCAGGATTACTCACGCTGGAATGATGTCTGGCTGACGCTGCGCGGGAATTACGGTGCACGTAGCTCGCTGGCGGATGCCAGTAACCCGCAGAGTACGGTGATGTATGTTGCCGCCCCGGTGACCGATCAAGGCCGCATTATCGGTGTAATCAGCGTGGGTAAGCCAAACAGCGCGATGGATCCGGTGATTAAACGCAGCGAGCGACGCATCTTATGGGCCGGCGGCGCGCTGCTGGGCATTGCGTTGCTCATTGGTGCGGTCATGGTCTGGTGGATCAATCGCTCCATTGGCAAGCTGGCGCGCTACGCTGATTCCGTTACCGAAAACCGTCCGGTTCCTTTACCCGATTTAGGAAGCAGTGAGCTGCGTAAACTGGCGCAGGCGCTGGAAAGTATGCGTGTGAAACTGGAAGGCAAAAATTATATCGAACAGTATGTTTACGCCCTGACGCATGAACTGAAAAGCCCGCTGGCAGCCATTCGCGGCGCGGCGGAGATTCTGCGCGAAGGGCCGCCGCCAGACGTCGTGGCGCGTTTTACCGACAACATTCTTACGCAAAATAGCCGTATGCAGAACCTGGTTGAGAAGTTGTTACACCAGGCGAAACTGGAAAACCGGCTGGAAATTGCGTTTGCGGCAGTGGATGTCGGTATGCTTTTTCGCCAGTTGCAGGAGCAACGCAGTGTGGTGTTGTCGGCGAAAGGCTTAACTCTGCAGATTGACGCTGCTGATGCTGTGGCAGCAGGGGATAGCGAACTGCTGGCCCAGGCGTTGGGTAATTTACTCGATAACGCCATTGATTTTACGCCGCCTGGCGGTGTGGTGGCGTTACGCGCCAGCCAGGAAGCTAACGCGCTGGTGTTAACGGTCAGCGACAGCGGTTCAGGTATCCCGGATTATGCACTGCAGCGCGTTTTTGAACGCTTCTACTCGCTGCCGCGAGCCGACGGGCAAAAAAGCAGTGGGCTGGGGCTGGCGTTTGTCCAGGAAGTCGCGCGGCTGCATCATGGTGATATTCGCGTTCTGAACCGCCCGCAAGGGGGTTGCGAAGCCCGGCTGTCACTTCACCCACACTTCACATAACTTCAAATCCTTCACACATAGCCTCACTACTCTGCGCACATCACTAAGGAGAAGGCTATGTTGAAATCCCCCCTGTTCTGGAAAATGGTAACGCTGTCAGGTTGTCTTTGTGTTCTGCTTGTCCCGCTGACGCTGCTGAGCGGCTTAATTGGCGAACGCGCGAATTATCGTAACGATGTGACGGATACGCTGCGCCAGAGCAGCGCTGGCAGTCAAAAATTGGTCGGGCCGTTGATCGCCATCCCGGTGACTGAAACGGTGGTTTCCCTGGAAAAAGCTAACGATAACGAGGCCCCCAAAGAGGTGCGGCGTAAACAAAGTTATCTTCGTTTTTGGTTGCCAGAATCGCTGATGGTTAACGGCAAACAGCAGGTCGAAACCCGCAAGATCGGCATTTATGATGGACAAATCTGGCACAACGACATTGAGATCAACGCGGAATTCGACCCAAAGCGGCTGGATATCAAAGCCGATGAAAATATCTCCCTTGGCGAGCCATTTCTAGTTTTAGCGTTGAGTGATTCGCGCGGTATTGGCCAGTTGCGTACCACCAGGTTGAATGGCGAGACACTCAGCGTTGAACCAGGAACCGGACTGGCAAGCGATCTACAGGGTGTGCATATGCCGTTGTCGACGGCGAATTTGCAGCAATCGCTAAAGCTGACTATGGCGTTTAGTTTGAGCGGAACGGGTGATTTTTCCGTGGTGCCGCTGGGGCGGAATAGCGAGATGACACTGAATGGCGACTGGCCGCATCCGGGTTTTATGGGCGATTTTCTGCCGGAAAAACGCACGGTGAGTGCCAGTGGTTTTCAGGCGCACTGGCAAAGTAGCTGGTTTGCCAACAATCTGGACAGCAAAATGCGTACTGCCGGGGTGCTGTCTGCCAGCAAAAGTTGGGAATTGCCTGCTTTCAGCGTCAACATCGCCACACCTGCCGATCAGTACCAGTTGACCGACAGAGCGGTTAAATACGCGATTTTGCTGATCGTACTGACTTATCTGGCGTTTTTCGTTTTTGAGAGTTTAACTGCGCGGCAGATGCATCCGATGCAATATTTGCTGGTGGGGTTATCGCTGGTGATGTTCTACCTGGTGCTGCTGGCGCTTTCTGAACATACCGGCTTCACCATTGCCTGGGGGGTTGCCAGCCTGCTCGGTGCACTGCTGAACGGTGTCTATTTACAGGGCGTATTGAAAAGCTGGCGTGCGGGTTTGTCGTTTAGTATTGCGCTGTTAGTGCTTGATGCGGTGATGTGGAGCCTGTTGAACTCCGAAGATAATGCGCTGTTGCTCGGCACCGGTGTTCTGTTTATCGCCTTGAGCGCTGTGATGGTGTTGACGCGCAAGATCGACTGGTATGCGCTTTCTGGTTCGGTGAAGAAAATACCGCAATCAGTGAGTGACGAAGAATTACGCATCTGGAAATAAAAAAGCGGCGCTTTGCGCCGCTTTTTTATCATTATTCTGGCTTATTCCTGCAAATCACCGCAGAAGCGGTAACCTTCACCGTGAATGGTGGCGATGATTTCCGGGGTATCCGGCGTCGATTCGAAATGTTTACGAATACGGCGGATAGTCACGTCGACCGTACGATCGTGTGGCTTCAATTCACGGCCGGTCATTTTTTTCAGCAACTCCGCACGAGACTGGATTTTGCCTGGATTTTCGCAGAAGTGCAGCATCGCGCGGAATTCGCTGCGCGGCAGCTTATACTGCTCGCCGTTCGGGCTAATCAGTGAACGGCTATTGATATCCAGTTCCCAGCCGTTGAATTTGTAGCTGTCAACGCTGCGGCGTTCTTCGCTGACCGTGCCCAGATTCATGGTACGGGACAGCAGGTTGCGCGCGCGAATAGTCAGTTCGCGTGGGTTAAACGGTTTGGTGATGTAGTCGTCGGCACCAATTTCAAGGCCCAGAATCTTATCGACTTCGTTATCACGGCCCGTCAGGAACATCAGCGCGACATTCGCCTGCTCACGTAATTCACGCGCCAGCAAAAGACCGTTTTTACCCGGCAGATTGATATCCATGATCACCAGGTTGATATCATTTTCAGAAAGGATTTGATGCATTTCAGCGCCATCTGTCGCTTCAAAGACATCGTAGCCTTCTGCTTCGAAAATGCTTTTTAACGTGTTGCGTGTTACCAACTCGTCTTCAACAATAAGAATGTGCGGGGTCTGCATGTTTGCTACCTAAATTGCCAACTAAATCGAAACAGGAAGTACAAAAGTCCCTGACCAGCCTGGTGCATGTCGAAAATTAACATGACGGCGTAACATGACTAAAGTACGTAATTGCGTTCTTGATGCACTTTCCATCAACGTCAACAACATCATTAGCTTGGTCGTGGGCACTTTCCCTCTGAACCCGACAGTGTCAAAAACGGCTGTCATCCTAACCATTTTAACAGCAACATAACAGGCTAAGACGTAAATGACACCCAATAAAACTACGCTTCGTTGACATATATCAAGTTCAATTGTAGCACGTTAACAGTTTGGAGAAATCTTGATAGCCAAATGCTAGCGTTTCTTACAATTTTTCAATAAACCAACTAGTTGCGCATATTAATTGATAAACAGGGCGAATCCAATACAAGTGGGAAATTCTGTATTAAAATGCCATGAATAAACATAGGGATAAGTCCCTTCTGTTAACATCTTAGCAGGTAATATCGCTGATAAATAGTTTAGCTTTTTTTAACCGTAGACAAGGGCTAAATCAGTGATTTGTGTTACATAATTGTAAATTCGCACCGCGTAGTATGATGACAAAGGTCACATTTCCCCGTGGTCTCAGGAAGAAGAGAAAGTAAAATGCAATTGGCTGTTGTTCTTGTGTCCCCCGCGCGAGCGGAAAATGTCGGTGCCGCTGCCCGCGCTATGAAGACCATGGGGTTTAGTGATTTGCGTATCGTTGATAGCGAGGCGCACTTGCAAGAAGGCGCGCGCCGCGTGGCGCACGGCTCGGGCGATATCCTTGATAATATTAAAACTTATGCAACCCTTGCGGATGCTCTGGTGGATATCCCCTTTACCATCGCCACCACGGCGCGCAGCCGGGCGAAATTCCATTACTACGCGACACCAGCGGAACTGGTTCCCTTGTTACAAGAGAAAAGCACATGGTTGAGTAGTGCTGCGCTGGTGTTTGGCCGTGAGGATTCCGGGCTTACCAATGAAGAGCTGGCGTTGGCAGATATTTTAACGGGTGTTCCGATGGTAGCGGATTATCCTTCACTTAATCTCGGCCAGGCGGTGATGGTTTTCTGCTATCAATTAGCATCTTTAATACAACATACTCCGAAAGAGGCAGCCCCGGTTGACGGTAATCAGTTGCAGGCGCTGCGTTTGCGAACTCGCGGATTACTGGAAAAATTAGGCGTGGCGGATGACATTAAAATGGCCGACTGGCTCGATCAGCGTCTTGGTCTGCTGGAACAGCGTGACACCGCAATGTTGCATCGTTTGCTGCACGATATCGAAAAAAAACTCGCCGAGTAAATCGCTTTCATAACGTTTTTTTATAGTTAAAGTCACTGCGATATATGACGAGAATGATCCTAATAGGTTGAAAGTGACGTCTGTTCCAGCGCAGCCGGGAATAACGGCAAAAGGGCGAAAAATAAAAATAAATTGACTTGAGCAGGCAGATACTTTAACCAATATAGGCATACAGCACAGACAGATAATGATTACAGAGCACACAACATCCATGAAACGCATCAGCACCATTACCACAATTACAACCATCACCATTACCACAGGTAACGGTGCGGGCTGACGCGTACAGGAAACACAGAAAAAAGCCCGCACCTGAACAGTGCGGGCTTTTTTTTCGACCGGAGATTAAGGGGTAAAACCATGCGAGTGTTGAAGTTCGGCGGTACGTCAGTGGCAAATGCGGAGCGTTTTCTGCGTGTTGCCGATATCCTGGAAAGTAATGCCAGGCAGGGGCAGGTGGCCACCGTGCTTTCTGCCCCGGCGAAAATTACTAACCATCTGGTGGCAATGATCGAAAAAACGATCGGCGGCCAGGATGCGATTCCGAACATTAGCGACGCCGAGCGTATCTTCGCCGACCTGCTGCAAGGGCTGGCGGATGCGCAACCGGGCTTTCCCCTCGCACAATTAAAAGCTTTTGTTGAACAAGAGTTCGCGCAGATCAAACACGTTCTGCATGGTATCAGCCTGCTCGGCCAGTGCCCGGACAGCATTAACGCGGCATTAATTTGCCGTGGTGAGAAACTCTCCATCGCCATCATGGCGGGGTTACTGGAAGCGCGCGGTCACAAAGTCAGCGTTATCGATCCGGTTGAGAAATTGCTCGCGGTCGGCCATTACCTTGAATCAACGGTCGATATCGCTGAATCTACTCGCCGTATCGCCGCCAGCCGTATTCCTGCGGATCATATGGTGCTGATGGCTGGTTTCACCGCCGGGAATGAAAAGGGTGAACTGGTGGTGCTTGGGCGTAACGGTTCCGACTATTCTGCTGCCGTACTCGCGGCCTGTCTGCGCGCAGATTGTTGTGAGATCTGGACCGATGTCGACGGCGTTTATACTTGCGACCCGCGCCAGGTGCCAGACGCCAGGTTGCTCAAGTCGATGTCGTACCAGGAAGCCATGGAGCTTTCCTACTTCGGCGCCAAAGTTCTTCACCCCCGTACCATCACCCCCATCGCACAGTTTCAAATTCCTTGCCTGATCAAAAACACCGGAAACCCGCAAGCACCGGGTACGCTGATTGGCGCGACCTCTGATGAAGATGACCTGCCGGTAAAAGGCATTTCGAATCTGAATAACATGGCGATGTTCAGCGTCTCCGGTCCGGGGATGAAGGGCATGGTCGGCATGGCGGCACGTGTGTTTGCCGCGATGTCGCGCAACGGCATTTCCGTTGTGTTGATCACCCAGTCGTCCTCGGAATACAGCATCAGCTTCTGTGTGCCGCAATCCGATTGCGCCCGAGCCCAGCGAGCCATGAGCGAAGAGTTCTATCTGGAATTGAAAGAAGGCCTGCTGGAACCGCTGGCGGTAATGGAGCGTCTGGCGATCATCTCTGTTGTCGGCGACGGTATGCGCACATTGCGCGGGATTTCGGCGAAGTTTTTTGCGGCGCTGGCGCGCGCAAATATTAATATTGTGGCGATTGCTCAGGGCTCCTCCGAACGCTCAATCTCCGTAGTCGTTAGCAACGACGATGCCACCACTGGCGTGCGCGTCACGCACCAGATGCTGTTTAACACCGACCAGGTGATCGAGGTGTTTGTGATTGGCGTCGGCGGTGTCGGCGGTGCGCTGCTGGAACAGCTTAAGCGCCAGCAAACATGGCTGAAAAACAAACATATTGACCTGCGTGTTTGTGGTGTGGCGAACTCGAAGGCGCTGCTGACTAATGTTCACGGCCTGAATCTGGATAACTGGCAAGCGGAAATGGCACAAGCCAAAGAGCCGTTTAACCTGGGCCGCCTGATTCGCCTGGTGAAAGAGTACCACCTGCTGAACCCGGTGATTGTTGACTGTACTTCCAGCCAGGCGGTGGCTGACCAGTATGCGGATTTCCTGCGGGAAGGTTTCCACGTTGTGACGCCGAACAAAAAAGCCAACACCTCATCGCTGGATTATTACCACCAGTTGCGTCGCGCGGCGGAAAAATCGCGGCGTAAATTCCTGTACGACACTAACGTTGGTGCGGGCTTGCCGGTGATTGAAAACCTGCAAAACCTGCTGAACGCCGGGGACGAGCTGCAGCATTTCTCCGGTATTCTTTCCGGTTCCTTGTCGTTTATTTTCGGCAAGCTGGATGAAGGGGTGAGCCTGTCGGCGGCAACGAATCTTGCCCGTGAAATGGGCTATACCGAGCCGGATCCGCGGGATGATCTCTCTGGTATGGATGTGGCGCGTAAGCTGCTGATTCTGGCGCGCGAAACCGGTCGTGAACTGGAGTTGTCGGATATCGTCATCGAACCGGTGTTGCCGGCGAGTTTTGACGATTCAGGCGATGTTGAGAGTTTCATGGCGCGTCTGCCGGAGCTGGATGATGATTTTGCCGCGCGAGTCGCAAAAGCGCGCGATGAAGGTAAGGTGCTGCGTTATGTCGGCAACATTGAAGAAGATGGCACTTGCCGGGTGAAAATCGCGGCTGTTGATGGCAACGATCCGCTGTTCAAAGTGAAAAACGGCGAGAACGCGCTGGCGTTCTACAGCCATTATTACCAGCCGTTACCGCTGGTGCTGCGCGGATATGGCGCGGGTAATGATGTGACGGCAGCGGGCGTGTTCGCCGACCTGCTGCGCACCCTGTCCTGGAAGTTAGGAGTCTGAGATGGTGAAGGTGTATGCTCCGGCCTCCAGTGCCAATATGAGCGTGGGTTTTGATGTGCTTGGCGCGGCGGTTACGCCTGTGGATGGCACATTGTTGGGCGATAATGTCAGTGTGGAAGCAGCCGATCATTTCAGCCTGAAGAATGTGGGCCGCTTCGCCAGTAAATTACCGACTGACCCGAAAGAAAATATCGTTTATCAGTGCTGGGAACTGTTTTGTCAGGAGATCGGCAAGCAGGTTCCCGTCGCGATGACGCTGGAAAAAAACATGCCGATAGGCTCGGGGCTTGGCTCCAGCGCTTGTTCGGTGGTCGCGGCGCTGGTCGCCATGAATGAGTTCTGCGGTAAGCCGCTGAACGAAACACGCATGCTGGCGCTGATGGGCGAGCTGGAAGGGCGTATTTCCGGTAGCGTGCATTACGATAACGTCGCGCCTTGCTACCTCGGCGGCATGCAATTGATGATCGAGGAAAGCGGCATTATCAGCCAGCAGGTGCCAGGCTTTGATGAGTGGCTGTGGGTTTTGGCGTATCCAGGCATTAAAGTCTCGACAGCCGAAGCGCGCGCGATCCTGCCAGCGCAATATCGCCGCCAGGATTGCATTGCTCATGGTCGCCACCTGGCGGGCTTTATCCATGCTTGCTACAGCCGTCAGCCTGCGCTGGCAGCAAAATTAATGAAAGATGTGATTGCCGAACCGTACCGCATGAAATTGCTGCCGGGGTTTGCGGAAGCACGTAAAGCAGTGGCGGATATTGGCGCGCTGGCCTGCGGGATCTCGGGTTCCGGACCAACGCTGTTTGCCTTGTGCGACAAGCAGGATACCGCTCAGCGCGTTGCCGACTGGCTCGGCAAGCACTATCTGCAAAATCAGGAAGGCTTCGTTCATATTTGCCGGCTGGACACGGCGGGCGCTCGCGTAGTGGGATAACCAATGAAACTTTACAACTTAAAAGATCATAACGAACAGGTCAGCTTTGCGCAGGCCGTCACCCAGGGGCTTGGCAAAAATCAGGGGCTGTTCTTCCCGCACGATCTGCCGGAATTTAACCTGACCGAGGTCGATGAGATGCTGGCGCAGGATTTCGTCACCCGCAGTGCGAAAATCCTTGCGGCGTTTATTGGCGATGAAATTCCTGAGGATGCGCTGGAAGCCCGCGTGCGTGCCGCGTTTGCTTTCCCTGCGCCGGTAAAACCGGTGGAGAGCGACGTTGGCTGCCTGGAGCTTTTCCACGGACCTACGCTGGCATTTAAAGATTTCGGCGGGCGTTTTATGGCGCAGATGCTGAGTGCTATCAGCGGCGACAAACCGGTGACCATTCTCACGGCGACGTCTGGCGATACGGGCGCTGCGGTGGCACATGCCTTCTACGGAATGAAGAACGTGCGTGTGGTGATCCTCTATCCGCAGGGCAAAATCAGCCCGCTGCAGGAAAAACTGTTCTGTACATTGGGCGGCAATATCGAAACTGTCGCTATCGATGCGGATTTCGATGCCTGCCAGGCACTGGTTAAACAGGCATTCGATGATGAAGAGCTGAAAACGGCACTGGGCTTGAACTCGGCAAACTCGATCAACATCAGCCGTCTGCTGGCACAGATTTGTTATTACTTTGAAGCGGTTGCACAACTGCCGCAGGAAGCACGCAATCAACTGGTGGTTTCCGTGCCGAGCGGTAACTTCGGTGATCTGACCGCCGGTTTGCTGGCGAAATCTCTGGGGCTGCCGATCAAGCGTTTTATCGCCGCCACCAACGCCAATGACACGGTTCCGCGCTTCCTGAAAGAGGGGCAATGGCAGCCTAAAGCGACGCAGGCGACATTGTCGAACGCGATGGATGTGAGCCAGCCGAATAACTGGCCGCGTGTTGAAGAGTTGTTCCGTCGTAAGATCTGGCGCTTAAACGAGCTGGGTTATGCAGCGGTGGATGACGAAACCACGAAAGCCACGATCCGCGAGCTGAAAGGCAAGGGCTATATTTCTGAACCGCATGCTGCCATCGCTTACCGTGCGCTGCGCGATCAACTGCAACCGGGCGAGTACGGCCTGTTCCTCGGTACCGCGCATCCGGCGAAATTCAAAGAGAGTGTTGAGGAGATTCTGGGAGAAACCCTGCCGCTGCCAAAAGAGCTGGCCGATCGCGCCGACTTACCACTGCTTTCGCATCAGTTGCCTGCGGATTTCTCCGCCCTGCGCCAGTTGATGATGAGCAAAGCGTAATGTCTCTGTTTCCCCTGCCTGCTGGCAGGGGAAACATAACGCTTACTGCTCGTGACGCTTAAACACCATTTCGTCCTGCGCGGACGCTTCTTCATCAAAGAAATACCCTTCGCTATCAAACCCCGCTAACTGCTCCGGTTTCGTCAAACGCTGTTCAATGATGTAGCGGCTCATCAACCCACGCGCTTTTTTGGCGTAGAAGCTGATGACCTTAAACTTGCCATTCTTCTCATCAAGGAACACAGGTTTGATTACCCTTGCTTTCAGTTTCTGGGTTTTGACCGAGCGGAAATATTCGTCAGAGGCCAGGTTGATAACAATATCGTCGCCCTGGGCGGCAACGGCGTCGTTGAGTTTGTGGGTAATGGTATCGCCCCAGAATTGATACAGATCCTTACCTTTGGCGTTCTCCAGCCGGATGCCCATCTCCAGCCGGTAAGGTTGCATCAGATCCAGCGGGCGCAGCACGCCGTATAATCCGGACAGCATGCGCAGATGCTGCTGCGCAAAGTCGAAATCCGCCTCGCTGAAGGTTTCCGCCTGCAGACCGGTGTAGACGTCGCCTTTGAAGGCCAGAATCGCCTGGCGCGCATTTTCCGGGGTGAAATCAGGCTGCCAGTCGTGAAAGCGGGTCGCATTAAGATCGGCGAGTTTATCGCTGATGCCCATCAGCGCTTTGATTTGCGGCGCAGAAAGTTTGCGCGCGGTCTTAATCAATTGCTGGGCGTGATCCAGCAGTTCCGGCTGGGTGAAGCGCGTGGTCGCCAGCGGGCTTTGGTAATCGAGTGTTTTAGCAGGTGAAATCAAAATCAGCATACTCAGTCCTTGCTGTGCGAGAAATTTCCGCTGACTTTAGCAAAAAAACCAACAGACTTGATCGATAGTTGCGATTAGCGCTACGAACGGGGAATGTCATCCCAGCTCCCTGGCGCCAGCTGGCGTTTGATCTCCGGGTAGCGCTCCGGATCAAAGACCGGCATGACGCCAAGTTTACGCTGGCGCTGGTAATCACGCGCCAGCAGTCTCACCACTGGCGAAAGCAACAGGATCGCGGTCAGGTTGGTAATAGCCATCAACGCCATCATCACGTCGGCGACGTGCCAGATTAGCGGCAGGCTGAAAAACGAGCCCATTAGCACCATCAGCAAAACAGCTGTGCGCAGTAACCAGATATTCCTTGCGCTATTACGGCGCAAAAAGATCAGGTTGTTTTCCGCGTAGGTGTAGTTCGCCACAATCGACGTAAATGCAAACAGCGCCACGATGGCGGCAACGAAACCCGCGCCCCAGCTTCCTGTCAGCGACACCATCGCCTGCTGCATCAATTGCGTTCCGCCGATCGCGCCTGTAGCTGGCGCATTTCCCGCAAGCAGCAGAATAAACGCGCTGGCGGTACAGACCAGAAAAGTATCTGTCACGACGCCAATCATCTGCACAAAACCCTGGGCGACAGGATGTGGTGGCCATGATGCGGCAGTGGCGGCGGCGTTGGGGGACGATCCCATACCCGCTTCATTCGCGAGCATGCTACGTTGAAAACCGCTGGTGATGGCCTGGCTCAGGGTGTAAGCCATGGTTCCGGTTGCTGCTTCCTGCCAGCCAAAAGCGCTTTTGACAATGTTCACAAGAACCGCAGGCAGCAGATTGGCATGCCACAGGCTGACGCCAAAACTCACGACAATCCAGGCCAGCGCCATTACCGGCACCATCCACTGCATCAAGCGCGCAACGTTGTTAAGCCCTTTGAGCATGAACAGAAAAGCACACGCAGCAAGCGCGATCCCACTGATAAACCCGGGCACGTTCCACGCATAACGCGCGGCTTGTGCCATCGCCGTGGATTGAATGGTGTTAAACACCAGACCGTAGGTGAGCAGCAAAAAGATGGAGAACAGCACGCCCATCCAGCGCATGCCCAGCCCGCGTTCCATATACCATGCCGGGCCACCGCGCAGCTGCTGATTGTCATCACGCTCTTTGTACAATTGCGCCAGCGAACATTCGGCAAAGCTAATGACCATGCCAATGATGGCGGAAACCCACATCCAGAAAATCGCTCCTGGGCCGCCGGTGGTCAGTGCAAACGCCACGCCCGCCAGGTTACCGCTGCCGAGCCTTGTCGCAAGGCTCAGGCATAATGCCTGATACGACGAGAGCGCACCAGGCTGTGCAACTCGGCTGCTTTTCAGACTTTGGCCAAAATCGCGAATGAAACGGAAGGGGACAAACCGGCTGCGGAACGCAAACCAGATACCTGCCGCCGCCAGCAGGTAAACCATCAATGAACCCCAAAGGATTTCACTGATGAATGAGAAAAATTCAGGCATTAACATTCCTCTTGTTGATGCCGGGGGGGGGGCCTGGGGCGTGGCTACAGGAGTGTATGCATCACTTCGCAGGCAATTAATTAAGTGAGTTTACCATACAATTTTCAGAGCATTGTCTGCGGTTGCGCTGGCAAGGCGTCGTGTTATCATCATGGGCAGACCGGTTACATCCCCCTAACAAGTATACTCGTCATACTTCTCGTTGAGGTGCGCTGGCTGCGTTAATGCGCCAGGCGCAGCAACGCGTCGTCGGTCTTAGCGTGGAGTATTAGGGTATCGTTTAAAGAGAAATATTATCATGACGGATAAATTGACCTCCCTGCGTCAGTACACCACAGTCGTGGCTGATACCGGAGATATCGCGGCAATGAAGCTGTACCAGCCGCAGGATGCAACAACTAACCCTTCTCTGATTCTTGGGGCTGCCCAAATCCCTGAATACCGCAAACTGATTGACGACGCCGTGACCTGGGCGCGTAGCCAGAGCAGCGATCGTGCGCAGCAGGTTGTTGATGCAACAGACCGACTGGCAGTGAATATCGGTCTGGAAATCCTCAAACTGATCCCTGGCCGTATCTCCACCGAAGTGGATGCGCGTCTCTCTTACGACACCGACGCGTCCATCGCGAAAGCAAAACGCCTGATCAAAATGTACAACGATGCGGGTATCAGCAACGATCGTATCCTGATCAAACTGGCGTCCACCTGGCAGGGCATCCGCGCTGCAGAACAGCTGGAAAAAGAGGGTATCAACTGTAACCTGACGCTGCTGTTCTCCTTTGCACAGGCGCGCGCATGTGCTGAAGCGGGCGTGTTCCTGATCTCTCCGTTCGTGGGCCGTATTCTCGACTGGTACAAAGCCAATACCGACAAGAAAGAGTACGCACCGGCAGAAGATCCGGGTGTGGTTTCCGTTACGGAAATCTACCAGTACTACAAACAGCACGGTTACGAAACCGTGGTAATGGGCGCAAGTTTCCGTAACACCGGCGAAATTATTGAACTGGCGGGCTGCGACCGTCTGACCATCGCGCCGGCACTGCTGAAAGAGCTGTCTGAAAGCGCGGGCACCATTGAACGCAAACTCGCTTACACCGGCGAAGTGAAAGCGCGTCCTGAGCGCATCACCGAAGCGGAATTCCTGTGGCAGCACAACCAGGATCCGATGGCGGTTGATAAACTGGCGGACGGTATCCGTAAGTTTGCCGTTGACCAGGAAAAACTGGAAAAAATGATCGGCGATCTGCTGTAATCATCAGGCGTGGCCGGGTTCCCGGTCACGCTTCTTCTCTCTGCTCTGTTTGCCTTTCCCCTCAGCGTGTATCATTTCGTTAAATTGTTTTTTTGCACGGAATGAATATGGACACACTACGCATTGGTTTAGTTTCGGTTTCCGATCGCGCCTCCAGCGGCGTTTATCAGGACAAAGGTTTGCCCGCACTGGAAGCGTGGCTGGCGAGCGCCCTGACAACCCCTTTTCAGATTGAAACTCGCCTGATCCCGGATGAGCAAAGCATTATCGAACAAACCCTGTGCGAGCTGGTGGATGAAATGAGTTGCCATCTGGTGCTGACCACTGGCGGAACCGGGCCTGCGCGCCGCGATGTAACGCCGGATGCAACGCTGGCGGTAGCCGATCGCGAAATGCCCGGGTTTGGCGAACAGATGCGGCAAATCAGCCTCAATTTTGTGCCGACCGCGATCCTTTCCCGCCAGGTCGGTGTGATCCGCAAGCAGGCGCTGATCCTCAATTTGCCCGGCCAGCCGAAATCCATAAAAGAGACGCTGGAAGGGCTTAAAGATGAAGATGGTACAGTGAAAGTGCCAGGTATTTTTGCCAGTGTACCGTATTGTGTACAGTTGCTAGACGGGCCATACGTCGAGACAGATCCGCAAGTTGTAGCATCTTTTAGGCCTAAGAGCGCGAGGCGTGAAATTTAATCCTAAAAAAGATTCTTTTCTGAGATAAGCAGTGCCGTCTATGGAGTGTTAATTTATTTACGGTATAGTAATTTTTAATTTACAGGATCCGTAATAATTAAATTAACACTTCCTCTTTACAAACGGTTTGCTATGTCAACTTATACACGCCCTCTGAACAGACAAGACTATAAAACGCTGACGCTGGCCGCGCTGGGTGGCGCGCTGGAGTTTTATGATTTCATCATTTTCGTCTTCTTTGCCGCCGTTGTCGGTGAACTCTTTTTCCCTGCTGATATCCCGGAATGGCTGCGCCAGGTGCAGACCTTTGGCATTTTTGCCGCAGGTTACTTGGCTCGTCCGCTCGGCGGCATTGTGATGGCGCACTTTGGCGATTTGGTCGGGCGCAAGAAGATGTTTACGCTCAGTATCCTGCTAATGGCGCTGCCGACGCTGGCGATTGGTTTGCTGCCGACCTATGCCTCGATGGGCATTGTTGCGCCGTTGCTGCTGCTGTTAATGCGTGTGCTGCAAGGCGCGGCGATTGGTGGTGAAGTGCCTGGCGCCTGGGTTTTTGTGGCCGAACATGTTCCGGCTCGCCGCATTGGTATTGCCTGCGGGACGTTAACCGCGGGGCTGACGGTAGGCATTTTGCTCGGCTCTGTAGTCGCCACGCTGGTAAACACCAGCATGACGCAGCAGGCTATTCACGATGGCGGCTGGCGTATTCCATTCCTGTTGGGCGGGGCGTTTGGTCTGGTGGCCATGTACTTGCGTCGCTGGTTACAGGAAACGCCGATTTTCCTTGAGCTCCAGCAGCGAAAAGCGTTGGCGCAGGAGTTGCCGGTCAAATCCGTGGTAATGAAACATAAAAAAGCGGTGGTGGTTTCGATGCTGCTGACCTGGCTGTTGTCCGCCGGGATTGTGGTGGTGATCCTGATGTCGCCGGTTTGGTTACAAAAACAGTATGGTTTCGCGCCAGCGCTGACGTTGCAGGCGAACAGTATCGCCACTGTGATGCTCTGTTTGGGTTGTCTTGCTGCCGGACTGCTGGTGGACAAATTTGGTGCCAGTCGTACTTTTATTGTTGGCAGCATTCTGCTGGCCTGTTCCAGCTGGTTTTTCTATCACCTGGTCGGCAGCCACCCTGAGCAGCTGTTTCTTTTGTATGGCGTGGTGGGGCTGTGCGTTGGCGTGGTGGGCGCGGTGCCCTACGTAATGGTGCGTGCCTTCCCGGCAGAGGTGCGTTTCACCGGTATTTCATTCTCGTATAACGTGTCGTATGCCATTTTCGGTGGACTGACGCCGATTGCCGTTACGATGCTGATGGGCGTTTCGCCGATGGCTCCCGCATGGTATGTGCTGGCGCTGTCGCTGCTTGGCCTGGGATTGGGGATTTTGCTGCGTCAGGATCTTCATCACCAGGATAACGTGACTGAAGGCGCGGTACAGCAATCATAAAAAAACGGAGCCAAATGGCTCCGTTTTGTTTTATCCATAGAAATTAGTGCTTCTCGCCAATTGGCAGCACAGTGCGTTCGAACTGTTCGTTCAGCACTTCGCCCATCGCCAGATAGATTGCGCTGGCACCACATACCAGACCGATCCAGCCTGCAACGTGAACAATGCCTTCGTTATCAGCCAGGTGGCCAATTGCCAGCAGCGCGAACAGCACCGTCAGGCTCAGGAAGACGAATTGCAGTGCGCGTGCGCCTTTCAGCGTGCCGAAGAACATAAACAGTGTGAATACGCCCCAGATGCCTAAATAAACGCCCAGGAAATGGCCGTTGGTTGCTTCTGCCAGCCCCATTTTCGGGAACAGCAGAATCGCTACCAGCGTCAACCAGAAAGAGCCGTAGGAGGTGAACGCAGTTAAACCGAAGGTGTTGCCTTTTTTATACTCAAGCAGACCGGCAAAAATTTGTGCGATACCACCATAGAAAATGCCCATCGCCAGGATAATGACATCCATCGGGAACAAACCAATATTGTGCAGGTTAAGCAGAATAGTGGTCATGCCGAAGCCCATTAAGCCCAGCGGAGCCGGATTAGCCAACTTAGTGTTGCCCATAATTCCTCAAAATAAATCAATATGAAAAGGGAAAATGAAAGCCCCGCGTCGGTATTGAGGAGGCGGGGCGCGGCATCATAAATAGCGCCATTGAACCTGTCTATGATCTGAACAGGTGTAAATTAAAAAATTTTTTACCGCTCCCCCTTGATGCGCGAGCTTGCGACCCCATCTTGTAGTCAACCGCAGTGTGTGAGCCTGAAAAAAAACAATACAGGGTAGTTGAAACCGCACGTTTCGCCCTTATTACAGGTTCACAACCACATGATGACGAATTTTTAGTGGAGACGTTTAGATGGGTAAAATTATTGGTATCGACCTTGGGACAACCAACTCTTGTGTAGCCATTATGGATGGCGCTCAGGCTCGTGTGCTGGAGAACGCCGAAGGCGATCGCACCACGCCTTCTATTATCGCTTATACACAGGATGGCGAAACTCTGGTAGGTCAGCCGGCTAAACGTCAGGCAGTGACGAACCCGCAAAACACTTTGTTTGCGATCAAACGCCTGATTGGCCGTCGCTTCCAGGACGAGGAAGTCCAGCGTGACGAATCTATCATGCCGTACAAAATCATCGCAGCCGACAACGGCGATGCGTGGATTGATGTAAAAGGCACCAAAATGGCGCCGCCGCAGATTTCTGCGGAAGTGCTGAAAAAAATGAAGAAAACCGCTGAAGATTACCTGGGTGAACCGGTAACTGAAGCTGTTATCACCGTTCCGGCTTACTTTAACGATGCGCAGCGTCAGGCAACCAAAGACGCCGGTCGTATCGCAGGTCTGGAAGTTAAACGTATTATCAACGAACCGACAGCGGCAGCGCTGGCGTACGGTCTGGATAAAGAAACCGGCAACCGTACTATCGCGGTATATGACCTGGGTGGCGGTACTTTCGATATCTCTATCATCGAAATCGATGAAGTTGATGGCGAAAAAACCTTCGAAGTTCTGGCAACCAACGGTGATACCCACCTGGGTGGTGAAGACTTCGACAGCCGTCTGATCAACTACCTGGTAGAAGAGTTCAAGAAAGATCAGGGTATCGATCTGCGTAACGATCCGCTGGCGATGCAGCGTCTGAAAGAAGCGGCAGAAAAAGCGAAAATTGAGCTCTCTTCCGCGCAGCAGACTGACGTGAACCTGCCGTATATCACTGCAGATGCGACTGGTCCGAAACACATGAACATCAAAGTGACTCGCGCCAAACTGGAAAGCCTGGTTGAAGACCTGGTTAACCGTTCCATCGAGCCGCTGAAAGTTGCGCTGCAGGATGCGGGTCTGTCCGTATCTGACATCAACGACGTGATCCTGGTCGGTGGCCAGACGCGTATGCCGATGGTGCAGAAAAAAGTGGCCGAGTTCTTCGGTAAAGAGCCGCGTAAAGACGTTAACCCGGACGAAGCCGTTGCTATCGGTGCTGCGGTGCAGGGCGGTGTTCTGACTGGTGAAGTGAAAGACGTTCTGCTGCTGGACGTTACCCCGCTGTCGCTGGGTATCGAAACCATGGGCGGCGTGATGACTGCGCTGATCAACAAAAACACCACTATCCCGACCAAGCACAGCCAGGTGTTCTCTACTGCGGAAGACAACCAGTCTGCGGTAACCATCCATGTGCTGCAGGGTGAGCGTAAACGTGCGTCTGATAACAAATCGCTGGGTCAGTTCAACCTCGATGGTATCAACCCGGCACCGCGCGGTATGCCGCAGATTGAAGTTACCTTCGACATCGACGCCGATGGTATTTTGCACGTGTCTGCAAAAGACAAAAATACCAACCGCGAGCAGAAGATCACCATCAAGGCTTCTTCTGGTCTGAACGAAGATGAAATCCAGAAAATGGTACGCGATGCTGAAGCAAACGCTGAAGCTGACCGTAAATTTGAAGAACTGGTGCAGACCCGTAACCAGGCAGACCATCTGCTGCACAGCACCCGTAAGCAGGTTGAAGAAGCAGGCGATAAACTACCGGCGGAAGACAAAACTGCTATCGACGCTGCGCTGAGCGAGCTGGAAACGGCGCTGAAAGGCGAAGACAAGGCTGACATCGAAGCGAAAATGCAGGCGCTGGCGCAGGCTTCCCAGAAACTGCTGGAAATCGCACAGCAACAGCACGCGCAACAGCAGGCGGGCGCTGATGCTTCTGCGAACAACGCGAAAGACGACGATGTTGTTGACGCCGAGTTTGAAGAAGTAAAAGACAAAAAATAATCGCCCTGATGCAGGGTAGATAACCAGCACGGGCGTCGGGGTTTTCTCCACGCCCGTGCTCGTATGTTAAGGGGCAGATAAACCGATGGCGAAGCAAGACTATTACGAGATTTTAGGCGTTCCGAAAACAGCGGAAGAGCGTGAAATCAAAAAGGCGTACAAACGCCTGGCCATGAAATATCACCCGGACCGCAACCAGGGCGATAAAGAGGCCGAAGCCAAATTCAAAGAAATTAAAGAAGCCTACGAAGTCCTGACCGATGCCCAAAAACGTGCGGCTTACGATCAGTACGGCCATGCGGCGTTTGAACAAGGCGGCATGGGCGGTGGTGGGTTCGGCGGCGGCGGTTTTGGCGGCGGCGCGGACTTCAGCGATATTTTCGGCGACGTGTTTGGCGATATTTTCGGCGGTGGCCGTGGTCGTCAGCGCGCGGCGCGCGGCGCGGATTTGCGCTACAACATGGATTTGACGCTGGAAGAAGCCGTTCGCGGCGTCACGAAAGAGATCCGTATTCCTACGCTTGAAGAGTGCGACGTGTGCCACGGCAGCGGCGCGAAAGCGGGTACGCAGCCGCAGACCTGTCCGACCTGTCACGGTTCTGGCCAGGTACAGATGCGCCAGGGCTTTTTTGCCGTGCAGCAGACCTGTCCGCACTGTCAGGGGCGGGGTACGCTGATTAAAGATCCATGCAACAAATGTCACGGTCATGGCCGCGTCGAAAAATCCAAAACCCTGTCCGTTAAAATCCCGGCAGGCGTGGATACCGGCGATCGCATTCGTCTGAGTGGTGAAGGCGAAGCGGGTGAACACGGTGCACCGGCAGGCGATCTGTACGTTCAGGTGCAAGTAAAACAGCACCCGATCTTTGAACGTGAAGGCAACAACTTGTACTGCGAAGTGCCGATCAACTTTGCCATGGCGGCGCTGGGCGGTGAAATCGAAGTGCCGACGCTGGATGGTCGCGTGAAGCTGAAAGTACCGACCGAAACCCAGACGGGCAAACTGTTCCGTATGCGCGGCAAAGGGGTGAAATCCGTTCGCGGCGGCGCACAGGGCGATTTGTTGTGTCGCGTGGTTGTAGAAACGCCGGTCGGCCTGAACGACAAGCAGAAACAGCTGCTGAAAGATCTGCAGGATAGCTTTGGCGGCCCGACAGGCGAAAATAATAGCCCGCGCTCCAAGAGCTTCTTCGACGGCGTGAAGAAATTCTTTGACGATTTAACCCGTTAAGCCTTCTTCATGATGCGTTATCAGGCCCGGCTTCTGCCGGGCTTTTTTTATCCGCTTTTCAATTGCTCGGAAAAAGAGAGTCTACCAGCAATAATAATCTGATTTTGTCGAGGATTAGAGCGGAGTAAGATAGCCGCCACGACGTTACAGGGATCGGAGAACAAGATGAAATTATTGCAACGCTTCTTTAGCAGCGATGCCTCGGGTGGCATTGTGCTGATCATTGCGGCGGCGCTGGCGATGCTCTGCGCCAACCTCGGTGCTACGCAGGATTTATACAGCTCTTTTCTGCAAACACCTGTTGAGCTAAAAGTCGGCTCGCTGGAGATCAAAAAAGATATGCTGCTGTGGATCAACGATGCGTTGATGGCAATCTTTTTCCTGATGGTCGGTCTGGAGGTGAAATATGAACTGGTTCAGGGCACGCTCGCCAGCCGCCAGCAGGCTGTATTCCCGGTAATTGCTGCACTCGGCGGCATGGTGGCGCCGGCGCTTATCTTTTTGCTGTTTAACCACGATAACCCCCTGGCGAGCCATGGTTGGGCCATTCCAACCGCAACTGATATCGCCTTTGCTCTCGGGGTGCTGGCGTTGTTGGGCAACCGGGTTCCGCCCGTGCTGAAAGTGTTTTTGATGGCGCTGGCGATCATTGATGATCTGGGCGCGATTATTATTATCGCGTTGTTCTATACCAGCGACCTCTCAACACTGGCGCTGGGCGTTGCCGCTGGCGCGATTGTTGTCCTTGCTATCATGAATGCGTTGAATATCCGACGTATTGGCCTTTACATGCTGGTTGGCGTTGTCTTGTGGACAGCGGTGCTGAAATCCGGTGTGCATGCGACCCTTGCGGGTGTGGTTGTCGGTTTCTTTGTCCCACTGCGTGAAGAAAAAGGTGTCTCTCCGCTCCATCAACTTGTGGACGCGATTAACCCGTGGGTTGGCTGGCTGATCCTGCCGTTGTTCGCGTTTGCGAACGCGGGTGTTTCATTACATGGAATGTCGCTGTCCGGGCTGGGAGATGTGTTGCCGTTGGGCATTATTGCCGGTCTTGTTATTGGCAAACCGCTTGGGATCTCGCTGTTTTGCTGGCTGGCGCTGCGTTTGAAACTGGCGAGGTTACCGCAAGGCGCAGTTTTCAAACAGATTATGGCGGTCGGCGTGCTGTGCGGTATCGGCTTTACCATGTCGATATTTATCTCCTCGCTGGCCTTTGGCGACGCGCATGCGGAGATGGTTGCCTGGAGCAAGCTTGGGATCCTGACGGGTTCGATTCTCTCTGCGGTAACCGGTTATTGTTTGCTGCGTACACGCATTATCCGTACCTGACGGCGAGCAGGACAAAGGGCGATGTCGTACATAAATTACAATCATCTCTATTACTTCTGGCATGTCTATCGGGAAGGCTCCGTCGTTGGTGCGGCGGAGGCGCTCTTCCTGACGCCACAAACTATCACCGGGCAGATCAAAGCGCTCGAAGATCGCTTACAGGGCAAGCTTTTCAAGCGTAAAGGAAGGGGACTGGAACCCACCGAGCTGGGCGCGCTGGTTTTCCGTTACGCCGACAAAATGTTTACCCTGAGCCAGGAGATGCTCGACATCATTAACTACCGCAAAGAGTCGAACCTGCTGTTTGATGTCGGCGTCGCCGATGCGCTCTCGAAAAGGCTGGTAAGCGGTATTCTCGATGCGGTTGTACAGGAGGGGGAACAGATCCACTTGCGCTGTTTTGAATCCACCCATGAATTGCTGCTGGAACAGTTGAGCCAGCATCAGCTTGATATGATTATCTCCGACTGCCCTATCGATTCCACGCAGCAGGAAGGGCTGTTTTCAGTAAAAATTGGCGAGTGTAGTGTCAGTTTCTGGTGCAGTGATTCGACGCTCAAAAAACCGTTTCCGGCTTGCCTGGAAGAAAGACGCCTGTTAATACCTGGTCGACGTTCAATGCTTGGTCGTAAGCTGCTGAACTGGTTTAACGCGCAGGGATTGCAGGTAGAAATATTGGGTGAGTTTGATGATGCGGCGCTGATGAAAGCCTTTGGCGCGGCGCATAACGCCATTTTTGTTGCACCGACGTTATATGCGGATGACTTCTATGCTGACGATCGCATGGTAGAAATCGGTCGGGTGGAAAACGTGATGGAGGAGTACCACGCTATTTTCGCAGAACGGATGATTCAGCATCCGGCGGTACAACGCATCTGCAATCGGGATTACGCCGCGCTTTTTACGCCAGCGCAGAAATAAAAAAACCCGCCGAAGCGGGTTTTTTCACAAAGCCAACAACGTAGCGATTAAGCCAGTTTGTTGATCTGCGCGGTCAGGTTAGCCTTATGACGCGCTGCTTTGTTTTTGTGGATCAGACCTTTAGCGGCCTGACGATCCACGATCGGTTGCATTTCGTTAAATGCATTCTGCGCAGCGGCTTTGTCGCCAGCTTCAATTGCTGCGTATACTTTCTTGATGAAAGTACGCATCATTGAACGGCGGCTAGCGTTGTGCTTGCGAGCCTTTTCAGACTGAACGGCGCGCTTCTTAGCTGATTTGATATTAGCCAAGGTCCAACTCCCAAATATGATCTATATGGACAATTCAAAGGCCGGGGAATATGCCCTTTTCGCCTTCTTTTGTCAATGGATTTGTGCAAATAAGCGCCGTTAAAGTACAACGCTCGTTACGTATTGATGGCGCAGGATTCTAACAGCTTGCGTGCCGCGAATACAGCTTTTCCGCCAGAAAAATCGTTATCTAAGGCAGATTTTCATGGCACAGGCAGGCAGCCTGATGAAATCCTTCTCCTTTCTGCGCTGTTAAGGCAATCGTCGGTTAACGTCGCCCGCTGTACAAGGTATAATCCGACGATTTTCACTGTTTTGAGCCAGACATGAAGCTGATACGCGGCATACATAATCTCAGCCAGGCACCGCATGGGTGTGTGCTGACTATTGGTAATTTCGATGGTGTGCATCGTGGCCATCAGGCGCTATTGCAAGGGCTTGGCGCTGAAGGGCGTGCCCGTGGCCTGCCGGTGGTAGTGATGATTTTTGAGCCGCAGCCGCTGGAATTGTTCGCCGGGGAAAAAGCCCCTGCGCGGCTGACCCGCCTGCGTGAAAAGCTGCGTTTGCTGGCCGATTGCGGTGTGGACTACGTACTCTGCGTGCGCTTCGATCGCCGTTTTGCGGCGCTCACCGCACAAACGTTTGTCAGCGATTTGCTGGTTGAACGCCTTGGAGTGAAATTCCTCGCAGTCGGCGATGATTTCCGTTTTGGCGCTGGTCGCCAGGGGGATTTCTTGTTATTACAGAAGGCCGGTGAAAAGTACGGTTTCAGCGTCACCAGCACGCAAACTTTCTGCCAGGGCGGCGTGCGTGTTAGCAGCACGGCAGTGCGTCAGGCGCTGGCGGAAGATAACCTGGAACTGGCTGCCAATTTACTGGGTCACCCCTTTACCATTTCCGGGCGCGTTGTGCACGGTGATGAACTGGGGCGCACCATTGGTTTCCCGACGGCGAATTTACCGCTGCGCCGTCAGGTCTCCCCGGTCAAAGGGGTGTATGCGGTCGAAGTGGCTGGACTGGGCGATGCTGTCCTTCCCGGCGTTGCCAATATTGGTACTCGCCCAACGGTCGCGGGTGTGCGCCAGCAGCTGGAAGTGCATTTGCTTGACGTTGTAATGGACCTCTACGGGCGCCATATAGATGTAGTACTGCGTAAAAAATTACGCAACGAACAGCGATTTGCCTCGCTTGACGAACTGAAAGCGCAAATCGCCCGAGATGAGGTAGCGGCCCGCGACTTTTTTGGGCTATCTAAACCGGCTTCTTAAGGCCTGGTGGTATTAATCAAACCGAAATACGGAACCGAGAATCTGATGAGTGACTATAAATCTACCCTGAATTTGCCGGAAACAGGGTTCCCGATGCGCGGCGATCTCGCCAAGCGCGAACCGGGAATGCTGGCGCGTTGGACTGATGATGACCTGTACGGCATCATCCGTGCGGCGAAAAAAGGCAAAAAAACCTTCATTCTGCATGATGGCCCTCCATATGCGAATGGCAGCATTCATATTGGTCACTCGGTTAACAAAATTCTCAAAGACATTATTGTGAAGTCCAAAGGACTCGCAGGATTTGACTCGCCTTATGTTCCGGGGTGGGATTGCCACGGTCTGCCGATCGAGCTGAAAGTAGAGCAGGAATATGGCAAACCGGGTGAGAAGTTTACCGCCGCCGAATTCCGCGCTAAATGCCGCGAGTACGCCGCCACGCAGGTTGATGGCCAGCGTAAAGACTTTATCCGCCTTGGCGTATTGGGCGACTGGTCGCACCCTTACCTGACCATGGATTTCAAAACCGAAGCCAATATCATTCGCGCGCTCGGTAAAATCATCGGCAACGGTCATCTGCTGAAAGGTGCCAAACCGGTGCACTGGTGCGTCGACTGCCGTTCCGCACTGGCGGAAGCGGAAGTGGAGTACTACGACAAAACCTCCCCGTCTATTGATGTCGCGTTCCACGCCGTCGACCAGGACGCAGTGAAAGCTAAATTTGGTGCCGCTACCGTTAATGGTCCAATCTCGCTGGTTATCTGGACCACCACGCCATGGACGCTGCCTGCGAACCGCGCAATTTCTCTTTCTCCGGAGTTTGACTATGCGCTGGTGCAGATTGACGGTCAGGCGCTGATCCTGGCGAAAGATCTGGTCGATAGCGTGATGAAACGTATCGGCGTTGCTGATTATTCGGTGCTGGGTACGGTAAAAGGTTCCGAACTGGAACTGATGCGCTTTAAGCACCCGTTCCTCGACTTCGACGTTCCGGCGATCCTAGGCGATCACGTCACGCTGGAAGCCGGTACCGGCGCGGTGCATACCGCAGGTGGTCACGGCCCGGATGACTATACCATTAGCCTGAAATACGGTCTGGAGATTGCCAACCCGGTTGGCCCGGATGGTACATATCTGCCGGGGACTTATCCGACGCTGGATGGCGTTAACGTCTTTAAAGCGAACGATCTCATCGTGGCGCTGCTGACTGAAAAAGGTGCGCTGCTGCACGTTGAAAAAATGCAGCACAGCTACCCGTGCTGCTGGCGTCACAAGTCGCCGATCATCTTCCGCGCGACGCCGCAGTGGTTCGTTAGCATGGATCAGAAAGGGCTGCGCGCGCAGTCGCTGAGTGAAATCAAAAGTGTGCAGTGGATCCCGGACTGGGGCCAGGCGCGTATCGAATCGATGGTTGCTAACCGCCCGGACTGGTGTATTTCTCGCCAGCGCACCTGGGGTGTGCCGATGTCGCTGTTCGTGCATAAAGATACCGAAGAGCTGCACCCGCGCACGCTGGAATTGATTGAAGCCGTCGCCAAACGCGTTGAAGTTGATGGTATTCAGGCATGGTGGGATCTCGACCCGCGCGACATCATGGGTGACGATGCCGACAACTATGTGAAAGTGCCGGATACGCTGGACGTCTGGTTTGACTCCGGCTCAACCCACGCCTCTGTTGTCGATGTGCGCCCGGAATTCGCCGGCCATGCAGCAGATATGTATCTGGAAGGTTCGGATCAGCATCGCGGCTGGTTTATGTCCTCGCTGATGATCTCCACAGCGATGAAAGGCAAAGCGCCGTACCGCCAGGTATTAACGCACGGCTTCACCGTTGATGGTCAGGGACGCAAAATGTCCAAATCCATCGGCAACACCGTTTCACCACAGGAAGTGATGAACAAACTCGGCGCGGATATTCTGCGTCTGTGGGTGGCCTCTACTGACTATACCGGTGAGATGGCGGTTTCCGATGAGATCCTGAAACGTGCTGCCGACAGCTATCGCCGTATCCGTAACACCGCGCGCTTCCTGCTGGCGAACCTGAACGGTTTCGATCCGGCAAAAGACATGGTGAAACCGGAAGAGATGGTGGTGCTGGATCGCTGGGCCGTTGGCTGCGCGAAAGCGGCACAAGAAGACATCGTTAAAGCCTACGAATCCTATGACTTCCATGAAGTAGTACAGCGCCTGATGCGCTTCTGCTCTATCGAAATGGGTTCGTTCTATCTCGACATCATCAAAGACCGCCAGTACACCGCGAAAGCGGACAGCGTGGCGCGCCGTAGCTGCCAGACCGCGCTGTATCACATCTGTGAAGCACTGGTGCGCTGGATGGCGCCGATCATGTCTTTCACCGCTGATGAGATCTGGGGTTATCTGCCAGGTTCCCGCGAGAAATATGTGTTCACCGGTGAATGGTATGAAGGTTTGTTTGGCCTGGCTGACAGCGAAGCGATGAATGATGCCTTCTGGGATGAGCTGCTGAAAGTGCGTGGCGAAGTGAACAAGGTTATCGAGCAGGCGCGCGCCGACAAGAAAGTTGGTGGGTCGCTGGAAGCGGCGGTGACGCTGTTTGCCGAGCCGGAACTGGCAGCGAAGCTGACGGCGTTGGGCACGGAATTGCGATTTGTCCTGTTGACCTCCGGCGCGAAAGTTGCGGATTATGCCAGCGCTTCTGCGGATGCACAGCAGAGCGAGCTGCTCAAAGGGCTGAAAGTCGCATTGAGCAAAGCCGAAGGTGAGAAATGCCCGCGCTGCTGGCATTACACCACCGATGTCGGTCAGGTGGCGGAACACGCAGATATTTGCGGACGCTGTGTAAGCAACGTCGCCGGTGACGGCGAAAAACGTAAGTTTGCCTGATGAGTAAATCGATCTCTTCAACAGGGCTGCGCTGGCTGTGGCTGGTGGTGGTCGTGCTGATTATCGATCTGGGCAGCAAATACCTGATCCTCCAGAACTTTGCTCTGGGGGATACGGTGTCGCTGTTCCCGTCGCTTAATTTGCACTACGCGCGTAATTATGGCGCGGCATTCAGTTTTCTGGCGGACAGCGGCGGCTGGCAGCGCTGGTTCTTCGCGGGTATCGCTATCGGTATCTGCGTGGTGCTGGCGGTGCTGATGTATCGCGCTAAAGCCTCGCAAAAACTGAACAATATCGCCTATGCGCTGATTATTGGCGGCGCGCTGGGTAATCTGTTTGATCGTCTGTGGCATGGCTTTGTCGTCGATATGATCGATTTTTATATGGGCGACTGGCATTTTGCTACCTTTAACCTTGCCGATACCGCAATTTGTATTGGCGCGGCGCTGATTGTGCTGGAAGGTTTCCTGCCCTCAACGGTCGCGAAGAAACAAGCATAAGCCAACCGCTTTGTAGGCCCGGTAAGCTAAGGCTGCCGGGCAATACAATACGAAAACATAAAGAGCAACCTGCATGTCTAAATCCGTACAGAGCGATAGCGCGGTGCTGGTGCACTTCACGCTTAAGCTCGAAGATGGCTCTCTTGCCGAGTCAACCCGCAACAATGGCAAACCGGCGCTGTTTCGCCTTGGCGACGGTTCACTCTCCGAAGGACTGGAACAACATCTGCTTGGCCTGAAAGCCGGGGAGAAAAAAGTCTTTTCTCTGGAGCCAGACGCCGCATTCGGCACGCCGAGCCCGGATCTGATTCAGTACTTCTCGCGCCGTGAATTTATGGATGCCGGTGAGCCGGAAGTCGGTGCGATTATGCTCTTTACCGCAATGGACGGCAGCGAAATGCCGGGCGTGATCCGTGAAGTCAACGGCGATTCGATTACCGTCGATTTCAACCATCCGCTGGCGGGCAGAACGGTTCATTTTGATATCGACGTGCTGGAAGTTGATCCGGTACTGGAGGAGACAAATGCAGATCCTGTTGGCTAACCCGCGCGGTTTTTGCGCCGGCGTTGACCGCGCTATCAGCATTGTTGAAAACGCGCTGGCTCTCTACGGCGCACCGATTTATGTGCGCCATGAAGTGGTGCACAACCGCTATGTTGTCGATAGCCTGCGTGAACGTGGCGCAATCTTTATTGAGCAAATCAGCGAAGTACCGGATGGCGCGATCCTGATTTTCTCCGCCCACGGCGTCTCTCAGGCGGTGCGTAACGAAGCGAAAAGCCGCGATTTGACCGTCTTTGACGCTACCTGCCCGCTGGTCACCAAAGTGCATATGGAAGTGGCACGCGCCAGCCGCCGCGGCGAAGAAGCGATTCTGATTGGTCATGCCGGTCACCCGGAAGTGGAAGGCACCATGGGCCAGTACAGCAACCCAAAAGGGGGCATGTACCTGGTGGAGTCGCCGGAAGATGTTGACACGCTGGATATCAAAGACGCGGGTAAACTGTCGTTTATGACGCAAACCACGCTCTCCGTGGACGATACGTCAGATGTGATTGACGCGCTGCGCGCGCGCTTCCCGCAGATTGTCGGCCCGCGCAAAGACGATATTTGCTACGCCACTACCAACCGGCAGGAAGCTGTGCGCGCGCTGGCGGAGCAGGCGGAAGTGGTGCTGGTGGTCGGTTCGAAAAACTCCTCTAACTCTAACCGTCTGGCCGAACTGGCACAGCGGATGGGGAAAGCGGCGTATCTCATCGACGACGCCTCTGATATTCAGGAGGCATGGGTAAAAGGCATTAACTGCGTGGGCGTCACCGCCGGGGCTTCCGCGCCGGATATCCTGGTGCAAAATGTTATTGTCCGCTTGCAGGAACTGGGCGGCGGCGAAGCGATCCCGCTGGAAGGGCGCGAAGAGAATATTGTCTTCGAAGTGCCGAAAGAGCTGCGGGTGGATGTTCGCGAAGTCGAATAACGTTTTACGCGAAGGTTTATGCAAAGATGCCAGACTGAGTCTGGCATTTTTTATGGATAATTCTGGAGGCGTGATGCGTTTTCCCATGATTCTCGACACCGATCCCGGTATCGATGATGCCGTTGCCCTTGCCGCCGCGCTGTTCGCGCCGCAGTGCGATCTCAAACTTATCACCACCGTTGCCGGTAATGTTTCGCTGGAAAAAACCACCCGTAACGCGCTGCAACTGCTGAATTTCTGGCATGCGGATATCCCGCTGGCGCAGGGCGCGGCAACACCTCTGCTGCGGCCGTTGTACAGCGCCGCCGACGTACACGGCGAATCCGGCATGGATGGCTACGATTTTATTGAGCATCAGCGCCAGCCATTGGCTGTCCCTGCTTTTCAGGCAATCCGCGACGTACTGCTGGCTTCGCCGGAACCGGTAACGCTGGTCACTATCGGCCCGTTAACCAACATCGCGCTACTGTTGACGCACTACCCGGAGTGCCAGTTCAACATTCGCCGTCAGGTGATGATGGGGGGCTCTGCCGGGCGCGGCAATTTTACGCCCAATGCCGAATTTAATATCGCTATCGATCCCGAGGCCGCTGCGCGCGTGTTCAATAGCGGGCTGGAGATCGTGATGTGCGGGCTGGATGTGACCAACCGCGCAACGTTGACACCGGAATATCTGGCGACGCTGCCAGCGCTGAACAACACCGGCAAAATGTTGCATGCGCTGTTTAGCCACTATCGCAGCGGCAGCATGGCGACCGGGCTGCGGATGCACGATCTCTGCGCTATCGCCTGGCTGGCTCGTCCGGAACTGTTTACGCTGAAACCCTGTTTTGTCGCTGTGGAGACGCAGGGGCAATACACCGCAGGAACGACGGTGGTGGATATTGAAGGCAAACTGGGGCGACAACCCAATGCACAGGTGGCGCTGGACATCGACGTAGAGGGTTTTCGTCATTGGGTAGCCGAGGTGCTGGCGCTGGCACCTTAACGTCATGCCTTTTACTGATATTTCCGGCTGTATATCATTAATTTCTTATTATCGGCGTTTTCGGCTGGTGGCTCCGACACGGGCTGGTTAATCTGGAAACGATTCTTACGCATTTTTTTAACAAAAGAGCACAACTATGCATGATGCACCAATCCGCGTAGCCATCGCGGGCGCTGGCGGGCGTATGGGCCGCCAGCTGATTCAGGCGGCACTGGCAATGGATGGCGTCGAACTTGGCGCGGCGCTGGAGCGCGAAGGTTCTTCTCTGCTGGGAAGCGACGCAGGTGAACTGGCGGGCGCGGCGAAAACCGGTGTGACCGTGCAGAGCAGCCTTGAGGCGGTGAAAGAGGAATTCGATGTCTTTATCGATTTCACCCGCCCGGAAGGCACGCTGACGCACCTGGCTTTCTGTCGCCAGCACCGTAAAGGGATGGTAATTGGCACTACCGGTTTTGATGATGCAGGTAAGCAGGCCATTACCGAAGCGGCACAAGATATCGCCATTGTTTTTGCTGCCAACTTTAGCGTTGGCGTCAATGTCATGCTGAAGCTGCTGGAGAAAGCGGCGAAAGTCATGGGTGATTATACCGATATCGAAATTATCGAAGCGCACCATCGCTACAAAGTCGATGCGCCGTCGGGAACGGCGCTGGCGATGGGCGAGGCGATTGCCGGTGCATTGAATAAAGATTTAAAAACGTGTGCCGTTTATGCGCGTGAAGGGCACACCGGCGAGCGTGTTCCCGGCACGATTGGTTTTGCCACGGTGCGAGCAGGCGACATCGTCGGCGAACATACAGCGATGTTCGCCGATATTGGCGAACGTGTTGAAATCACACATAAAGCCTCCAGTCGCATGACGTTTGCCAATGGCGCGGTTCGTTCTGCTTTGTGGCTGAAAGGAAAGAGTAATGGACTTTTTGACATGCGAGACGTGCTTAATCTTAACAATTTATAAGATTTATTACCCATCGTGATGTGGTTGTTGCAGTCATAATCAATTGATTGCAAAGGGCAATATTTTATTGCCCTTTTATTTTTCCTTTTTCATCCTTCATTTTATCCAAAGCTGCCATAATCTCTGTTTATCTCTCTGTTTTATGTTTCTCAATTGTAAATTTTGACCATCTGGTCTACTTTTTTGCTATCTGTCGTAAGAAAATGCAATTTTCTCAGCGCGCAAGCGTTTTCCCGGTGAGTTTGTCTGATCTTTTTATCGATTAAATCCAGTAAAAAGGGGCAGTGGCGTAAAACAATAAGAAAAATACCGGGGAAAAGTTGACTTTTAACCGACATCTCTCCAGAATGCCGCCGTTTGCCAAAAATCCACGGCAAGCAAATTTGCATTGATTCAGGTTCTCAATATGAATTAATATGCAAATAAAGTGAGTGAATATTCTCTGGAGGGTGTTTTGATTAAGTCAGCGCTATTGGTTCTGGAAGACGGAACCCAGTTTCACGGTCGGGCCATAGGGGCAACGGGCACGGCGGTTGGGGAAGTCGTTTTCAATACTTCAATGACCGGTTATCAAGAAATCCTCACTGATCCTTCCTATTCCCGCCAAATCGTTACTCTTACTTATCCTCATATCGGCAATGTCGGCACCAACTCCGCTGACGAAGAGTCCTCTCAGGTACATGCGCAAGGCCTGGTCATTCGCGACCTGCCGCTGATCGCCAGCAACTTCCGCAGTACCGAAGACCTCTCTTCTTATCTGAAGCGCCATAACATTGTGGCGATTGCTGATATTGATACCCGTAAGTTGACTCGTCTGTTGCGTGAAAAGGGCGCGCAGAACGGCTGCATCATCGCTGGTGATAATGTTGATGCCGCGCTGGCGCTGGAAAAAGCGAAAGCCTTCCCGGGCCTGAACGGTATGGACCTGGCGAAAGAAGTCACAACGGCGGAAACCTACAGTTGGACGCAAGGCAGCTGGACACTGGCGGGTGACCTGCCGCCGGCGAAGAGCGAGAGTGAGTTGCCGTACCACGTTGTGGCATACGATTACGGCGCAAAACGCAACATTCTGCGCATGCTGGTAGACAGAGGTTGCAGACTGACGGTTGTTCCGGCGAAAACCCCGGCGGCGGATGTTCTGAAACTCAATCCGGACGGCATTTTCCTGTCTAACGGCCCTGGCGACCCGGCACCGTGCGATTATGCTATCGAGGCGATTAAAACTTTCCTTGAAACGGATATTCCGGTGTTCGGTATCTGCCTGGGCCATCAGCTGCTGGCGCTGGCGAGCGGTGCGAAGACGGTGAAAATGAAGTTTGGCCACCACGGCGGTAACCATCCGGTAAAAGATATTGATAACAATACCGTGATGATCACTGCGCAGAACCACGGTTTCGCGGTTGATGAAGCGTCAATGCCTGCAAATCTGCGCGTAACGCACAAATCCCTGTTCGATGGCACGCTACAAGGCATTCATCGCACCGATAAACCGGCGTTTAGTTTCCAGGGACACCCGGAAGCAAGTCCTGGCCCGCACGACGCCGCGCCGCTGTTTGACCACTTTATTGAGTTAATCGAGCAGTATCGTAATACCGCCAAATAATCAGGAGAAAAGAGCAATGCCAAAACGTACAGACCTAAAAAGCATCCTGATCCTTGGCGCTGGCCCGATTGTTATCGGCCAGGCATGTGAATTTGACTACTCTGGCGCACAAGCGTGTAAAGCGCTGCGTGAAGAGGGTTACCGCGTCATTCTGGTGAACTCCAACCCGGCGACCATTATGACCGATCCGGAGATGGCCGATGCGACCTATATCGAGCCGATTCACTGGGAAGTGGTACGCAAAATTATCGAAAAAGAGCGTCCGGATGCCGTTCTGCCGACCATGGGCGGCCAGACCGCGCTGAACTGCGCGCTGGAACTGGAACGCCAGGGCGTGCTGGAAGAGTTCGGCGTCACCATGATTGGCGCGACTGCCGATGCGATTGATAAAGCGGAAGACCGCCGTCGCTTCGACATTGCGATGAAAAAAATCGGCCTCGACACGGCGCGTTCCGGTATCGCGCATACCATGGATGAAGCGCTGGCGGTGGCGGCTGATGTTGGTTATCCGTGCATTATTCGCCCCTCCTTTACCATGGGCGGCACCGGTGGCGGTATCGCGTATAACCGCGAAGAGTTTGAAGAGATTTGCGCCCGCGGGCTGGATCTCTCGCCGACCAATGAGCTGCTGATTGATGAGTCGCTGATTGGCTGGAAAGAGTACGAGATGGAAGTGGTGCGCGATAAAAACGACAACTGCATCATTGTCTGCTCGATTGAAAACTTCGACGCCATGGGCATTCATACCGGTGACTCCATCACCGTAGCTCCTGCGCAAACGCTGACCGACAAAGAGTACCAAATCATGCGTAACGCCTCGATGGCGGTGCTGCGTGAAATCGGCGTTGAAACCGGCGGTTCGAACGTACAGTTCGCGGTAAACCCGAAAAATGGTCGTCTAATTGTTATCGAAATGAACCCGCGTGTATCACGTTCTTCGGCGCTGGCGTCGAAAGCGACCGGTTTCCCGATTGCGAAAGTCGCGGCGAAACTGGCGGTGGGCTACACGCTGGATGAACTGATGAACGATATCACCGGCGGGCGTACCCCGGCCTCGTTCGAACCGTCTATCGACTATGTTGTGACCAAAATCCCGCGCTTCAACTTCGAGAAATTTGTGGGCGCGAATGACCGTCTGACCACGCAGATGAAATCTGTTGGTGAAGTGATGGCGATTGGTCGTACCCAGCAGGAATCGATGCAGAAAGCGCTGCGCGGCCTGGAAGTGGGCGCGACCGGTTTCGACCCGAAAGTGAGCCTTGAGGACCCGGAAGCCCTGACGAAAATCCGCCGCGAGCTGAAAGACGCAGGCGCTGAGCGTATCTGGTATATCGCCGATGCGTTCCGTGCGGGCTTGTCTGTTGATGGCGTGTTCAACCTGACCAACATCGACCGCTGGTTCCTGGTGCAAATCGAAGAGCTGGTGCGCCTGGAAGAGCAGGTGGCAAGCGTGGGGATCAACGGTCTCGACGCTGACTTCCTGCGTACCCTGAAGCGTAAAGGTTTTGCCGATGCGCGCCTGGCAAAACTGGTCGGCGTGCGCGAAGCGGAAATCCGTAAGCTGCGCGATCAGTATAATCTGCACCCGGTCTATAAACGTGTGGATACCTGTGCGGCGGAATTTGCGACCGATACCGCTTACATGTACTCCACGTACGAAGAAGAGTGCGAAGCCAATCCGAACCATGATCGCGAAAAAATCATGGTGCTCGGCGGTGGGCCAAACCGTATCGGCCAGGGCATTGAGTTCGACTACTGCTGCGTACATGCGTCGCTGGCGCTGCGCGAAGATGGTTACGAGACCATCATGGTCAACTGTAACCCGGAAACCGTGTCGACCGATTACGACACGTCTGACCGTCTCTACTTCGAACCGGTTACTTTCGAAGACGTGCTGGAAATTGTGCGTATCGAAAAACCGAAAGGCGTTATTGTGCAGTACGGCGGCCAGACACCGCTGAAACTGGCGCGCGCGCTGGAAGCCGCCGGTGTGCCGGTGATTGGCACCAGCCCGGACGCTATCGACCGTGCGGAAGACCGCGAGCGCTTCCAGCACGCCGTTGAACGCCTGAAACTGAAACAGCCAGCTAACGCCACGGTTACCGCGCTGGAGCAGGCGGTTGAAAAAGCGAAAGAGATCACTTACCCGCTGGTGGTGCGTCCTTCTTACGTCCTCGGCGGTCGCGCCATGGAAATCGTCTACGACGAAATCGACCTGCGCCGCTACTTTATGACCGCGGTCAGCGTTTCCAACGACGCGCCGGTGCTGCTGGACAAGTTCCTCGACGACGCGGTAGAAGTGGATGTCGATGCGATTTGCGACGGCGAAAGCGTGCTGATTGGCGGCATCATGGAGCATATCGAACAGGCGGGCGTGCACTCCGGTGACTCCGCATGTTCACTGCCTGCTTACACCCTGAGCCAGGAAATCCAGGATGTGATGCGCCAGCAAGTGCAGAAACTGGCGTTTGAATTGCAGGTTCGCGGTCTGATGAACGTGCAGTTTGCGGTGAAAGATAACGAAGTTTATCTGATTGAGGTCAACCCGCGTGCCGCGCGTACCGTGCCGTTCGTCTCCAAAGCCACCGGCTTGCCGCTGGCAAAAGTGGCGGCGCGCGTGATGACCGGCAAAACGCTGGCTCAGCAAGGCCACACCAAAGAGATTATCCCGCCGTACTACTCGGTAAAAGAAGTGGTGCTGCCGTTTAACAAGTTCCCGGGCGTTGACCCACTGCTAGGGCCGGAAATGCGCTCTACCGGTGAGGTGATGGGTGTGGGACGTACCTTTGCCGAAGCCTTCGCCAAAGCGCAACTGGGCAGTAACTCGACCATGAAAAAACAGGGTCGCGCGCTGCTGTCAGTACGCGAAGGGGATAAAGAGCGCGTGGTGGATCTCGCCGCGAAGCTGCTGAAACAGGGCTTTGAACTGGATGCGACCCACGGCACGGCGATTGTGCTGGGTGAAGCGGGCATTAACCCACGTCTGGTGAATAAGGTGCATGAAGGTCGTCCGCACATTCAGGATCGTATCAAGAATGGCGAATACACCTACATCATCAACACCACGGCGGGGCGTCAGGCGATTGAGGATTCCAAGCTGATTCGCCGTAGCGCACTACAGTATAAAGTGCACTACGACACCACGCTGAACGGCGGCTTTGCTACCGCGATGGCGCTGAATGCCGATGCCACAGAAAAAGTGATTTCCGTGCAGGAAATGCACGCGCAGATTAGCAAATAATCCGCTCCCCCTCTCTCCCTTGTGGAGAGAGGGTTCTCTACTCCCCCCTTCAGAGTGTTCTGCATTTTCCCCACCGTTCAGTGAGTTAGCCTAAAATGGCTAAACAGACGAATGAAATTCACTGGAAAGCAGGGAGATAACCATGCGAACTAAACTTCTGATGACCTCGATTTTTACTGCAGCAGCACTGTTTACCGTTGCCGGGTGTTCCTCCAACCAGGCGGTACGCACCACTGATGGCCGTACCATTGTGACCGACGGCAAACCGCAGGTGGATAAAGACACCGGGCTGGTTTCTTATAAAAATGCAGAAACCGGAAAAACCGAGCAGATTAACCGCGATCAGGTGAAAAACATGAGCGAACTGGATAACTAATCCCTTCCTCATTTGCGGTGGCTCCGGCTACCGCATGCCTTTCCCTCATTCCCGCACAGATTGCCGCTTTTAGCCAGACGATTAACTGACTACACTTTCAAGAAAAAGCGTGTAGTGAAAACAGGTTAATCAATGATCCTCATAATTTATGCCCATCCTTATCCGCAGCATTCGCATGCGAATAAGCGCATGATTGAGCAGGCAGGGACGCTGGAAGACGTTGAAATACGTTCTCTGTACGAACTCTATCCTGACTTCAATATTGACGTCGCCGCCGAGCAGGAGGCGATTTCCCGTGCCGATTTGGTTATCTGGCAACATCCGATGCAGTGGTACAGTGTGCCGCCATTATTCAAGCTCTGGCTGGATAAAGTGCTGGCGCACGGCTGGGCGTATGGCCACGGTGGCACGGCGCTTCACGGCAAAAGTGTGTTGTGGGCGGTGACGACGGGGGGTGGCGACAACCATTTTGATATCGGCTCGCATCCCGGTTTTGATGTACTTTCCCAGCCGCTGCAGGCGACAGCGCTTTATTGCGGGATGAACTGGCTGCCACCTTTTGCTGTGCACTGCACGTTTATTTGCGACGATGAAACGCTGCAGGCGCAGGCGCGCCATTACAAACAACGTTTACTGGAGTGGCAGGAGGTGCAGTATGGATAGCCATTCGTTAATTCAGGCGCTGATCTATCTCGGATCGGCGGCGCTGATCGTGCCGATCGCCATGCGCCTGGGGCTGGGATCGGTGCTTGGCTATCTGATTGCCGGGGGCATTATTGGCCCGTGGGGATTGCGGCTGGTAACCGATGCGGAATCTATCCTCCATTTTGCAGAAATCGGCGTCGTACTGATGCTGTTTGTGATTGGCCTTGAACTCGATCCGCAGCGCTTGTGGAAACTGCGTGCATCGGTGTTTGGCGGTGGTGCGCTGCAAATGGCCAGTTGTGGATTGTTACTCGGCGGGTTTTGCGCGCTGCTCGGGCTCCCGTGGCCGGTCGCGGTGTTAATTGGTCTGACGCTGGCATTGTCATCAACGGCGATTGCCATGCAGGCGATGAATGAGCGCAACCTGACGGTATCGCAAATGGGGCGCAGCGCCTTTTCCGTGTTGTTGTTCCAGGATATCGCCGCCATCCCGTTGGTGGCGATGATCCCTTTGCTGGCTGCCAGCGGTGGGGCGATGACGCTCAGCGCCTTCGCGCTTTCGGCGCTGAAAGTTGTTGCCGCGCTGACACTGGTGGTGCTGATCGGGCGCTATGTTGCTCGCCCGGCGCTGCGCTTCGTGGCGCGATCCGGTTTGCGGGAAGTGTTCTGCGCCGTGGCGCTGTTCCTGGTCTTCGGTTTCGGCTTATTGCTGGAAGAGGCGGGGTTGTCGATGGCGATGGGCGCGTTTCTTGCCGGTGTGTTGCTTGCCAGCTCCGAGTATCGTCATGCGCTGGAAAGCGATATTGAGCCCTTTAAAGGCCTGCTGCTCGGGCTGTTTTTTATCGGTGTGGGAATGTCGATCGACTTCGGCACGCTGGTGACGCATCCGCTGCGCATCTTACTGCTGCTGGTCGGGTTTTTGGTGATCAAAAGCGCGGTGCTGTGGCTGATTGCCCGTCCGTTGCGTGTGCCTGGCAAGCAGCGGTTGTGGTTTGCCGCTCTGCTGGGGCAAGGGAGTGAGTTCGCCTTTGTGGTGTTTGGCACCGCGCAAACGGCACAGGTGCTGGATAGCGAATGGGCGAAAGCGCTAACCCTGACGGTCGCGCTGTCGATGGCCGCAACGCCGCTGTTACTGGTGCTGTTGGCCCGTCTTGAAGCATCCGGTAGTCAGCAGGAGCGCGAAGCGGATGAAATCGACGAGGAAGACGCGCGGGTCATTATTGCCGGGTTCGGACGTTTCGGGCAGATCGCTGGGCGTTTGTTGCTCTCCAGCGGCGTGAAGATGGTGGTTCTGGATCACGATCCCGATCATATTGAAACGCTGCGTAAATTCGGCATGAAGGTGTTTTATGGCGATGCGACACGCGTTGATTTGCTGGAATCTGCCGGTGCCGGACGGGCAGAAGTATTAATTAATGCCATCGACGATCCGCAGGCCAGCCTACAATTAACGGAGCTGGCAAAAGAGCATTTCCCGGATCTGCGCATTATTGCCCGCGCCCGCGACGTCGATCACTACATTCGCTTGCGCCAGGCCGGTGTCGAGAAACCGGAGCGTGAAACCTTCGAAGCGGCGCTGAAAACGGGAAGGCTGGCGCTGGAAGGGTTGGGACTGGGTTCATATGAAGCGCGTGAACGCGCCGATCATTTCCGCCGCTTCAACACCTCAATGGTGGAAGAGATGGCGCAGGTGGAAAACGATACGCAGGCGCGTGCGGCGGTGTTTAAACGCACCAGTGCGATGCTGACGGAAATCATTTCGGAAGACAGAGCGCATCTGTCATTAACCCAGCGCCACGGCTGGCAGGGTACGGAAGAGGGGCGTCATACTGGCGATCCCGCAGACGAACCAGCGGTTAAACCGCAAGCGTAAATTACCGCTTACGGATAACTTGCTGATTCAACACGGCTGGCAAGCTGGCGGTGCAGATTCGGGGTGCGGTGCCGCCAGCAGAATAGAAAATTTTCTTATTCTTTACCTCGCGCCCCGTCGACGAAAGATTGCGCTTTCCGTATAGTGGCGACAATTTTTTGGCTTCCAGGAATGAATAAATGATCAGTCTGATTGCGGCGTTGGCAGTGGATCGCGTCATCGGCATGGAGAATGCGATGCCGTGGAATTTACCTGCCGATCTCGCCTGGTTTAAACGCAATACGTTAAACAAACCGGTAGTGATGGGTCGCCTGACGTGGGAATCCATCGGTCGTCCGCTGCCGGGTCGTAAGAATATCGTGATCAGTAGCCAGCCGGGCACTGACGATCGCGTGCAGTGGGTCAAATCCGTTGATGAAGCGATTGCACAATGCGATGGTGCTGAAGAGATCATGGTGATTGGCGGTGGTCGTGTTTACGAGCAGTTTCTGCCGAAAGCGCAGCGTTTGTACCTGACACACATTGATGCGGAAGTGGAAGGTGATACCCATTTCCCGGATTACGATCCGGACGACTGGGATTCCGTGTTCAGTGAGTTCCACGACGCGGACGCGCAGAATTCCCACAGTTACTGTTTCGAGATCCTTGAGCGCCGTTAATTCACTGCGCTACGGCCGTGGTTGCACGGCAACGTTAGGTTTCTTCTCTTTCCCCGGCCCAGGCCGGGGAAATTATTTTCAGGAGGCAATCGCCTCGCCATCGCCCAAATCCATCTGACGATTCGACGCCTGGGTGAAGTACTGTTTATCTTCCCAGCGCAGGCAGGTCAGCACGCCGCCCCAGCAGCAGCCCGTATCCAGCGCGTAGATGCCTTCAGGCGTCCCTGCGCCTTCTAGTGATGCCCAGTGACCAAAGGCAATGCTGTATTCTTGCGCCACCGGTCCCGGAATCGAAAACCACGGTTTTAGCGGCGCGGGGGCGTGCTCGGGAATGTCTTTGCAGTACATATCGAGCTGCCCGTTCGGGAAGCAGTAGCGCATGCGCGTAAACGCATTGGTGATAAAGCGCAGGCGTGCAAGACCGCTGAGCTCAGGCGTCCAGTGGTTCGGCAGATCGCCGTACATAGCGTCGAGAAAGAGCGGATAAGAGTCGCTCGCCAGCACCGCTTCAATATCGCGCGCACAGTGGCGGGTGGTTTCCATATCCCACTGCGGGGTGATCCCGGCGTGCGCCATCACCAGTTTTTTCTCTTCGTCGATTTGCAGCAGCGGCTGACGGCGCAGCCAGTTAATCAGCTCATCAGCGTCGTGCGCTTCCAGAAGCGGATTAAGCCGGTCTCTGGGCTTATTGCGGCTGATGCCCGCGTAAACGGCGAGCAGGTGCAAATCGTGGTTACCCAGTACCAGACGAACGCTGTCACCGAGTGATTTGACGAAGCGCAATACCTCAAGCGAGCCAGGGCCGCGCGCGACCAGATCGCCCGTCAGCCATAAAGTGTCCTGCCCAGGTGAAAACTCAACCTGTTTTAACAGCGCGACGAGTTCATCGTAGCAACCATGAACGTCACCAATAAGGTATGTAGACATTGTATTAATGGATCAATGTTGGGACGGCGAGTCGGAAGACCGGGATAGCGATGCGGAAGGTTTCTCCCTGCGCATCGATCATTTCGTAATGGCCTTGCATAGTGCCCAGCGGCGTTTCAATTACCGCGCCGCTGGTATATTGATATTCGCCGCCAGGCTCAATGTGCGGCTGTACGCCAACCACACCTTCGCCCTGAACTTCCGTTGCGCGGCCATTTCCGTTGGTGATAAGCCAGTAGCGCTTGAGCAACTGGACAGGGGTTCGCCCCAGGTTCCGGATGGTAATGGTGTAAGCGAAAACATAGCGTTCATCGTCGGGAGCGGACTGAGACTCGATGTAAATGCTTTGTACCTGAACACAAACTCGGGGCGAATTGATCATACGTTAACTCTCCTTCGGCGGCGCATTCTCTGTCAGGTAGTTCGCTAACTGGCAATATTGCGCTACAGAAATATTTTCCGCGCGCATCGCCGGATCGATACCTAACGACGCCAGCACTTCAACGGTAAAGACGTTGCCGAGGCTGTTGCGAATGGTTTTACGACGCTGGTTAAACGCTTCGGTGGTAATGCGGCTCAGCGTGCGGATCTCTTTCACCGGATGCGGTAATTGAGCGTGCGGCACCAGACGAACCACAGCAGAATCCACTTTTGGCGGCGGCGCAAACGAGGTGGGCGGTACTTCCAGCACCGGAATAACCTGGCAGTAGTACTGCGCCATCACGCTTAATCGACCATACGCCTTACTGTTTGGCCCCGCAACCAGGCGATTCACCACCTCTTTTTGCAGCATAAAGTGCATATCGGCAATGGCATCAGTATAGCTAAACAGATGGAACATCAACGGCGTGGAGATGTTATACGGCAGGTTACCGAAAACACGCAGTGGCTGACCGATCGTTTTTGAGAGTTCACCAAAATCCATTGTCATTGCATCTTGCTGATAGATAGTCAGTTTAGGTGCAAGGAACGGATGTGTTTGCAGGCGGGCAGCCAGATCGCGGTCAAGCTCGATGACCGTTAATTTATCCAGACGTTCGCCCACCGGTTCGGTGAGCGCACCAAGGCCTGGGCCGATTTCGACCATAGCCTGACCCTTTTGCGGGTTGATGGCCGAGACAATGCTGTCGATCACGAACTGGTCGTGGAGAAAGTTTTGCCCGAAGCGTTTGCGGGCTAAGTGGCCCTGATGGACGCGAGTATTCATTGAGTATTAACAATCATTTTGATGGCGAGATTAAGCGCCGTAATAAAACTGCCGACATCCGCTGTGCCTTTGCCCGCGAGTTCAAGCGCGGTGCCGTGGTCGACGGATGTGCGAATAAAGGGTAAACCGAGGGTAATGTTCACGCCGCGGCCAAAGCCTTGGTATTTTAGCACGGGCAGACCCTGATCGTGGTACATCGCCAGTACGGCGTCGGCATTATCAAGGTATTTGGGCTGAAAAAGCGTGTCGGCAGGCAGCGGACCGCTTAAATTCATACCCTGCGCGCGCATTTCATTGAGCACCGGAATGATGGTATCAATCTCTTCCGTTCCCATATGACCGCCTTCACCGGCATGCGGGTTCAGGCCGCAGACCAGAATATGCGGTTGGGTGATACCGAACTTCTGTTGCAGATCCGTGTGCAGAATGCCGATCACTTCCCGCAGCAAATCAGGCGTAATGGCGTCGGCCACGGCTTTGATAGGCAAGTGTGTGGTCGCCAGCGCCACGCGTAGCTCTTCGGTTGCCAGCATCATCACCACTTTGGCGACGTGAGAGCGTTCTTCGAAAAACTCCGTGTGTCCGGTAAACGGCGTCCCTGAATCGTTAATCACCCCTTTATGCACCGGGCCGGTAATCAGCGCGGCAAATTCGCCACTCAGGCAGCCGTCGCAGGCGCGGGCAAGCGTTTCTACAACGTAAGAACCGTTAAGCGTATTAAGTACGCCTGCGGTGACGGGCGTGTGCAGAGGAACAGGCAACAGCGTTAATGTGCCTGCTTGTTGCGGTACTGCGGCGGCCGTTGGATCGTAACCGCGCAGCTGAAGCGGTAGACCGAGCAGCGAGGCCCGGTCGGTCAGCAGCGTTGCGTCTGCACAGATAACCAGTTCAACCGGCCAGTCGCGCTGGGCGAGTTGCACTACCAGATCCGGGCCAATCCCGGCGGGTTCGCCGGGAGTGATAACGACACGCTGTGTTTTCATTAGTTGCTCAGAATTTTGACATAGGCGCTGGCGCGCTGTTCCTGCATCCAGGTTGCCGCTTCTTCAGAGAACTTACGGTTCATCAGCATGCGATAGGCTCTGTCTTTTTGCGCCGCGTCGGTTTTGTCGACATTACGGCTGTCCAGCATTTCGATCAGGTGCCAGCCAAAGGAGGAGTGAACCGGGCCGCTCATCTGGCCGCGTTTCAGCTTCATCAGCGCATCGCGGAAGGCCGGATCATAAATATCTGCTGATGCCCAGCCGAGATCGCCGCCCTGGTTTGCAGAACCCGGATCCTGAGAGAACTCTTTCGCCGCGTTAGCAAAAGTAGTTTTGCCACTCTTAATATCGGCTGCGATCTGTTCCAGTTTCACACGTGCTTGATCGTCGCTCATGATCGGCGACGGTTTCAGCAGAATATGGCGGGCATGAACTTCTGTCACAGAGATGCTCTGCGTCTGGCCGCGCAGATCGTTCACTTTCAGGATATGGAAACCAACACCCGAACGGATTGGGCCAATCACATCGCCTTTTTTCGCCGTGCTCAGCGCCTGAGCAAAGATGCTCGGCAGCTCCTGAATTCGGCCCCAGCCCATCTGACCGCCTTTCAGTGCTTGCTGATCGGCAGAGTAAGTGATGGCCAATTTGCCAAAATCACCGCCGTTACGAGCTTGTTCCACAATTGAACGCGCCTGACTTTCCGCTTCGTTCACTTGATCGGAGGTCGGATTTTCCGGCAATGGGATCAGAATGTGGCTCAGATTCAGTTCGGTGCTGGCATCATTCTGGTTGCCCACCTGCTGCGCCAGGGCTTCGACTTCCTGTGGCAGCACCGTAACGCGACGGCGCACTTCGCTGTTACGCACTTCGGAGATGATCATCTCTTTGCGGATCTGGTTACGGTAGGTGCTGAAATTCACCCCGTCATAGGCCAGACGGCTACGCATCTGATCCATCGTCATATTGTTTTGCTTGGCAATATCGGCGATGGCGGCGTCGAGCTGTTCGTCAGTGACTTTGACGCCCATTTTCGTGCCCATCTGCAAAATGATTTGATCCATGATCAGACGTTCAAGGATCTGGTGGCGCAGCGTGGCGTCGTCCGGTAATTGCTGACCCGCCTGGCCTGCGTTGGCCTTCACGGATTGCATCAAACCATCAACATCACTTTCCAGCACCACGCCGTTATTGACCACGGCGGCGACTTTATCAACAACCTGAGGCGCGGCAAAACTGGTATTCGCAACCATAGCGATACCGAGAAGCAGCGTTTTCCAGTTCTTCATACCTTTTCCATTTCAATTAACCGCAATGCGGATTACGTTGCAAATCAAACAGATCACAGTGAGCTACGGTACGGCAGAATGTTCGAACGCAGCATTTGTTGCGTCCCCAGGCCGTAGTTGGAGCTCAAGCCACGCAGCTCAATGTTGAAACCGATGGTCTTGTCATATTTGCTTTGATTATTTTCCCAGCCGTTGATTTTGCGCTCATAGCCAAAGCGAATCGCATAACAGCAGGAGCTATATTGCAAACCCACCATCTGATCGGCAGGTTTACTGGTATTGGTATCGTAATAGTACGCACCAACGATGGACCAGCGGTCCGCAATCGGCCAGCTTCCGGCGGCACCTACCTGCGAAATACCATCTTTATACTGCGCTGAAGTTGCATAGTTTGGCAGCGTTGCTTGTACGTATTCCGGGCTGGCGTAACGGTAGCTCAATTGCAGCATACGGTCTTCATCACGGCGATACTCCAGCGACGAGCTGCTGTTAGCAATATTATTCAGACGGGTGTCATACTGCACCCCGCCTCGCAGACCCCAGCGATCGGAGATACGCCAGTACGTATCGCCTGCCCACACCAGCGAACCAGTTTTGTTGTCTTTCTCCCAGTTAATGTTGTCATCCCCGGTACGGGACTCGGTGAAATAGTAGATTTGACCAACAGAAACGTTAAAACGTTCAACCGCCGCTTCATCATAAATGCGGGTTGTGACGCCGGTAGTAACCTGGTTCGCTGACGCGATACGGTCCAGACCGCCATAAGTACGGTCGCGGAACAGCCCGCTATAGTCGGATTGCAGCAGCGAGGAGTCGTAGTTGTTGATGTGGCTCTGATCGCGATACGGCACATACAAGTATTGAGCGCGCGGTTCCAGCGTCTGGGTGTAGCCCTCCGCCCAGTTCATATCGCGTTCAAACACCAGCTTGCCGTCCGTTTTAAATTGCGGCATAACGCGGCTAACGGACTCTTTATAGTTAGTGTTATCAATATTGTCTTGCTGGTAGTGGGTCGCCAGCATTTTCACTTCGGTGTTCAAACTGCTCCAGGCGTTTGATACAGGCAGACTGAGCGTGGGTTCTAAATGCAGACGCGTTGCTTCAGGTAGGCTGGAATTGGTATTGGTAAATTTCACTGCCTGGCCGTATACGCGGAAATCAAACGGACCCAGATCGTTGTGATACCAGTTAATATCCAACTGCGGGAGCGCGGCGTATGAGTTGCTGCTCTGGCGGTTAAATACCTGAAACTGCTTGGTCGTTACCGTGGCGTTGAAGTTCTCAATGCCATAGCCTGCACTGAAAATTTGCGTCGCGTAACCATCGGTACTGGAGCCATATTTTGACGTGAAATCATTAAAATAGTGCGGGTCGCTGACTTTGGTGTAGTCAACGTTAAAACGCCACACCTGATCCATTACCCCGGCATGTTGCCAGTAAAACAGCCAGCGGTGACGCTCCCCTTCGCTAGGGTATTCATTCTGAAACACTTTGTCTGACGGCAGGTAATCGAACTCAATAAGGCCTGCACCGGCCTGCGTCAGATAACGGAATTCGTTTTCCCACTGTATATTGCCCCGTTTATGGATGTAGTGCGGCGTGATCGTCGCATCCATATTTGGCGCAATGTTCCAGTAGTACGGCAGATAGAACTCGAAATAGTTTGTCGTGCTGTACTTGGCATTAGGGATCAGGAAACCTGAACGGCGTTTGTCGCCGATAGGTAACTGCAGATACGGGCTATAGAACACCGGCACCGGGCCGAGCTTAAAACGCGCATTCCAGATTTCCGCAACCTGCTCCTGGCGATCCTGAATAACTTCGCTGCCGACAACGCTCCAGGTGTTCGACCCGGGCAGGCAGGAGGTAAACATCCCATTGTCCAGAATGGTGTAGCGGTTTTGTCCACGCTGTTTCATCAGATCGGCGGTACCGCGACCCTGACGACCCACCATCTGGTAATCACCTTGCCAGACGTTGGTATCTTTGGTGTTCAGGTTTGACCAACCTTTAGGACCTTTCAGGATGACCTGGTTATCGTCATAGTGCACATTACCGAGTGCATCCACTGTGCGAACCGGGTCCGTCTGACCTTCCGGCTGCTGCTGATGAAGCTGCACCTCATCGGCCTGTAAACGGCTATTTCCCTGATTAATATCGACATTGCCGGTAAAAACGGCATCGTCAGGGTAGTTGCCTTTTGCGTGATCGGCATTGATCGTCACCGGCAAATTATTGGTGTCGCCCTGTACCAGGGGGCGGTTGTAGCTGGGAACGCCAAGCATACACTGCGAGGCAAGATCGGCTGCCATCCCCTGCTGGCTGTAAAGGGCGGAGCCAATCATGGTGGCCAGGAGGGTGGGGATACGTTTTTTCATACGTTGTATTTGTTGTTCCGTCATCTGTGGCTTTACGCTGGCAAACGGTCTGAGACTAACTTACTCGCCTTTGCAACGCTAGTTTTAATCCTGCCCGCGTTCGAGCCAGGGGGAGAAGACTGCGCCTGTGCATGGCATAGAATGACGGGTATGATAAAGCAAATTTTAGCCGACGGCATGACGATTTGGGGAGTATATGCAGTATTGGGGGAAAGTGGTTGGGGTTGTCATCGCTCTTTTCATGGGCGGCGGCTTTTGGGGCGCGGTTCTTGGGTTGTTAATCGGGCACTTTTTTGACAAGGCGCGCAGCCGGAAAATGGCGTGGTTTGCCAACCAGCGCGAACGTCAGACGCTCTTTTTTGCCACCACCTTCGAGGTGATGGGGCATCTAACCAAATCGAAAGGCCGGGTGACCGAAGCGGATATCCAGGTCGCCAGCCTGTTTATGGATCGCATGAACCTGCACGGCGAGTCGCGCAGCGCAGCGCAGCAGGCGTTTCGCGTCGGCAAAACGGATAATTACCCGTTACGCGACAAGATGCGTCAGTTTCGCAGCGTCTGCTTCGGACGTTTCGACTTGATTAGGATGTTTCTGGAAATTCAAATCCAGGCAGCCTTCGCCGATGGCTCTTTGCACCCCAGCGAACGCGAAGTGCTGTACGTGATCGCTGAAGAGCTTGGGATTTCGCGTCTGCAATTCGATCAGTTTCTGCGCATGATGCAGGGCGGGGCGCAGTTTGGCGGTGATTATCAGCACCAGCAGCAAGCGGGCGGTGGCGGCTGGCAGCAGGCGCAACGCGGCCCGACGCTGGAAGATGCCTGTAATGTTCTGGGGGTGAAACCGTCAGACGATGCGACCACCATCAAGCGCGCCTACCGTAAGCTAATGGGCGAGCATCATCCGGACAAACTGGTGGCGAAAGGTCTGCCGCCGGAGATGATGGAGATGGCGAAACAAAAAGCGCAGGAAATTCAGAAGGCTTACGAGTTGATTCGCGAGCAGAAGGGTTTTCGCTAACGCCATAAAACTCTCCCGGTCGTCAGACCGGGAGAGTGATTTAAAAATCCACCGGCGCTTTAAACGTCATGCTGTTGCCAAACGCCGGATGGGTGATGGTTAGCGTCTCAGCATGCAGTTGCAAGCGCGGAGCCATTGCCAGCGCTTCTGGCGTGGCGTAAAAACGGTCCCCGAGGATCGGGTGCCCTAACGCTAACATATGTACACGCAGTTGATGCGAGCGCCCGGTAATCGGCTTCAGACGTACGCGAGCGGTACCATCTTCCTCAAACGCCAGCACTTCATACTCGGTTTGCGCCGCTTTGCCGGTTTCAAAACACACTTTCTGCTTTGGCCGGTTCGGCCAGTCGCAAATCAGCGGTAAATCCACCAGCCCTTCGGCTTTTTCCGGGTGACCCCAAACGCGTGCCAGATATTGCTTTTTCGGCTCACGTTCGCGGAACTGGCGTTTTAACTCACGCTCGGCATCTTTGGTAAGCGCCACCACAATCACACCGCTGGTCGCCATATCCAGGCGATGTACGGATTCCGCCTGCGGGAAATCGCGCTGAATCCGTGTCATCACGCTGTCTTTGTGCTCATCCAGACGCCCTGGCACCGACAACAAGCCGCTGGGCTTGTTGACGACCATAATGTGTTGATCTTGATAAAGAATAACCAGCCAGGGATCCTGCGGCGGATTGTAGGGTTCCATCACCATTGGGGCTCCGTTATTGGTGCGTCACAACAATCAAACGCAGCGCATCAAGCCGCCAGCTCGCCTGCGCCAGGCTTTCCAGCACTTGTTGGCGGTTGCTCTCAATGGCGGTCAGTTCGTCGTCGCGGATGTTCGGGTTAACCGCTTTTAACGCTTCCAGGCGCGCCAGTTCCGCCGACAGCTTTTCATCCGCTTCGCTGCGCGCGGCGTCAATCAGCTCGCGTGCGGCGGCTTCCACCTGTGTTTCACCTTTTTGCAGAATGGCGTGAACCTCCTGCTGCACCGCGTTCACCAGCTTGCTGCCGGTATGGCGATTCACCGCGCTGAGCTGGCGGTTGAAGCTCTCGAACTCCACCTGAGCCGCGAGGTTGGTGCCGTTTTTATCCACCAGCAGGCGGATCGGCGTCGATGGCAGGAAGCGATTAAGTTGCAGCTGTTTCGGCGCCTGTGCTTCCACCACGTAGATCAGCTCCAGCAGCAGCGTACCGACCGGCAGCGCTTTGTTTTTCAGCAGCGAAATCGTACTGCTGCCGGTATCGCCAGAAAGGATCAGATCCAGACCGTTACGGATGATCGGATGTTCCCAGGTGACAAACTGCGCGTCTTCGCGCGAAAGTGCGACGTCGCGATCGAAAGTGATGGTGCAGCCATCTTCCGGCAGACCCGGGAAGTCCGGCACCAGCATGTGATCCGATGGCGTCAGCACGATCATGTTTTCACCGCGATCGTCCTGGTTAATACCAATGATATCGAACAGGTTCATGGCGAAGGCGATAAGTGCCGTGTCGTCGTCCTGCTCGGCAATACTTTCCGCCAGCGACTGTGCTTTTTCACCGCCGTTAGAGTGGATCTCCAGCAAGCGGTCGCGGCCTTGTTCCAGCTGTGCTTTCAGCGCGTCGTGCTGCTCACGGCAGGTTTTGATCAACTGATCAAAACCATCAGTATCTTCCGGTGCTGCCAGGTAGTTAATCAGCTCATTGTGAACGCTATCGTAAATAGTGCGCCCGGTCGGGCAGGTGTGCTCGAAGGCGTCCAGCCCTTCGTGATACCAGCGCACCAGCACGGACTGCGCGGTTTTCTCCAGATAAGGCACATGGATCTGAATATCGTGCGCCTGACCAATACGATCCAGACGACCGATGCGCTGCTCCAGTAGATCCGGGTTAAACGGCAGATCGAACATCACTAAATGGCTGGCGAACTGGAAGTTACGCCCTTCAGAGCCAATTTCCGAGCACAACAGAACCTGCGCGCCGCTGTCCTCTTCGCCGAACCACGCCGCTGCGCGATCGCGTTCAATGATCGACATACCTTCATGGAACACCGCCGCACGGATACCTTCGCGTTCGCGCAGTACCTGCTCCAGTTGCAGCGCGGTGGCGGCTTTGGCGCAGATCACCAGCACTTTTTGCGAACGATGGCTGGTGAGGTAGCCCATCAGCCACTCAACGCGCGGGTCGAAGTTCCACCATGTTCCGGTATCGCCTTCAAATTCCTGATAAATCTGCTCCGGGTAGAGCATATCGCGGGCGCGCTCTTCCTGGCTTTTACGCGCGCCCATAATGCCGGAGACTTTAATCGCCGTCTGATACTGCGTCGGCAGCGGCAGCTTAACGGTGTGCAGCTCGCGTTTCGGGAAACCCTTTACACCGTTACGGGTGTTGCGGAACAGCACACGGCTGGTGCCGTGTCGATCCATCAGCATGGAAATCAGTTCCTGACGCGCGGCAGCCGCGCCTTCGCGATCGCTGTTGGCGGTTTGCAGCAGCGGTTCGATATCTTGCTCGCCCACCAGATCGCTCAACATATTGAGGTCATCGTTGCTGAGGCGTTCACCCGCCAGCAGCAGGGCCACGGCGTCGGCGACCGGACGGTAGTTTTGCTGCTCTTCAACGAACTGGGCGAAATCATGGAAACGGTTCGGATCCAGCAAGCGCAGGCGGGCAAAGTGGCTCTCCATCCCCAGTTGTTCCGGGGTGGCGGTCAGCAGCAGAATGCCCGGTACGCGCTCGGCCAGTTGTTCAATTGCCTGATATTCACGGCTGGCTTCGTTTTCGCTCCACACCAGGTGATGCGCTTCGTCGACCACCAGCAGATCCCATTCAGCGTCGCACAGGTGCTCCAGGCGTTGCTTGTTGCGGCGCACGAAATCGAGCGAGCAAATCACCAGTTGCTCGGTATCGAACGGGTTGTCGGCATCGTGCTGCGCTTCGGCGTAACGCTCATCGTCAAACAGGGCAAAACGAAGGTTGAAGCGGCGCAGCATTTCAACCAGCCACTGATGTTGCAGGGTTTCCGGCACCACGATCAGCACGCGTTCAGCCGCGCCAGCAAGCAGTTGTTGATGCAGGATCATCCCGGCTTCAATGGTTTTCCCAAGACCCACTTCATCTGCCAGCAGCACGCGCGGCGCATGGCGACGGCCCACATCGTGAGCGATGTGCAGCTGGTGCGGGATCAGGTTGGTGCGCTGGCCACGCAAGCCGCTCCACGGCATACGGTACTGCTCACTTTGGTATTTACGTGCGCGAAAACGCAGCGCGAAGCGATCCATACGGTCGATCTGCCCGGCGAATAAGCGGTCTTGCGGTTTGCTGAACACCAGTTTGCTGTCGAGTAACACTTCGCGCAGGGTGACATTGCTTTCCTGCGTATCAAGGCGTGTGCCGGTGTAAGCGAGCAGCCCGTTTTCCTCTTTTACGTCTTCAATTGTGAGCTGCCAGCCATCATGGCTGGTCACCGTATCACCGGGGTTGAACATCACGCGGGTAACCGGAGAGTCGCTGCGAGCGTACAGACGGTTTTCACCCGTGGCCGGAAAAAGGAGGGTGACCGTGCGCGCATCCATTGCGACGACTGTGCCAAGTCCGAGTTCGCTTTCCGTGTCGCTAATCCAGCGTTGACCAAGTGTAAAGGGCATAAATGAACTCTATATCTCAAATTGCAGGCAATAGTTCGTCACCGCCTGAAGGCAGGCGGGCGTATAAAATTTGGGGCCAGAAAAAGGAAGGGCGCTATGGTAAAGGAAGCAATCCCTTTCGTCACTACCTATACCTGCCGTCTTTCGCGCCGCATGGCGGCACAAACCTGAAATAGCCAGGGTATAGCGGTAGTGTTGCAAGCCGGGAAACGCGATAAGTAAATCTCAAAAGAGTCCCAGCTGCCCTGTAAGTAGTGTAGCAAAGTCGTCGTCAATGAAAGGCAGAATTCCCTCGGCAACCGGCTGTAACTGTTTACTCAGGTAGTGATCGTAATCGAGCGGCGAGTGTTGGTAATCCACCGGCTCTGGCCCGCTGGTGGTCCAGACATACTTGATGGTGCCGCGATTCTGGTACTGCGCCGGGCGACCCCGTTTGCGGTTCTCTTCATCCGCCAGCCGTGCAGCGCGCACGTGCGGCGGCACATTACGTTCATATTCGGAAAGCGCTCTGCGCAGGCGCTTGCGATAAATAAGCTGATCGTCGAGTTCGCCCGCCATCAGGCTGGCAATGGTTTCGCGCACATAGTCCTGATAAGGCTCATTGCGAAACACGCGCAGGTAGAGCGTTTGCTGGAACTGCTGCGCCAGCGGTGTCCAGTCGGTACGCACGGTTTCCAGCCCCTTAAACACCATGCGCTGGTTCTCGCCTTCCTGAATCATTCCGGCGTAACGCTTTTTGCTGCCCTGTTCAGTGCCGCGAATGGTGGGCATCAGAAACCGGCAAAAATGCGTTTCAAACTCCAGTTCCAGCGCGCTTTCCAGTTGCTGGCTTTTAAGATGCGCCGACCACCAGCCGTTGACGTGTTCAACCAGCGCGCGGCCAATACGCGCGGCATCCTCTTCGCTGTGGGCTTTCTTTAGCCAGACGAAGGTGGAGTCCGTGTCGCCATAGATTACGTCGTAACCCTGCGCTTCAATCAGCGCTTTGGTCTGGCGCATGATCTCGTGGCCACGCATAGTGATCGACGATGCCAGCCGCGGATCGAAAAAGCGGCAGGCGCTGGTGCCGAGTACGCCGTAAAACGCATTCATAATGATCTTCAGCGCTTGCGACAGCGGCTTGTTGCCGTGACGTTTGGCCTCATCGCGCCCGTGCCAGATCTGCCCGACAATCCCCGGCAGGCAGTGCTTTTCACGCGAAAACCATGCGCCAAGAAACCCCTCGGTACTGTGCGCGTTATCCGGCTGCGCCATGCCTTCAACCAGGCCGACGGGATCGATCAGGAAAGTGCGGATAATAGAGGGGTAGAGGCTTTTGTAATCCAGTACCAGCACCGAGTCATACAGGCCGGGGCGCGAATCCATTACATAACCGCCGGGGCTGGCCTGCGGCGGCACGGCACCGAGATTTGGCGCGACATAGCCTGCGCGGTGCATACGCGGAAAATAGAGGTGGCTGAAGGCCGCCACCGAGCCGCCGTGGCGATCAACGGGCAAACCGTTTACCGTGGCGCGCTCCAGCAAAAACGGCATGATCTCCGTCTTGTGAAAGATACGCGTCACCAGTTCGCAATCTTTCAGGTTATAGGTGGCGAGCGCGGGTTTATCTTCGGCGAAGCGCCGGTCGATCTCATCCATGCGATCCCACGGGTTATCAATCGCTTTGCCTTCGCCAAGCAGCTCTCTGGAGACGGCTTCCAGTGAGAACGAGGAGAAGTTCCAGAACGCGGATTTCAGCGCTTCAATCCCGTCAATAATCAGCCTGCCGGTGGCCTGTGCGAAGAAGACGCCATTCTTAAAACCGTGTTCGCGCCACTCCAGCTCGCTGCCGTTACGCCCGAGCGTCAGCGGTACGCGGTAGCGCTCGGCGCTTTTTTGCAGCACGCGCAAATCGAATTGCACGACGTTCCAGCCAATGATCACATCCGGATCGTGCGCGGCAAACCAGGCGTTGAGTTTTTCCAGCAGTTGTGGGCGGCTGGCAACATACTCCAGCTCAAAATCCAGCCCCTGCGCGCTGCCGTTTTCCGGGCCGAGCATATAGACCGTGCGCTGCCCGCAGCCCTCAAGGCCGATACAGTAAAGCTCGCCATGGCGGCTGGTTTCGATATCCAGCGACACCCATTTCAGCGGCGGGCGATAGTGCGGGCTGGGTTTTAGCCGCGCGTCAACCAGCGCGGCACCTTGTGGCGTGCCGTCAACCCACACCGGCGCGGTAATAAAGCGCTCCATCAGAAAGCGTTCCGGCGGGCGGATATCAGCTTCGTAAACGGTGATACCGTCATCGCGCAGCATTTTTTCAATGCGCATCAGTTGGCGATAGGCGCGGCAGTAAAGGCCATATACCGGCTGGCGGTGAAAGTCACTCAGGTTCAGCGGCGTTAAGCGCCACTGCTTTTCGGTTCGCAGCAGCAACTTAACCTTTTCCACCTGCGCGGCGGGAATAAAGGCGACCGATTCTTGCGGTGACAGCACGACGCGCAGCGGGCCATTATCCGTCGCCAGCCAGAACTCGACCTCGGTTCCGCCGGGGGTATCCCGCCAGTGTCGGGTTAAAATAAAACCTTCTTGCGCCTGCGCCACAGCCGTCTCTCATAAAACAAAACCAGGCGAGATTATAGCCTGGTTTGTTGTTGGGTGCTGTGGTTTTATACAGTCATTGGCCGTAGTAAGCCTTCGCGCCGTGCTTACGTAAATAGTGTTTATCCAGCAGCGTTTGTTGCATGGCGGGTAACTCAGGCGCGAGCTGACGGCAGAAAATACCCATATAGGCCACTTCTTCGAGCACGATGGCGTTATGTACCGCGTCATCTGCGCTTTTGCCCCACGCGAACGGGCCATGAGAATGCACCAGCACGCCGGGCATTTGCGCCGGATCGATGCCTTTTTTCTCAAAAGTCTCGACGATCACATTGCCGGTTTCCCACTCGTATTCGCCGTTGATCTCCTCGTCGGTCATCTTACGGGTACAGGGGATCTCGCCATAAAAATAGTCGGCATGGGTGGTGCCCGTTGCCGGGATCGGCTGACCAGCCTGCGACCAGATGGTGGCATGGCGAGAGTGGGTATGCACAATGCCGCCGATGGTCGGAAACGCCTGGTACAGCAGACGGTGAGTCGGCGTATCGGAAGAGGGTTTTTTCGTGCCTTCAACTACTTCGCCGGTGGTGATGTTGACGACCACCATATCGTTAGCGGTCATGACGCTGTAATCAACGCCAGAAGGTTTAATCACCATCAGGCCGCTTGTACGATCAACGGCACTGACGTTGCCCCATGTCAGCGTGACCAGGTGATGTTTCGGCAGCGCCAGGTTGGCTTCCAGCACCTGCTGTTTCAATGCTTCTAACATGCGTTCCTCCAGGAAAGATGGCCTGCCGCAGCAGGCCGGGTGTTCCCTGTTAACGTTTTGAACCGTAATACACTTCGTTCCAGCGCAGCGCGTCTTTAAACGCAGGCAGGCGGGTGTCGTTGTCGATAACCGTCAGCTCAAGATCGTGCAGCTCGCTGAACTGGCGCATATCGTCAAGTGTCAGCGCCTGGCTGAAGACGGTGTGGTGCGCGCCACCGGCGAGGATCCACGCTTCAGAGGCGGTTGGCAGATCCGGCTGCGCTTTCCACAGGGCGTTGGCGACCGGCAGTTTCGGCAGATCGTGCGGGGTTTTCACCGCCTCAACGCAGTTCACCAACAGACGGAAACGATCGCCTAAGTCGATCAGGCTGGCGTTAATCGCCGGGCCGGTTTTGGTGGAGAAAATCAGACGTGCCGGATCGGCTTTGCCGCCAATACCGAGGTACTGCACATCCAGCGTCGGTTTTTCGTCGATGGCGATAGAAGGACAGACTTCCAGCATGTGCGAGCCGAGCACCAGATCGTTGCCGTGCTCAAAGTGATAGGTGTAATCCTCCATAAAGGAGGTGCCGCCGTTCAGCCCGCCGGACATCACTTTCATGATGCGCAGCAGCGCGGCGGTCTTCCAGTCGCCTTCACCGGCGAAGCCGTAGCCTTGCTGCATCAAACGCTGTACCGCCAGGCCCGGTAACTGTTTCAGGCCGTGCAGATCTTCAAAGGTGGTAGTGAAGGCATGGAAACCGCCCTCTTCGAGGAAGCGTTTCAGGCCCAGTTCGATGCGCGCGGCGTCAAGCACGTTCTGGCGTTTATCGCCATGAACCTGCGCGGCAGCCGTCAGGCGATAGCTGCTTTCATACTCATCAACCAGCGCGTTGACATCGCCATCGCTCACGGCGTTCACTACTTGCACCAGATCGCCCACGCCCCAGGTATTGACCGAGAAACCGAACTTGATTTGTGCTGCGACTTTATCGCCGTCCGTCACCGCCACTTCGCGCATGTTGTCGCCGAAACGTACCACTTTCAGCTGGCGGGTATCCTGTTTAGACACTGCCTGGCGCATCCACGCGCCGATGCGTTGATGGGCGTGTTGATCCTGCCAGTGGCCTGTCACCACGCTATGTTGCTGGCGCATACGCGCGCCAATAAAGCCGAACTCGCGGCCGCCGTGCGCGGTCTGGTTGAGGTTCATAAAGTCCATATCAATGCTGTCCCACGGCAGGGACGCATTGAACTGGGTGTGGAACTGCAGCAGCGGCTTATTGAGGATAGCGAGGCCGTTAATCCACATTTTCGCCGGTGAGAAGGTGTGCAGCCACACCACCATCCCGGCGCATTTGTCATCGTAGTTGGCATCGCGGCAGATGTGGGTAATCTCATCCGGCGTGGTGCCCAGTGGTTTCAGCACCAGTTTGCAAGGCAGTTTCGCTTCCGCATTGAGGGCGTTGACCACCTGCTCGGCGTGCTTCGTCACTTGTTTCAGGGCTTCCGGCCCGTACAGGTGCTGGCTGCCAATGACGAACCACACTTCATAATTGTCGAAAATAGTCATGATCTTGTCCTTAATGAGTTAACGCGGCCTGCGAGACTGTCGCGGCTGAAGGGAGATAGTGTTGCTCGGCGCTCTTCGCCCACTGCTGATAGCGGCGATAGAGGCGTTCAAACTGTTGCGCCTGCGCGGTTGGTTGCAGGGTTTTTTCGATGGCGCTGGCCATTTTCAGCTGTGCCGCCGGGATATCGGTATGCACTTGCGCGGCGACGGCGGCGAAAATCGCCGCACCCAGCGCGCAGCACTGTTCAGATTCGACCACCTGTAATGGGCGGTTTAGCACATCGCAGCAGGCCTGCATCACGCCGAGGTTTTTACGTGCGATACCGCCGAGCGCCATTACGTTGTCGACGGCAATACCCTGTTCGGTGAAGCACTCCATAATGGCGCGCGCGCCGAACGCGGTTGCGGCAATCAACCCGCCAAACAGCGCCGGGGCGTCGGTGCCGAGATTCAAATCGGTGATCACCCCTTTCAGACGCTGGTTGGCATTTGGCGTACGGCGACCGTTAAACCAGTCCAGCACCACCGGCAGGTGATCGAGCGATGGATTTTTTACCCACGCATCGGTCAGCGCAGGTAAGAGTTGTTTCTGGCTGGCTTTGATCTGCGCTTTCAGCTCTGGATGTTGCTGCGCGAGCTGTTCCAGCGGCCAGCCAAGCACGCGGCCAAACCAGGCATAGATATCGCCAAAGGCGGACTGCCCGGCTTCGAGGCCGATAAAGTCCGGCACTACGCTGCCATCAACCTGGCCGCAAATGCCTTTTACCGCCCGGTCGCCAACGCTCTGTTTGTCGGCAATCAGAATGTCGCAGGTAGATGTACCGATGACTTTCACCAGCGTATTCGGTTGTGCGCCTGCGCCAACTGCGCCCATATGGCAGTCGAAGGCACCGCCGGAAATCACTACGGATTCAGGCAAACCAAGGCGCTGCGCCCACTCGGCCGTCAACGTGCCGACGGGAATATCGGCGGTATACGTGTCGGTAAACAGCGGCCAGTTCAGGTGCTTATTAATGATGGGATCGAGTTCATCGAAGAACGCGGCAGGCGGCAGGCCACCCCAGCTTTCATGCCACAGGGATTTATGCCCGGCGCTGCAACGCCCGCGACGAATCGCTTCCGGACGCGTGGTGCCGGAGAGCAGGGCGGGGATCCAGTCACACAGTTCGATCCAGGAGGCGGCAGCCTGCGCGACGGCGCTATCCGCGCGGGTAACGTGCAGGATTTTTGCCCAGAACCATTCGCTGGAGTAAATGCCGCCGATGTAGCGCGAGTAGTCAGTTTTGCCGGGGGTGTGGCACAAGCGGGTAATGGCTTCCGCCTCTTCGACGGCGGTGTGATCTTTCCACAACACAAACATCGCGTTCGGGTTGTCGGCAAACTCCGGGCGCAGCGCCAGCACGCGGCCTTCGGCATCAATCGGCGCCGGTGTTGAACCGGTGCTGTCGACGCCAATGCCTTTGATCCCGGCGCGTTGCTCGTCGGTCAGCTCCGCCAGCACACTTTTCAGTGCCGCTTCCATCGACTCGATGTAATCGCGCGGGTGGTGGCGAAATTGGTTATGCGGCGCATCGCAATAACGCCCCTCCTGCCAGCGTGGATACCACTCGACACTGGTGGCGATCTCCGCCCCGGATGTGCAGTCTACCGCCAGCGCACGTACTGAATCGCTGCCGAAATCGAGGCCAATTGTGATTGCCATGTATCTTGCTCCATGAAGAATAACCGTTAGAAAAACGATAGTGAGCGGCGGCAAAAACCGTCAGGCAGGATCCGCTAATCTTATGGATTAAAATGCTATGGGATCGCAAAGTGTGACGCCGTGCAAAAATTCGATGTGGACATTTCTGCCGCCTTTATAGACACTTCCGTTATCCCTTTTTGCCCTGTTCAGCGGCGTTAAAAAGGCGTAATCGCTTTTGTCTGGCGGGATTAGACAATTGGCGTGTTTACGCCCTTTGCCTGCGGGCGGCTGAGGAATGACGGGATTCTCAATATGGACAATTGGTTTCTTTACCAGGCACGGGAGTATTGCGTTTATGGCTGAATCACAGAACGATCCACTGCTGCCAGGGTACTCGTTTAATGCGCATCTGGTGGCGGGGCTGACCCCCATTGAAGCCGACGGTTATCTCGATTTTTTTATCGACAGACCGCTGGGTATGAAGGGCTATATCCTGAATCTCACCGTGCGCGGCGAGGGGGTGGTGATGAACCACGGTAAGCAGTTTGTTTGCCGCCCTGGCGATATCCTGCTTTTCCCGCCGGGAGAAATTCACCACTATGGCCGCCACCCCGACGCCAGCGAGTGGTATCACCAGTGGGTTTACTTCCGTCCACGCGCCTACTGGCACGAGTGGCTGAACTGGCCGACACTGTTCGCGCAAACCGGTTTTTACCGTCCTGATGATGCGCATATGGCGCGTTTTCGTGAACTTTTCGCGCAAATTATCGACGCCGGGCAAAGTGTCGGGCGCTATGCGGAACATCTGGCGATAAATCTGCTGGAGCAATTGCTCTTACGCCGTATGGAAGCGATTAACGAATCGTTGCACCCGCCGCTGGATAACCGCGTGCGCGACGCCTGCCAGTACATTAGCGATCACCTGGCGGATAACCATTTTGATATCGCAAGCGTTGCTCAGCATGTTTGCTTGTCGCCTTCACGCCTGTCACACCTTTTTCGTCAACAACTGGGCGTGAGTGTGCTGAGCTGGCGCGAGGATCAGCGTATCAGCCAGGCAAAACTACTGCTTAGCACCACGCGAATGCCGATTGCCAGCGTCGGGCGCAATGTTGGCTTTGACGATCAGCTCTATTTCTCGCGGGTTTTTAAAAAATGCACCGGTGCCAGCCCCAGTGAATTCCGCGCGGGATGTGAATAAAAAGTAAAGAATGGCAATGAAAGGTTCTGCAATGTGACATAACCGGTAAAATTTTCAGATAATTGAAAGCTTGACGCTCGCGGATGACCTCCGGAGAATCCAGCGTTCATTCTGAACAGGACACCTTATGGAAGCGCTGCTGGAACACTTTGTTACCCAATCCGCCATGTATTCGCTGGCGGCGATTATGCTGGTGGCGTTTTTTGAGTCGCTGGCGTTAGTCGGGCTGATTTTACCCGGCACGGTAATGATGGCGGCGCTCGGCGCGCTGATCGGCAGCGGCGAAGTGAACTTCTGGCATGCGTGGCTGGCAGGGATTGTTGGCTGCCTGCTCGGCGACTGGATCTCCTTTTGGTTGGGCTGGCGTTTTAAGGGGCCGCTGCACCGCTGGTCGTTTATGAAAAAGAACAAAGCGCTGCTCGATAAAACCGAACACGCGCTGCATCAGCACAGCGTATTTACCATTCTGGTTGGGCGTTTTGTCGGGCCGACGCGCCCGCTGATCCCGATGGTTGCCGGCATGCTGGATCTGCCCATCCGCAAGTTTTTGCCGCCGAATATTGTTGGCTGCCTGCTATGGCCGCCGTTCTACTTCCTGCCCGGTATTCTGGCCGGTGCGGCAATTGATATTCCCGCCGATATGCAAAGCGGCAACTTCAAATGGCTGTTGTTGCTGACCGCGCTGCTGCTGTGGCTGGCCTGCTGGTTGTGCTGGCGGTTATGGCGCGCGGGGAAATCCGGTGTTGACCGTTTGACAAACTACCTGCCACGTCGCCGCCTGTTATGGCTGGCGCCGGGCACGCTGGTGGTTGCTGTCGCTGCGGCGATCGCGCTGGCGCAGCACCCGCTGATGCCGATTTACCTCAACATTTTAGGCAACGTTGTTCGCGGTCACTGACCGCGAATCCCCAGCAAACCAGACGCGGACGATTTGCCGCTGAGCAACTGGTCCGTGTTGCCATCCCACGCAATGCGCCCGTCAGCAATCACCAGCGAACGTTCGGCAATCCGCGCTGCATCCTCCACACTGTGCGACACCATCAGCAGCGTTAACCGCTGTCGCTGACATACTGACTGTACCAGCGCGAGCATCTCCTGGCGCAGCGCCGGGTCGAGTGCGGAAAAGGGTTCATCAAGCAATAACACCGGCTGCTCACGCACCAGGCAGCGCGCCAGCGCCACGCGCTGACGCTGACCACCGGAAAGCTGCTCCGGCAGGCGTGCCAGCAGTGATTCCAGCCCCATGGTTTCGGCGATCTGCTCAAGTTTATGCTGCTGGTCGCTATTTAGCTTCAGACCTGGGTTTAACCCCAGTCCGATATTTTGCCGCACAGTAAGATGAGTAAAGAGGTTATTTTCCTGAAACAGCATCGATACCGGGCGCTGCGAGGGCGTGGTATGCGTTTGATCTTCGCCTGCGATGGTTATCGTGCCGCTGGCGGGAGTAAGAAACCCGGCTACCAGGTTCAGCAGCGTGCTTTTCCCTGCGCCACTTGGGCCGAGAACGGCAATCTGCTCGCCCCGGGTAACAGAGAGGGAAAAGCGCATTGGCAGATGGTGATAAAGCCAGGTGACATCAGTCAGTCTTAACATGGCGGCCCGGAAGTTTTTCAATCACGGTGAATAAGAAAAAGCACAGCAGCAACAGGATGAGTGCGGTCACTGCGCCGTCCTGGCTACGGTACGATCCAATCTGCTGATAGAGATAAAACGGCAGCGTGCGAAAGTCGTCATTACCAAATAACGCCACCACGCCGAAATCGCCAATCGACAGCACGCAGGCAAATGCCAGCGCCTGGGCCAGCGGGCGTTTCAGCGCGCGTAATTCGACCACGCGCAGACGCTGAAAACCCTGCATTCCCAGCGACTGGCACAACATGCTGTAGCGGGAAGTCAGATCGCGCATCGGGTTTTCCAGCACTTTCAGCGCATAAGGAATGGCCATCAGCGCATTGGTAAAAATGACGATGCCATCGGCGGAAGCGGGCAGGCCAACCCTGTTATTGAGCAGCAGAAAAAAGCCCGTCGCCAGCACGATCCCAGGCATCGCGAGGATCAACATACCGCTGATTTCCAGCGCTTGCCCGGCCATAATTTGCTGGCGCGCGCGTAACTCCCGGCTGCTCCACAACAGCATCATGGTCAACACGACGCACAACAGCCCCGCGCCCAGCGCGATGCGCAGCGACGTCCACACCGCTTGCCACAGGACTGGCTCCGCCAGCACTTTCATCAGGCTCAGATTGAGGCCATCGACAATCACTGCCAGCAACGGCGGCAGCAGTAATAACAGAGCCAGCACAATCAATGTGATATCCGCGACCTTGCTGAACAGCCGATCCTCCGGGTTGCGCCAGCCAGTAATCTGGTGGCTGCCCACGGCGATCGCTTTGCTCATCCGCTGGCTGAGCAGCACCAGACCGAGGCAGCAGATCATCTGGATCAGCGCCAGCATGGCTGCGCGGGCGGGATCAAAATCGAAGCTGAGCGCCTGGTAGATGGCCAGTTCAATGGTGGTGGCCTGCGGCCCGCCGCCCAGCGACAGCACGGTGGCGAAACTGGCGAAGCAGAGCATAAAAATCAGCGCGGCGACCGGCGGGATCTGGCGGCGTAACCACGGCCACTCGACAAAACGGAAGAATGCCCAGCCGCGCATACCCAGTTGTGCGGCAAGCTGGCGCTGCTCGCCGGGAATCTGCTCCAGCGTTTGCAGCAGCAGGCGCGAGGCCATCGGCAAATTAAAAAAGACGTGTGCCAGCAAAATGCCCTGTAAACCATATGGCGAGAATGTCCATTCCAGACCAAGCGCGTGCCAGAGCGTTGCCAGCCAGCCCTGGCGGCCATACACGCTGAGAATGCCGAACACGGCGACCAGTACCGGCAGGATCAGAGTCATGGCGCACAGGCGCAGTAAGGCGAGACGGCCAGGAAAACGCCGCCGGTAGAGCGCGCGGGCAAGAAATATCGCCGGTACGACCGAGAGCAGCGCGGAGAGAAACGCTTGCCAGAAGGAGAAGCGCACCACATGCCACAGGTAGCTGTCCTGGAAAAAATCAGCCAGCCCACTGGACGGGGCGTTTTGCCACAGGGCAAGAAAGGCTGCCAGCGCCACCGCCACCATCAATGTGGCGGCGGTGAGGCCGGGCAGCAGCCAGCCAGCAATCAGCGGCTGACGGCGCGTTGCCATGCATTAATCCAGGTTGCACGCTGGGACGCGACCTCCTGCGAAGAGTATTCCAGCGAGATTTGCGGTTTCACCAGTTGGTCGAAGCCCGCAGGCAGCGTCACATTGGTGACCGGGTACATCCAGTTACCGGCCGGGATAGTGTTCTGGAACGCGGGCGAAACCATAAACTTGAGGAATTTTTCCGCCAGTTCCGGCTGTTTACTGGCAGCGGTGCGGGCGGCAACTTCTACCTGCAAATAGTGGCCTTCGCTGAAATTCGCCGCCGCGTAGTTATCTTTCTTCTCGGCAATAATGTGGTAAGCCGGAGAAGTGGTATAGCTCAGCACCAGGTCGCTTTCCCCTTTCAGGAACAGGCCGTAGGCTTCGCTCCAGCCTTTGGTGACGGTGACCGTTTTGGCCGCCAGTTTCTGCCACGCTTGCGGGGCGTTGTCGCCATAGACTTTCTGCATCCACAGTAGCAGGCCGAGGCCTGGCGTGCTGGTGCGCGGATCTTCGTAGATAACGCGCCATTTCTGATCGCTTTCGACCAGCTCTTTCAGGCTTTTGGGCGGGTTTTTCAGTTTGTTTTTATCGTAGACAAACGCGAACCAGCCGTAGTCGAACGGTACAAACGTGTCGTTCTTCCAGCCGCCAGGCACGTTAACCGCATCGGTGGCGACGCCGCTTTTGGCGAACAGTTTGGTTTGTGTCGCGGCTTCCAGCAGGTTGTTATCCAGCCCCAACACCACGTCGGCTTTACTGTTTTTGCCTTCCATGCGCAGGCGGTTAAGCAGCGAAACGCCATCTTCAAGCGCCACGAATTTCAGCTCGCAGTTGCAGTCGCTTTCAAAGGCTTTTTTTACCGCAGGCCCTGGCCCCCAGTCGGCAGAGAAGGAGTCGTAGGTGTAAACGGTCAGAACGGGTTTTGCAAAAACAGGCGCTGCGATCAGCAGCAGGAACGGCAGTGATTTTTTTAACACTTTGCACCTCAAAATGGGTGGCAAAGGATTTTGAGAGGCAGCCTCAAATCCCTTCGCCGGCGTTATCCGGATCAGGTTCGACGGGTATTTTCTCAGCACACGCGCATGGCGCAGCACCCCGTTGAGAACGCCGCTATTGTAATGATTTGGTAAAAAATGCGAAAGCCTTATGGATCCGGTGGCGCAAACCAGGCGGATTTAAAGTCGAACCAGCCCAGCGTGTTCATGCGCAGCCCGCGCATGGTGCGCTGTCCCTGAATCCTCAGCCAGTGGTGGATTAGCGGTACGATGGCTTTACTGGCGAGCAACTGTTGCGACCAGACGGCAAGATTCATCTCCCCGTTGCGCCATTTTGCCGCATCTGCCTGCCAGTCGAGCGGAATACAGTGCTGTAGCAGCGGTACTTCGTAGAGGTTGGCGAACACTGAGAAATCCAGCGGCAGCGTGAAATTGGCGCTGTTAAGCCAGATATCGCTCCCGGCTTCGCCCCGATGCCACTCCTCGTAATCCACTTCCTGCACAATCAGCTTCACGCCGTGCTCGGCCAGCAGCGTGCTCATGGTACGTGACAGCGCTTCGTGCTCGTTATGTTCGCGATAGAACGTGAGCGTCAGGGTTTCCAGACCCGCCGGTTTTTCACCACTACCGGGGCGGGCATGGTGCCAGCGCGGCAGCAGACCGTAAGCCGGGAACCAGTAGCGTTGGTACTGCTCATTGGCGTGCCACAGCAGATTAGTGGGGGAGAGCACATGGCTGACCCACTCCCTGACCGCCGGGTTCGCGCCACGACTGGATCGCGCATCAAACAGCAGGTAATAACAGCCCTCTTCGAGGCGGCTTTCCACCGCTTTTTCGCCGTCGGTTGGCCCCTCAAGCGTCAGGCCGCTGGTCGGTTCATCGCTCAGATCCGGCAACACCCAGACGTTGACTTCATCGATCAGGGCGCGAAAGCCGAAGTAGTCATCAAAGGCGTGGATTTTTAACTGATTAGTGGTATTGCGCGTCACGGCGTAAGGGCCAGTACCAATCGGCTGGCTGGCGAAGTTGCTTATCGTGTTCCATTCACGCGGCAAAATCATTGCCGGCACATGCCCCATCAACCACGGCAGCCAGTTATCCGGCTGGCTGAGATGGATATCCAGTGTCCAGGGCGTCGGCGAGATCACTTCGCGGATATGTGAGTAGAGCGGCAGGGCCGTGGCGCGCTCCAGCGATGCAATCACATCGCTCATTTCCAGTTCGCGGCCATGATGAAAATGAATGCCGGGGCGTAAATAAAAGCGCCAGTGCAACGGGGAAATCAGCTTCCAGTGGTGGGCGATATCCGCTTCCAGTTCCCCGTTTTCCTCATTTATGCGCGTCAGCGCACTGAAGATTTGCCGTGCTATATGGGTTTCGGAACGACGTAATGCACTACCTGGCAGCAGGTTACGCAGTGGCCGGTAGTAAAGGACCCGCAGGATATGTCGCCCCTGGCGAAAGCTCCGGCCGAGATGCGAAACCAGCATCTGGCGCACGGCCTTTTTATCGCCGACCAGTTGCACCAGTTGATCGATGCGATCCTGCTCCAGCAGGTCTTCGGCGCGCTGTTGCTGGAGCGCAAGGCCGGTATAAAGAAAGGTGAGCCGCGAACGTTTGCCACGGCCGGCTTCAGCATCCCAGGTCAGCCAGCCGCGCTCCTGCATGGTATTGAGCAGGGTGCGCATATGGCGGCGCGAACAGCTAAGCAGCTCCGCCAGCTCGTTGAGCGTCGTTTCTTGTGACTTCCCATCGCAGCATTGCCACAGACGGATAAACTGTTGTTGCAGGCGGCCGGACGACATAAAAGGGGAACTCCTGATAAAAACTCAGCAATTTATTAATCCCTATATTAAGCCAATACTTCTCTGCGATGAAAGCGAGGAGGTCATATGCTGAGATCATCCATACGACGGTTTTATCTGGACTATTTTCACGCCACGCAGGATGCGGGCTGGCTCGCCCGCCTGAGCGCACGGCAGCGCCTGAAAATGCTGGAAGAGCTGATGCAGTGGGAAGTGACAACGCCGGTCTCGAAAGACTGAATCGCCGAAATCATGTGTGACTGAGTATTAAGTGCGAATGCACCCGCCAGCAAAATGTTTTTTGCTGGCTTTTTTCGTTTATGCTGACAGCCGCTTTTTACGCTTTCCCTTTTTGCCGTGCTAACAAGGAAATATTCATGCTCTGGTTAATGACGATGGGACGCCGCCTTAATGGCGTTTACGTCGCTTTTATGATCGTCGCCTTTATGATGGGAGTTGCCGGAGCGCTACAGGCACCGACGCTCAGCTTGTTCCTGAGCCGGGAAGTGGGCGCTGAGCCGTTCTGGGTTGGGCTGTTTTATACCGTCAACGCCATAGCCGGGATTGTGGTCAGCCTTGGGCTGGCAAAACGATCCGACAACCAGGGCGACAGGCGCAAATTGATCCTCTTTTGTTGCCTGATGGCGGTGGGCAATGCGCTGTTATTCGCCTTTAACCGCCACTATCTGACGCTTATCACCTGCGGTGTGCTGCTGGCGTCGCTGGCAAATACCGCCATGCCGCAGCTTTTCGCGCTGGCGCGCGAGTATGCGGACAGTTCTGCACGTGAAGTGGTGATGTTCAGTTCTTTCATGCGCGCACAACTCTCGCTGGCGTGGGTGATTGGCCCGCCACTGGCGTTTATGCTGGCGCTTAATTACGGCTTTACCGCCATGTTTTCCATCGCCGCCGGGATTTTCGTTATCAGCCTGGTGCTGGTGGCGTTCTGGCTGCCTTCGGTGGCGCGTGTTGAACAGCCCGCCGACGTGGCGGTGACGCAGGTCAGCGGCTGGAGCGATAAAAATGTACGCATGCTGTTTATTGCCTCCACGCTGATGTGGACCTGCAACACCATGTACATCATTGATATGCCGCTGTGGATTGGCCTGGAATTAGGGCTACCTGACAAACTGGCCGGGATTTTAATGGGCACGGCAGCAGGGCTGGAGATCCCGGCGATGATCCTGGCGGGCTTTTTTGTCAAACGCATCGGTAAACGGCGCATGATGCTCACCGCGGTTGCGGCGGGTGTGCTGTTCTACATCGGCCTGATTTTTTTCCACAGCCAGACGGCGTTACTTTCCCTGCAACTGTTTAATGCGGTGTTTATCGGGATTATCGCCGGGATTGGCATGTTGTGGTTTCAGGATCTGATGCCTGGGCGGGCAGGTTCGGCGACCACACTGTTTACCAACAGTATTTCGACCGGCGTGATCCTGGCCGGGGTGATCCAGGGCGCGCTGGCGCAAAGCTTTGGCCACGGCGCAGTTTATATCGGCATTGCGGTGATTTCAGTGCTGACGCTGTGGCTGACCAGCCGCGTTAAAGACGTATAAACGTAAAAAGGCCCGGAAACCGGGCCTGTTGTTGGTTAGCGCATAAAAGCGGGCTGTTTGTTTTCGTAAGCGGCGATGGCATCGTCGTGCTGTAACGTCAGACCGATGCTGTCCAGACCGTTCAGCATGCAGTGGCGGCGGAAGGCGTCAATCGAGAAGCTGTACGACTTCCCGCCCGCATTCACCACTTGTGCTTGCAGATCCACCTCAAAGTTAATGCCCGGGTTGTTCTGCACCAGCGTAAAGAGTTCATCCACTTCTTGATCGCTCAACGTTACCGGCAGCAGCTGGTTGTTAAAGCTGTTGCCGTAAAAGATGTCGGCGAAACTTGGCGCAATCACCACTTTGAAACCGTAATCGGTCAACGCCCACGGCGCGTGTTCACGTGACGAACCGCAGCCAAAGTTTTCCCGCGCCAGCAAAATCGATGCGCCTTTGTATTGCGGGAAATTCAGCACGAACTCCGGGTTCGGCTGTTGGCCTTTGTCATCCAGAAAACGCCAGTCGTTAAACAGATGGGCACCAAAACCGGTGCGCGTGACCTTCTGCAAAAACTGCTTCGGGATAATGGCGTCGGTATCCACATTCGCGGCATCCAGCGGAACGACCAGGCCGGTATGTTGGGTAAATTTCTCTGCCATGGTTGTTCTCCTTACAAGCTGCGAATATCAGCGAAATGGCCGGTCACGGCGGCGGCGGCGGCCATCGCCGGGCTAACCAGATGCGTGCGCCCGCCGCGGCCCTGGCGGCCTTCAAAGTTACGGTTACTGGTCGATGCGCAACGTTCACCCGGATTCAGGCGATCGTTATTCATGGCCAGGCACATGGAGCAGCCCGGCAAGCGCCATTCAAAACCGGCTTCAATAAAGATTTTGTCCAGACCTTCGGCTTCCGCCTGTGCTTTCACCGGACCGGAGCCAGGCACAACCAGCGCCTGTACGCCCGGCGCGACTTTGCGCCCTTTGGCTATTTCCGCCGCTGCGCGCAGATCTTCAATGCGTGAGTTGGTGCAGGAGCCGATAAAGACTTTATCGATAGCCACTTCCGTTAACGGTACACCAGGTTTCAGCCCCATGTAGGCCAGCGCTTTTTCTGCGGAAGCGCGCTCAACCGGATCGGCGAACGAGGCCGGATCGGGAATGATATCGGTCACTGAAATAACCTGACCCGGGTTGGTGCCCCAGGTTACCTGCGGGGCGATCTCTTCGGCCTGCAACGTAACTACGGTGTCGAAAACCGCACCTTCGTCGGTATGCAGGGTTTTCCAGTAGGCCACCGCATCATCGAAGTCTTTGCCCTTCGGCGCATGCAAACGACCTTTCACGTAGTTAAAGGTGGTTTCATCCGGGGCGACCAGGCCGGCTTTTGCGCCCATCTCAATCGCCATATTGCACAGCGTCATACGGCCTTCCATGCTCAGCGCACGGATAGCGTCACCGCAGAACTCAACCACGTGCCCGGTGCCGCCGGCGCTGCCGGTTTTACCAATGATCGCCAGCACGATATCTTTCGCGGTGATCCCCGGTGCGGCCGTGCCTTTGACTTCAATTTTCATGGTTTTGGCGCGACCCTGCTTCAGGGTTTGCGTCGCCAGAACGTGTTCCACTTCCGATGTACCGATACCGAAAGCCAGCGCGCCAAATGCGCCGTGGGTGGCGGTGTGGGAATCGCCACAAACGATGGTCATGCCCGGCAGGGTGATGCCCTGTTCCGGCCCCATTACGTGGACGATGCCCTGATACGGGTGGTTCAGGTCATAAAGCTCAACGCCGAATTCGTTGCAGTTTTTGATTAACTCCTGCATCTGAATGCGCGCCATCTCGCCGGAAGCGTTGATGTCTTTAGTTTGTGTCGAGACGTTGTGATCCATCGTCGCGAAGGTTTTACCCGGCTGGCGCACCGGACGGTGGTGCGCGCGCAGCCCATCGAACGCCTGCGGTGATGTCACTTCATGCACCAGATGGCGGTCGATATACAACAGTGGGGTTTCGTTTGGCGCTTCATAGACCACATGGGCGTCAAATAACTTTTCGTACAAACTCTTAGCCATGATTACACCCCTTCAGCGACATAACGAGCGATGATGTCGCCCATCTCATCGGTACTGACAGCGGCGGCGCCACGGGCTAAGTCGCCGGTGCGCACACCTTCTTCTAATGCACGATTGATAGCGCCTTCGATGGCGTCAGCCGCGTCGCCTGCATTCAGGCTGTAACGTAGCAGCAGCGCCAGCGACAAGATCTGCGCAATCGGGTTGGCGATATTTTTCCCGGCTATATCCGGCGCGGAGCCGCCTGCCGGTTCATACAGACCAAAACCTTGTTCGTTCAGGCTGGCGGAAGGCAGCATGCCCATCGAACCGGTGATCATGGCGCATTCGTCGGAAAGAATGTCGCCGAACAGGTTGGAACACAGCAGCACATCAAACTGGGACGGATCTTTAATCAACTGCATGGTGGCGTTGTCGATATACATATGCGCCAGTTCAACGTCGGGGTATTCGCCCGCGATTTCGTTGACGATTTCGCGCCACAGCAGCGAGGTTTGCAGCACGTTGGCTTTATCAATCGAGTGGACTTTTTTGCGGCGTTTGCGCGCTGATTCAAACGCGATACGCGCAATGCGCTCGATTTCAAAACGGTGATAGATCTCGGTATCAAATGCTTTTTCATGCTGGCCGCTACCTTCGCGGCCTTTCGGTTGACCGAAGTAGATGCCGCCGGTCAGTTCGCGCACGCACAGAATGTCGAAGCCGTTGGCGGCGATGTCTTCGCGCAGCGGACAGAATGCTTCCAGACCCTGATACAGTTTTGCCGGGCGCAAGTTACTGAACAGTTTGAAGTGCTTACGCAGCGGCAGCAACGCGCCGCGTTCCGGCTGCTGCGCCGGCGGCAGATTTTCCCATTTCGGACCGCCGACAGAGCCGAACAGAATCGCATCGGCTTGTTCGCAGCCTTCAACCGTGGCCTGCGGCAGCGGGTTACCGTGACGATCGATGGCAATGCCGCCGACATCATAATGGCTGGTGGAAATACGCATACCAAAACGGTTACGTACGGCTTCCAGAACTTTCAGCGCTTGTGCCATTACTTCCGGACCGATACCGTCACCCGGCAACACAGCAATATGGTAATTCTTCGACATCACACGGTTTCCTTGTTGTTTTCTTTGTTCTGAGCCTGGCGTTGCAACTCTTTTTCGACTTCGGCGGCGCGCCAGATGTTGTTCAGCACGTGCACCATGGCTTTGGCGGAGGATTCCACAATATCGGTCGCCAGACCGACGCCGTGGAAGCGGCGACCGTTGTAGTTCACCACGATATCAACCTGACCCAACGCGTCTTTGCCCTGGCCTTTGGCGCTCAAATCGTATTTCACCAGTTCGATGTCATAGGCCGTCACACGGTTAATGGCCTGGTAGACCGCATCGACCGGGCCGTTGCCGTTGGCGGCTTCGGCTTTGATCTCTTCGCCACACGCCAGCTTCACAGACGCGGTGGCGATATCGTTGGAGCCGGACTGCACGCTGAAGTAGTCCAGGCGGAAGTGTTCTGGCTCTTCCTGCTGTTTATTAATGAATGCCAGCGCTTCCAGATCGTAATCAAAGACCTGGCCTTTTTTATCCGCCAGCTTCAGGAAAGCGTCGTACAGATTATCCAGGTTGTAGTCGGCTTCTTTGTAGCCCATCTCTTCCATACGGTGTTTCACCGCAGCGCGCCCGGAACGGGAGGTCAGGTTCAGTTGAACCTGATTCAGACCGATGGATTCCGGAGTCATGATTTCGTAGTTTTCGCGGTTTTTCAGCACGCCGTCCTGGTGAATACCGGAGGAGTGGGCAAATGCGCCGGTGCCAACAATGGCTTTATTCGCCGGAATCGGCATATTGCAAATCTGGCTGACGGTCTGGCTGGTGCGCCAGATTTCATGGTGATTGATTTGGGTGTGCACGTTCATGATGTCTTTGCGCACTTTGATTGCCATGATCACCTCTTCCAGCGAGCAGTTACCGGCGCGTTCGCCGATACCGTTCATTGCGCCTTCTACCTGGCGCGCGCCGGCGTGTACTGCGGCGATGGCGTTGCCCACGGCCAAGCCTAAATCGTCGTGAGTGTGAACAGAGATAATGGCTTTATCGATATTTGGTACGCGTTCGTACAGACCGGAGATGATATTGGCGAACTCGAACGGCATGGTGTAACCCACGGTGTCCGGGATGTTGATGGTTTTCGCACCGGCATTGATGGCGGCTTCAACGACGCGCGCCAGATCGCCAATCGGGGTGCGGCCTGCATCTTCACACGAGAATTCCACGTCGTCGGTATAGTTGCGAGCGCGTTTAACCATGTAAATGGCGCGTTCAATCACTTCATCCAGCGTGCTGCGCAGCTTGGTTGCGATATGCATTGGTGAGGTGGCAATGAATGTGTGGATACGGAACGCTTCGGCAACTTTTAACGACTCTGCTGCAACATCAATATCTTTTTCTACGCAGCGGGCGAGGGCGCAAACGCGGCTGTTTTTCACCTGGCGCGCAATGGTTTGTACGGATTCAAAATCGCCCGGGGAAGAGACCGGAAAACCCACTTCCATCACATCAACGCCCATACGCTCCAGCGCCAGGGCGATTTGCAGCTTCTCTTTCACGCTCAGGCTCGCCTGTAACGCCTGTTCACCATCACGTAATGTGGTATCGAAAATAACGACTTGCTGGCTCATGGTTTAGGTCCTTGTCTCTTAGGTCGCCTCGCTACGAGCATAAAAAAACCCGCGCCAAGGCGCGGGTTCTTAGTCTTAACTGGAAGGACGATTCAACTCAGAATGTCGCCCACCGGTCTACCGCGCACGAGAGATGCGTTTAGTAGTAGTAGACCAGCGAAACCGACGTTGCGAATCATGAATCATGCTCCAGGTGAATGCGATATGCTTTTAGTGGTACTGGATACGTAAGTTAATGTCAACCCCTCGTCTGAAAAGCGTGGCTGAAGAGCGCCGATTATTTTGTTGCGCTTTAGTTAATAATTCTCCCTATACGATGGAAATACGTTTTTCATGCTTACGCATTACCGGTTGTATCTGGCGTTACGTAGTATTTAAAGTCTTCCGTAAAAGCGAAGTGAATAATCGAGTGATGTGTAAAGGAAAACAGCGATAGAGATATATTTTTATTGTGATTACAGAATGTTTGGTAAGGTAAAAATATATGAAGAACTCCCTTAATTTAAGATGAAAAATTTAATTTTCATTCGCCTGGAAAATAAAACAGGAGCTTTATATATTCCTAATTTGTCACACCGTACTTCTAATAATGTTATATGCGTGATAAATCATCTTCCTGAATATTATTATTACGCAGGTCGAGGGAGCTCATGATGACGACGGATTGCAAAATACCTGGTGAAGATGTTTATAATCAGCATGTTAATGAAGAGGGGAAACCGCAGTTACGTTCTGTCGATCTCAATTTACTGACTGTTTTTGATGCAGTAATGCAGGAACAAAATATCACCCGCGCGGCACATGTTCTGGGAATGTCGCAACCCGCAGTAAGTAATGCTGTTGCGCGGCTTAAGGTCATGTTTAATGACGAACTTTTTGTTCGCTATGGGCGAGGGATCCAGCCAACAGCGCGCTCGTATCAACTTTTTGGTTCTATCCGCCAGGCGCTGCAATTGGTGCAAAATGAACTGCCCGGTTCCGGATTCGATCCGCTTAGTAGTGAACGTGTATTTAATCTGTGTGTTTGTAGCCCGCTGGATAATCTTTTAACGTCAGCGATTTACAATCGCGTAGAGAAAATTGCCCCCGGTATTAATTTAGTATTTAAATCCGATCTTAATCACAGCACCGAGCACCAGCTGCGTTATCAGGAAATTGAGTTTGTGATTGGCTACGAAGAGTTTCGCCGGCCTGAATTTTCATGTATCCCATTATTTAATGATGAAATGGTACTGGTCGTCAGCCATCAGCATCCCCGCCTCAATGCGCTCACCACAGAAAACGCCATCTTCAGAGAACAGCATGCGGTGGTTTCGCTGGACCGGTACGCGTCATTTAGCCAGCCGTGGTATGACAGCGTAGATAAATGCAGTTGTATTGCTTATCAGGGGATGGCGCTGACCAGCGTATTAAGCGTGGTTTCGCAAACTCATCTGGTGGCGATTGCACCGCGCTGGTTAGTGAAGACATTTGCTGAAGGGCTGGATTTAGCGATGCTGCCGCTCCCGTTAGATCTGAAGAGCCGTACATGTTACCTCTCCTGGCATGAAGCCGCAGGCAGAGATAAGGGCCATCAATGGATGGAAGAGCTTCTGGTGTCGGTGTGTAGCCATTAGCCAGTGGGCAGAATCATCCAGCGGTGAAAGCGTTTGGTTATTCTGCTCTGTTTTTTTCTGGCAGTATTTTGTCCTGATTTACGTCTGTCGCAATGACAGACGATGTTGCAAAAATGGATCAATTACTGGACAACTTCGTATTCGGATGATGAATGGTCATCGTCTTTGCTTATCACAGATGTTTCCACCAATTCTGCGTTTCTGACGTCGTTTTTTCACTTTTGTACAGGCTTCACCGCAAGGGCTTGCTAATTGCCTGCCAGATTTTGAGCGGTTATGGTAACTGCCATTCATAATCAGAGTGCAGGGATTTCCTGTTCTGAACAGAGCGACAGCGCGGAAATGATTTTCGCCGTCAGTCGACAAACGTAAGCCTGGAGGCAAAGCATGGAGATGTTGTCTGGAGCCGAGATGGTCGTCCGATCGCTTATCGATCAAGGCGTAAAGAAAGTATTCGGCTATCCCGGAGGCGCGGTTCTTGATATCTACGATGCCCTGCATACCGTCGGCGGTATTGAACACGTGCTGGTTCGCCACGAACAGGCGGCAGTACATATGGCTGATGGTCTGGCGCGGGCGACAGGTGAAGTGGGCGTGGTCCTGGTAACTTCCGGCCCCGGTGCGACCAACGCCATTACCGGCATCGCTACGGCATATATGGATTCTATCCCGCTGGTGGTGCTCTCCGGTCAGGTTGCTACGTCGCTGATTGGCTATGATGCTTTCCAGGAGTGCGACATGGTGGGGATCTCCCGCCCGGTGGTAAAACACAGTTTTTTAGTCAAGCAAACGGAAGATATTCCCGGTGTATTAAAGAAAGCTTTCTGGCTTGCCGCCAGCGGTCGCCCTGGACCGGTAGTGGTGGATTTGCCGAAAGACATTATGAACCCGGCCAATAAGCTGCCTTACGTCTGGCCGGAATCCGTCAGCATGCGTTCCTATAACCCGACAACGCAGGGACATAAAGGCCAGATTAAGCGCGCCTTACAAACGCTGGCGGCGGCGAAAAAGCCGGTGGTCTATGTTGGCGGTGGCGCGATCAATTCAGCCTGTGAAGTACAACTACGCCAGCTTGCTGAAAAACTGAATTTACCGGTTGTCTCTTCATTGATGGGGCTGGGGGCATTTCCTGCTTCCCACCGACAGGCGCTCGGCATGCTGGGCATGCACGGGACTTACGAAGCCAATATGACGATGCACCATTCGGATGTCATCTTTGCCGTTGGCGTGCGTTTTGACGATCGCACCACCAACAATCTGGCGAAATATTGCCCGGATGCGACGGTGCTGCATATTGATATCGATCCGACGTCTATTTCCAAAACCGTGCAGGCAGATATTCCGATTGTTGGTGATGCGCGGCTGGTGCTGGAACAGATGCTGGAATTGCTGGATCAGGAAGCGTATCCGCAGCCGTTAGATGAGATTCGCGACTGGTGGCTGCGCATCGATCAATGGCGCGCCCGCCAGTGTCTGAAATACGATACCCAAAGTGAGAGCATTAAACCGCAGGCGGTGATCGAAGCGGCCTGGCGCCTGACGAAAGGTGAGGCTTACGTGACATCAGATGTCGGCCAACACCAGATGTTCGCCGCGCTTTACTACCGCTTTGATAAGCCGCGCCGCTGGATCAACTCCGGCGGGCTGGGCACGATGGGATTCGGTTTGCCTGCGGCGCTCGGCGTGAAGATGGCGTTGCCGGATGAGACGGTGATTTGCGTGACCGGCGATGGCAGTATCCAGATGAACATTCAGGAGCTTTCTACCGCTTTACAGTATGAATTGCCGGTGCTGGTGCTCAATCTTAACAACCGTTACCTGGGCATGGTGAAGCAGTGGCAGGACATGATTTATTCTGGTCGCCATTCGCAATCGTATATGGAATCACTACCTGATTTCGCCCGCCTGGCGGAAGCCTATGGCCATGTTGGGATCCGCATTACGCGCCCGGATGAGTTGGAAGCGAAACTCGCTGAAGCCCTGGAACAGGTGAAGAATAATCGCCTGGTGTTTGTTGATGTTACCGTTGACGGTAGTGAACACGTTTATCCGATGCAGATCCGCGGTGGCGGTATGGATGAGATGTGGTTAAGCAAAACGGAGAGAACCTGATTATGCGCCGGATATTGTCCGTATTACTGGAAAATGAATCGGGCGCGTTATCGCGCGTGATTGGTTTGTTCTCTCAGCGGGGTTACAACATTGAAAGCCTGACGGTTGCGCCAACCGATGATCCGACGTTATCAAGAATGACGATCCAGACCGTTGGCGATCAGAAAGTGCTCGAACAGATCGAAAAGCAACTGCACAAACTGGTTGATGTTCTGCGCGTCAACGAATTGGGGCAGGGCGCGTACGTTGAGCGCGAGATCATGCTGGTGAAAATTCAGGCCAGCGGCTACGGGCGCGAAGAGGTGAAACGCAACGCGGAAATTTTCCGTGGGCAGATCATTGACGTTACCCCTTCTATTTATACGGTTCAGCTTGCCGGAACCAGCGACAAACTGGATGCGTTTCTGGCGACGATCCGCGATGTCGCAAAAATCGTTGAAGTCGCGCGGTCTGGCGTGGTGGGGTTGTCGCGCGGCGACAAAATCATGCGTTGATCGTGATCGTTCTCTCCATTTATCTGCCCGGCCTCTTACGCCGGGCTTTTTTTTGCGAAATCATACGGAACCCGATACGAAAGCGGTTGCCGCAGTGAGTATTCTGCGCTTAGATGTTATGGAAATTAGCCTATATCCCTAAAAAGGTTATGGAGTGCACTATTTTAAGGGGCAATTGTGAAACTGGATGAAATCGCCCGGCTAGCCGGCGTCTCACGAACCACGGCCAGCTACGTCATTAATGGTAAGGCGAAGCAGTATCGTGTCAGCGACAAAACCGTCGAGAAAGTGATGGCGGTTGTTCGTGAGCATAACTACCACCCGAACGCGGTGGCGGCTGGGCTGCGAGCAGGACGAACTCGCTCGATTGGGTTGGTTATCCCCGATCTTGAAAACACGAGCTACACGCGTATTGCCAACTATTTGGAGCGCCAGGCGCGTCAGCGCGGCTATCAGCTTTTGATTGCCTGCTCTGAAGATCAGCCTGACAACGAAATGCGTTGTATTGAACATTTGCTGCAACGGCAAGTGGACGCGATCATCGTATCCACTTCTCTGCCGCCGGAGCATCCGTTCTATCAACGGTGGGCGAATGACTCCTTCCCGATCGTCGCACTCGATCGTGCGCTGGATCGTGAACACTTCACCAGTGTCGTCGGTGCCGATCAGGATGATTCGGAAATGTTGGCGGAAGAGCTGCGTAAATTCCCGGCGGAGCGTGTGCTTTACCTTGGCGCTTTACCGGAGTTATCGGTGAGCTTCCTGCGTGAGCAGGGCTTTCGCACCGCGTGGAAAGACGATCCGCGCGAGGTTCAGTATCTCTACGCCAACAGTTATGAGCGGGAAGCCGCTGCGCAGCTGTTTGAGAAATGGCTGGAAACCAACCCGATGCCGCAAGCGATGTTTATCACCTCGTTTGCCTTATTGCAGGGGGTGCTGGATGTGACGTTGCGTCGCGACGGCAAGCTGCCATCTGATTTGGCGATTGCCACCTTCGGCGATCATGAATTGCTGGATTTCCTGCAATGCCCGGTGCTCGCGGTGGCGCAGCGTCATCGCGATGTGGCCGAACGCGTGCTGGAGATCGTGCTGGCAAGCCTTGATGAGCCACGCAAACCGAAAGCGGGGCTTAGCCGTATTCGCCGTAATCTTTACCGTCGCGGCATACTTAGCCGGGTATAGTTTCGGGTGAAAGGCAGCGACAGCTGCCTTTTTACTATTCATCTCTTACCTTTAATCAAATTATTGTTAAGACTCTCCTAAGATAAATCCTTAATTTCCCAATGGCTGCTGTTAATTTATTTTGCCCATTTCTTAAAAAACATTTTTAAAGGGTAATTGAGAAGTAACTTATCCCGGTTTTTGTATTGAATTGTTACATCTAAAAAAGGCCACGCGCATTGAATTAACGTCCATTTATCGCGTTAAGGTTTTATCACTGTGGAAGTGCCGCCGCGCTGTGCGCGCGTTGATGTAACTGGTGCTGTTAACTCTCTTCAATATGTCTTAAAATGCCGCCCGCGTCGCAAACTGACACTTTATATTTCGCGCGCAGAAATTGAATGGTTTTAAACGCGCGTGCGCATATTCTGTTTTTTTTCTTGCAAATATTCATGACGTTAATTTGCCTCGTAAGCTGAGCACTATTTCACCGACGCAGATATTCGCTGCGAATAAGGGATCTTTTGTTCTGGTTAGCCATTGCGCTGGCTTGACAAGCTTTTCCTCCGCTCCGTAAACTCCCTCAGTGGGGATTTGTGGGATAAAGTGGTGTAAAAGGGTCACCTGGGGGTGAATCGGAAATGTTCCGTGGAGCGACGTTAGTCAATCTCGACAGCAAAGGGCGGTTATCCGTTCCCACCCGATATCGGGATTTGCTGCAGGAGAATGCCTCCGGTCAAATGGTTTGCACCATTGACATCCGTCACTCATGCCTGCTGCTTTACCCTTTGCCCGAATGGGAAATTATCGAGCAAAAACTGTCGCGTCTGTCGAGCATGAACCCGCTCGAACGGCGCGTACAACGTTTGTTGCTGGGGCATGCCAGCGAGTGCCAGATGGATAGCGCCGGGCGCATTTTGATTGCGCCTGTTTTACGGCAACACGCCGGATTAACGAAAGAAGTGATGCTGGTCGGGCAGTTCAATAAATTTGAGCTGTGGGACGAAACGACCTGGTATCAACAGGTCAGGGAAGATATCGACGCTGAGCAATCGGGTTCCGAAGCGCTTTCGGATCGGTTGCAGGATTTGTCTCTGTAATGATGATGGAAAATTTTAAACACACGACGGTGCTGCTGGATGAGGCCGTTAACGGCCTGAATATTCGTCCGGATGGCATTTACATCGATGGCACTTTTGGTCGCGGTGGTCACTCGCGCTTGATCCTCTCCCAACTGGGAGCGGAAGGACGCTTGCTGGCGATCGATCGCGATCCGCAGGCGATTGCTGTAGCACAAACCATTGATGATCCCCGCTTCTCCATCATTCATGGTCCCTTTTCTGCGCTTGCTGATTATGTCAGCGAGCGCGACCTTATTGGCAAGATTGACGGCATTCTCCTCGATCTTGGCGTCTCTTCACCGCAGCTTGACGATCCGGAACGCGGCTTTTCCTTTATGCGTGATGGCCCGTTAGACATGCGTATGGATCCCACTCGCGGTCAGTCTGCCGCCGAATGGTTACAAACCGCTGATGAAGCCGACATCGCCTGGGTTTTAAAAACCTTTGGTGAGGAACGCTTTGCCAAACGTATTGCCCGCGCCATCGTCGAGCGCAACCGTCTCGATCCCATGACCCGCACCAAAGAGCTGGCGGAAGTGGTGGCGGCGGCAACGCCGGTGAAAGACAAATTCAAACATCCCGCGACCCGTACCTTCCAGGCGGTGCGCATTTGGGTGAACAGTGAACTGGAGGAGATAGAGCTGGCGCTAAAAAACTCGCTCGGCGTGCTTGCCCCGGGAGGGCGGCTTTCGATTATCAGCTTCCATTCACTGGAAGATCGCATTGTGAAACGCTTTATGCGTGAGCAAAGCCGTGGCCCGCAGGTTCCTGCCGGGTTGCCGATGACCGAAGAGCAACTCAGGAAACTGGGTGGCCGTCAGCTGCGAGCCTTAGGAAAGTTGATGCCGGGCGAAGAAGAAGTGGCTGAAAACCCACGTGCCCGTAGTTCAGTTCTGCGTATTGCAGAGAGGACGAACGCATGATCGGCAGAGTGACAGAGACCCTGAGCAAAGTGAAGGGATCGTTAGGAAGCAACGAGCGCCATGCTTTGCCTGGCGTGATCGGCGACGATCTTTTGCGATTTGGGAAACTGCCACTCTGCTTGTTCATTTGCATCATTATGACGGCAGTGACGGTGGTCACTACCGCCCATCACACGCGTTTATTAACCGCACAGCGTGAACAACTGGTTATAGAGCGCGACGCGCTGGATATCGAATGGCGCAACCTGATCCTTGAAGAGAATGCGCTCGGCGATCACAGCCGGGTTGAACGGATCGCCACAGAGAAGCTGCAAATGCAGCATGTCGATCCCTCACAGGAAAATATTGTGGTGCAGAAATAGAGATGAATAAGGAATCACGCAACGCATGAAAGCAGCGGCGAAAACGCTTAAACCGAAACGCCAGGAAGAACAGGCCAACTTTGTCAGTTGGCGTTTTGCGTTGCTTTGCGGTTGTATTCTGCTGGCACTGATGTTTCTGCTCGGACGCGTTGCCTACCTGCAAGTCGTCAATCCGGACATGCTGGTGCGTGAAGGGGATATGCGTTCCCTGCGTGTACAAGAAGTTGCGACGTCGCGCGGGATGATAACCGACCGTTCTGGCCGCCCGCTGGCGGTGAGTGTCCCGGTGAAAGCCATCTGGGCGGATCCGAAAGAGCTGCACGATGCGGGTGGTGTGACGCTCGATAATCGCTGGAAAGCGCTCTCTGACGCGCTGAATATGCCGCTCGACCAGCTTGCTTCACGCATCAATGCCAACCCGAAGATGCGCTTTATTTATCTTGCGCGTCAGGTTAACCCGGATCTCGGTGATTACATTAAAAAGCTGAAATTACCCGGGATTCATCTGCGTGAAGAGTCTCGCCGTTACTATCCATCCGGAGAAGTGACTGCTCACCTCATCGGTTTTACCAACGTCGACAGCCAGGGTATTGAAGGCGTTGAGAAGAGCTTTGATAAATGGCTCACCGGTCAGCCGGGCGAACGCATTGTGCGTAAAGACCGCTACGGGCGCGTGATAGAAGATATTTCGTCTACCGATAGCCAGGCGGCGCACAATCTCGCATTAAGTATTGATGAACGTTTGCAGGCGCTGGTCTATCGCGAGCTGAATAACGCCGTAGCGTTTAACAAAGCAGAGTCGGGCAGCGCCGTGCTGGTGGATGTGAACACCGGCGAAGTGCTGGCAATGGCCAACAGTCCTTCCTATAACCCAAACAACTTCACCGGCACATCGAAAGACGCGATGCGTAACCGCGCTATTACCGACGTATTTGAGCCGGGTTCCACCGTGAAACCGATGGTGGTTATGACCGCGTTACAGCGCGGCGTAGTGACGCCAAATACGGTGCTGAACACGGTGCCTTATCGTATTAACGGCCATGAAATCAAAGACGTGGCGCGATACAGCGAATTAACCCTCACCGGGGTCTTACAGAAGTCGAGTAACGTCGGTGTTTCTAAGCTGGCGTTAGCGATGCCCTCCTCAGCGTTAGTAGATACTTACTCACGTTTTGGCCTGGGAAAAACGACCAATTTGGGGATGGTCGGGGAACGCAGTGGCTTATTTCCTCAAAAACAACGGTGGTCTGACATAGAGAGGGCCACCTTCTCTTTCGGCTACGGGCTAATGGTAACGCCGTTACAGTTAGCGCGAGTCTACGCAACCATTGGCAGCTACGGCATCTACCGTCCGCTGTCGATCACCAAAGTTGATCCGCCAGTTCCGGGCGAACGCATCTTCAACGAATCCATTGTCCGTACCGTGGTGCACATGATGGAGAGCGTGGCGCTGCCAGGCGGTGGCGGTGTGAAAGCCGCCATCAAGGGTTATCGCATCGCGATTAAAACCGGTACGGCGAAAAAAGTCGGCCCCGATGGCCGCTATATCAATAAATACATTGCTTACACCGCTGGCGTCGCGCCTGCCAGCCGCCCGCGCTTTGCGCTGGTGGTGGTCATCAACGATCCGCAAGCGGGTAAATACTACGGTGGCGCCGTGTCCGCGCCGGTCTTTGGTGCCATCATGGGGGGCGTTCTGCGCACCATGAACATTGAGCCGGATGCGCTGACCACGGGCGAAAAAAGTGAATTTGTAATTAATCAAGGCGAGGGATCAGGTGGCAGATCGTAATTTGCGCGACCTTCTCGCTCCGTGGGTGCCAATGCTACCTGCGCGAGCGCTACGAGAGATGACACTCGACAGCCGTGTGGCTGCCTCGGGCGATCTTTTTGTGGCAGTGGTCGGTCATCAGGCGGACGGGCGTCGATATATCCCGCAGGCGATTGCGCAAGGTGTTGCTGCCATTATTGCTGAAGCGAAAGATGAAGCGAATGACGGTGAAGTTCGTGAAATGCACGGCGTTCCGGTCATTTACCTCAGCCAGTTGAATGAGCGCCTTTCCGCGCTGGCAGGCCGTTTTTATGGTGAGCCTTCCGGGCAATTACGTCTTATCGGCGTAACCGGTACTAACGGTAAGACCACCACCACACAGTTACTGGCGCAGTGGAGCCAACTGCTTGGCGAAACCAGCGCGGTGATGGGCACAGTGGGCAACGGTCTGTTGGGTAACATCGTACCGACGGAAAATACCACCGGATCTGCTGTCGACGTTCAGCACGTCATTGCCGGGCTGGCGGCGCAAAACGCGACCTTTGCGGCGATGGAAGTCTCTTCCCATGGCCTGGTACAGCATCGCGTGGCGGCACTGAAATTTGCCGCCAGCGTGTTCACCAATTTAAGCCGCGATCACCTGGATTATCACGGTGATATGGCGAACTACGAAGCCGCGAAATGGCTGTTGTTCTCTTCTCATCATTATGGTCAGGCGATCATTAATGCCGACGACGAAGTTGGCCGTCGCTGGCTGGCCAAATTACCGGACGCCGTTGCGGTATCGATGGAAGACAATATCAATCCGGACTGTCATGGTCGCTGGTTGAAAGCCGTGAGCGTTGATTATCACGACAGCGGTGCGACGATCCATTTCGACTCCTCATGGGGCGAAGGTGAAATTGAAAGCCGCCTGATGGGGGCGTTTAACGTCAGCAACCTGCTGCTGGCGCTGGCGACGTTGCTGGCGCTGGGTTACCCGCTGAGTGAACTGCTGAAAACCGCATCACGTCTGCAACCAGTTTGCGGTCGTATGGAAGTGTTCAGCGCGCCGGGTAAACCGACCGTGGTGGTGGATTATGCCCATACGCCGGATGCGCTGGAAAAAGCGCTGCAGGCGGCGCGTCTGCACTGTACTGGCAAGCTGTGGTGCGTGTTTGGCTGTGGCGGCGATCGCGATAAAGGCAAACGTCCATTAATGGGCGCGATTGCTGAGCAGTTCTCTGATGTACCGGTGGTGACGGACGACAATCCGCGTACCGAGGAGCCGCGCGCCATTATTAATGACATCCTCGCGGGCATGCTGGATGCGGGTCAGGCTCGCGTGGTGGAAGGCCGGGCAGAAGCGGTGACCAATGCCATCATGCAAGCCAAAGAGAACGATGTCGTGCTGCTGGCCGGTAAAGGCCATGAAGATTATCAGATTGTGGGTACACGCCGTCTGGATTACTCCGACCGCGTCACCGCGGCGCGTTTGCTGGGGGTAGTAGCATGATTAGCGTAACGCTGAGTCAACTTACCCGCACGCTGCACGCGGAACTGCACGGCCAGGATGTGGTGATTGAGGCGGTAACCAGCGACACACGTAAACTGACGCCGGGCTGCCTGTTTCTTGCGCTGAAAGGCGAGCGTTTTGATGCTCACGACTTCGCTGACAAAGCGAAAGAAGGGGGCGCGGGCGCGCTGCTGGTGAGCCGAAAACTGGATATCGACCTGCCGCAGTTAGTGGTGCAGGACACCCGCCAGGCCTTTGGCGAACTGGCTGCCTGGGTTCGCCAGCAAGTGCCAACGCGCGTGGTGGCGCTGACCGGTTCTTCCGGCAAGACGTCAGTGAAAGAGATGACCGCTGCCATTCTGAGTGAATGCGGCAATACGCTCTACACCGCCGGCAATCTTAACAATGATATCGGCGTGCCAATGACCTTGTTGCGCCTGACCAAAGAGCACCAGTTTGCGGTGATTGAACTGGGGGCGAACCACCAGGGCGAAATCGCCTGGACTGTTAGCTTGACGCGCCCGGAAGCGGCGCTGGTCAATAACCTGGCGGCAGCGCATCTGGAAGGCTTTGGCTCGCTTGCCGGTGTGGCGAAAGCGAAAGGCGAAATCTACACCGGTCTGCCCGCTAACGGTATCGCCATTATGAATGCCGACAATAATGACTGGCTGAACTGGCAGAGCATCATTGGCGATCGCAAAGTCTGGCGCTTCTCCCCCAACGCAGCGAGCAGCGATTTTACCGCGACGAATGTACATGTGACTTCACATGGCACTGAGTTCACGCTGCAAACCCCAACCGGCAATGTGGATGTCACTCTGCCACTGCCGGGTCGCCACAACATCGCCAATTCGCTGGCAGCAACGGCGCTGGCAATGGCGGTTGGCGCAAGCCTGGACGCGGTAAAACGCGGGCTAGCAAACCTGAAAGCCGTACCGGGGCGCTTATTCCCGGTGCAGTTGGGTGAAAACCAACTGCTGCTGGATGACACCTATAACGCCAACGTTGGTTCTATGACCGCGGCTGCCCATGTGTTGTCCGAAATGCCGGGTTATCGGGTGATGGTGGTTGGCGATATGGCCGAACTGGGTGATGAGAGCGAAGCGTGTCATATCCAGGTCGGTGAAGCGGCGAAAGCCGTCGGCATTGATAAAGTTCTGAGCGTCGGCACGTTGAGCAAAGCGTTGAGCAAAGCCAGCGGCGTAGGCGAGCATTTTAACGATAAAGCGGCAGTAACAGCGCGCTTAAAGGCGCTCATCGCTGAGCAGAAAATTATTACTATTTTGGTGAAAGGTTCACGTAGCTCCGCCATGGAAGAGGTGGTACGCGAATTACAGGAGAACGGGACATGTTAGTGTGGCTGGCCGAACATTTGGTCAAATATTATTCCGGCTTTAACGTCTTTTCCTATTTGACGTTTCGCGCCATTGTCAGCCTGCTGACCGCGCTCTTCATCTCCTTGTGGATGGGGCCGCGCATGATTGCCCGCTTGCAAAAACTCTCTTTTGGTCAGGTTGTACGTAACGACGGCCCGGAATCGCACTTCAGCAAACGCGGTACGCCGACGATGGGCGGGATCATGATCCTGACCGCGATTGTGGTTTCTGTTGTGCTATGGGCGTACCCATCCAACCCCTACGTCTGGTGTGTTCTTGTCGTGTTGGTAGGTTATGGCGCGATTGGCTTTGTCGATGACTACCGCAAAGTGGTGCGCAAAGACACCAAGGGCTTGATTGCACGCTGGAAGTATTTCTGGATGTCGGTTATCGCGCTGGGCGTAGCGTTTGCGCTCTATCTGGCGGGCAAAGATACCCCCGCGACCGAGCTGGTGGTGCCGTTCTTTAAAGATGTGATGCCGCAACTGGGCATGTTTTACATTCTGCTGGCTTATTTCGTGATTGTTGGCACCGGTAACGCGGTCAACCTGACGGATGGCCTGGATGGCCTGGCGATTATGCCGACGGTCTTCGTTGCTGGCGGTTTTGCGCTGGTGGCGTGGGCGACCGGCAACATGAACTTTGCTAACTATCTGCACATTCCTTATCTGCGTCATGCAGGGGAACTGGTGATTGTCTGTACGGCGATTGTCGGCGCTGGGTTAGGGTTCTTGTGGTTTAACACCTATCCGGCACAGGTTTTTATGGGCGATGTCGGTTCACTGGCGCTGGGCGGCGCGCTGGGCATTATCGCCGTGCTGCTGCGGCAGGAGTTCCTGCTGGTGATCATGGGCGGGGTGTTTGTGGTGGAAACACTGTCGGTCATTTTGCAGGTTGGTTCATTCAAACTGCGCGGCCAACGTATTTTCCGTATGGCGCCGATTCATCACCACTATGAACTGAAAGGCTGGCCGGAACCGCGCGTGATCGTGCGCTTCTGGATTATTTCGCTGATGCTGGTGCTGATTGGCCTGGCAACGCTGAAGGTACGTTAATCATGGCTGATTACCAGGGTAAAAAAGTCGTCATCATCGGTTTGGGTCTCACAGGCCTTTCCTGCGTGGACTTTTTCCTCGCACGCGGTGTCACACCGCGAGTGATGGATACGCGCGTTTCTCCGCCGGGGCTGGACAAGCTGCCGGAGGCGGTGGAGCGCCATCTTGGTAGTCTTAACGATGACTGGTTGCTGGCCGCCGATCTGGTTGTTGCGAGCCCGGGCATCGCGCTGGCGCATCCTTCTTTGAGCGCGGCGGCAGACGCTGGCGTTGAGATTGTTGGCGATATCGAGCTGTTTTGCCGTGAAGCGCAGGCACCGGTTATCGCGATTACCGGTTCCAACGGCAAAAGTACCGTGACCAAGCTGGTCGGGGAGATGGCCGAAGCTGCCGGGATGAACGTCGGGGTCGGCGGTAATATCGGTCTGCCAGCGTTGATGCTCCTCGACGATGCGCGCGAACTTTATGTGCTGGAGCTTTCCAGCTTCCAGCTGGAAACCACCTCCAGCCTGCACGCGGCGGCGGCCACCATCCTGAACGTCACGGAAGATCATATGGATCGCTATCCGTTTGGGTTGCAGCAATATCGTGCTGCCAAGCTGCGCGTCTATGAAAACGCGAAAGTGTGTGTCGTGAATGCTGATGACGCATTGACGATGCCGGTACGCGGCGCGGATGAACGTTGTGTCAGTTTTGGCGTTGATGTCGGCGATTACCACTTAAACCGCCAACAGGGTGAAACCTGGCTGCGCGTGAAAGGTGAGAAAGTGCTGAATGTGGCTGAGATGAAACTGAGCGGCCAGCACAACTACACCAACGCGCTGGCAGCGCTGGCGTTGGCGGATGCCGTTGGTTTACCGCGCGCCAGCAGTCTGAAAGCGCTGACGACATTTACCGGGCTGGCGCACCGCTTCCAGCTGGCGCTGGAGCATAACGGCGTGCGCTGGATCAACGACTCGAAAGCAACGAACGTCGGTAGCACCGAAGCGGCGCTGAATGGCCTGCATGTCGAGGGTACGCTGCATTTGCTGCTCGGCGGTGACGGGAAATCGGCAGATTTCTCTCCGTTGAAGCGTTACCTGAGCGGCGATCGTATTCGTCTTTACTGCTTCGGCCGTGACGGCGCGGAGCTGGCGGCGCTGCGCCCGGAAATCGCGGATCAAACCGAGACAATGGATCAGGCCATGCGGCTCATCGCGACACGTGTACAGCCGGGCGATATGGTGCTGTTGTCACCCGCTTGCGCCAGCCTCGATCAGTTTAAAAATTTCGAACAACGGGGTGATGTCTTTACCCGTCTGGCGCAGGAGTTAGGCTGATGCGTTTAACGCTCCCCCGCCCAAGAATGCCGCGCCTGCCAGGATTGAGTATCCTGGCCTGGTTGTTTACGGCGTTAAAAGGCTGGGTCATGGGCTCGCGACAGAAGGACACTGATAGCCTGGTCATGTATGACCGCACGCTGCTGTGGCTGACGTTGGGCCTTGCGGCAATCGGCTTTATCATGGTGACGTCGGCGTCGATGCCAGTTGGACAGCGTCTGACGGACGATCCCTTCTTCTTTGCCAAGCGTCACGCGCTGTACCTGTTCCTGGCGTTTTGTATGTCGATGGTGACATTACGGCTGCCAATGGATTTCTGGCAAAAATACAGCTCAGCAATGCTGATCGCCGCGATCATCATGCTGCTGGTGGTGCTGGTTGTGGGGAGTTCGATCAACGGGGCATCGCGCTGGATTGATCTCGGGCTGATGCGTTTCCAGCCTGCGGAGTTCACCAAGCTGTCGCTGTTCTGCTATCTGGCGAACTACCTGGTGCGCAAAGTAGACGAAGTGCGAAACAACCTGCGCGGCTTCTTAAAACCGATGGGCGTGATCCTGGTGCTGGCGGTGTTGCTGCTGGCGCAGCCGGACCTTGGTACGGTGGTTGTACTGTTTATCACCACGCTGGCGATGCTGTTCCTGGCGGGGGCGAAGTTGTGGCAGTTCATCGCCATTATCGGGATGGGTATTTCCGCAGTGGTACTGCTGATCCTTGCCGAACCTTATCGTATTCGCCGCGTAACGTCGTTCTGGAACCCGTGGGAAGATCCCTTTGGTAGCGGTTATCAGCTTACCCAGTCATTAATGGCGTTTGGCCGCGGTGAATTGTGGGGCCAGGGCTTAGGTAATTCGATTCAGAAACTTGAGTATCTGCCGGAAGCGCACACCGACTTTATCTTCTCCATTATCGGCGAAGAACTCGGTTATATCGGTGTGGTAGTGGCACTTTTAATGGTATTCTTCGTCGCTTTCCGCGCCATGTCTATCGGGCGTAAAGCGCTGGAAATCGATCATCGTTTTTCTGGTTTTCTGGCCTGCTCAATAGGTATCTGGTTTAGCTTCCAGGCGCTGGTTAACGTTGGTGCGGCGGCGGGTATGTTGCCGACCAAAGGGTTAACGCTGCCGCTTATCAGTTACGGTGGTTCCAGTTTATTAATTATGTCAGTGGCGATTACGCTGCTGCTACGCATAGATTATGAAACGCGTCTGGAGAAAGCCCAGGCGTTTACTCGAGGTGTGTGATGAGTGGTCAACCAAAGCGGTTAATGGTGATGGCGGGCGGTACCGGCGGGCATGTGTTCCCCGGTCTTGCGGTCGCGCACCATTTAATGGATCAGGGCTGGCAAGTGCGCTGGCTCGGAACCGCCGATCGCATGGAGGCTGATCTGGTGCCGAAGCACGGCATTGAGATCGATTTCATCCGCATCTCTGGTCTGCGCGGCAAAGGTATTAAGGCGCAGTTGCTGGCGCCGGTGCGTATCTTCAACGCCTGGCGTCAGGCGCGCGCCATTATGCAACGCTTTAAGCCTGATGTGGTGCTGGGGATGGGCGGCTATGTTTCCGGTCCTGGCGGGCTAGCGGCCTGGTCGCTTGGTATTCCGGTGGTGCTGCATGAGCAAAACGGCATTGCCGGTTTGACCAACAAATGGCTGGCGAAAATCGCCACCAAAGTGATGCAGGCGTTTCCGGGTGCTTTCCCGACAGCGGAAGTGGTGGGGAACCCGGTTCGTGTCGATGTGTTGGCGCTGCCGCTGCCGCAGCAACGCTTGCCTGGTCGCGAAGGCCCGGTGCGAGTGTTGGTTGTTGGTGGTTCGCAAGGCGCGCGCGTACTTAACCAGACGATGCCGCAGGTTGCGGCAAAGTTAGGGGCCGCGGTCACTATCTGGCATCAGAGCGGGAAGGGTGCCCAGCTGGAGGTTGAGCGAGCTTATGCAAGCGCTGGCGAACCTCAGCATAAAGTTACTGAATTTATTGACGATATGGCTCAAGCCTATGCGTGGGCGGATGTGGTGGTGTGCCGCTCTGGTGCGTTGACGGTTAGCGAGATCGCCGCAGCTGGTTTACCGGCGCTGTTTGTACCGTTCCAGCATAAGGACCGGCAGCAGTACTGGAATGCCTTGCCGCTGGAAAAAGCGGGCGCGGCGAAGATTCTGGAGCAACCGCAATTTACCGTAGATGCGGTGGCTGCAACGCTCGCGGGCTGGAACCGCGAAGCATTACTGGAGATGGCCGAACGCGCGCGCGCGGCAGCGATCCCGGATGCTACCGAACGGGTGGCAAACGAAGTGAGCCTGGCAGCTCAGGCATAAATACTGGCGACGCCTTTTGCGTCGCGCAAATTTAAGTAGTCGATGGCGTTTAGAGAATGAATACACAAGAACTGGCGAAACTGCGTTCAATCGTGCCCGAGATGCGTCGCGTCCGGCACATTCACTTTGTCGGCATTGGCGGTGCTGGCATGGGCGGTATTGCCGAAGTGCTGGCCAACGAAGGCTACCAGATTAGCGGCTCCGATTTGGCGCCCAATCCGGTTACGCAGCAATTGACGTCGCTTGGCGCCACGATTTATTTCAACCACCGCCCGGAAAACGTAAGCGATGCGAGCGTAGTGGTGGTTTCCAGCGCGATCTCTGCTGATAACCCGGAAATCGTCGCGGCACATGAAGCGCGCATTCCGGTGATTCGCCGTGCAGAGATGCTGGCAGAATTAATGCGTTTTCGCCACGGCATCGCCATTGCCGGTACGCACGGCAAAACGACCACCACCGCGATGGTGGCAAGTATTTATGCAGAAGCCGGGCTGGACCCGACTTTTGTTAATGGTGGCCTGGTTAAAGCCGCTGGCGTGCATGCGCGCCTGGGGCACAGCCGTTACCTGATTGCTGAAGCGGACGAGAGCGATGCCTCGTTCCTGCATCTGCAACCGATGGTGGCGATCGTCACCAATATCGAAGCTGACCACATGGATACCTACCAGGGCGACTTCGAGAATTTAAAAACGACCTTTATCAACTTCCTGCACAACCTGCCGTTCTATGGCCGTGCGGTGATGTGCGTCGACGATCCGGTGATTCGGGAGCTGTTGCCGCGTGTAGGTCGCCAGATTACGACCTACGGCTTTAGCGATGATGCGGATGTTCGCGTGGAAAACTACTGCCAGGTTGGTCCGCAAGGGCACTTTACGCTGGTGCGCCAGGATAAACCGGAACTGCGCGTGACGCTGAATGCGCCTGGTCGCCATAACGCGTTAAACGCGGCGGCGGCTGTTGCGGTAGCGACGGAAGAGGGGATCGAAGATGACGCGATCCTGCGCGCGCTGGAAAGCTTCCAGGGCACAGGCCGCCGTTTCGACTTCCTCGGTGAATACCCGCTGCAAGATGTAAACGGTAAAGCCGGTACCGCGATGTTGGTTGACGATTATGGTCACCATCCGACAGAAGTGGACGCCACTATCAAAGCGGCGCGTGCAGGCTGGCCGGATAAAAACCTGGTGATGCTGTTTCAGCCGCACCGTTACACGCGTACTCGCGATCTGTATGACGATTTTGCCAATGTGCTGACCCAGGTGGATTCGCTGTTGATGCTGGAAGTTTATCCGGCGGGCGAAGCAGCGATCCCTGGTGCAGATAGCCGTTCTCTGTGCCGCACTATTCGCGGGCGCGGCAAGATCGATCCGATTCTGGTATCCGATCCGGCGCAGGTTGCCGCGATGCTGGCACCGGTACTGACCGGTAACGATCTGATCCTGATCCAGGGTGCCGGTAACGTCGGGAAGATTGCGCGCAGCCTGGCCGAGAGCAAACTGAAACCGCAGGCTGTGGAGGAGGAGCGCCGTGGCTGAGAAAGTAGCGGTTCTGCTGGGCGGAACCTCCGCCGAGCGTGACGTTTCGCTTAATTCCGGTGCAGCGGTGCTGGCAGGTTTGCGTGAAGGCGGTGTTGATGCGCATGGTGTGGATCCGCGCGATGTGGATGTCACCCGCCTGAAAGAGATGGGGTTCAGTAAAGCGTTTATCGCCCTGCATGGCCGCGGCGGCGAAGATGGTACTCTGCAGGGGCTGCTGGAATTAACCGATATTCCCTATACCGGAAGCGGTGTGATGGCCTCGGCGATTTCGATGGATAAATGGCGCAGCAAGCTGTTGTGGCAGGGGGCAGGGTTGCCCGTCGCGCCGTGGGTAGCACTGACGCGCGGCGAATTTGAATCAGGCCTGAAAATTATTGATATTCAACGGATTGAGGTGCTGGGGTTACCTGTTATTGTCAAGCCCAGCCGCGAAGGCTCAAGCGTCGGGATGTCAAAGGTCGATAAAAAAGAAGAACTGCATGCATCGTTAGCGCTTGCATTTCAACATGATGATGAAGTTCTGATCGAAAAATGGCTCTGTGGGCCGGAATTTACCGTCGCATTGCTTGGAAATGAAATTTTACCGTCGATTCGTATTCAACCGGCGGGAATCTTCTATGATTATGAGGCGAAATATCTCTCTGATGAGACGAAGTATTTTTGCCCATCAGGTCTGGAAGCGGACAATGAAGCAGCATTACAAGCCCTGGCACGTGAAGCCTGGCAAATTTTAGGCTGTCGTGGCTGGGGCCGTATTGATGTCATGCTGGACAGCGATGGACAGTTTTATTTGCTGGAAGCGAACACGTCACCAGGAATGACCAGCCATAGTCTGGTGCCGATGGCGGCACGTCAGGCGGGGCTGAGTTTCTCCCAGTTAGTTGTTCGCATTCTGGAATTGGCGGAGTGATATGTCACAGGCTGCGCTGAACACGCGAAACCGCGAAGCGGAGGCTGTTAAAATCTCCCGCCGCAACAATGGAACGCGTCTTGCAGGTATCGTATTCCTGCTGACGGTGCTGTGCACTGTGTTGGTGAGTGGCTGGGTGGTACTGGGCTGGATGGACGACGCGCAGCGTTTGCCGTTATCAAAGCTGGTGTTGACAGGCGATCGCCATTACACCCGCAACGATGATATTCGCCAGTCTATTTTGGCGTTGGGCGCGCCCGGCACGTTTATGACGCAGGACGTTAATATCATTCAAAGCCAGATAGAACGTCTGCCCTGGATCAAGCAGGCGAGCGTCAGAAAACAGTGGCCAGACGAATTGAAGATTCATCTGGTTGAATATGTGCCCATTGCACGGTGGAATGATCAACATATGGTCGATGTGGACGGCAACGCATTTAGCGTGCCGGCCGAACGTACCAGTAAACAGGTTTTACCGATGTTGTACGGCCCTGAAGGGAGCGAAAGCGAAGTATTACAGGGCTACCGTGACATGGGGCAAGTGCTGGCAAAGGATAAATTCACGTTAAAAGAGGCGGCGATGACCGCGCGGCGTTCATGGCAAGTAACGCTCAGCAATGACATCAAGCTTAATCTGGGCCGTGGCGATACGATGAAACGTCTGGCGCGCTTTGTGGAACTCTACCCGGTGCTCCAGCAACAGGCGCAAACGGATGGCAAAGAGATTAGCTACGTGGATTTACGCTATGACTCAGGTGCGGCCGTAGGCTGGAAAGCGGCCCCTGTTCAGGAACCGAATCAGCAGCAAAATCAGGCACAACAGAATCAGGCACAGGCAGAGCAACAATGATCAAGGCGACGGACAGAAAACTGGTAGTAGGACTGGAGATTGGCACCGCGAAGGTCGCCGCTTTAGTAGGGGAAGTTCTGCCCGACGGTATTGTGAATATCATTGGCGTAGGCAGTTGTCCGTCTCGTGGGATGGATAAAGGCGGAGTGAACGATCTGGAATCGGTGGTGAAATGCGTTCAGCGCGCTATCGATCAGGCTGAATTGATGGCCGATTGCCAGATTTCATCGGTCTACCTTGCGCTCTCGGGGAAACATATTAGCTGTCAGAACGAAATTGGTATGGTGCCGATTTCGGAAGAAGAAGTTACGCAGGAAGATGTGGAAAACGTGGTGCATACGGCTAAATCGGTCCGCGTGCGCGATGAACACCGTGTTTTACATGTGATTCCGCAGGAGTACGCTATCGACTACCAGGAAGGGATCAAAAACCCGGTAGGTCTGTCTGGCGTACGCATGCAGGCGAAAGTGCATTTGATTACTTGCCATAACGACATGGCGAAAAACATCGTTAAAGCCGTTGAACGATGTGGTTTGAAAGTTGACCAACTTATTTTTGCCGGACTGGCTTCCAGCTACTCCGTGCTGACTGAAGATGAACGTGAGCTGGGTGTCTGCGTTGTCGACATCGGCGGTGGTACAATGGATATGGCGGTTTATACCGGCGGTGCGCTGCGTCATACCAAAGTTATCCCTTATGCCGGGAACGTGGTAACCAGCGACATTGCTTATGCCTTTGGTACACCGCCGAGCGATGCTGAGGCGATTAAAGTTCGCCATGGTTGTGCATTGGGTTCGCTGGTTGGCAAAGACGAGAGTGTTGAGGTGCCGAGTGTCGGCGGCCGTCCGCCGCGTAGCCTGCAGCGTCAGACGCTGGCAGACGTTATCGAGCCGCGCTACACCGAGCTGCTCAACCTGGTGAACGACGAAATTTTGCAGTTACAAGAACAGCTTCGCCAACAAGGTGTGAAACATCATCTGGCGGCGGGGATTGTGTTGACTGGCGGTGCTGCGCAAATGGAAGGCCTGGCGGCCTGCGCGCAGCGCGTGTTCCATACGCAGGTGCGTATTGGTGCGCCGCTCAATATTACTGGCTTAACGGATTACGCCCAGGAGCCGTATTATTCAACGGCGGTGGGGCTGCTGCACTACGGGAAAGAGACCCATTTAAGTGGTGAAGCAGAAGTTGAAAAACGCGTGTCAGTGGGTTCGTGGTTCAAAAGAATCAACAGCTGGCTGCGAAAAGAGTTTTAATTTTTTTCAGAGACCGTAGAGAATTAGCGGTTTCAGGCGACAGGCACAACGGAGAGAGATTATGTTTGAACCGATGGAATTAACCAACGACGCGGTGATTAAAGTCATCGGCGTCGGTGGCGGCGGCGGTAACGCCGT
>NZ_DAMCGF010000015.1:0-109229 GCF_032104925.1 Kosakonia sp.
GTTTGTGTGAAGTGATTCACATCCGCCGTGTCGATGGAGGCGCATTATAGGGAGCCCGAGCTGAATGACAAGCGGAAAAACACATTTTTATTTCAACCGCTCATCTTTTCGTCATAAAGGCTATTTTTGGTGCTTTTTGATGGCTGCTGGCAGCTCCGCAAGGCTATTAATCACCCAATCGGCGCTATTTTCAGCTTCCGGCGTGACGGGTTTCCCGGTGCGTACCAGTACTTTTGTTCCTACTTGTGCAGCAGATGCCGCCTGCATATCTTCCAGCTTATCGCCAACCATATAAGAAGCGGCCATATCAATGTGCAGAAAATCGCGCGCCGAGATGAGCATGCCCGGGTGCGGTTTACGGCAGTCACAAACCTGACGGAACTCTTCTACTGTTCCCTGCGGGTGATGTGGACAATAGTAGATGCCATCCAAATCAACGCCGCGATCGGCTAAAGACCAGTCCATCCATTCGGTTAACGTTTCAAACTGCGCCTCGGTGAATTTGCCGCGTGCAATACCAGACTGGTTAGTCACCAGCACCAACGCATAACCCATTTCTTTCAGTTCGCGCATGGCGTCAATAACACCATCAATAAATTCAAATTCGTCGATCTCATGAACGTAGCCGTGATCAACATTAATAGTGCCATCACGATCGAGAAAAATAGCGGGTACAGACTTTGCCACGGGTTTGCTCCTGAAAAAGGCATATGTCCTTAGTATCTCATGTTTCGCTACACAGGAAAGTGCTCATCGTTGATGAGTGACATTGATTTAGACGTCTGGATGCCTTACCATCCGCTCTGTTTACGGCTGAAAGTCGTAACCGGCAGAAGAAAATGCCACGGCTAACTCTCATACGATAAAAATAATCTAATGATTAAACTTTCGAATATCACCAAAGTGTTCCAGCAAGGGAACCGTACGATTCAGGCGCTGAACAACGTAAGCCTGCACGTTCCAGCTGGTCAAATTTATGGCGTTATTGGCGCGTCAGGGGCGGGGAAAAGTACGCTTATCCGCTGCGTCAACTTACTTGAACGCCCATCACAGGGCAGCGTTCTGGTTGACGGCCAGGATCTGACGCAGTTGTCAGAAGCGGAATTAACCAAAGCGCGCCGCCAAATTGGCATGATCTTCCAGCACTTTAACCTGCTCTCTTCGCGAACCGTTTTCGGTAACGTTGCTTTACCGCTGGAGCTGGATAACACCTCGCGCGACGAGATCAATCGCCGGGTAACAGAACTTCTCGATCTGGTGGGTCTGGCTGATAAGCACGACAGCTACCCGGCCAATCTTTCCGGCGGGCAAAAACAGCGCGTCGCCATTGCTCGAGCGCTGGCCAGCAACCCGAAAGTGTTGTTATGTGATGAAGCCACCAGCGCACTGGATCCGGCAACCACACGTTCTATTCTTGAATTGCTCAAAGACATTAACCGTCGCCTCGGGCTAACTATCCTGCTCATTACGCATGAAATGGATGTGGTAAAACGCATTTGTGATTGCGTGGCGGTAATCAGCAACGGCGAACTGATTGAGCAGGATACGGTGAGCGAAGTGTTCTCCCATCCGAAAACACCGCTGGCGCAGCAGTTTATCCAGTCCACACTGCACCTCGACATTCCGGAAGATTACCTGCAACGCTTACAGGCGCAGCCGCAAACGGACAGCGTACCGATGTTGCGGATGGAGTTTACCGGTCAATCCGTCGATGCCCCGCTGCTGTCGGAAACGGCGCGCCGTTTTAACGTGAACAACAATATTATTAGCGCGCAGATGGATTACGCGGGCGGCGTGAAGTTTGGCATTATGCTGACCGAAATGCACGGCACCCCGGAGGATACCCAGGCCGCAATCGCCTGGCTGCAAGAACACCATGTAAAAGTAGAGGTACTCGGTTATGTCTGAGGCAATGATGTGGCTTTTTGCCCGCAGCATCTGGGAAACGTTATTTATGACCTTTGCTTCAGGCTTGCTGGGTTTTATCGTCGGGCTGCCGTTCGGCGTACTGCTATATGTGACGCGTCCGGGTCAAATCATGCAAAACCCTGGGCTGTATCGCGTGATTTCCGCGCTGGTGAATATTTTCCGATCCATCCCATTTATCATTTTGCTGGTGTGGATGATTCCTTTCACCCGCGTGATTGTTGGTACATCTATTGGTCTGTATGCCGTCATCGTTCCACTGACCGTAGGCGCCGCGCCGTTTATTGCCCGCATGGTAGAAAATACTCTGCTGGAGCTGCCTGCGGGTCTGATTGAGGCATCACGCGCCATGGGCGCAACCCCGATGCAGATCATCCGCAAAGTTCTGCTGCCGGAAGCGCTGCCGGGGCTGATTAACGCGGCGACCATTACGCTGATTACCCTGGTGGGTTACTCAGCGATGGGCGGTGCCGTTGGTGCGGGTGGTTTAGGTCAGTTGGGTATCCAATACGGCTATGTGACCTACAATCCATTAGTGATGAATACCGTACTGATATTGCTCGTGGTTCTGGTTTACTTAATTCAGTTCGCTGGCGATCGTATCGTCCGGGCTGTGACGCATAAATAACGTTACACACAACATAACGACTCAGATAGAAAGGAAAATATCATGGCTTTTAAATTCAAGACCTTTGCAGCAGTTGGTGCTCTGCTGGGTTCTCTGGCGCTGGCTGGTTGCGGCCAGGACGAAAAAGATCCGAATCACATCAAAGTCGGTGTGATTGTGGGCGCCGAACAGCAAGTTGCTGAAGTCGCACAGAAAGTCGCAAAAGAGAAATATGGCCTGGACGTTGAGCTGGTTACCTTTAACGACTACGTGCTGCCGAACGAAGCGCTGAGTAAAGGCGACATTGACGCGAACGCTTTCCAGCATAAACCGTATCTGGATCAGCAGATTAAAGACCGTGGTTTCAAACTGGTTCCGGTCGGCAACACCTTCGTTTACCCGATCGCTGGCTACTCCAAAAAAATCAAAGCCCTGTCTGAGCTGCAGGATGGTTCTCAGGTAGCCGTTCCGAACGACCCAACCAACCTCGGCCGTTCCCTGCTGTTGTTGCAAAAACAAGGTCTTATCAAACTGAAAGATGGCGTGGGTCTGCTGCCAACCGTGCTGGATATCACCGAAAACCCGAAAAACCTGAAAATTGTTGAACTGGAAGCCCCGCAACTGCCGCGTTCCCTGGACGATGCGCAGATTGCGCTGGCGGTCATCAACACCACTTACGCTAGCCAGATTGGCCTGACGCCGGAAAAAGACGGCATCTTCGTTGAAGATAAAGACTCCCCGTACGTCAACCTGATCGTTGCGCGCGAAGATAACAAAGACGCGGAAAACGTGAAGAAATTCGTGCAGGCTTACCAGTCTGACGAAGTCAGCGAAGCGGCAAATAAAGTCTTCAACGGCGGCGCAGTGAAAGGCTGGTAATCTCCTCAGTCTGTAATATCATTCAAGGCGGGCGCAAGCCCGCCTTGTCATTTGTGCACGCGCCTGATTCAATAAGCGGCGTTAAGAAAATTACTTCGAGGATATATTATGCGTGCTTTACCGATCTGTTTATTAGCACTCATGTTAAGTGGCTGCTCCTTGCTAAGCAGATCTCCTGTCGAACCTGTAAAAAGCACCGCTGCGGCGCCAAAAGTAGAACCGGAGAAACCGAAAGTCACGCGCCCTGTCCCTGTACGGGTCATTACGGATGCCACCGAGCTGGTCGGTAAACCGTTCCGCGATCTGGGCGAAGTTACCGGTGAATCCTGCCAGGCCAGCAATCAGGACTCTCCGCCGAATATTCCTACCGCGCGTAAACGCATGCAAATCAATGCATCTAAGCTGAAAGCTAACGCGGTTCTGCAGCACAGCTGCGAAGTGACCAGCGGCACGCCGGGTTGCTACCGTCAGGCGGTTTGCGTAGGTTCTGCACTGAATATCTCATCCAAATGAGTACATTTGCTTTCGAGCAAATCGGCGTTATCCGCTCACCGTATAAAGAGAAGTTTGCCGTACCGCGCCAGCCAGGTCTGGTGAAACACGGCGGCGGCGAACTTCACTTGCTTCCTCCTTATAACCAGCCCGATGCCGTGCGTGGCCTTGAAGAGTTCAGCCACCTGTGGGTACTTTTCGTGTTTCATCAAACGATGGAAGGCGGCTGGCGACCAACCGTGCGCCCGCCCCGGCTGGGAGGAAACGCGAGAATGGGGGTTTTCGCCACGCGTTCAACCTTCCGGCCTAACCCGATCGGCATGTCGCTGGTTGAGTTGCACGGCATCCGCTGCCAGAAAGATCAGGTGATTTTACAACTTGGCAGTCTTGATCTGGTCGATGGCACGCCGGTGGTGGATATCAAGCCCTATTTGCCGTTTGCTGAAGCCTTGCCCGATGCGCAAGCTAGCTACGCGCAACAGGCACCTTCTGCTGATGTAGCCGTCACTTTTACGCCGGATGTCGAAGCGCAGCTTAGTGGGCTTGAAAAGCGCTACCCGCATTTCAAAACCTTTCTGTGCGAAGTGCTGGCGCAGGATCCGCGCCCGGCTTATAAGAAAGGGGAAGAGCAGGGAAAAACCTACGCCGTCTGGCTGTTGGATTTTAATGTGCGCTGGCGCGTAACCGATGGCGGCTTTGAAGTGTTTGCGCTCGAAGCGCGCTAATTTTATCCCCCTCTCTTTTGGCATCTCTGCCAGGCTGATAAACTAAACCACTTTTTTCTGTGTCAGGCCTGTCTTAGGCCTGTTCCGATTGTCCAAATGGAACCGTAACAACATGCGTACTAGCCAATACTTGCTCTCCACTCTGAAGGAGACGCCTGCCGACGCCGAAGTCATCAGCCACCAGCTGATGCTGCGCGCCGGGATGATCCGCAAACTGGCCTCCGGGTTATACACCTGGCTGCCAACCGGTTTGCGCGTTCTGAAAAAAGTCGAAAACATCGTGCGTGAAGAGATGAATAACGCCGGTGCGATTGAGGTGTCCATGCCAGTAGTGCAGCCCGCCGACCTGTGGCAGGAAAGCGGCCGCTGGGAGCAATATGGCCCGGAACTGCTGCGTTTTGTCGATCGCGGCGATCGTCCGTTTGTCCTCGGCCCAACGCATGAAGAAGTGATCACCGACCTGATTCGTAACGAGCTGAACTCGTACAAGCAGTTGCCGCTGAACTTCTTCCAGATCCAGACCAAGTTCCGTGATGAAGTGCGCCCGCGTTTTGGCGTCATGCGCTCACGCGAATTCCTGATGAAAGATGCCTACTCTTTCCATACATCTCAGGAATCGTTGCAGGAGACGTACGATGCAATGTACGCCGCCTACAGCAAAATCTTCAGCCGTATGGGTCTGGATTTCCGCGCCGTACAGGCAGATACCGGCTCGATCGGCGGTAGCGCCTCGCACGAATTCCAGGTGCTGGCGCAGAGCGGTGAAGACGATGTGATCTTCTCTGACTCCTCCGATTTTGCCGCCAACATTGAGTTTGCCGAAGCGCTGGCACCAAAAGAGCCGCGCGCCGCGGCAACGCAGGAAATGACGCTGGTTGACACACCGAACGCCAAAACCATCGCTGAGCTGGTTGAGCAGTTCAACCTGCCGATTGAAAAAACCGTGAAAACCCTGCTGGTTAAAGCCGTTGAAGGCAGCAGCTCCCCGCTGGTTGCGCTGCTGGTGCGCGGCGATCATGAGCTGAACGAAGTCAAAGCGGAAAAACTGCCGCAGGTTGCCGCGCCGTTGACCTTCGCCACCGAAGCGGAAATCCGCGCGGTAGTGAATGCAGGCCCAGGCTCGCTCGGCCCGGTGAACATGCCGGTTCCGGTTGTGATTGACCGTACCGTTGCGGCGATGAGCGATTTTTCTGCTGGCGCGAATATCGATGGCAAACACTACTTCGGCATCAACTGGGATCGTGATGTAGCGACCCCGGAAGTGGCAGATATCCGTAACGTTGTTGCCGGCGATCCGAGCCCGGATGGCAAAGGTACGCTGCTTATCAAGCGCGGTATCGAAGTCGGTCACATCTTCCAGCTGGGCACCAAGTACTCCCAGGCGCTGAACGCCGCCGTGCAGGGCGAAGATGGTCGTAACCAGATCCTGACCATGGGTTGCTACGGTATCGGTGTAACGCGTGTTGTGGCTGCGGCCATTGAGCAGAACAACGACGAGCGCGGGATCATCTGGCCTGACGCCATTGCGCCGTTCCAGGTCGCGCTGCTGCCAATGAACATGCACAAATCTTATCGCGTGCAGGAACTGGCGGAGAAACTCTACGCCGAGCTGCGTGCGCAGGGTATTGAAGTGCTGATGGACGATCGTAAAGAGCGCCCGGGTGTGATGTTTGCCGATATGGAACTGATCGGTATCCCGCATACGGTGGTGATTGGCGATCGTAACCTCGACAATGACGATATCGAATATAAATACCGTCGCAATGGCGAGAAGCAGCTGATCAAAACCGGGGATATCCTCGATTATCTGGTCAAAGCCATCAAAGGCTAAGCGCCCCAACAAAACGCCCCGCAATGCGGGGCTTTTTTATAGCTACCGAAATACCACGTGACGGGCATCTGGTTTTAACGCTGCCTTATTATTACTGGGCTTAAATCAAGCATGACCAACAGGTTTCATTTTAAGCGCAGGTTTCGCATGCCCTTCACGCTAATCATGCCGCCTTCTGTGAAGGCGGTTTTTGCACTGCTAATGCTTAATCATCACAGCCTTTATTGGGGCTAAACTTACCGCGTTTATTCGTCACCAGCACTTTCTGCGCCGCACCGGTGTCGGGGTTTGGCTCAACGGTGAAATGCCCTTCGACCACCAGCAGAATCGGTTTGGTTTCTGTTCCGCGCGCTGCCGCATAGTCGCGCTCAAGCTGCGCATTGCTGGCAACGGTTACCTTCTTGCCGGTTGCACAATCGGTAAATACCGCCGCATCAGCCATATACATATACATGCCGCGCATCGCCATCGGCGTTGCCGGTAGCGCGGCTTTTACTGGCTGTAACGTGTAATTGAGCTGAGAAGTGATGGGATTGCCTTGCTGGTCCAGCATCTCCAGCGCATCGCCTTTGGCGCGGAAAAAGGTTTTATCACCGTGCGTATCAGTGAGGATCAGTTTATCCGCCGTGCGCGCCCAGTTACCATACGTGGCAAACACCGAGGGCGCTTTTCCTCCCTGATAGCGCTGGTTCATCACCCAGCTCCCGTCTTTCTCGAGAAACAGAGAGGTTTCAATCCCTTCGCAATCCGCGCAGGGCAAAACACCGCGCCAGCTTTGCTGCATCGGTTTCAATTCTTCAACTTGTGTTGGCTGTACCGTCTCAACATCGCCACGGTTGTTACATCCGAAAAGCGCAAAGAGCGTACACCCCGCCAGCACCGCTAAAATCGCTTTTTTCACACCCAATTCCTTATGCCCGATTCTGTTATTACCCGTCAGCCTTCATGACCCCGAACTTTACCGCGTAACGCTTTTACCGACGACTTTTGCGCCTTGCCCGATAACCGGCGCTCTTTCGATGCGCGGGTTGGGCGCGTTGCCCGACGGCTCTTTTGCACGACGGTTAATTCTTTAATTAACGCCACCAGGCGAGCGATTGCTGCTTCGCGGTTCATCTCCTGGCTGCGATATTCCTGTGCTTTTATCACCACCCAGCCTTCGCTGCTAATCAGATGGTGCGACGCCTCCAGTAAACGCGCTTTGTAATACTCTGGCAGGCTTGAAGCCCGGATGTCAAAACGCAGGTGGATCGCCGTTGAGCTCTTATTGACATGCTGACCGCCCGCGCCCTGCGCACGCACCGCCGTGATTTCCAGCTCTTCGTCAGCGATGGAGACCGAACGGGAGACCTCAATCATTGCGGCTGCTGCCAGGCTTCAAGGTGGATCTCCAGATTCTGGCTCTCATCCGATAACCAGATAGCGCCATCCTGCAACGTCGCTTGCAGCGTCATGGTACGATCGCTGGCAAACGCGCTCAACCCGGCCAGTTGCACATCATCCAGATACCAGATGCTCAGATTGCTAAATGCCGCGCAGCGCGACTGGTTCTGCTGCCACCAGATCTGCGCCGCGCGTGAATTATAGGTAAAAAGCGCCACTTCTTTCGCCTGTGAGCAGGCTTTCTTCAGCCGTTTTTCCTCCGGCAGCCCCAGCTCAATCCACAGATCGATACCGAGATAATCATTGCGTAGCCACAGTTCCGGTTCATCGTCAGCACTGAGACCGCGGGTAAATTGCAGGCGTTCATCCGCATATTTCATCCACGCCAGCAGGCGCAGCATCATGCGTTCTTGCGTCTCAGAAGGATGGCGAGCCAGCGTCAGCGTTGCATCTAAAAACTGATTACGATCCAAATCGGCAACGTTCACCGTCGCTTTATAAATTGTCGCTTTTAATGCCATGTCACCGCTCCTTCATAAAATGGTCGCTATTGTAGCGAATATAAGCATAAAGCGCTGTTATCTCTTGTCGCAGTGGATATTCATCGCCCTGATAATGATGAATAAGCTGTGGTATAGTCACCTTGCTAAACAGAGTTTAACTTCGTAGGCTTAGTGTTATCTCACAGTAAAGTCAGGTTGCTGACAGGAGGTGATGTGAACAATTATTGTGAGTTAGTACGCAGACGTTATGCGGAAATCGCCAGCGGAGATTTAGGGTATATCCCGGATGCGCTGGGGTGCGTGTTGAAAGTGCTGAATGAAATGGCGTCGGATGACACCCTTTCAGAGTCGGTCAGGGAAAAGGCGGCGTATGCTGCCGCGAACTTACTGGTGAGCGATTATGTCAATGAATGATGCCTATCAACCCATCAACTGTGATGACTATGACAACCTTGAACTCGCCTGCCAGCATCATCTTTTATTGAAGCTGGAAATGAAAGATGGCGAGGTGCTCAGCGCCAAAGCCAACGATTTAGTCTCACGTAAAAATGTGGAGTATCTGGTGGTTGATGTCGCAGGCGCCGCGCGCGAACTGCGTCTCGATAAAATTGCCAGCTTCAGCCATCCTGAAATCGGCACCGTTGTGGTGAGCGAGTCCTGACATTTTGCGGGCAGCGCCTGTTGCCCGTTATCTTCGCCACGCCAGCCGTACGCCTTTTTGCTCCGCGCTTTTCGCCCCTTCTCGCGTAACGAATAACCCCGCCGCCGCCATCAACGTTTCACCATAAAACAGCAGCGGCGTGGTATCGCGCCGCCAGGGCGCCACGCCAAGTTCCTGCCAGATTTTCTTCAGCTTACGCCCGCCGCTGCGCCCGACGATATGCAACATACCGGGTGCCTGAAAGCGGATCGAAACCGCCTCATCAGCGTTGGGGGGGCGAATTTCCCCCCCCGCCACTAGCGACAGCTCACCAAGACCCGCCGGTAATGTTAGCGGCTCGAAAGGTGCCAGCCACGGCAGTTGCGTATCACGCTGACTTTCAATGGCGCGGATCCACCACAAGCACGACTGATAACGACGCACTTCGAACTCACCAAGTCGCAGACACGGTGAGGCATCTTCTCGCGCCAGCGCCACTTCCTGCCACAAGCGATCAAGCATGCCGCGTGACGGCATGACCGCGCCGCGCTGCGCCAGCCAGCGACGCAGCAGTGCCCGACGGCGCGCATCGCTTAGCGTATAAAGAGGGACAAGCTCCAGCGCCCCTTCATCCGTCGTCGCCGCATCAAGTTCCGCCGCCAGTAGCTCATCAAGTAACTGCTCTTGCTCGCCACACAGCGCGGCACTTCGCACAACAGCGTCGGCGAAATGTGGCCAGCGTGCCGCCAGCACCGGTAAAACCTGCAAGCGTAAAAAATTGCGATCGAAGCTGGCGTCGGCGTTACTTTCATCCTCAATCCATGACAGCGCATGGTGAAGCGCCCACTGGTGCAGCTCATCGCGAGTTTGTGTCAGTAACGGTCGAATAAGCTGAGTGCCGGCAAAAGGCATACTTTCGGGCATGGCCGCCAGCCCGGCAGGCCCGCTGCCGCGTTTTAACGCCAGCAGGAACGTTTCACACTGATCGTCCAGATGCTGAGCCGTTACCAGCACGTCACCGGGCAGCAGCGCCTCCGCAAATGCTTGATAACGCGCGCTGCGCGCCTGCGCTTCAATCCCTTCCCCGTTGTTCACCAGTTGAACGCGAACGACGCTGAGTGGGATCTGCCAGCGCGCGCAAATATCCTCACAATGCTCCGCCCAGGCGTCGGCGTGCGGACTAAGCCCGTGGTGAATATGGATGGCGCGTAACTTGAGTTCGGGTAATTGCTGACGCCAAAGCATCAATTTATGCAGCAGGACGGTTGAATCCAGCCCACCGCTAAATGCCACCAGAAACTGGCGCGATGTGGTTGGCATTGATGCAAAAAAGGGCGTGGTCATAGCGATTATCAAAACGGAGTAATGCCCGGCACGTTACCGGGCATTAGCGGAAGTGGCAAGTATTACTGCTGGTAAAGCTCGAGCGGCAGGCCATCAGGATCGGTAAAGAAGGTGAAGCGTTTATCGGTGTAAGGATCGATGCGGATCTCTTCGCACTGCACACCGTGAGCCGCCAGATGCGCCACCGCCTTGTCGATGTCATCAACGCTAAACGCCAGATGGCGCAGCCCGCAGGCTTCTGGTCGGCTGGGGCGCGCAGGCGGGAACGGGAAAGAAAACAGCTCAATCACATACTGGCCGTTCAGCGCCAGGTCGCCTTTCCATGAATCACGTGCTTCGCGATAGACCTCGCTTTGCAGCGTAAACCCGAGGATATCGCAGTAAAACGCTTTGCTCTTCGCGTAGTCCGTGGCAATGATGGCAATATGATGAACCTGTTTTAAACCCAGCATAGTCTCTCCTTTTTTGATGCCAGAACGTTACGCCTGCCGGTGTTTGCCCGCAATAGCTCAGTGGTTTTTTAGGACTCGTACCCGATAAACGCCCTCTTCGTCCCGCTTCGCGCCATGAATATCCGTCTCAAAACCGGGATAGTGGCGGCCAATAGCGCAAAGCATCAGCAGGAAATCCAGCAAGGCTCTGCTCGCTTCGGTGATCATTTCGCCGGGCATCACCAGCGGCACGCCTGGCGGATAAGGCAGGATCATATTCGCCGAGATTCGCCCTATCAGTCGCTCAAGCTCAATGGTTTCCACCTCGCCCTGAATTTGCCGCTGCCAGGCCTGGTGCGGCGTCAGTTTCATTTCCGGTAATACATCAAACGCTTGCAGCATTAAACGTGGAAGATCGTGCTGGCGGATGAGCTTATGGATCCCCTGAGCCAGATCCTGAATGCGCATATTGCGGTAGAAATCCGGATCTTCGGCGTAGAGATCGGGCAGCATATTCTTCACGCGCAGATTCAGATCGTAGGCGCGTTTAAACTCCATCAATCCGCGCAGCAACCCCATCGCGCGGGTTTTATCAATACCAATACTGAATAAGAACAGCAGGTTATATGGCCCGGTTTTCTCGACTACAACGCCACGCTCATCGAGGAACTTCGCCACCAGCGCCGCCGGGATCCCCTCGTCGCTCATGTTCCCCAGCTCGTCCATGCCCGGCGTCAGGATGGTCACTTTAACCGGATCGAGAAACATATGGTCGGCATCCGCATCGCGAAAACCGTGCCATGCTTCACCGGGCGCAACAGGCCAGCAGTCCGCCTCTTCAATCTCTTCTGGCTGCCAGATATCAAAGAACCAGCCATCGGCTTCATCTTTCAGCCGCTGAACTTCTTTACGGAAATGCAGCGCGCGCTCGACGGAACGGTTAATCAGACGTTTGCCGGGATTACCGCGCAGCATCGCAGCCGCCGTTTCGATGGAGGCCACCAGCGGGTAACTCGGCGAGGTGGTGGTGTGCATCATAAATGCTTCGTTAAAGGTGTCTTCATCATATTCACCTTTAATATGAATCAGCGATGCCTGTGAAAATGCCGCCAGCATTTTGTGCGTCGACTGGGTTTCAAAGAACACTTTTCCCGGCACCCGCTCGCCGCTCATGCCGCTTTTCCCGGCGTAGATCGGGTGGAAATTGGTATAAGGAACCCAGGCAGAATCGAAGTGGATCGACGGCACATCAAGCGTCTTTTTGATCCAGTCAGTGTTATACAACAGTCCGTCATAAGTGGAGTTGGTGATCACCGCATGTACCGGCCAGCGTGCGCCCGCTGTTTTTGCCACCTTCTGTTCGATGCTGGCATGGGTAAATTCACGACGAGGGATCCCGCCCAGAATCCCCAGCGCATTGCGCCCGGGTTTCAGCCATAGCGGCGTAACGTCGCTCATCATCAGCAGATGTGCCAGTGACTTATGGCAGTTACGATCAATCAACAATGTGCTGCCGGCCGGTGCGGCATACATGCCGACGATTTTATTCGAGGTCGAGGTGCCGTTGGTCACCATGTAGCTCTGCTCCGCGCCAAAGGTGCGGGCGATATACTCTTCGGCTTCCAGATGTGGGCCTGTGTGATCCAGTAACGAGCCCAGCTCCGTGACCGAAATAGAGACATCTGCTTTTAACGTATTGCCACCGAAAAAATCGTAAAACAGGCAGCCAACCGGGCTTTTCTGATAAGCCGTGCCCGCCATATGCCCCGGCGTACAAAAGGTATATTTGCCTTCTTTAACGTAAGTAAACAGCGCGCGGGTAAACGGCGGCGTGATGGTTTCGAGATACTCGCGGGTGTACTGACCGATACGCGTAGCAATATCCTCGGACACACCCAGCGCATACTCGAAAAACCACAGCGCCATGCGCATATCCTGGATGCTGACGTCCATCGTCGAGTGAGTATTGATAAAGGCGTACAGCGGGAGATATTCGTTAAGCTGATTGATTTCGCTGCACAGATCGAGGGAGTACTCATCCCAGTCAAAGATAACGCCGCAGATGCGCGGGTTGTGTTCGATAAATTTCAGTAAGTCGGTGCTGTTTTGCGGCCAGATAAGTTGAAAGCCCTGGGCCTGTAATGCCTGCTCCAGCTCCTTAATTGGCTCATCTTTATAGAAAACGCCATGTGGTCCCATGATGGCAATAATATTCACGGCTACCTCCGTTAAAAACCTTAGCTAAGCATAGTTGAGGTAAACGGCAGGTATAAAAAAAGCCGCACAGCGGTGCGGCTTTTCAGAGTGGGATGAGGATCAGGCGTAGCCGTAGCTCATCAGACGCTGGTAACGGCGGTTACGCAGATCGTCTTTGCTCAGCACATCCAGATCGGCCAGATCGGCCAGCAGTTGTGCTTTCAGCGACGCCGCCATCGCTTCCGGGTTACGATGAGCACCGCCCAGCGGTTCCGGAATGATCGAGTCGATCAGTTTCAGTTCTTTCAGACGCGGGGCGATAATCCCCATCGCTTCGGCAGCCAGCGGCGCTTTATCGGCGCTTTTCCACAGAATCGATGCGCAACCTTCCGGGGAGATAACAGAATAGGTGCTGTATTGCAGCATATTCACTTTATCGCCCACACCAATCGCCAGTGCGCCGCCGGAGCCGCCTTCGCCAATCACGGTGCAGATAACCGGCACGCTCAGGCGGGACATTTCACGCAGGTTACGCGCGATCGCTTCAGACTGACCACGCTCTTCCGCGCCCACGCCCGGATAAGCCCCCGGCGTGTCGATAAAGGTAATGATCGGCATGTTGAAGCGTTCTGCCATTTCCATCAGGCGCAGCGCTTTGCGATACCCTTCCGGTGCCGGCATACCGAAGTTACGGCGGATTTTTTCTTTGGTTTCGCGGCCTTTCTGGTGGCCGATGATCATCACCGGACGCCCATCCAGACGCGCGATACCGCCAACAATGGCTTTATCGTCAGCGTAAGCACGATCGCCAGCCAGTTCGTCGAACTCGTCGAAAGCCAGGCGGACATAATCCAGGGTGTATGGACGCAGCGGATGGCGAGCCAACTGCGCGACCTGCCATGCGCCAAGATCGGCGAAAATTTTACGTGTCAGCTCAACGCTTTTCTCACGCAGACGATGCACTTCTTCGTCGATGTTAATATCCAGTTTTTCATCCTGACGGCCAACGGCGGTCAGAGAATCGATTTTCGCTTCCAGCTCAGCAATCGGCTGTTCGAAATCAAGGAAATTCAGACTCATAGTATTCCTGTATTAGTCAAACTCCAGTTCCACCTGCTCCGAACCTATGAGGCCACGCAGATCGTTGAGTAAACGATCGCTCGGAGAGACACGCCACGTTGCGCCGAAGCGTAATCGCGCGCGCGCATCCGTCCTCTGATAGTAGAGATGTACTGGAATGGTTCCCGAACGGTGGGGTTCCAGAGACTGACGGAGTCGGTTTAAAAGCTGGTCATCAATTTGCCTGTCCGTCAGCGAGATAGCAAGCCCACGGGCATATTTTTCCCGGGCTTCGTCAATGTCCATCACTTCGCGGGCGGTCATTTTAAGCCCCCCACTGAAGTCATCAAAGCTGACCTGTCCGCTGACGATAAGTATGCGGTCTTTTTCCAGCAGTTGCTGGTATTTATCCAGGGCGTCAGTGAACAACATCACTTCAAGACGCCCGGAACGGTCATCCAGGGTACAGATGCCGATACGATTGCCGCGCTTGGTGACCATAACCCGCGCGGCAATGACGAGCCCCGCCGCCGTGGTCACTTTCCCACGCTCGGTCGGATGCATGTCTTTCAGCCGGTAGCCTCCGACATAGCGCTCAATTTCTTTTAAATACTGGTTAATCGGGTGACCTGTCAGGTACAACCCTAACGTTTCACGCTCGCCATCCAGCACCACCTGTTCCGGCCACGGCTGGCAACTGGCGTAGGACTGCTCGATCTGCTCCGGCTCTTCTGCCAGCACACCAAACATATCCGCCTGCCCAATCGCCTCGGCTTTCGAGTGCTGATCGGCGGCTTTCAGCGCATCGCCCAGCGCGTTCATTAGCGCAGCGCGATGCGGGCCAAGGCGATCAAACGCCCCGGACATAATTAGCTTTTCCAGTACCCGACGATTGAGTTTTTTGATGTCGGTACGGGCGCAAAGATCGAACAATTCGCGGAAGTAGCCACCGTTGTTGCGCGCTTCAATGATCGCCTCGATCGGGCCTTCCCCCACGCCTTTGATCGCGCCGATGCCGTAAACAATTTCGCCATCGTCATTAACGTGGAAATGGTACAGACCCGAGTTGATATCCGGCGGCAGGATTTTCAGCCCCATGCGCCAGCACTCATCGACCAGGCCAACCACTTTCTCGGTGTTGTCCATATCGGCAGTCATTACCGCCGCCATAAACTCGGCCGGATAGTGCGCCTTCAGCCACAGCGTCTGGTACGACACCAAAGCATAGGCGGCAGAGTGCGATTTGTTAAATCCGTAACCGGCGAATTTTTCCACCAGGTCGAAGATTTTCATCGCCAGTTCGCCGTCGATACCGTTTTTCTTCGCACCATCTTCAAAAATCGAGCGCTGCTTGGCCATCTCTTCTGGCTTTTTCTTACCCATCGCACGGCGCAGCATATCTGCGCCGCCAAGGGTGTAACCCGAAAGCACCTGCGCAATCTGCATCACCTGTTCCTGATACAAGATGATGCCATAGGTTGGCTCCAGCACTGGCTTCAGACTCTCGTGCTGCCACTGAACATCCGGGTAGGAGATCTCTTCACGCCCGTGCTTACGGTCGATAAAGTTATCCACCATGCCTGATTGCAGCGGACCCGGACGGAACAGTGCCACCAGAGCGATCATATCTTCGAAGCAGTCAGGCTGCAGGCGTTTGATCAGGTCTTTCATGCCGCGGGATTCAAGCTGGAAAACCGCCGTGGTTTCCGAGCGTTGCAGCATGTCGAAACTTTTCTTGTCATCCAGCGGAATAGCGGCAATGTCCAGCGGCGGCTCGCCGTTCTTCTCGCGCCGGGCGTTAATCATCTCCAGCGCCCAGTTAATGATGGTCAGCGTACGCAGCCCAAGGAAGTCGAACTTCACCAGCCCCGCATATTCCACGTCGTTTTTATCGAACTGGGTGACCGGATGCTGACCGGCTTCATCACAATACAGCGGCGCAAAGTCGGTAATTTTGGTTGGCGCGATCACCACACCACCGGCGTGTTTCCCGGCGTTTCGCGTCACCCCTTCCAGCTTGCGCGCCATATCGATCAGCGCTTTGACCTCTTCGTCGGCTTCGTAAATTTCTGGCAGTTGCGGTTCGGCTTCAAACGCTTTAGCCAGCGTCATGCCCGGATCCGGCGGCACCAGTTTTGAAATTCGGTCGACAAAGCCATACGGGTGGCCAAGCACGCGGCCAACGTCGCGGATAACCGCTTTCGCCGCCATGGTACCAAAGGTGATGATCTGCGATACCGCATCGCGCCCGTACATATCCGCCACGTGCTCGATAACCTGGTCGCGTTTTTCCATACAGAAATCGACGTCGAAGTCAGGCATCGACACACGTTCCGGGTTAAGGAAACGTTCGAACAGCAGGTCAAACTCCAGCGGATCGAGGTCGGTAATTTTCAGCGCATACGCTACCAGCGAACCCGCACCGGAACCACGTCCCGGCCCTACCGGTACGCCGTTGTCTTTCGACCACTGGATAAATTCCATCACGATGAGGAAGTAGCCCGGGAACCCCATCTGGTTGATAACCTGGAGTTCAATATCGAGACGTTCATCGTAAGGCGGGCGCTTTTCGGCGCGCACGTTTTCATCCGGGAAGAGAAATGCCAGTCGTTCTTCCAGCCCCTCTTTGGATTTCGCCACGAGGAAATCCTCGGTGGTCATATCCCCCGTCGGGAACTGCGGCAGGAAATATTCGCCAAGACGAACGGTGACGTTACAGCGTTTGGCGATTTCGACCGTATTCTCCAGCGCTTCCGGGATATCCGAGAAGAGTTCGCACATCTCCTCTTCGCTGCGCATGTATTGCTGCGGCGAATAGTTACGCGGGCGTTTGGGATCGTCGAGGGTAAAACCGTCGTGGATCGCCACGCGGATCTCATGGGCGTCGAAGTCGTCGGCATCAATAAACCGCACATCGTTGGTCGCAACAACCGGCAAGTCATGCTCTTCTGCCAGTGCGACAGCGGCATGCAGGTAAGACTCTTCGTCCGCTCGTCCCGTACGGATCAGCTCCAGATAGTAGCGATCGTGAAAATGGGTTTTATAGAACTCAAGACACTGCTCAACCAGTGCGCTATTGCCACGCAGCACGCTTTTACCCACGTCGCCCATGCGACCGCCGGAAAGCAGAATCAGCCCTTCATTGAGTTCCAGCAGCCAGTCGCGGTCAATCCACGGGCCGAGCGCGCCATAACCACGCTGGTAGGCGCGCGAAATAAGCAGCGTCAGGTTTTGATAACCGGTGTTGTTGATAGCGAGAACGGTGAGCTGCGTCAGCTCGTCGCCAAGCAGATCGCTTTGCACATGAAAATCAGCACCGACGATAGGCTTCATCCCGGCACCGTGCGCCGTTCCGTAAAACTTCACCAGACCACACAGGTTGGTAAAATCGGTGATCGCCAGCGCAGGCATGCCGAGCGCGGCCGCCTTTTTCACCAGCGGTCCGGTTTTCGCCAGCCCGTCAATCATGGAATAGTCGCTATGCACCCGCAGGTGTACGAAACGTGGTTCAGCCATTTTTAGATCCCAGCCTGGTTTATTTCACGTTCACAAGAATCAGGACGCAAGACCCAACGCGCGTTTGACCGGCGCAAAGCTGCGTCGGTGATGCTCGGTTGCGCCGTGCTCCGCCAGTCTCTCCAGATGGAAAGCCGTAGGATAGCCTTTATGCTGCGCAAAGCCATATTGCGGAAAAATGATATCAAGTTCGGCCATCTCCGCGTCGCGGGTCACTTTGGCGAGAATCGACGCGGCGCTGATTTCTGCGACGCGGCTATCGCCTTTTACCACCGCCAGCGAAGGCATCGGCAAAGCCGGACAACGATTACCGTCGATCAGCACGAACTCAGGCGCGATTGCCAGCCCGGCAACAGCGCGCTGCATCGCCAGCATGGTGGCATGCAAAATGTTCAACTCGTCAATTTCATGCGGTTCCGCGCGGCCCAGGCTCCAGGCCAGCGCCTTCTCTTTGATCTCATCGCAGAGCGACAAACGGCGTTTTTCGGATAATTTTTTAGAATCGTTCAAACCGATAATAGGACGTTCAGGATCGAGGATCACCGCCGCTGTTACTACCGCGCCCACCAGCGGGCCGCGACCGACTTCATCCACACCCGCGACCAAATGCGTATGCGGATAAACAAACTCTATCATTGTGCTAACTCCAGTACGGCGTCAGCCGCCTGTTCATCGGCATTGCAGCGAATCTGCAAATGCAATTCGCGGAAAATGTCGTGCATCTCGTGGCTGGTTTTGCCGTTGGCCAGTAAGGGTTCCAGCGCGGCAGCAAGCGCCCGGGGATTGCATTCATCCTGGAGCAACTCTTTAACCAGCTCACGCCCGGCAAGCAAGTTTGGCAGCGACACATAGGGCGTTTTTACCAGACGTTTCGCCAGCCAGAAAGTGAATGGCTTCATACGATAGCCAACTACCATCGGGCATTTCGCCAGCATGCACTCCAGCGCAGCGGTCCCCGAGGCCAGCAGCGCGGCGTCTGCGGCGATCATCGCTTCCCGCGCCTGGCCATCAAGCATATGCACCGGCAGCTCGGGTGCGACTTCCGCTTTAATGCGCTCAAACTGTTCACGCCGTTTCGCATTGACCAACGGCACAATCACTTCAAGATCGGGGTAGCGCTCACGCAGCAACTGGGCGGTACGCAGGAAGTCCGCACTCAGCATTTCGACTTCCGCCCCGCGACTGCCCGGCAGTAAAGCCAGACAATGCACGTTATCAGCAATCCCAAGGTGCGCCCGCGCCGCGTTCTTATCGGGATCCAGCGGCATGGCATCCGCCATGGTATGGCCGATAAAACGGCACGGTACGTTAAATTTATCGTAAAACGCTTTTTCGAAAGGCAGAAACGCGAGCACCAGGTTGGTGGCTCTGCCGATTTTGAAAACGCGTTTTTGTCGCCACGCCCAGACGGACGGACTGACATAGTGGATGGTTTTAATACCCTGCGTTTTCAGATTGCCTTCGAGGGTAATATTGAAATCCGGCGCATCGATGCCGACAAAAACATCCGGTTTCAGTTCGCTAAAACGACGGGTTAAATCGGCGCGGATATGCAGCAGACGGCGCAAACGCCCCAGCACCTCAACGATGCCCATTACCGCCAGCTCTTCCATTTCATACCAGGCTTCGCAGCCTTCGGCCTGCATACGCGGCCCCGCGACCCCGACAAAACGAGCATTCGGCAGGCGAGCTCGCAGCGCGCGGATAAGACCGGCACCAAGAATATCGCCGGAGGTTTCTCCGGCGACGAGGGCTATCGTAAGAGGACGCGCGTCGATCATTAACGGATCAAACCACGTGTTGAGCGCTCAAAGAACTGCATAAATGCGTCAACTTCCGGGTGCTTCGCAGCAAGCTCAGCAATTTCCGGTTTCGCCTCTTCCAGCGTTTTACCGCTGCGGTACAGCAATTTGTACGCATTACGAATAGCCACTAACGCTTCTCTGCTAAAGCCGCGACGTTTCAGACCTTCAATGTTCACACCAAACGGTGTGGCATGGTTGCCCTGAGCGATCACGTAAGGCGGTACGTCCTGGGCAACGCCGGAACACCCGCCAACCATCACGTGCGCACCGATAATGCAGAACTGATGCACTGCGGTCATGCCGCCGATGATGGCAAAGTCGTCGACGGAAACATGCCCCGCCAGCGTCGCGTTATTTGCGAGGATACAGCGATTTCCAACCGTACAATCGTGCGCAATGTGCGCGTTGATCATCAGCAGGTTATCGCTGCCCACCTTCGTCAATCCACCACCCTGTACTGTGCCACGGTGGATGGTGACGCTTTCGCGGATGCGGTTGCGATCGCCAATTTCCACACGAGTCGGTTCACCAGCATATTTCAAATCCTGGTTCACCTCGCCGATGGAGGCGAACTGATAAATCTCGTTGTCACGACCAATAGTCGTATGACCATTCACCACGACGTGAGATTTCAGTACGGTACCGTCACCAATTTCAACGTGAGGTCCCACAATACAAAATGGGCCAATATGAGCGTTAGCACCAATAACGGCACCGTCTTCAACAATGGCAGTAGGATGAATAAAGGCGGTTTTATCAATCACGTATCAGGCCTCCCGGCTACGTGCACACATCATAGTAGCTTCACAAACAATTTTACCGTCTACCAGCGCAACCCCTTTAAAACGGGTCAGGCCACGGCGGGTTTTTTCGAAAGTGACTTCCATGATCATCTGATCGCCTGGCACAACAGGACGCTTAAAGCGCGCTTCGTCGATACCGGCGAAGTAATACAGCTCACCCGGCTCCAGTTTACCAACGCTTTTAAACGCCAGAATACCGGTTGCCTGCGCCATTGCTTCAAGAATCAGCACGCCCGGGAAAATCGGTTTGCCAGGGAAGTGCCCCTGGAAAAACGGCTCGTTTACCGAAACATTTTTGACTGCGCGCAGAAAACGACCTTCTTCAAAATCCAGCACGCGATCAACCAGTAAGAACGGGTAGCGGTGCGGCAGAAGCTCCAGGATCTCTTCAATGTGCAGAGTATGAGTGTCAGTAGTCAAAATACTCTTCCTGTCCAAATATACTAAAAGGCAATAATAACACGGCCCGCGGCAATCATAAGAATGCCAACAGGCCGGGAAGTATATACACTTTATTCTTCGAGGTGCAGAGGCTTTTCTGTCCCGCGAATTCTTCTGTGTACAAGCGTTATGCGGATGAATTATTCGTCTTGTTGATTAACCTTGCGCTCGATAGCTTTCAGGCGCTTGCTCATATCATCAATATTCATCACCAGGGCTGCGGTTTTTCGCCACACTTTGTTCGGTTGCAGCGGGATACCTGAGGAGTAAATACCCGGCTCAGTGATAGGACGCATGACCATCCCCATCCCCGTTACGGTAACCTTGTCGCAAATTTCCATGTGCCCGTTGATTACGCTGGCGCCGCCAATCATGCAATAGCGACCAATTTTTAAACTACCCGCCATGATGACGCCACCGGCAACCGCAGTATTGTCGCCAATCACAACGTTATGTGCAATCTGACACTGGTTATCAATGATGACGCCGTTACCAATGCAGGTATCATCCAGTGCACCACGATCGATGGTCGTACATGCACCGATCTCAACGTTGTTGCCGATAATGACGCGACCAAGCTGTGGGATTTTAACCCAGTTGCCACGATCGTTGGCATAGCCAAAGCCATCGGAACCTATCACCGTGCCGGATTGGATCAGGCAATTTTCACCGATCTCAATCTCATGGTAAATGGATACATTGGCCCACAGACGCGAACCCGCGCCAATTTTCGTATTTTTCCCAACGAAGCAACCCGGACCGATGACCACGTTATCGCCCAGGCTAACACCAGATTCGATCACGGCGTTCGCGCCAATTGCTACGTTGCTACCCAGCTGAGCCGTAGGATCAATCACTGCTCCAGGCGCGATGTTCTGCGCAGGCTGCGGCGTGGTATCAAGAATTTGCGCCATACGTGCGTAGGTCAGGTAAGGATTTTTTACGACCAGCGCAGCGCTGTTGGCAAAGGGAAGATCGTCCTGCGTCATTACAACGGCAGAGGCCTGACATGCGGTCAGGTGTTCACGGTACTTAGGATTGACCATGAAAGTGATGTGGCCCGCTACGGCAGATTGCATGGACGCAACGCCGGTGATGACGATATCGCCATCACCGTGTAGTTCTGCATCCAACTGCTGAGCTAAATCAGCCAGTCGAATTGAAGGCATTACTTATTTAACCTGTTTCAGTACATCAGCGGTGATGTCTTTTACATCGTTGCTGTTGTAAATAACGGCGTTGGAAGGAATAACCAGATCAACACCCTGATCAGAAGCCACTTTTTTCACTGCGGTCTGGATACGAGTCACCAGCTTGCCGCGTTCTTCATTAGAACGACGGGCCTGATCCTGCTCGAAAGCCTGCGCTTTTTGAGCGAATGCCTGGCGACCAGAAGTGATGTCTTTTTCCAGCTTGCTGCGATCGCTTGCCTTCATCGTGGAACCATCGCGCTGCAAACGCTGTGCTTTTGCTTGCAGGTCGGATTCCATGCTTTGCAGTTCGCTCGCGCGGCCGCCGAATTCGTTTTTCATGGTCTGAGAAACGCCGGAAGTCTGCGCAACCTGCTGCAGCAGGCTACCCATATCAACAATCGCAATTTTGTCAGCGGCCTGGGCTGACGCAGCCATTGCCAAACCGAAACCTGCAGCTAATAACAACTTTTTCACAATTAACTCCTTACCATCCCGTTTGTACCCGGAGGTACAGTTCTTTGCGTGGCCGGGCTTTCCATTGAAAGCCTCAGCCATCACTACACTGCTGGTGCATTCCATTGCAGTACGGCGTTACCAGGTTTTACCGATGTTAAACTGGAACTGTTCCGCTTTGTCTCCATCGTACTTTTTAAACGGCTGGGCGTAGGAGAAAACCAACGGCCCCAATGGGGACATCCATTGTAATGCGATACCGGCAGACATGCGGATATTGCTCGGATCGCTATAATCCGGAATACCCAGCGCTTTCATCTGCGCGGTATTTTGCCAGTTTGTATCCCACACGCTACCCGCATCCCAGAAGAACGAGGTCCGCACAGAGTTGGCGTATTTATCACTGATAAACGGCGTTGGTGTAATCAGCTCGGCGCTGACCACGCCCATTGCGTTACCGCCCACCGCATCATTAGACTTACAGAGCGAGTCTGCAACGGTATTCTTACAGTTGCTTTGGTTGTTGCCACCGTAGTAAACCGCTTTCGGACCAATGTTGTTGGACTGGAAGCCACGCACAGTGCTGGAGCCACCTGCGTAGAAGTTCTCATAGAACGGCAGCTCTTTGCCACCTAAACCGTCACCGTAACCCCAACGTGTACGGCCTAAGACCACCCATTTGTGATCGTCGTCAATCGGGAAGTAAGACGCAGTGTCGACAGTGACTTTGTAGAACTCGTTATCCGAGCCCGGAACCGTCACTTTACCGTTCAGGTTGACGCGTGAACCTTTCGTCGGGAAATAACCGCGGTCAAGGTTGTTATAAGTCCAGCCGTAGTTAAAGGTGAAATCATCCGCCGAATAACCGTTGCTGTCGTTCTGCGTGCTGGCATTCTGCCCCACGGAATCCAGGTAACGCCACATTGCCACCTGCGGTTCCATCTTCGACAGGCTGTTATGAACATAGCCTAAACCAGCGCGCAGCGTGTTGTATTCGTTGATCGGGAAACCGAGCGTACCATCAAGACCGTAGCTCTTGTTGGTATAGGACGACAGATCCGCATCGTCAGCTTTAAAGTCGTTATAGAAGATACGACCGCCAAGGCTCACGCCATCAACCGTAAAGTACGGGTTGGTAACGGAGAACTCGGAGTAGGTCTGGTAGTCGTTTTTGGTTCCGCTGATACCAACGGAATAACCGGTACCTAACCAGTTATCCTGCTGAACGCCAACCTGGAAGCTGACGCCGCTTTCGGTACCGTAGCCAACGCCGAAGTTGAAGCTACCGGTGTTACGCTCTTTCACCTTATAGACCACATCAACCTGGTCCGGGCTACCCGGGATACGCTGGGTTTCCGTATCGACAGTTTCAAAATAGCCCAGGCGGTTCAGACGCTCTTTACCCTGATCGACCAGATCGCTGCCCAGCCACGCACCTTCCATCTGACGCATTTCGCGACGCAGTACGGAATCTTTAGAGGTGTCGTTACCTTCAAAGCGAATCTTACGCACGTAGAAGCGGTTGCCAGCATCAACGTTGATATGCAGCTTAACCGTTTTGTCCGTGTCGTTGATTTCAGGCTGCGACTGAACGCGCGGGTAGGCGTAACCATAGCGACCGAGAAGCTTTTTAATGTCATCTTCCATTTTGGTCACTTTGGCGCCGTTATACAGCTCGCCCGGCTCGATTTTGGTCAGGCTTTCAATTTCCGCAGAGTGGCCTGCGAGATTACCGCTAACCTGCACACCAGAGAGTTTGTACTGATCGCCCTCGGTCACGTTAACAGTAATGTAGATGCCTTTTTTGTCCGGCGTCAGGCTAACCTGCGTCGAATCAATGTTGAAACGTGCGTAACCGCGATCCAGATAGTAGCTACGCAGCGTTTCCAGGTCGCCCGCCAGTTTCTGTTTCTGGTATTTACGATCGCCGACAACGTTCCACCACGGCACTTCATCACGCAGCTGGAATGTGGAGATCAGCTGTTCCGTCGTGAAGGCATGGTTGCCGACAATATTAATCTGTTGGATTTGCGCGGAAACGCCTTCCTGGAAGACCAGCTTCAGGTCAACGCGGTTACGCGGCAATGGGGTGACGACAGCTTTGACGCTGGCGCTGTACTTACCCACGCTGTAGTAGAAGTCTTCCAGCCCTTTTTCGATATCGGAGAGGGTGGTGCGATCCAGTGATTCACCCACACGGACGCCAGAAGCTTCAAGGTTCTGTTTCAGCATGTCATCTTTCACCGACTTGTTGCCGGAGAAGGTGATGCTGGCGATTGTCGGGCGTTCTTTCACCTGAACGAGGAGCGTATCACCATCACGCAGGACACGAACATCCTCGAAGTTGCCGGTGGCAAACAACGCGCGAATGGTGTTACTGATATCTTCATCATTCACCGTATCGCCAGGACGAACTGGCATACTGAGGAGGGCCGCACCAACGGCGACACGCTGTAGGCCTTCGAAATGAATATCCTTCACTACGAATCCATCAGCACCGTATACGGTGGCGCTGCTAAACAGCAGCGACGCTATGAGCAACTTTTTCATCGCCATCGTTATTATGCGTTCTTCCTAACAAACTCTCTTACAAGCGAGAGAAATCATTGAAAAGTGCAAGCCCCATTAACAGCACCAGCAAGATAGAGCCAATGCGATAACTAAAGTCTTGAACTCGCTCGGATACCGGTCCGCCCTTCAGCTTCTCAATCGCCAAAAACAGCAGATGCCCGCCATCAAGAACAGGCAGAGGGAACAGGTTAATGATGCCTAAGTTCACGCTGATCAAAGCGAGGAACATCAGGTAGTAAATCAACCCGAACTCCGCTGACATCCCAGCCCCCTGAGCGATAGAAATCGGCCCACTGAGGTTGTTCAGTTTTACATCACCGGTGATCAATTTCCCCAACATACTGACCGTTAGCTTCATCAACTGCCAGGTTTTATCCGTGGCTTCAACAATGGCGCTAAATGGCCCGTACTGGCGTACTGTTTTGTATTCATCTGGCAGAGGAATGACTTTGGGCACCACGCCCGCAAACCCTTCTGCCTTGCTACCGGGCTTTGTATCCGGTATCAACGTCAAAGACAAGGGAGCCCCTTGTCTTTCTACTTCCAGCGCTAACGACGTACCTGGGTTATCCCGTACCAGCGTAACGAACGTCATCCACTGCGTTAACTGCTGACCATCGACTTTAACGATCCTGTCGCCAGCTTGCAAACCCGCTTTGCTGGCAGCGGAACCGGGTTGCACCTCCGCAAGCACCGGTTCAAGCTGTGCCGCACGGGGACGGATCCCCAGCGACATAACCGGATCGTCTTTATCAGGCGCAAAGGCCCAGTGACGTAAATCCAGCACCTTATCCTGGCGATTGTTACTGCCGAATGGCGCTACGCTGACGGTCGTCTGGCTATCGCCGATTTTAGACACCAACTGTAAGCGCACAGCATCCCAATCAGGCGTTTCGATGCCATCAATCGCTTTAAGTTCCGTGCCAGGTGCAATTTGCGCGTTTGCAGCGATAGAGTTGGGCGTTATTTCACCAACAACCGGACGAACGCCAGGGACACCGATGATAAACACCAGCCAGTAAGCGAAGATGGCAAAGATAAAGTTAGCGATGGGGCCGGCAGCGATAACGGCGGCACGCTGGCCGACCGTTTTATTATTGAAAGCGTAGTGGCGCATTTCCGGCGTAACCGCCTCAACGCGCTCATCCAGCATTTTGACATAACCACCCAGGGGGATCAGGGCGATGACGAATTCGGTGCCGTGTTTGTCAGTGCGACGCCAGAGCGCTTTACCAAAACCGATGGAAAAACGCTCAACCCGCACGCCACAGCGGCGAGCAACCCAGAAATGGCCAAATTCATGCACGGTGATCAATACACCAAGCGCAACAATGAACGCCGCCAGATTCCAGAGAATGCTCAGCATAAAACCTTCCGTCAAATCGTCCTGAAAACCAGCAATAACAGGCAGGCAAATACAGGAACTGCCGCTGTCAGGCTGTCAATGCGATCCAGTATACCGCCATGACCCGGAATAAGATGCCCACTATCTTTAATTCCGGCTTCACGCTTGAACATACTTTCCGTGAGATCGCCCAATACTGAGGCTAACGCCGCGACCACCGAGCAAATAAAGAGCGTAGATGAGGTTACATCCAGGTTCGCCCATGCGCCATAACCCCAGGAGATAATACCCGCAGTCAGCAGGCCTCCCAGGAAACCTTGCCAGGTTTTCCCCGGCGAGACTTTTGGTGCAAGTTTATGTTTGCCAAACAGTTTGCCGAACATATAAGCGCCTGAATCTGCTCCCCAAACGAGGATCATCACGTACAACAACCACAGCGCGCCGCTGTAGTGGTTTACATCGTAATGCCACACGCGCAGCGCCAGCATGCCCCAGAAAAAAGGGATAATCGTCAAGATACCGAAAATCAGGCGCAAAATTTTAGAGTGGCGCCACGCCGCAGCGGATGACGGGTAACTGAGGACTAACACCAACGCCACCAGCCACCAGGCCAGAGAGGCCCAGAGCGAGAACGTCACCAGCGGATGATGGGTATTATGGTGATATTCCGGCAACGTAAATAGCATAAGGGCGAGTAAAAACCCGCATAATACGGCCAACCAAACCCGCTGAGTCCGGGACGTAAAGCCGCTCAGTTGCCCCCACTCCCACGCAGCGAGCATGCAAACAGCGAGCGTAACGATCGCAAATCCCACCGGCGGCAGCAAAAAAAGCGCTGCAATAACAATGGGTATCAATACAAAAGCAGAAATCAGGCGATACTTCAGCAAAAGCAACCCCCATCAGGCTTTGTCGCCACCTGGCTCGGTACCGCCGAAACGACGCTCTCGATTGGCAAAGGCATGCAGCGCACCTTCAAAGTCTTGTTCATCAAAATCGGGCCAAAGAACATCTGTAAAGTAAAGTTCGGCATAGGCAATTTGCCAAAGTAAAAAATTACTTATGCGATGTTCCCCACCAGTCCTAATCACTAAATCCACGGGAGCCAGCTCATGCATGCAGACTTGCTTATTGAGCGTTTCTTCATCAATTTGATCCGGGCGCAACAGCCCTTCCTGCACCTGCTCGGCAAGCTGCCGGACTCCCTGTACGATATCCCAGCGCCCACCATAGTTCGCTGCGATATTCAGCGTCAGCCCGGTGTTCTGGGCAGTTAACGCTTCCGCTTTGCGGATTCTCTCCTGCAAACGCGTATTAAAACGACTGGTATCGCCAATAATGCGTAAACGCACATTATGGCGGTGCAGGCTTTTTACTTCGCTATCCAGCGCCCACACAAACAACTCCATCAGCGCACTCACTTCCTGCGCCGGGCGATTCCAGTTCTCGCTACTAAAAGCATAAAGCGTCAGTGCATCAATACCATTATTGGCGGCAAAAGAGACCGCACGGCGTACAGACTTCGCTCCGGCCCGATGACCAAAAGCCCGAAGTTTCCCTTGTCTTTTCGCCCAGCGACCATTGCCATCCATAATTATCGCTACATGGCGGCAGCCATGCGTTGGCAAACTTTCGCTTATCGGTTGGTTAGCAGACAACATAACGCGTTTTAGTCCCTGAAAAGGATTTAGCGGTACTCAGGAATACAAAAGCCTTTACGCAAAAAAGCCGTGTAAACCACGGCTTACACCAAACGCCATAATACCAACTGGCAATTTTGTGGCGCAGACTATATCACCGAAGCCCAACGCTAACAAATAGCACCGTCACTCATCGCTGTAATATCACTGGCTTGCGAGGCGCATCACTTGTTTTTGCGCAACATCGCGTGCCTGTGCATCCACAGCCAGCACGTCATCAATGCTCTGCGGTTCGCGCAAATCCATCTGTTCAAGCACAGAAAGATTCAGGGCAGCAATATCTGTGAAACGGATAGCCGATGCCAGGAATGCCGAAACAGTGACCTCATTCGCCGCATTGAGCGCCGTTGTTGCCGCCTGCCCTTCGTCAGAAGCATCAATGGCCAGCTTCAGGCAAGGATAGCGGTCAAAATCGGGCTGCGCGAAACTTAACGAACTTAGTTTGCAAAAATCGAGGGCATTAACACCTGACGGCACTCGTTCCGGCCAGGCCATCGTATGAGCGATGGGCGTACGCATATCCGGCTCACCCAGTTGTGCCAATACACTGCCATCCTGGTAACGCACCATGGAGTGGATCACCGATTGCGGGTGAATCAGCACTTCCATCTGGCGGGCAGAGGCATTAAACAACCAGCGCGCTTCAATGTATTCCAGACCTTTATTCATCATAGTGGCGGAGTCAACGGAGATCTTGCGCCCCATTGACCAGTTCGGGTGCCGACACGCCTGATCCGGCGTCATTGCGGCCAGATCGGAAAGTGGGGTCTCCCGGAACGGGCCACCAGACCCGGTAAGCAGAATAGACGAAACGCCATTCTGCTCCAGATCAGCGTACCCCAGGTTATGTTGAATTGTTTCCGGTAAACTCTGAAAAATAGCGTTATGCTCGCTGTCTACCGGCAAAAGCTGCGCCCCGCTCTCCTTCACCGCCTCCATAAACAGACGGCCGCACGTCACCAGAGCCTCTTTATTCGCCAGCAGCACCGTTTTCCCGGCACGAATAGCCGCAAGCGTTGGTACCAGGCCCGCAGCGCCCACAATGGCCGCCATCACCTGATCGACGCCGCTTAGCGCCGCCATTTCACAGGCTGCCTGTTGGCCGCTCAGCACGTCTGTTCGGCTACCATGTTCCCGCAAAGCACGCTTTACCTGTTGCGCGCTTTCGTCATCGTCCATCACCGCAAATTTGGGAGAAAACTCAAGGCACTGCTCAACCATGCGGGTAACATTTTTACCGGCAACCAGTGCAGTAACGGAGAAACGATCGGGATTGTGGCGAACCACGGCCAGCGTGCTGCAACCAATAGAACCCGTTGAGCCCAGAAGAGTTAAATGCTTCATGAAACGCTCGCAACGTTGCAAGGATAAAAAGCAAAACGCCGCCAGCAAAGCCACTCTCGCGGCTCTCTGTACGGCGTTTTAGTCGGTTTGTTTCGAATCAGAACTGCATCAGTTCCGCTTCTTTATCCGCCAGCGCCGCATCCACTTTTTTGATTGCAGCATCGGTCAGCTTCTGTACGTCATCCTGAGAACGACGATCGTCGTCTTCACTGATCTCTTTATCTTTCAGCAGTGCTTTCACTTTATCGTTCGCGTCACGACGAACGTTACGAACCGCAACGCGCGCTTGTTCAGCTTCGCCGCGTACAACTTTGATCAGATCTTTACGACGCTCTTCGGTCAGTGCCGGTAGCGGAACGCGAATATCGCTACCCGCAGAGCTCGGGTTTAAACCGAGATCGGAGGTCAAAATGGCTTTTTCAACAGCCGGGCTCATTGAGCGGTCAAACACGTTGATTTTCAGCGTACGGGAGTCTTCAACGGTAACGCTCGCCAGTTGGCGCAGCGGAGTCGGCGTACCGTAGTATTCCACAACGATGCCATCGAGCAGACTCGGGGAAGCGCGACCAGTGCGCACTTTGCTGATTTGAGTTTTGAACGCTTCGACGCATTTATCCATGCGTACTTCAGCATCTTTTCTGATATCGCTAATCACGTTACGGATCCTTGAAATCTTGTCGCAGGCAGGCCATACGGCGGGTGTGCTAAGTATAGCCTGTTCAATTTTTGGCACCCTGAAGATGCCAGAAAGAATTGCTCAATAAATTAAAGCGGAATCTTACCTTTATTTATTGCTTACGGGAATTATTCCGTAATCAATGTGCCTTCTTTTTCGCCCATGACAACGCGACGCAGCGCGCCAGGTTTGTTCATGTTGAACACGCGAATCGGCAGTTTATGGTCGCGAGCCAGCGTAAAGGCCGCCAGATCCATCACTTTCAGTTCTTTATCCAGCACTTCGCTGTAGCTCAGCTGTTCGCACAGCGTGGCAGTCGGATCGAGCACCGGATCGGCAGTAAACACGCCGTCTACTTTGGTCGCTTTCAGCACCACATCCGCTTCAATCTCAATACCGCGCAGGCACGCTGCAGAATCGGTAGTAAAGAACGGGTTACCTGTACCGGCGCTGAAAATGACCACGCGGTTGTTACGCAGCAGGCTAATCGCCTCTGCCCAGCTGTAGTTGTCGCAAACGCCATTTAACGGGAACGCGGACATCAGACGTGCGTTCACATAGGCACGATGCAGCGCATCACGCATTGCCAGGCCGTTCATCACGGTCGCCAGCATACCCATGTGGTCGCCCACTACGCGGTTCATCCCCGCTTTCGCCAGACCCGCCCCACGGAACAGGTTGCCGCCACCAATCACCACGCCAACCTGAACACCCAGTTCAACCAGCTCTTTAATTTCCTGCGCCATACGGTCAAGAATGCTTGCGTCAATACCGAAGCCTTCGGATCCCTGGAGCGCTTCGCCGCTCAGCTTAAGCAGAATGCGTTTGTAGACGGGTTTTGCATTGGTAGCCATGTTTCTTTCCTGAGACTGTCAACAATTGGACGGGGTTAATACCGGCGCTTATGATACGTCGCCTGCCAGCGCAAACACTAGTGTGCTGGCTGATTTTCAGATGAAGGGCATAAAAAGAAGCCGCCCTCAGGCGGCTCCTTTTATTGATTAAGACTGCTTGGACATGGCAGCAACTTCTGCTGCGAAGTCAGTCTCAACTTTCTCGATGCCTTCGCCCACTTCGAAGCGGATGAAGCCAGTTACGTCAGCGTTGTGCTCTTTCAGCAGCTGAGCAACAGATTTGCTCGGATCCATAACGAAAGGCTGGCCAGTCAGAGAAACTTCGCCGGTGAATTTCTTCATGCGGCCTTCAACCATTTTCTCTGCGATTTCTTTCGGTTTGCCAGACTGCATGGCGATGTCCAGCTGAACCTGGTACTCTTTTTCTACGACTTCAGCAGATACGTCTTCCGGTTTAACGAATTCCGGCTTGCTTGCAGCGATGTGCATTGCCAGCTGTTTAACCAGCTCGTCATCAGCGCCTTTAGCCGCAACCAGAACACCGATACGTGCGCCATGCTGGTAAGAACCCAGCACTTCGCCTTCCAGCGCAGAAACGCGACGGATGTTGATGTTCTCACCGATTTTAGCAACCAGTGCAACGCGCTCTTCTTCGAACTGCGCTTTCAGAACTTCAACGTCAGTGATTTTGCCAGCAACCGCTGCGTCCAGAACTTTGTTAGCAAATGCCTGGAAACCACCGTCTTTTGCCACGAAGTCAGTCTGGCAGTTAACTTCCAGAATGATGCCGTAGGTGCCGTCGATTTTGGTGATGATCACGCCGTCAGCAGCAACGTTGCCTGCTTTTTTCGCCGCTTTGATCGCACCAGACTTACGCATGTTCTCGATCGCCAGCTCGATGTCGCCGTTCGCTTCAGTCAGCGCTTTTTTGCAATCCATCATGCCTGCGCCAGTACGTTCACGCAGCTCTTTTACCAGGGATGCGGTAATTTCAGCCATTCTTTATTCCTCGGGAGAGATATGACCTGCACGGTTTGCAACCAAACAGGCTTAAAAGTGAAAAAGGGGGCCATTAACAGGCCCCCTAACCAAACTCGGTACTACCTGCTCAATAAGGGGCTCAACGAGCGTGCCTTATTACTCAGCTTCTACGAAGCTTTCTTCCGCCTGAGTAGCCAGATCCGAAGAACGGCCTTCACGAACGGTAGCAGCAACGGCATTCAGGTACAGGCTAACAGCACGGATTGCGTCATCGTTACCCGGGATAACGAAGTCAACGCCGTCCGGATCGGAGTTGGTATCAACGATAGCAAATACCGGGATACCCAGGTTGTTTGCTTCTTTGATTGCGATGTGCTCGTGGTCAGCGTCGATAACAAACAGTGCGTCCGGCAGACCGCCCATGTCTTTGATACCGCCCAGGCTGTTTTCCAGCTTGTCCAGCTCACGAGTGCGCATCAGCGCTTCTTTCTTGGTCAGCTTGTCGAAGGTACCGTCTTGAGACTGAGTTTCCAGGTCTTTCAGACGTTTGATGGACTGACGAACGGTTTTCCAGTTAGTCAGCATACCGCCCAGCCAGCGATGGTTCACGAAGAACTGGTCGCAGCTCTGTGCAGCTTCTTTCACCGCTTCGCTTGCAGCGCGTTTAGTACCAACGATCAGGATTTTGCCTTTACGAGCAGCAATTTTGTTCAGCTCAGCCAGCGCTTCGTTGAACATCGGTACAGTTTTCTCAAGGTTGATGATGTGAACTTTGTTACGCGCACCGAAGATGAACGGCTTCATTTTCGGGTTCCAGTAACGGGTCTGGTGACCAAAGTGAACACCAGCCTTGAGCATGTCGCGCATGGAAACAGTTGCCATGTTTAAAACCTCTATATAAAAGTTGGGGTTATGCCTCCACGTATCCCATATTACCGACCCCGAAGGGCACCCCGGAATATGTGCCGATACGTGTGTGTTATTACACAAAGTGAGATTTGTGGCTCCCATCCCAAAACAGGAACGGAAGTCCGGCGCGCTTTATACCATAAAACACCGCCGGAAACCAATAGTTGTTGACGCAGAGTGCTGTTAATGATTCTCGATTTGGCACAACACTTGCCCGACTGTTACCATTGACAGCACTAATCCTGGTATAGTCGAAAAAATCGACACTGATGGACACATTCCATGGCTATCTCTATTAAGACACCTGAAGAAATCGAAAAAATGCGCGTCGCGGGCCGACTCGCCGCCGAAGTGCTGGAAATGATTGAACCGTACATTAAGCCGGGCGTCAGCACGGGTGAACTCGATCGCATCTGCAACGACTACATTGTCAACGAGCAGCATGCCATTTCCGCCTGCCTGGGTTATCACGGCTTCCCGAAATCGGTGTGCATCTCTATTAACGAAGTGGTGTGCCACGGTATTCCGGATGACGAAAAACTGCTGAAAGATGGCGATATCGTCAACATCGATGTGACCGTGATTAAAGACGAGTACCACGGCGACACCTCCAAAATGTTTATCGTCGGTAAGCCGACCATTCTGGGGGAGCGTCTGTGCCATATCACGCAAGAGAGTCTCTATCTGGCGCTGCGCATGGTCAAACCGGGTATCCGCCTGCGCACCCTTGGCGCAGCAATTCAGAAATATGTTGAAGCCCAGGGCTTCTCTGTCGTGCGCGAATATTGTGGTCACGGTATTGGCCGCGGCTTCCATGAAGAGCCGCAGGTGCTGCACTATGATGCTGACGATGGCGGTGTAGTGCTGCAAGCGGGCATGACATTTACCGTCGAGCCGATGGTAAACGCGGGCGATTACCGTATTCGCACCATGAAAGACGGCTGGACGGTGAAAACCAAAGACCGCAGCCTGTCTGCGCAGTATGAGCACACAATTGTCGTTACTGAAACCGGCTGCGAGATCCTGACGCTGCGCAAAGATGACACCATCGATGCCGTGCTAACCGCCGCCTGATTCTGACATTGCTAAATACGATAAACGGTCCGCTCTGCGGGCCGTTTTTTTTACCACTCTCCCCTGCAGCGTCATACATATAAACGACTTTTCATTTTTCATTATCTCTTTTAAGTTGTTTTGCTATGCATATGCACTCCAGACGGGTGGCCCATAATGAGCAACATCACTTCAGAACAATTTGTCAGCGCGGTACAACCCACCCTTCCCGGCCAGCCTGAATATCCAGGCGTTTGGTCACAAGACGAATTCCAGTGCGCCAACATCAAAGCGCGTATCGAGGCTTTCCAGCAGTGGCTCGGGCACGTCTTTGACGCCGGTATTTCAGCCGAGCAATTAATCGAGGCGCGCACCGAATTTATTGATCAACTTCTGCAACGCTTATGGCTGGAGTACGGTTTTGGCGACGTCAGCGATACTGCGCTGGTAGCGGTCGGCGGTTACGGTCGCGGTGAGCTGCATCCGTTATCGGATATTGATTTACTGATCCTCAGCCGCAGCAAACTTTCCGACGAACAAGCGCAGAAAATTGGCGAACTGCTCACGCTACTGTGGGATGTCAAACTCGAAGTGGGACACAGCGTTCGTACGCTGGATGAGTGCTTACAGGAAGGGTTATCGGATCTCACTGTCGCGACCAACTTAATTGAATCACGTCTGCTGATTGGCGACGTCGCGCTGTTTCTGGAACTGCAAAAGCATATTTTTAGCGACAGCTTCTGGCCATCGGAAACCTTTTTCCCGGCAAAAGTGGCGGAACAAAACGAGCGCCACCAGCGTTATCACGGCACCAGTTACAACCTGGAACCCGACATAAAAAGCAGCCCTGGCGGTCTGCGCGATATTCACACCCTGCAATGGGTTGCCCGCCGTCACTTTGGTGCCACATCGCTGGATGAAATGGTGGGCTTTGGCTTTCTGACCGAAGCCGAGCGCAATGAGCTGAACGAATGTCTGCACTTGCTTTGGCGTATCCGTTTCGCGCTGCATCTGGAAGTGAGTCGCTACGACAACCGCCTGCTGTTCGACCGCCAACTGAGCGTAGCACAGCGTCTGAATTATGTTGGTGAAGGCAACCAGCCTGTCGAACATATGATGAAGGATTTCTTCCGCGTCACCCGCCGCGTCGCGGAACTGAACCAGATGCTGTTACAGCTTTTCGATGAAGCGATTCTGGCGCTGACCACCGACGAGAAACCGCGCCCGATTGACGATGAATTTCAACTGCGCGGTTCGCTTATCGATCTGCGTGACGAAACGCTGTTTATCCGTGAGCCGCAGGCCATCCTGCGCATGTTCTATATTATGGTGCGCAACAGCAACATTACCGGCATCTACTCCACCACGCTGCGCCACTTGCGTCACGCCCGCCGCCATCTGACACAGCCGCTGTGCTATATCGCCGAAGCGCGCTCAATTTTCCTCAGCATGTTGCGCCATCCAGGCGCCGTCAGCCGTGGTCTGCTACCAATGCACCGCCACAGCGTGTTGTGGGCCTATATGCCGCAGTGGTCGCACATCGTCGGTCAGATGCAGTTTGACCTGTTCCACGCTTATACCGTGGATGAGCACACCATTCGCGTATTGCTGAAACTGGAAAGTTTTGCCAAAGAAGAGACGCGCAATAAGCACCCTCTATGCGTGGAACTGTGGCCGCGCTTAACCCACCCGGAGCTGATCCTGATTGCGGCGTTGTTTCATGATATCGCCAAAGGCCGTGGCGGCGACCACTCCGTACTAGGGGCGCAGGATGTGCTGAAGTTCGCTGAATTACATGGACTTAACTCACGCGAAACCCAGCTTGTCGCCTGGCTGGTGCGCCATCATCTATTGATGTCGGTCACCGCCCAGCGCCGTGATATTCAGGATCCGGAAGTCATCAAGCAGTTTGCCGAAGAAGTGCAAACGGAGAACCGTCTGCGCTTCCTTGTCTGCCTGACCGTGGCGGATATCTGTGCCACCAACGAAACCCTGTGGAACAGCTGGAAGCAGAGCCTGCTGCGCGAACTCTATTTCGCCACTGAAAAACAGCTGCGTCGCGGTATGCAAAATACGCCGGATATGCGCGAACGCGTGCGCCATCACCAGCTTCAGGCGCTGGCTCTGCTGCGTATGGATAATATTGATGAAGAGCAATTGCATCAGATTTGGGCGCGCTGTCGGGCGAACTATTTTGTTCGCCATAGCCCAAACCAGCTTGCCTGGCATGCGCGCCACCTGCTGCAACATGATCTGAGCAAGCCGATGATTTTGCTCAGCCCACAGGCTACGCGCGGCGGCACCGAGATCTTTATCTGGAGCCCGGATCGCCCGTATCTGTTTGCAGCGGTGTGCGCCGAGCTTGATCGTCGCAACCTGAGCGTTCACGACGCGCAGATTTTTACCACCCGCGACGGTATGGCAATGGACACCTTTATTGTGCTGGAACCGGACGGCAGCCCGCTCTCCGCCGATCGCCACGACGCGATTTGTTTTGGGCTGGAACAGGCCATTACGCAGCACACCTGGCAGCCGCCGCAACCGCGCCGTCAGCCGGCCAAACTGCGCCACTTTACCGTCGATACCGAAGTGAATTTCCTGCCGACACATACCGACAGAAAATCGTTTCTTGAATTGATTGCCCTTGACCAGCCAGGGCTACTTGCCCGCGTCGGGCAGGTGTTTGCGGATCTGGGAATTTCGCTGCACGGGGCGAGAATTACAACCATTGGTGAGCGAGTAGAAGATTTATTTATAATCGCGACTGCCGACCGGCGTGGCCTTAATAATGCGCTGCAAAAGGAGGTACAACAACGGTTGACAGAGGCCCTCAATCCAAACGATAAAGGGTGATTATTTTTTTACACAGATGGAAAGAGTAAACAATGCAGCAGTTACAGAACGTTATTGAAGCCGCTTTCGAGCGTCGCGCAGAGATCACCCCGGCAAATGCCGATACCGTTACCCGTGAAGCGGTGAATCAGGTTATTGCCCTGCTCGATTCCGGCGCGCTTCGCGTCGCAGAGAAAATCGATGGTCAATGGGTCACCCACCAGTGGCTGAAAAAAGCGGTTCTGCTCTCTTTTCGCATTAACGATAACCAGGTTATCGACGGTGCGGAAAGCCGCTACTTCGACAAAGTCCCGATGAAATTCGCCGACTACGACGAAGCGCGTTTCCAGAAAGAAGGCTTCCGCGTAGTGCCGCCAGCAGCGGTGCGCCAGGGCGCGTTTATCGCCCGCAATACCGTGCTGATGCCGTCTTATGTCAATATCGGCGCCTATGTTGATGAAGGCACCATGGTTGACACCTGGGCGACCGTAGGCTCCTGCGCTCAGATCGGTAAAAACGTTCACCTCTCCGGCGGCGTAGGTATTGGCGGCGTTCTCGAACCGCTGCAGGCAAACCCGACTATCATTGAAGATAACTGCTTTATTGGCGCACGTTCTGAAGTAGTCGAAGGTGTTATCGTAGAAGAAGGTTCTGTCATCTCGATGGGTGTGTACATCGGTCAGAGTACGCGTATTTATGATCGTGAAACCGGCGAAGTGCATTATGGCCGCGTACCGGCGGGCTCAGTGGTTGTTTCCGGCAACCTGCCGTCTAAAGATGGCAAATACAGCCTGTATTGCGCAGTAATCGTGAAAAAAGTGGATGCGAAAACGCGCGGTAAAGTAGGTATTAACGAACTGCTGCGCACAATCGATTAAGTCTGTCCCTCTTCCTGTCCGGAAGAGGGTGATATATCCCGCCTTTTTTGCATTCACAGGTGGCAAAAATAGATTTTTTCGTTAATTATTCATAGGTTATGTTGAGCTTAAGGGTACCGCTATGTACGATAATCTGAAAAGTTTAGGCATCACCAATCCCGATGAAATCGATCGCTATAGTCTCCGCCAGGAAGCCAATAACGATATTCTGAAAATCTATTTTCATAAGGATAAAGGCGAGTTTTTTGCCAAGAGCGTCAAATTCAAATACCCGCGCCAGCGTAAAACCGTTGTCGCCGATGGTGTCGGCCAGGGGTACAAAGAAGTGCAGGAAATCAGTCCTAACCTGCGCTATGTAATTGATGAATTGGATCAAATCTGCCAGCGCGATCGCACGGAAGTGGATCTGAAACGTAAGATCCTGGACGATCTGCGCCACCTGGAAAGCGTTGTGACTAACAAGATCAACGAAATCGAATCCGATCTTGAAAAGCTGACACGCGGGAAGTAAATCGCGGGGTCTATCGCATTGTGCCGGGTTAACGACCCGGCACAACATCACTTTAATGTTGTTCGTCTAACTGCAGCGCCACATACAGCAGCAGCCTGTCGTCGAAGTTTCCTAAATCCAGCCCGGTCAGTTCCGAGATGCGGTTCAAACGATACTCCAGCGTATTGCGATGGATAAACAGCGCTTTAGATGTTGCCAGCGGCTGCACGTTGTGGCGAAACCACGCCGCCAGCGTACGGCGCAACAAGCCGTTATTATCCATCGCTTTTAGCCGCGACAACGGGCGTGCCAGCTCGTTGGCCTGCCAACCACCGCGTAAGCTATCGAGCAACACCGGTAACATCAAATCCTGGTAAAAATAGCTACGGCTTTCCGGCATACGCTGTTTACCCACCATCATGGTGGTGCGCGCCGTACGGTAAGAACGGGCAATGCTGCCAGGGCCGGTGAAGTAATTACCCAGCGCGACACGAAAACGCAACTGGCCGTTCTCTTTCATGCGCGTGATCAGCTGTTCCACCCGCTTGCGGTGATCTTCGGCATCCCAGCGACCAAACTGGTTAAGCGCTGGTTTCAGCACCACCATTTCGGTCAGCGAAACAATAGCAATCAGGTTGTTGCGCTCAGGAGTGGTGAGGGCATTTTGCAGTTGCTGCAACTCGGCCATGGCGCTATCCACGCCCAACTGGCCGCTATCCACTTCCACCACCGCCACCACGCGCGGCTGGTTTAAATCAATGCCTAAACGCTGCGCCCATTCGGTCAATGCGGGCGTGTGCTCTTCCGCCTGGATCAGGTTCATGACCAGCTCTTCGCGCAAACGGCTATCCTGCGCCAACAGATGCATCAGACGGGATTGTTCCAGCATCATCTCGGCGGTCATGCAGACTAATTCGCCGTATTTGCGCAACGTTTCCGGTTCGCCCGTCAGGCCAATAACACCCACGATTTCCCCTTCAAGACGTAACGGCAGGTTGATACCCTGACGCACACCATGCAGATGGCGGGCAACCGCATCGTCGATATCCACCACGCGGCCTTGCGAGAGCACCAGTAACGCGCCTTCGTGCAATTCACCAATACGTTCGCGGTCACCACTACCAATGATGCGACCCCGTGCATCCATCACGTTAATGTTCGTATCAATGATGCGCATCGTGCGCGCCACGATATCCTGTGCCATTTTGGTATCAAGATGCCAGCCAGCCATGTAACCCTCCCGTGTGCAGAGCCCAAGCATAGGGAAGAAAATTCCCGTACGCACTGTGCAAATGCACAAAGCGGCATTCAGAAGTATGGAGTTGTGGAAGGCTTCACAAAACAGAGGAGAGGCCCTCTTCCCGTGATCCGGGAAGAGGGTTTACAGCGGATTACTGCATCAGCAGATAGATAGAGGTGTCACCGCGTTGAATGTTCAACGCCAGCACCGAAGGTTTACTGTCGAGGATTTTGCGCAGCTCAGCGATATTTTTCACCGGCTGCTGGTTCGCGCCGACAATCACATCGCCTTTTTTCAGGCCAATCTGCGCAGCCGGGGTATTGGCTTTCACCGAATTAACCACCACGCCGCCGTCTTTGCCTTTGTTGCTCATTTCCGCGCCTTCAATACCGCTGAAGATGGTGCTGGAATCAACCTGGTTCTGGCTGCTCTGCTGCAACTCGAGCGTAATATTTACCGGTTTGCCATCGCGCAGCAGGCCAAGTGCAACTTTGCTGCCAATCGGCATAGAACCGACTTCCGCACGCAGCGCAGCAAAGCTGCTAATCGGTTTACCGTTCAGAGATGTAATCACATCCCCTGCTTTCACACCGGCTTTCGCGGCGGCGGAATTCGGCATTACCTGGCTGACAAACGCCCCGCGCTGCGCATCGACTTTCATCGCTTTCGCCAGCTCGGAATTGAGTTCGGTACCCATAATGCCCAGCTCACCACGGCGAACCTGACCGAACTCGACCATCTGCCCGGTGAGGTTTTTCACCATGTTACTTGGGATCGCAAAACCGATACCGATGTTGCCACCATCCGGTGCGAGGATTGCGGTGTTAATACCGATCAGTTCGCCGTTCAGGTTCACCAGCGCGCCGCCGGAGTTACCGCGGTTGATCGCGGCATCCGTCTGGATAAAGTTTTCATAGTTTTCCGCATTCAGGCCGCTGCGACCCAGTGCGGAGACAATCCCGGAAGTGACCGTTTCACCGAGACCAAACGGGTTACCAATCGCCACGGTGTAATCCCCCACGCGAAGGGCATCGGAGTCCGCCAGTTTAATCGCGGTCAGGTTTTTCGGGTCCTGAATCTGAATCAGCGCAATGTCGGAACGCGGGTCTTTACCCACCACTTTGGCGTCAAATTTACGCCCGTCACTTAATTGCACTTTGATGGTGTTAGCGTTATCGACCACATGGTTGTTAGTCACCACATAGCCTTTCGCCGCATCAATGATCACGCCGGAACCCAGCGCCATAAATTTCTGCTGCTGGCTATCACCCTGCCCGCCCGGTGCGCCGCCGCCCTGACAGAACGGTGAGCTCTGGAACGGAGAGCCTTCCTGGCAGAACGGTGAATTATCACCAAAGAACTGCTGGAAGTTGCGCGGCATACGCGGCGTGTTTACCGTGGTGCTGCCTTCAACATTGATACTCACCACCGACGGCATCACTTTTTCCAGCATCGGCGCGAGGCTAGGCATTTGTTGTGATGTCGCAGCTGTAGACGATGCTGTTTCCGCTGCCATAGCCGACAGAGGAGACAGCGCTAAACTTAAACTCAAAGCCAGTGCACTCATTGCTAACGTGGTTTTTTTCATGTCTCTCACTCTTTACCGATTAACGCAAACTGCTGTGTATGTGTCACTCAGAGTCGATTTATAGCGTGAAGTTCCGGCATTAAGTGTCTGGAAAAAGTAAAAATTTATTGTCGTTCTTTACAATTCAACGGCATTATTCCACCGCCATCAAACGACGATATTCATCCCATGAATATAGATCCGTCATCCCGCTAATATAATCCTGAATTAATCGACAACGGTGATAATACTCCAGCACCGGGTACTCTGCTGCGTCGGGCGATAATTTGCTCACCGCCTCAACGTAGGCTAGCCGGTGGCGCGTCGAAAGTTTTTGAAACAGGCGCGATTCAATCGGGAAACGACGCAAACGCTCTTTTTCCACCAGCTCGGCAAAATCCGCCGTCGATAATTGTAACAGCGGACGGTAAATATCCAGCAAACCACTGATAACGCGATAGCCCTGTAATTCGAGCTGCTCAACGTCGGGATGGCTGAACACCTGTTTTATGGCGACATTTTTATATAATTCAAGTAGCTGACTAAAGCTGCTTTCATCTTCCAGTAACGCGTGATTGAATTCACCATTGAAAATCTGCGGCAAGTTATCAATAAAACGCTGTGCCGCGTACGGCACCAGTTTATTCAGCGTATTGACGCGCAGATACATGAAAAATTGATCTTCCGCGCTGCGGCTCATCGAATTAGCGCGTGATTTATCCCACGCGTTTTCGACCACCTGCGCAAACAACGATCCTTTTTCATGCTCCCCCCAGGCGTCATAAAGATGCTGATAAAGTTGTTCCGCGCTAAATATCCGTTTTTCTACCGCATCTTCTAAATCCGCCACGCAATAGGAAATATCATCCGCCGCTTCCATTATCCACGTCAGCGGAAAGCGACTGTAAGTATCGAGGTTTAATTCTTTACGCAGCCGTTCTACATAGGCTTCTTCAGAAAAATAGTAGCCCGGTTTTTTCATTAAATAACTGTGTGAGGCTGGCGGCTCGCCAATCCACCACGCCGGGCGCGTATATTTTAAAATACAGCCGACCTGCGCCCAGGTCAGGTTCATACGCATTAATGTATGCACCAGGCGGATCCCCTGCGCGTTACCTTCAAAATGGCTTAAATCATGGCGCACTTTCCGGCGTAATGCGTTCAGCGTGTCTTCGCCTTCACGCAATTTAAGCGCCACCACTTCGCAGCGATCGTCCGACAGCGGTTGGCTCACCGCATCATCCGGCGCCAGGCGCTGACGAAACCAGTCATTGATTGCCGCCTCGCCGAAATGGCCAAACGGCGGGTTGCCGATATCATGCATCAGGCACGCCATCTCAACGATGCTTTCAAACGGCCCGGTCAATTCATCCAGACCGTAAGTTTCCAGCAGGCGCTGCTCTTTCAGGCGGCTCAAAATCTCTTTGGCGATATAACGCCCCACTTGCTGAACTTCCAGCGAATGCGTCAAACGCGTGCGCACCGCCGCGTTACGCTCCAGCGGGAAAACCTGTGTTTTTTGCTGTAAACGTCGGATGGCGGCAGAGTTGATAATGCGCCCACGATCGCTTTCAAAGATGCGCAGTATTTCACGTTCGGTTTTTACACCCTGCGGCGAACGGTATCGGCGACGCCAGTTTATCTTGTTGCGAAAGTCGATCTCTGCCATTTCCTCTCCTGTGCTTAGCGTCACGGGATATCATGCAATTGTGTATGCCATGATAGACTATGCCCTGAAAACGTAATCCTGTCTTATCACATTAGCGAGTATCTCCATGAAAATTGGCATTATTGGTGCAATGGAAGAAGAAGTTACGCTGCTGCGTGACAAAATCGAGAACCGTCAGACGCTGAACGTCGGCGGGAGCGAAATCTACACCGGTACGCTGAATGGTACAGAGGTTGCGCTACTGAAATCCGGCATTGGTAAAGTGGCTGCCGCCATGGGCGCGACGCTGCTGCTGGAGCGCTGCCAGCCGGATGTGATTATCAACACCGGTTCCGCCGGTGGCCTTGCAGCAACGCTGAAAGTGGGCGATATCGTGGTTTCCGACGAAGCGCGTTATCACGATGCTGACGTGACCGCTTTTGGCTATGATATTGGTCAATTACCCGGTTGCCCGGCGGGTTTCAAAGCGGATGACAGCCTGATTGCCGCAGCAGAAGCCTGCATTGGTGAACTGAACCTGCATGCCGTACGCGGCCTTATTGTGAGCGGCGATGCCTTTATTAACGGTGCCGAAGGCCTGGCGAAAATCCGCCATAACTTCCCGCAGGCGATCGCCGTTGAGATGGAAGCGACCGCCATCGCGCACGTTTGCCATAACTACAGCGTACCGTTTGTGGTGGTTCGCGCTATTTCCGACGTGGCGGATCAGGAATCCCACCTGAGCTTCGATGAATTCCTGGTTGTGGCTGCGAAGCAATCCAGCCTGATGGTTGAAACCCTGGTACAGAAACTGGCGCGTGGTTAACTCTCTTTTCAGGGCGCTTGCCGCCCTGCTTATTCTGCTTCCGGCGTGGCTTTTCGCCGCGCCGCGTGTTATCTCACTTTCGCCAGCCAATACCGAACTGCTTTTCGCTGCGGGCATTACACCTGTCGGCGTAAGTAGCTATTCCGATTACCCGCCACAAGCCGCGCAGATTGAGCAGGTGGCAAGCTGGCAAGGGATGAATCTGGAACGTATTGTCGCGCTGAAACCGGATCTGGTGCTGGCATGGCGTGGCGGTAACACCGAACGTCAGGTGAATCAGCTCAAGCAATTCGGTATCACCGTGATGTGGGTGGATGCGATCACCATTGAGCAGGTCATCGAGACGCTGCGTAAGCTCAAAGTATATAGCCCGCATCCGCAGCAGGCGGAACAGGCGGCGCAGAAACTGCTTTCCCAGTACAACGAATTGAAAACCCGCTACGCCAGCCTGCCGAAAAAGCGTGTGTTCCTGCAATTTGGCGCGCAGCCGCTGTTTACCAGCGGAAAAGGCTCGATTCAAAACCAGGTGCTGGAGCTGTGCGGTGGGGAAAACATCTTTGCCGCCAGCCGCGTTCCCTGGCCACAAGTGAGCCGTGAACAGGTGCTGGCGCGCCAGCCGCAGGCGATCGTGGTGGCAGGTGATGAAAAAGAGATCCCGCGAATCGAACAGTTCTGGCGAAATCAGCTCAATGTACCGATTATTTCTCTGCACGGTGACTGGTTTGAACGGGCAAGCCCGCGTATTATCCTCGCCGCTCAACAACTCTGCACTGCCCTTGCGCAGGTGAAATAACCGGGGAATTCACCATGCTGGTTTACTGGCTGGATATTATCGGCACCGCCGTATTTGCTATATCAGGCGTTCTGCTGGCGGGAAAACTGCGAATGGATCCGTTTGGTGTGCTGGTACTCGGCGTCGTGACCGCCGTTGGTGGCGGGACGATCCGTGATATGGCGCTGGCGCACGGCCCGGTATTCTGGGTTAAAGATCCAACGGATTTAGTGGTGGCGATGGTGACCTGCATGTTAACCATTGTGCTGGTACGCCAGCCGCGCCGCTTGCCGAAATGGATATTACCGGTACTGGATGCCGTCGGGCTGGCGGTGTTTGTCGGTATTGGCGTAAATAAAGCCTTTCTCGCCGAAACTGGCCCGCTGGTGGCGATTTGTATGGGCGTGGTAACCGGTGTTGGTGGCGGTATCATTCGTGACGTGCTGGCGCGCGAAGTGCCGATGATCCTGCGTACCGAAATCTACGCTACCGCCTGTATTGCGGGTGGCATTGTGCATGCAACGGCGTATCACTTCTTTGCTGTACCGCTGGAAACGGCAAGTATGCTGGGCATGGTGGTCACGCTGGTTATCAGGCTGGCAGCGATTCGCTGGCACCTGAAGTTACCCACGTTTGCGCTGGATGAATCAGGCAGATAACAAAAAAGCCGTGTCAGTGACACGGCTTTTTATATATGAAGGATTCATTAAATACTGAATGAAGAACCGCAACCACAGGTGCTGGTCGCATTCGGGTTAGTCACCACAAAGCGGGAACCTTCCAGACCTTCAGTGTAATCAACTGAACCGCCAACCAGATATTGCAGGCTCATCGGGTCAACCACCAGGCCAACGCCCTGCTTCTCAATGGTCATATCACCATCGTTGATTTGATCGTCAAAGGTAAAACCATACTGGAAGCCGCTGCAACCACCACCGGTGATGTAGACACGCAGCTTCAGATTTGGGTTATCTTCGTCCGCAATCAGGTTTTTTACTTTGTTGGCTGCTGCGTCGGTAAACTGCAGCGGCAACGCTACGTCATCACTCATGTCTTGCTCCCGTTGATACTGCGATCTGGTCAAATAGTAACCCGACCTTTTCAGCTATTATCCAATACGCTACTAAATCGTTCAAGTATTCTCCCGCGGCAACTCGCGTTCGCGAGCCGCATCCTGCCTGGCAAGCGTACGTGCCAGGATCGCGGAATAGAGCGGTTTTCCGCCCAAAAACTGTGCTAACAGTGTCGCACCAAGACAGGTAATGATCATTGGCAAAATAAGCTGATAATTGTCAGTCATTTCCAGAACTAGCACGATGCCGGTCAGCGGCGCACGCAGCGACGCGGCCAGTAATGCGCCCATTCCGGCAATGGCGAATGTCCCCGCATCGAGCTGATAATGCGGAAAAATCGCGGCACTCGCGCTGCCAAACGCCATGCCTAATACCGTGCCAAGCGCCAGCATCGGCGCAAATATGCCGCCCGGCGCGCCAGAGCTAAAACAGAGTAACGTGGTTGCCACACGAATCAGGAAAATAAACAGCAGTGCGCCAACGGTATAGTTTCCGGCGGTCGCAATCGGGATAAGCGCAAACCCCCCGCCGGAAAGCGCAGGTGCAATCAACCCAAGCACGCCGCAACAACCGCCGATGATACCGCCAATCAGCACCCATTTCCCGGTATGCCCGCCATGGATACGCTGAAACAGATCCTGGGTGCGCAACACCAGCGTGTTAAATAGCGGTCCGATGCCGCCAAAAATCATCCCCAACACCAGATAGAGCCACAGTGTATTAACCGGCGCATTGCTAAGCTTACCGACGTCAATTACTGCCGCCTCGCCGTTAAACACGCGAAAGACAATGCTCGACATAATCACGCCGGTGAACACGGCTTTAATTGAGATTAGGTTGTAGTGAAACTGCGAACGCATCTCTTCAATGATGAAAAGAATACCCGCCAGCGGCGCATTAAACGCGGCGGAAAGCCCGGCTGCCGCGCCGGTCGCCAGCAACGTATGACGTGCTTCACCGCTGCGCAGGCGAAACAGATCGCTCATCATGCGCCCGATATTGCCGCCGATCTGCACGGTCGGCCCTTCCCGCCCCAGCACCATGCCCGCGCCAAGTGTTCCCATCCCGCCAAAAAACTTAACCGGTAAGACTCGCCACCAGCGCACCGGACGCAGTTCCTCCAGCGCACCTTCAATTTCCGGGATCCCCGAGCCGCCGGCTTCGGGCGCGAATCGCCGCACCAGAAAATAGCCAATCATCGCCAGCACTGCCGAGCCAATAAATGCCAGCGGCCACACCAGTGCGCTGTCCGCCATCTGCGCCAGCGCGCCAATACGTGCGTTCAACACCGCATTCACGGCTTTTTCAAAAAAGACGCCCACTAATCCTGTGACTGCGCCCGCGACGGCGGCAACCAGCAAAATCGCCAGTGGCGTTTTATCGCGTTGCAGCATCTGGCGCATGATGTTGCGGCGTCGCCGTTGCTCAACCTGCTGCTGTTCAAATGAAGGGATTTGCGCTGACATTGATTTTCGATAAGTAATACAAAAGGGGCATTTTACCCGGCAAGCCTCGGCGCGTCGCGGGTAAAATCCCTGCAAAATATGTCGTTTCACCGGGGCAAAACTTTCATAACATTCCCGTAATCACATAGAATGACCGACATTGATTTTTCCACGAACCAGGAATGAAAAGCATGAGTAAGTCTGAAAACCTCTATAACGCAGCGCGTGAGCTTATCCCGGGCGGTGTGAACTCACCGGTACGCGCCTTTACCGGCGTGGGCGGTACGCCGCTGTTTATCGAGCGTGCTGACGGTGCTTATTTGTATGATGTCGACGGCAAAGCCTATATCGATTACGTCGGTTCCTGGGGCCCTATGGTGCTCGGTCACAACCACCCGGCAATTCGCAACGCGGTGATCGAAGCGGCCAGCCGCGGCCTGAGCTTTGGCGCGCCTACCGAAATGGAAGTCAACATGGCGCAGCTGGTCACCGAACTGGTGCCGACCATGGATATGGTGCGCATGGTGAACTCTGGCACCGAAGCGACAATGAGCGCTATTCGTCTGGCGCGCGGGTTTACCGGCCGCGATAAAATTATCAAATTTGAAGGCTGCTACCACGGCCACGCCGACTGCCTGCTGGTGAAAGCCGGTTCCGGTGCGCTGACGCTCGGTCAGCCGAACTCACCGGGCGTCCCGGCCGATTTCGCTAAACACACGCTGACCTGCACGTATAACGATCTCAGCTCGGTACGCGCGGCGTTTGAGCAATATCCGCAGGATATCGCCTGTATCATCGTCGAACCGGTCGCCGGAAACATGAACTGCGTGCCGCCGCTGCCGGAATTCCTGCCGGGCCTGCGCGCGCTGTGCGATGAGTTCGGTGCGCTGCTGATTATTGATGAAGTAATGACTGGTTTTCGCGTCGCGCTGGCGGGTGCACAGGATTATTACGGTGTGACACCGGATCTGACTTGCCTTGGCAAAATTATCGGTGGCGGCATGCCGGTCGGCGCATTTGGCGGGCGTCGCGAGGTGATGGACGCGCTGGCACCTACCGGCCCGGTCTACCAGGCGGGTACGCTCTCCGGTAACCCGATTGCCATGGCGGCAGGCTATGCCTGTTTAACCGAAGTCGCCCAGCCGGGCATTCACGCCACGCTGACCGAACTGACCACGCAACTGGCCAACGGTCTGCTGAACGCCGCGCAGGAAGCCGGCATTCCACTGGTGGTCAACCATGTCGGTGGGATGTTTGGTCTGTTCTTTACCGATGCCGAAAGCGTGACCAGCTATCAGGATGTGGTGAAGTGCGACGTAGAACGTTTTAAACGCTTCTTCCATTTGATGCTGGAAGAAGGCGTATACCTTGCGCCGTCGGCGTTTGAAGCGGGCTTTATGTCTGTTGCGCATAGCGAAGAGGATATTGACAACACCATCGACGCTGCACGTCGCGTGTTCGCCAAATTGTAATCGGCAAAGCCTCTCCCCGGCGGGAGAGGCTCTCTTTTAGCGGCTCTGCTTTCTCAGCAAATAGATAAAGTATGGCGCGCCGATAAAGGTCGACAGCAACCCGGCGGGGATCTGAAACGGAAACAGCAGCATCCGCCCGCACCAGTCAGCAAACACCAGCAGTACTCCCCCCACCAGCGCTGAAATCACCATATGCGGCATTGTGCGACGAAACCCCATCATCCGCGCGATATGCGGTGCCATCAGGCCAACAAAACTCAGCGGGCCAATGGTCATGGTCGCCGTTGCCGTGAGCGCTGCCGCCAGTAACAGCAGGCCGACGCGCGACGGTGTCAGCGCCATCCCTACTGAACGCGCGGTATCACCACCGAGCGGTAAGATCGTTAACCAGCGGCGACACAGCGGTGTCAGCGCCAGCAACATCACCATCATCACGCCAGTACGCCAAACCTGTTCGCCAGAGGCATTGTAAGTGCTGCCGGAAATCCACGTCAGGATCTTTGCCATGCGTGGGTCGCCGCTTGCCTGTAACATCATCAACAACATGGTAAACGCCGTGCTTAACGCCATCCCTGCCAGCAGCATGCGGTGCGGCGAAAAGCCACCGCGCCCGGCGGCGAACATAATAATCAGTAACGTCGCCGCGGCTCCCAGGCTCCCGGCGGGCATCAGCCAGCCAAACGCGTTACCCGGTACGAAGAACAACATCAATACCACGCCAAACGCCGCGCCTGAGCTTATCCCCAGCACTTCCGGGCTGGCCATCGGGTTGCCGGTCAGGCGCTGAATGATACACCCCGCCACCGCCAGCATCACGCCGGCAGTGAGCGCAGCGACAATGCGCGGCCAGCGCCACGGCATCAATTCGTCGAGCAACTGTCCACTGGCAAAATGCCAGCCTGTCGCGTCACGCCCGAACGTCAGCGCTAACCCCATCGCCAGCAACAGAAGTACGAAACCGCCCAGCGCAAACCACTGAATGTGCTGGCGCTCAGCCGCCACGTTATCTCCGGCGTCCATCGCGGGTGCGCTCATGCTGCGCAGGCGCGGCAACAACCACAACAGCAGCGGCGCGCCAATCAGCGCAGTGATCGAACCGGTGGAAACTTCCATCCACACGCGAGTCAGCCACCAGATAACTTGATCGGAGAGCCAGAGGATCAGCGCGCCAATCAGCGGTGCCAGCAACAAGCGCGACAACAAGCGACGTGCGCCGAGCATTTTCGCCAGTAGCGGCGCAAACAGGCCGATAAAACCGATAATGCCGACCGCATTGACCAGCAACGCACTCAACGCAATCGCCAGCGTCAGGGCAGCCAGGCGCGCCAGCGACAGCGCCAGGCCAAGATTACGCGCAACGCCGTCATCCAGCCCCATCAGCGTTAGCGGGCGCAACAGCAGCAGCGTTAACACCGCACAACCAAGCAGCTGCGGCCACAAACGCTGCACGATGCTCCAGTCGGTTTGCGTTAGCGTCCCGGTGCTCCATAAAAACATGCTTTGTAGTTGATCGTGATGGAACAGCGCCAGCAGTTGGTTAATCGCCCCGCAATAGAGGCTCACCACCAGACCGGCGAGGATCAGCGTCACCGGCGACAAACGCTTTCCCCAGGCCACGCCAAACACCAGCGCGCCGACTGCACATGCCCCGGCAAGCGCGGCAAACTGTGAAGCCAGCACGCCGGGGATCGACCACAGCGTGGTAATGGTGATGCCCAGTTGCGCCCCGGTTGCCACGCCCAGCGTTGTCGGTTCGGCAAGCGGGTTCCGCAGCACCTGCTGAAACAGCACACCGACCAGGCCAAGCCCGGCACCGACCAGCAGAGAAATCACCAGACGCGGCAACAGGCTGTAGTGAAACAGCATCTGATCGATAAGGTTAATGTCCGGCGCGACGAAGGCCTGCGCCCACTGCGCGCGCGGCAAAGCGACGGTTAAATTGTTCCAGCTAAGCACGGCAGCGGCGATAAAAAGCACCGTCAGCAGCAACGCGGGAAAAGGTGAAACACGTCGGTTCATGCCCGGCCTCCCAGCGCATTATCCAGCACGCGGGTAAAATGCATCGCCGACAGCGTCGCGCCATAAAACCAGACCGCCGGCACCCGCTGGAAACGCCCGGCACGCACGAAGGGCATCGCCTGCCACAACGGCGTCGCCATCAGTTTTTGCATATCCTGCTCGTTACCGTGATCGAAACAGATAACATCAACGTCTTTGTATTCCGCCAGCCGATCGATACCCACCGCCACGCTGCCCCAGAAAGAGGTTTCACCGTGCCAGGCGTTACGAATGCCCACGCTATCGAGCACTTCCTGGAACAGGCAGTTCGGCCCGAACGCCAGCACATGGCGCGGGTCGAGCAAGGTGATCATCAATAAAGGGCGATCGCCGCGACGTGCAAAATGCGGTTTTCGCGCTTCAATGAGGGCATCAAATTCGTCGAGATGTTTTTTCGCGGCGGCCTCCAGATTGAGGATCTGCGCCATCTCGTTTAACGAGTGCTTCGCCATGGCGAGCGGCTTTTTGCCATCGCTAAACGTGAAGCCGCGCCCCGGCGCGATTTGCGCCAGCTTCGCTTCGGAAGGGCCATAACCTGCCGACCATACCAGCCAGGAGGGTTTCATTTGCGTCAGCAATTCGAGATTCGGCTCGGTACGCAGCCCAACGTCAATCACCGAAGCGGGCAACGCAGGCTCGTTGACCCATAAGTTGTAACTCTGCACATCCGCAACGCCATAAGGCGCGACGCCGAGCGCCAGCAGCAATTCAACCGGCAACCACTCCAGCGCGACAATGCGCGTGGGATCGATCGCCGCGGCGTGCGCGTTGCGCATGTTCCACAACAGGGGAGAGAGCGCCATCGCCGTCAGTAAGCGACGACGGCTAATGTGATGTAATCCAGCCATCAGTAGACAAAACTCACCGGTGCCGCCCCCGCAGGATGCGGCAGGATCCCCATCGGGATGCCGTAAATGTGTTCCAGCGTTTCGGCGCGCATTAATACGTCCGGCGTGCCTTCGGCGATCATCTCACCACCGCGCAGCGCCACCAGATAATCGCAATACCGCGCCGCCATATTGATATCGTGCAGCACGGCAATCACCGTCAGCCCGCGCTGCTGGCTCAAGCGGTGTACCAGCGCCAGCACATCCACCTGATGGGCGATGTCCAGCGCCGAGGTAGGTTCATCCAGCAGCAGGCAGCGGCTGTCCTGCGCCACCAGCATGGCGATCCACGCGCGCTGGCGTTCGCCGCCGGAGAGGCTATCAACCAGGCGGTGCGCCAGCGGCTTTAAGCCCACCAGCGCAATCGCTTCTTCAACTTTTTCTCTGTCGGCAATGCCAAAGCGTCCCAACGCCCCGTGCCACGGGTAGCGGCCAATCGCCACCAGTTCACGAACCGTCATCCCTTCCGCCTGCGGCAACTGCTGCGGCAAGTAGGCCACTTTGCGGGCAAAGGCTTTGCTGCTCCAGCTAGCGAGCGGCTGCCCATCCAGCAAAATATCACCGTCCGAGGGCGGCTGGTGGCGGCCAAGCATTTTCAGCAATGTGGATTTTCCGGAGCCGTTGTGGCCAATCAAACCAGTGACTTTACCCACCGGAAAGGTCAGCGACAGCGGGTGCAGCAGCGTGCGGCCGGGCACACGAAAGGTGACATCGCTGAGTTGAAAGGTGGTATCGGGAAGCGCGTTGTTTTCCTGCATGATTGCCAACTTATAAATGGGCACGGCTAACCGTGCCCGAAGAGAGATTAGAAGCGGAAGGTTGCCGTCGCCACCACCTGGCGTTCTGCGCCCCAGAAGCAGCCGTAGGTGTTAAAGCAGCTTGCGACGTATTCACGATCGAGCAGGTTGTTGACGTGAACCGCCACGTTGGAGCCAGCCATACCGAAGCGAGCCAGATCGTAACGAACCAGCGCATCGACAACCGTGTAGCTACCCACCTTGAAGGAGTTCGCCGGATCGCCATAGCTGGAACCCGTCAGGCGAGCGCCGGTGCCTAATGTCAGGCCCGAGAGCGCGCCGTCGTAGAAGGTGTAGTCGCCCCACAGCGATGCCATGTGTTTTGGCACCTGCGCCGGGGTGTTGCCTTTGTAATTGGTGTCGGTGGTGTATTCCGCCTGCGTATAGGTGTAAGAACCGACCATATTCAGGTTGGCTGACAGCGCCGCTTTGGCTTCGATTTCAACGCCGCGCGCGCGAATTTCACCGCCTTCAACCGACCAGAAAGAACCTGCTGGATCGGCCATCAGGTTGTTGCTCTTGGTAAGCTGATAGACCGCGCCGGTCAACACAACCGGACGATCTTTCGGGCTGTATTTCACACCGGCTTCGTATTGCTTGCCTTTCGACGGCGCGAAGATCGCACCGCTCGCCCCTGAAGTGGACGCCGGTTCGAACGATTCGCTGTAACTGAAATACGGCGTTACGCCGTTGTCGAACAGGTAGTTAACGCCACCGCGCCAGGTGAACTGGTTATCGTCGCGTTTCGTTGTGGTGTCGGAGGTGCGGTTGTACGCGCTCTGTTTAGCCCAATCGTAACGTCCGCCCAGCGTCACCAGCACTTTATCCCACTGCGCCTGATCCTGAGCATAAAGCCCCGTTTGCTGCTGGCGGTTCAGGATCTGATACGCACCGGAAGGCGTGGAATGCGCGTCGAAGTCGAAATCGCTGCGATCCAGATTGTAAATATCCGACGGCGCAACAGAACCGGCATAACCAAACCATGAATTGATGTCATTGCGCATACGCATGTAGTCGACACCGGTCAGCAGGATATGATCGATATCACCGGTGGAAAAGGTGCTTTGCAGTTGCGTATCAACAGAGAAGTTCTGCAATTTCTCGCTATCAATCACGTACTGGCGCGTCAGGTAGTGTCCCCATTCAGACTGGGCGATACCTGCACACGGGCTGGTTGATGGATTGCCGGAATAGAGCGGATCCGAGCACATGCCATAACCGTACACGCTGTTTTGCGAGGTTTTATTTTGCGCGTAACGCAGATTCTGGCGCACGGTAAAGGTGTCGTCGAACGCGTGTTCGAAGCTGTAACCCACCATTTTCTCATTACGCGAATAGGTGTTGTTCTTCGCACCTTCGTTGAAATCGGTCGATAAACGCTTGCCGTTTGGCAGCGGCTCAACGGTTCCCTCTTTCGGCAACCAACCGTAATAACCGGTATCCGGCTCGTTCTGGAAATAGGACAAGAAAGTGAAGTTGGTCTTGTCATCAGGACGCCAGCTAAACGATGGCGCAATGGTGTAGCGCTGTTCTTTTGCCCCTTCCTGCTGCGCGTTAGCAGAACGCGCCAGCCCGGTTAAGCGGTAGGAGAAAACACCGTCATCATCCAGCGCGTCGCTAAAATCAAAGCCGGTCTGGAACAAGTTATTGGTGCCGGCTTTAAACTGTACTTCATACAGCGGCGTGGTGGTCGGGCGCTTGCTGACCATATTCAACAGACCGCCCGGGCTGCTTTTTCCGTACAGCACGGAAGTGGGGCCGCGCAGAATTTCCGCACGCTCAACCATGTAAGGATCAATTACCGCGTCGTTATAGAAGTTGCCCTGCATCTTCAAACCGTCGAGGTAGTTGTTCTGGCTCTGCCCGTCGGCGGCAAAACCACGAATAATCAGGTAGTCATAGGTATTGGAGGCGCCACGCGTACCGACAGCGACACCCGGCGTATAACTGAGGGCTTCTTTCACGGATTTCGGCTGATGCAGCGCGATCTCCTCGCTGGTCACCACCGAGATGGATTGCGGCGTTTTCTCCAGCGGCATATCGGTTTTCGTCGCCGTCGCCGTGTGTTTCGCGGCAATAGTCGCAGCCGGTCCCCATGCGCTTTCCTGCGGAGCGGCGCTGGTGGTAACGGTGATGGTTTCTTCTTTTTGGGTTGTTGCAGCCTGTGCGTAAACAGACATGCCGCTAACCGCTGTGGCTACTACAACCGCGATTTTACGCAGCGTAGTGTTGACTGGCTGAGCAGTGTTAGGACGCGCCATTAGTTTATCTCTGATTCAAATGAGTGAACGATAACGTAAACGAGAATTATTATTATGACCGCAGCATAATATGCGAAGCGCTGTGCGCATAGCAAGCAGTAAGCCGCCTGAAACGGCCCGAAGGATGAAGAAATAACCAGACGAAAAGCAGGTGGTTAACAGGGGTTTAATACAACGTTATTTGCATGTTTAGGGCGTTAAAAAACCCCCGATGTTGCCATCGGAGGTTTCAGGTTTCGTCACGGCAGAAAGTTAGTTACCGCCGAACATCTCTTTGATCCAGCCTGCGACACCATCGCTTTTCTGCTCCTGCTGCGGTGGCTGTTGAGGCTGCTGCTGCGCGGGTTGCTGCGGCTGCTGGGACTGATCAAACGGGTTGCCGGTTTGCGGCTGCACCTGGTTTTGCTGGCACAGCGTTTCCGGGCTGGTCGTCCAGACCGGAAGCTGGCGCACACCGCCACCGCCGCAAACGAAATTCCCCATGTCATCAACACCCATATTGGTGATGTCTTCCGGCGGCGTCAGATCCAGCGGGATCGGCGACTGGTTTTCCAGATAACGCTGGTAAATCGCCATCGCGCCGCTGGCACCATACAGCTTCGTCGGCTGGTTATTATCGCGACCAACCCAGGTAATGGTCACTTCGCGCCCGTCGATACCCGCAAACCAGGTATCGACGTTGTTGTTGGTCGTACCGGTTTTACCCGCCAGATGCAGGCCCGGATACTTCGCGCCAAGCTGACGACCAGTGCCGCGCTGGACAACCTGCTGCATCGTCCACAGCGTCATGTACGCCGCCTGCGCCGGTACGGCACGTTCGGCCTGCGGGAAGCTCTGATACAGCACCGTGCCATCTTCAGCAATCACCGAACGCAGCGCGGAAAGTGGTGCGCGGTTACCGCCGCTGGCGATGGTCTGGAAAGCCTGCGCCACTTCAATTGGCGTCAGGTTCAGCGCACCAAGCAGCATAGACGGCATGCCGGTCAGTTGATCTTTCGGCGCGCCGAGTTTCTGCCAGGTGTCCGTCACCGCAGGCAACCCTACCGCCATCCCGAGGTTCACTGTCGGTACGTTCATCGACCGGGTCAGCGCATCGACCAGCATCACCTGGCCGCTAAAACGACGGTCATCGTTCTGCGGTGCCCACACCTGGCCGTTAGACAAGCGCAGTGAAATCGGCGCATCGGCAATCCAGGTATTCAGGCGATAGATGTTCGGCTGGCTTAGCGCCGTCAGGTAGGTTGCCGGTTTCGCCAGCGAACCAATGGAGCGGCGCGCCTGCATCGCACGGTTATAACCCGCGAATTGCGGCGTCGCACCGCCGACCATCGCGCGCACTTCACCGGTGTAGCGGTCGACCACCACCATTGCCGTTTCAAGATCGGTCAGCTTGCGCTGCTTGATCAGCAGCGGAATACCTTCCACGGCGGCTTTTTCGGCGGCGTCCTGCGCCACGGAATCAAAAGTAGTGAAGATCTTCACGCCGGAGAGATCTTTCACTTTATCACCGAGCTTCGCTTGCAACTCCTGACGCACCATCTGCATAAACGCTGGCTGCGGTGAAATCACCCCGCCGCGCGGCTGCACGCCGAGCGGACGCGCGCTCAGCATGTCATACAGCTCCTGGTCGATAACGTTCTGCTGTTGCAGCAAGCGCAGCACCAGGTTACGACGCTCCAGCGCCAGTTTCGGGTTACGCCATGGGTTATAGATTGACGCACCTTTAACCATCCCCACCAGCAATGCCTGCTGATCAAGGCTCAACTCTTCCACCGGGCGGCCAAAATAGTAGAGGCTCGCCAGCGGGAAACCGCGGATCTCGTTGTCGCCGCTCTGACCGAGGTACACCTCGTTCATATACAGCTCAAGAATACGATCTTTGCTGTAGCGGGCATCCATAATCAGCGCCATATAGGCTTCGTTGGCTTTACGCCAGTAGGAGCGCTCGCTGCTGAGGAACAGGTTTTTCACCAGCTGCTGCGTCAGCGTACTCGCCCCCTGCACGGTGCGTCCGGCGGTCAGGTTCGCCAGCACCGCACGGCCAATGGAGTAAAAGCTGATGCCGTCGTGCTCGTAAAAGTGGCGGTCTTCGGTCGCCAGCAGCGTATCCACCAGCAGATCCGGGAAACCGTTACGCGGCACAAACAGGCGCTGCTCGCCATTAGGCGAAGAGAGCATGGTGATCAGGCGTGGATCGAGGCGGAAGAAACCGAACTGGCGGTTGCTGTCCATATTCTCGATGGTTTCCAGACGAGAGCCGTCAAAAGTCAGACGCGCACGCACCTGCCCTTCTTTACTGTCCGGGAAATCAAACGGACGGCGGATCATCTCAATGCTTTTCGCCTGCACGGTAAACTCGCCGGGACGGGTCATCTTCGTCACCTGGCGGTACTGAGTAGCTTCCAGCAGTTTCACCATCTCGTTTTTACTGATTGCCATATCCGGTTCGAGGTTGACCATACGGCCATATACCGCGGCAGGCAGTTGCCAGACTTTTCCGTCGATACGGGCACGGATTTTTTGATCCAGATACACGCCATAAATGGCGCACAACACGGCCAGAACGATGGCAATTTTTAACAGCAGCCAGAACCAGCCGCGTTTGCCGCGTGGCTTCTTGCCTTTGCCTCTTCCTTTTTTCGGCATCGGTTCCTCGTCTTCATCGTCATCTTCATACTCGTCGTACTCCTCTTCCCGAAGTCGACGACGGCTGATTTTCTCTTTCGCCGGACGCGCAGGTTTACCCTTGCGTCCAATTGGCTCGCGGTCATTCCCCGCCATGCTTTACTCTCCGCAACTTTCAGGCGCAAGGGCCTGATTCTCAACTCTTCCGCACCGGGGCAGAAGAAGAAATCTCTCAATTTATCGCACGGTTCGATGGCGAAAAGCCCATCCCTGTTACGAATACTTTTTAGTGCGCCGCGTCGGTGCCGTATTGGCCGGATCGTCCGGCCAGACATGCTTCGGGTAGCGCCCTTTCATCTCTTTTTGCACTTCGCGATACGCGCCTGCCCAAAACGCGCTTAAATCACGGGTGATTTGCAGCGGACGTTGCGCAGGGGAAAGCAGTTCCAGCACCAGCGCCACACGCCCTTGCGCGATGACAGGCGTTGTCGCTTCGCCAAACATCTCTTGCATGCGCACCGCCAACGCCGGCGGGTTATCTTCGTGATAACGAATCGCTATCCGGCTTCCCGTCGGCACAGTGTAATGCGCAGGCAGCTCACTATCCAGACGTTGACGTAATGACCACGGCATCGCATTTTGTAACGCCTGGCTTAAATCGAGCGCTTTCAGCTCACGCAGCGAACGAATACCGCTCATTTGCGGCAATAACCACTGCTCAAGGTTCTCCAGCAACGAAGCCTCATCGACCGCTGGCCAGTCCACTTCCGGCAGCCACTTCGCCGCACAATGCAGACGCAAACGCAGTTGCTCGGCGTCCGGCGTCCAGTTCAGCACGCGCAAGCCTTTATCACGGATACCGTTCAGCATTGCCCGATGCAACTCCTCTTCGGAGGGTTTCGCCAGCGGTTGTACTTTTAATGTCAATTGGCCTATCTGGCTGCGGCGAAAGGCTTTTAACGTGCCCTGCGCCTCGTCCCACTCAACCGTGTCGGACTGCTGCAATAAATGTGGGCAGCGGGTGACAAGCGCGTCGATATCCAGCGGCAGCGCCAGCAAAATCCGCGCATCCGGTGATGCGCTACCCTGCAACAGCAGAGGTGCTATCAGCCATTCGTGACGATTGAGCGCATCATCGACGTCCAGCGTTGCGCCCATGCCGTTCGCCAGTTGATAGCGACCTTCCTGTCCGCGCCGGCGGGCAATGCGATCGGCAAAGGCGCTTGCCAGCAACGGCGCAAGTACGGTGTTGTCCGGCTCGCCATCGCTGCTTTTCAGGCGGCGGGCCAGCTGGCGCGCGCGCTGCTGCCAGTTCGGCTGGTTGCGTGAAAACGCCGCGCTCAAGTCACTGTTTGCGCCGCGTGGTGGCTCTTCCAGAATCGCCGCCAGCTTCGCCGCCGTGGCAATTTCATCGCGACCATTTGCCGCCGCCAGCATCGCAGCCAGGCGCGGCTCGTTACCGAGCGCCGCCATGCGCTGCCCAAACGGCGTCAGTCGCCCGTCCTCAAGCGCCTGCAACTGGCTGAGCAGCTTGCGCGCCGCCGCGAGATTCACCGCTGGCGGCAGATCCAGCCATTTGAGCTGGGCAGGCTCCTGGCATCCCCACTGGATTAATTCCATTAACAGTCCGGATAAATCACTACTCACTATTTCAGGGCTGCTCTGCGCCGCCGCGCGTTCCGCCTGCTCTTTACTCAGTAAATGCACACAAATGCCAGGTTCAAGACGACCGGCACGTCCGGCACGCTGCGTCATCGAAGCAACACTAATGCGCTGCGTCACCAGCCGTGTTAAACCGCTGCGGGCATCAAACCGCGCGACGCGCTCCTGGGCGCTATCCACCACCAGGCGAATGCCTTCAATGGTCAAACTGGTTTCGGCGATATTAGTCGCTAGCACTACTTTTCGCTGCCCGACGGGCGCGGGCAAAATGGCTTTGCGCTGCTCATTGAGCGGCAGCGCACCATAGAGCGGGCAGAGGAGAACATCGCTGCCGACGCGGGAAGCCAGTTGCTCCTGCACACGCTGGATTTCCCCGACGCCCGGTAAAAACAGCAGCAGCGAACCGGGTTCATTACGCAGTAATTCAGCGGTCGCCTGGGCGACGGCTTCATCAAAACGAAGATGAGAAGGCAACGGTTGATAACGCTGCTCAACGGGGTACGCCCGCCCTTCAGACACAATGGTCGGGGCCTCAGGCAACAACGCCTGCAAACGGGCATTATCGAGCGTTGCCGACATCACCAGCAGTTTGAGGTCATCGCGCAGCCCTTGCTGCACGTCTAACAGCAATGCCAGGGCAAGATCCGCTTGCAGGCTGCGCTCGTGAAACTCATCGAGGATCACCAGTCCCACACCGCTGAGTTCCGGATCTTGCTGCACCAGCCGCGTTAAAATGCCTTCCGTCACGACTTCGAGCCGGGTATTTGGCCCCACGCAGGTTTCCGCACGCATCCGGTAACCCACGGTTTCGCCTGGCTTTTCATCCAGCAGCTCCGCCAGCCGCTGTGCCACATTGCGCGCCGCCAGCCGACGCGGCTCAAGCAGCAAAATACGGCCAGTAATGTCGCCTTGTTGCAGCAGCTGCAACGGCAACCAGGTCGATTTCCCTGCGCCGGTGGGTGCGCTTAACAGCACCTGTGGCGCGGTGCGCAGGGCAGAAAGAATGTCGGGCAGAACGGCGGCGACTGGCAGTGAGGACACAAAAGCTCCGGAGGGTTAACATAAGCCGGCCAGCAGTATAACATCGCCGTAAACCTTTGACCTCGAGCCCGCCATGTCTGAACCAAAAAGGCTGTTTTTCGCCCTTGAACTCCCTGCGGATATTCAGACGCAGGTGGTGCAATGGCGTGCGCAACAGTTCCCGCCGGATGCGGGGCGGCCGATTGCAGCGGCGAATCTGCATCTGACGCTGGCGTTTCTCGGCGAAATCAGCGCGGAAAAACAGCGCGCACTGGAAGCGCTGGCCGGCCGGATACGCCAGCCCGGTTTCACGCTCACGCTGGATGATGCCGGGCAATGGCTGCGTTCGCGTGTCGTCTGGCTCGGTTCACGCCAGCCGCCGCGAGGGTTGCTGCAACTGGCGGATATGCTCCGCGCCCAGGCGTCCCGCAGCGGATGTTACCAAAGCCCGCAGCCGTTTCACCCGCACATTACGCTACTGCGCGACGCCAGCCACGCTGTCACGATCCCACCGCCGGGTTTTCGCTGGTCGTTTCCGGTGACGGCGTTTGCATTGTATGAATCACAATTTATCCAGGGTCGAACCCGCTACACGCCGTTGCATCGCTGGACGCTTAAAAAATAAGGATTTTCCATGGATTTTTCCCCGCCGCTTAAATCCGCCACGCTGATTCAGCGTTATAAACGCTTTCTTGCGGATGTGATCACGCCTGAAGGGGAAACCCTCACGCTGCATTGCCCGAATACCGGTGCGATGACCGGTTGCGCGACGCCAGGCGACACGGTCTGGTATTCCACGTCGAATAATCCTAAGCGTAAATATGCCCATACGTGGGAATTATCCCAAACCCAACAGGGGGCATTTATTTGCGTCAATACTCAGCGGGCAAATATGCTGACAAAAGAAGCAATACTTGCTGACCAGGTGCCTGAACTCAGCGGATATAGCGCGCTGAAAAGCGAAGTAAAATATGGTGCGGAAGGTAGCAGAATTGATTTTCTGTTACAGGCGGATGACCGGCGCAACTGCTATATTGAAGTGAAATCGGTCACGCTCGCCGAGCAGCAGTCAGGCTACTTCCCGGATGCCGTCACCCTGCGTGGGCAGAAGCATTTACGGGAATTAATGAGCGTCGCGGCCAACGGCGATCGCGCGGTAATTCTGTTTGCCGTTCTGCACTCCGCCGTTGAACATTTTTCTCCGGCACGCCATATTGACGAGGAATACGCACGATTATTGAATGAGGCACAACACCGGGGGGTAGAAGTTATCGCTTATAAAGCGGAACTTTCTGCCGATAATATCACTCTTAAGTTGCCACTACCTTTTACGGTATAAAGGCAAGCTTTTGACGAGTAAGTGATTTGGTCGCGTGCGCAAATACGCTTTTCTTCACAGGGTTGTCAAGTGTTACGTTTAGATATTTGCCATCCGTAAAAGCATCTGCTATTTATAGCGGCCTGATTTTTCCCCCACACGGGGATCGATAGTGCGTGTTAAGGAGAAGCAACATGCAAGAAGGGCAAAACCGTAAAACATCGTCCCTGAGTATTCTCGCCATCGCTGGGGTGGAGCCGTATCAAGAGAAACCGGGCGAAGAGTATATGAACGAAGCCCAGCTGGCGCACTTCAAGCGTATTCTTGAAGCATGGCGTAATCAACTTAGGGATGAAGTCGATCGCACCGTCACGCACATGCAGGACGAAGCAGCTAACTTCCCCGATCCGGTCGACCGTGCCGCGCAGGAAGAAGAGTTCAGCCTCGAACTGCGTAACCGTGATCGCGAGCGCAAGTTGATTAAAAAGATCGAGAAGACGCTGAAAAAAGTGGAAGACGAAGATTTCGGCTTCTGCGAATCCTGTGGCGTTGAAATTGGTATCCGTCGTCTGGAAGCACGTCCGACTGCCGACCTGTGCATCGACTGCAAAACCCTGGCGGAAATCCGCGAAAAACAGATGGCGGGTTAATCCCCTGACGTCTTCAACGGCGCACCGCTAAGGCGTGGTGCGCCCTATACGGCGGGATCGATTCCCGCCTATATTTTTGCCAGCGACATGCCTGAATCACACTATATTGGGCGCTTTGCGCCATCCCCATCCGGTGAACTGCATTTTGGTTCGTTAATTGCTGCTCTCGGCAGCTATCTGCAAGCCCGCGCCAGCCAAGGCACCTGGCTTGTTCGCATCGAAGATATCGATCCCCCCAGAGAAGTTCCCGGCGCGGCAAACACCATTCTTCGCCAGCTTGAGCATTATGGTCTGCACTGGGACGGCGATGTGCTATGGCAATCCCGTCGCCATGACGCCTACCGCGAGGCGCTCGCCACCTTACAACGCAAAGGCCTGAGCTATTTTTGTACCTGCACGCGCGCCCGCATCCACAGCATCGGTGGCACCTACGACGGGCATTGCCGGACATTACAAAATGGCCCGCAAAACGCCGCCGTACGGCTGGTACAGCAGCATCCGGTGCTGCACTTCGACGATAAATTACGCGGGCGCATCACCGCCGACGAAAAACTGGCGCGGGAAGATTTTATTATTCACCGCCGCGACGGGCTGTTTGCCTACAATCTCGCGGTGGTGGTCGATGACCATTTTCAGGGCGTCACAGAAATTGTGCGCGGCGCGGATCTGATAGAACCCACGGTGCGGCAAATCTCCCTTTATAACCAGTTTGGCTGGCCGGTGCCGACGTATGTTCATTTGCCGCTGGCGCTCAACGAGCAGGGAAATAAGCTTTCCAAGCAAAACCACGCCCCCGCGTTGCCTGAAGGCGATCCGCGCCCGGTAATAATCAGGGCTTTACAATTTTTGAACCAGGATGTAACAAATGAGTGGCAGGATCTGCGCATCGACGCGCTGCTGCAAAAAGCGGTGGAAAACTGGACGCTTTGCCGTGTGCCAGATGCCGTGGATGCGAATACAGCATTCTCAAACGGCTCGCGCTGAGCTATGATTAGCCGCTATTTTTTTGTCCTGACGTTTGACACTACCGAGGTGTACTATTTTTACCCGAGTCGCTAATTTTTGCCGCAAGGTGCTAAGCCGCGAAGAGAGCATGGTCGTTGAGGCTATGGCCCAACCGCAGATGACGGTTATTCCGCGTGAGCAGCACGCTATTTCCCGCAAAGATATCAGTGAAAATGCGCTCAAGGTGCTCTATCGTCTGAATAAAGCGGGCTACGACGCTTACCTGGTAGGCGGCGGCGTGCGCGATTTATTGCTGGGCAAAAAACCAAAAGATTTTGACGTGACCACCAGCGCAACGCCGGACCAGGTGCGTAAACTGTTCCGCAACTGCCGCCTGGTCGGCCGCCGTTTCCGCCTTGCACATGTGATGTTCGGGCCGGAAATTATCGAAGTCGCCACCTTCCGTGGTCATCACGACGAACAACAAACCGATCGCACCATCTCCCAGCGCGGGCAGAATGGCATGCTGCTGCGTGACAACATTTTCGGTTCCATCGAAGAAGATGCCCAGCGCCGCGACTTCACCATCAACAGCCTTTATTACAGCGTTGCTGATTTCACCGTGCGTGATTACGTCGGCGGTATGCGTGACCTGGAAGAGGGTGTGATTCGCCTGATTGGTAACCCGGAAACCCGCTATCGCGAAGATCCGGTGCGCATGCTGCGCGCGGTGCGCTTTGCCGCCAAGCTCAATATGCGTATCAGCGAAGAGACCGCCGAGCCGATCCCGCGCCTGGCAACGCTGATTAACGATGTTCCTCCTGCGCGCCTGTTTGAGGAATCGCTGAAACTGCTGCAGGCCGGTTACGGTTACGAAACCTACCGTTTACTGCGTGAATATGGTCTGTTCCAGCCGCTGTTCCCCAGCATCACCCGCTACTTCACCGAAAAAGGCGACAGCCCGATGGAGCGGATTATTGACCAGGTGCTGAAGAATACCGACAACCGCATTCGCAACGACATGCGCGTCAATCCGGCGTTTTTGTTTGCTGCGATGTTCTGGTATCCGCTGCTGGAAAACGCCCAGCGCATTACCCAGGAAGGCGGTCTGGCCTATTATGACGCTTTCGCGCTGGCGATGAACGACGTGCTGGATGAAGCGTGCCGTTCACTGGCGATCCCAAAACGCATCACCACGCTGATCCGTGATATCTGGCAGTTGCAATTGCGGATGTCCCGTCGCCAGGGCAAGCGCTCATGGAAACTGATGGAACACCCGAAATTCCGCGCGGCCTATGATTTACTGGCGCTGCGCGCCGAAGCCGAAAATAACGGCGAGCTGCAACGTCTGGCGAAATGGTGGGGTGAATTCCAGGTTTCCGCACCGCCAGCCCAGAAAGATATGCTCAATGATTTAGGCGATGAACCGGCAGAACGCCGTCGCCACCGCCGCCCGCGCAAACGCACGCCGCGCCGCGAAGGTAGCGCATGACCCTCGCGTATATCGCGCTCGGTAGCAACCTGGCGTCACCGCTCGACCAGGTTAACGCCGCGATGACCGCCCTCGGAGAGATCCCACAAAGCCGCATCGTGGCGGTCTCTTCGTTATATCGCACTCCCCCGCTTGGCCCGCCGGATCAACCGGACTATCTCAACGCCGCCGTGGCGCTGGAAACCGACCTTACGCCAGAAACGCTGCTCGATCACACGCAACGCATTGAACTCCAGCAAGGCCGCGTACGTAAAGCAGAACGCTGGGGACCGCGCACGCTCGATCTCGATATCATGCTGTTCGGCAATCTTACCCTGAATACCGAACGCCTGACGGTGCCGCACTACGACATGAAAAACCGTGGCTTTATGTTGTGGCCACTGTTTGAAATTGCGCCCGATCTGCACTTCCCGGACGGCACATCGTTGCAGGAAATTCTTGCGAACCTGAACGCGCCGAAACCCGACGCCTGGTAATTTCCCGCTTTCGTCACGCCCCGCGCTCACCGCTTGCCTAAAATCATTGCCCACCTGATGGTTGCTGCTAGAATGCGCCAGAATCGCTTTCGACTATCAGGAAACGCTATGAAACCCACCACGATCTCCTGGCTGCACAAGTGCAAGCAGGAAAAGAGACGCTTCGCCACTATCACCGCATACGACTACAGCTTCGCGAAACTGTTTGCCGAAGAAGGGATTAACGTGATGCTGGTTGGTGATTCGTTAGGGATGACGGTACAAGGTCACGACTCCACTCTGCCGGTAACGGTTGCCGATATCGCTTATCACACCCAGGCTGTTCGCCGTGGCGCACCGGCCTGCCTGCTGCTCGCCGATCTGCCGTTTATGGCCTACGCCACGCCGGAGCAGGCGTTTGACAACTCCGCCGAGGTCATGCGCGCAGGTGCCAATATGGTGAAAATCGAAGGCGGTCGCTGGCTGGCGCCGACGGTGAAAATGCTGACCGAGCGCGCCGTGCCGGTGTGCGGCCACCTGGGTTTGACGCCGCAGTCTGTTAATATTTTCGGCGGTTATAAAGTTCAGGGGCGCGGCGACGCGGCACAAGGGCTGCTTGACGATGCGCTGGCGCTGGAAGCCGCTGGCGCGCAACTGCTAGTGCTGGAGTGTATTCCGGTCGAGCTGGCGCAGCGCATCACGTCGGCGTTAACCATTCCGGTAATTGGTATTGGCGCAGGCAATGTCACCGACGGCCAGATTCTGGTGATGCATGACGCGTTCGGCATTACCGGCGGGCATATCCCGAAATTCGCGAAAAATTTCCTCAATGAAGCAGGCGACATGCGCGCAGCGGTCAGGCAGTATGTTGCCGACGTCGAATCCGGAGCCTATCCGGGTGAAGAACATAGTTTCCATTAAGGAGCCTTACTGTGTTGATTATTGAAACCCTCCCGCTGCTGCGCCAGCACATCCGCAGGCTGCATCAGGAAGGTAAGCGTATTGCGCTGGTGCCAACGATGGGCAACCTGCACGATGGCCATATGAAGCTGGTCGACGAAGCGAAAGCCCGCGCCGATGTGGTGGTTGTGAGTATTTTCGTTAACCCAATGCAGTTCGACCGCCCGGATGATTTAGTGCGCTACCCACGCACCCTGCAGGAAGATTGCGAGAAGCTGAACAAGCGCAAAGTCGATCTTGTTTTCGCCCCCGCACCAGCAGATATCTACCCGCAGGGCACCGACACTCAAACGTATGTTGATGTGCCGGGTATCTCCACCATGCTGGAAGGCGCAAGCCGTCCTGGCCATTTCCGTGGCGTGTCGACTATCGTCAGTAAGCTGTTCAACCTGGTACAACCGGATATCGCCTGTTTTGGCGAGAAGGATTACCAGCAGTTGCAGTTGATCCGCAAAATGGTGGCCGACATGGGCTACGACATTGAGATTGTCGGCGTGCCGACCGTGCGCGCAAAAGATGGCCTCGCGCTGAGTTCGCGTAATGGCTATCTCACTGCCGAACAGCGCAAAATTGCCCCGGCGCTCAGCAAAGTGATGAATTCGATTGCCGATAAACTGCTGGCAGGCGAGCGCAATGAAGAAGAACTGATTGCCATTGCCGGGCAGGAGATCAACGACGCGGGTCTGCGCGCCGATGATATTCAGATCCGCGATGCAGATACGCTGCTGGCGCTGTCTGAGGACAGTAAACGCGCGGTGATTTTGATGGCGGCATGGCTTGGTCAGGCGCGGCTTATCGACAACAAAGTCGTTGAGTTAGCCCGCTAGACAGGGCGAAAAAATCGGGCAATACTCCACTCCTGGCTTGCCCTTACGCCCGCCAGGACGTGGCGCGAGCACACGAGGGATTCGCAGGGAGCCGCCCTCCATTTTCAGGTTAATTATCAGTAATGAAGGTTTAACTTATGATTCGCACGATGCTGCAAGGCAAGCTCCACCGCGTCAAAGTGACGCAGGCCGACCTGCACTACGAAGGTTCCTGCGCGATTGACCAGGATTTCCTTGAGGCGGCCGGTATTCTGGAATACGAAGCCATCGATATTTATAACGTGACCAACGGCAAACGCTTTTCTACCTACGCGATTGCCGGCGAGCGCGGCTCACGCATTATCTCGGTTAACGGCGCGGCAGCGCACTGCGCGGATGTCGGCGATATCCTGATTATCGCCAGCTACGTCACCGTGCCGGATGAAGTTGCCCGTAGCTGGCAGCCGAAAGTGGCCTATTTTGATGGCGACAATGAGATGAAACGCACCGCGAAAGCCGTGCCGGTTCAGGTTGCCTGATGTCCTACCCCTGCGGCTGATTACTGATCAGCCGCGACATTGTCTCCAGCGAATCCGTTCTCAGTACGTACAGCCTTTTCAGTAAAAACGGGTTATCTCCCGGTTTCACCTTGCCACGCACCGTGGTCACCGCCAGATGAAAACCGGCGTCATTCGCCGCTTTCACCGCTTTGTCGTCATACGCGCCAAAGGGATAGGCAAGGTAAAGCACATGCGGGTTGAACTGCGCCAGCGCGCGGCGCGAGCGTTTAAAATCGAACAGAATATTGTGATAGTTGCGGCTGAGCAAAATCGGGTGCATGGCATCATCAACCCGGTGCAGGAAATGGGTATGTGACTGCACATCGAACACATCCTGAATCTGATTCAGCTCCGACACGCTCATAAACTGCAGGAATTTCGGATCCCACGGCTGCGGCTTGAGCTTAATACGTGACGAAATGATAAACGCTGTCGCTTTAAAACCGTACTCTCGCAGGATCGGATAAGCGTAACGGCTGACCGATTTCAGCCCATCATCAAAGGTGATCACCACCGAACGCGCGGGCAAATTCATGCGGTTACGCACATAACCTTCCAGCTGGTACATCGACAACGTGGTGTAACCCTGATCGCGCAGCCAGGTCATCTGGTTGGTAAAAGCACGCACCGAGGTGGTGGTCGAGGTGTGGCGAAAGCGGGTATTTTCTTCATCGCGCAAGATGTGATGATAAGTCAGCACCGGAATGCCGCTATCTTCTTGCGCATCCAGGCTGCTGATCCACGCCAGCCGGTTGCCGATGCGGATCTGAAACCAGGTCTGGTTCAGGCGGTCTTTCAGCTTATCGATTATCGGGTAACGCAGGTTTTCCGCCAGCGTGCCAACCTGTTTACTGGTGATATCCGGCGACGTATAGAGCGGCGTATCCTGCCAGGTGATCAGGTTTTGATTACTGAGCGGCTTATTCAGATCGCCCAGCGTATCTTCTACCCGCTCATTACCTGACACCGTGCCAAGATGGCCTCTGTCGATAAACCCGCTGCCGAAACCAAAGCGAAACGCGTAATAATCTTCCGCCCCCGGCACCACCGCCAGGATCTGACCGGCGCGAATATTGCCGACGGTAACGACTCTATCCCCCACCTGCGCCCAGATATTGGCATCTTCGGTGGTTTGCATATAGCGCGCGGGAATGCGTTGTTCACTGACAATACTGGCAGATGCGTTCAAGGCAACCAGCAACAGTAAAAGGGTAATCAAACGAGACATGAGACGGACCGAATAGAAAAACTGCACCTATTGTAGCAACAGAACGGGAGAAACCAACGGCAATGAGCAGGCTAAAAAACAGCCTAATCCTGAGGATTGGCTCTCTTCCAGTGAAGAGAGCCGTTGCAAACGGGATCAGCTACGCAGCCCGCGTCCGCGGTTGATCAGATACCAGCACAGCAGGTAAAAGACGATGATAAACACCACTAAAACCCCCACGGTGGTAAACAGCGGCACATCGGAAATGCCGAGGAAACCAAAGCGGAAGCCGCTAATCATGTACACGATCGGGTTGAGGTGCGACAGCGCCTGCCAGAACGGCGGCAGCAGCGTCAGGGAGTAAAACACCCCGCCCAGATAAGTCAGCGGCGTCAACACAAAGGTCGGGATCAGGCTGATGTCATCAAAGGTTTTGGCAAATACCGCATTCAACAGCCCGGCCAGTGAAAACAGCACCGCCGTCAGCAGCAGCGTCAGGCCAACAAACAGCCATGAATGTACCTGAAACGGCACGAAAAACAGCGAAACCGCCGTGACCAGGATGCCCACACACAGCCCGCGCGCCACACCGCCGCCAACATATCCGGCGATAATGACATGCGTCGGCACCGGTGCCACCAGCAGCTCCTCAATATTGCGCTGGAACTTGGCGCTAAAGAATGACGACGCCACGTTGGCATACGCGTTGGTGATCACCGCCATCATGATCAAGCCCGGCACGATAAACTGCATGTAGGTAAAGCCGTGCATTTCACCGATACGCGAACCGATCAGGTTGCCGAAAATAATAAAGTAGAGCGTCATGGTGATCACCGGCGGCACCAGTGTTTGCACCCAAATGCGCATAAAACGCTGGATCTCTTTGTACCAGATACTCTTCAGCGCCACCCAGAACAGCTGCATCATGCGCTTTCTCCTTTTCTGTCATGAACCAGCGTGACAAACAGCTCTTCGAGACGGTTGGCTTTGTTACGCATACTCAATACCTGTACACCCTGCGCGCTAAGCTGGCTGAACACGCTGTTCACGCCCTGCTCACGCAGCACTTCCACCTCAAGCGTGGACGTATCCACCAGCCGGTATTGATACCCTTCCAGCTTCGGCAGCGGGCTTTTCGGCGCTAAATCGAGAATAAAAGTTTCCGATTTCAGCTTCGACAGCAGCGCTTTCATCGAGGTGTTTTCAATCAGATCGCCACGCTGAATGATGCCGATGTTGCGACACAGCATCTCGGCTTCTTCCAGGTAGTGCGTCGTCAGAATGATGGTGGTGCCTTTGTCATTGAGATCTTTCAAAAAGCCCCACATTGAGCGGCGCAGTTCGATATCGACACCCGCGGTTGGCTCGTCGAGGATCAGCAGTTTTGGCTCGTGCATCAGCGCGCGGGCAATCATCAGACGGCGCTTCATACCACCGGAAAGCATCCGCGCACGTTCGTTGCGTTTTTCCCACAGATCAAGCTGAGTCAGGTACTTTTCGCTACGTACGAGGGCTTCTTTACGATCGACGCCGTAGTAACCTGCCTGGTTAACCACTATCTGTTGCACGGTTTCAAACGGGTTAAAGTTGAACTCCTGCGGCACCAGCCCCAGTTGGCGCTTCGCGTTCACCACGTCTTTTTCGAGGTCGTAACCAAAGACGCTAACGCGCCCGGAAGATTTATTTACCAGCGAGCTGATAATGCCAATGGTGGTGGATTTGCCGGCACCATTTGGTCCGAGAAGCGCATAGAAATCGCCCGCTTCTACTTGTAAATCAATGCCGCGCAGCGCCTGAACGCCGCCCGGATAGGTTTTTTTAAGCTGCTCAAGCTCCAGTGCAATGGTCATGAATTATCACTTACCTGTTTTCTCACACTCGATGTGTGGTTTAAAAAGACGGAGAGTTCACCTATATTAGCGCAACGCACTTATCTGGTTACAGGTCGTTAACCTCCATGAAAGACATAGATACACTCATCAGCAACAATGCACTATGGTCAAAAATGCTGGTGGAAGAAGATCCTGGATTTTTCGAAACACTGGCGCAAGCACAGAAGCCGCGCTTTCTCTGGATTGGATGCTCCGACTCACGCGTACCCGCAGAACGTCTTACCGGGCTCGAACCGGGTGAACTGTTTGTACACCGTAATGTTGCAAACCTGGTTATCCATACCGATCTGAACTGCCTCTCCGTAGTGCAGTACGCGGTGGATGTGCTGGAAGTTGAGCACATTATCATCTGCGGTCACTACGGTTGCGGCGGCGTGCAAGCGGCGGTTGAAAACCCGGAACTGGGCCTAATCAACAACTGGCTGCTGCACATTCGCGATATCTGGTTTAAACATAGCTCGCTGCTGGGCGAAATGCCGCCGGAGCGTCGTCTCGACACGCTGTGCGAACTGAACGTGATGGAACAGGTCTACAACCTGGGCCATTCAACCATCATGCAATCCGCGTGGAAACGTGGCCAGAAAGTGACCATTCACGGCTGGGCCTACGGCATTCACGATGGTCTGCTGCGCGATCTGGACGTCACCGCCACTAACCGCGAGTCGCTGGAACAGCGCTATCGTCAGGGCGTGTCAAACCTGAGTCAGAAGCACAGCAACCACAAATAACAATCGGGGCCATTATTGGCCCCGTTTTTTTTACTCGTCCAGCATCACCACTTTGCCGACATACGGCAAATGGCGATAACGCTGCGCGTAATCAATACCGTAACCCACCACAAACTCGTCCGGGATAGCAAAACCGACGAATTCGACCGGCACATCCACTTCACGACGCGACGGTTTATCCAGCAGGGTACAAATCGCCAGTGATTTTGGCTCGCGCAGGCGCAGGATCTCGCGCACTTTCGACAGCGTGTTACCCGAATCGATAATGTCTTCCACGATCAGAACATCTTTGCCACGAATATCTTCGTCGAGATCTTTGAGGATTTTCACATCGCGGGTGGTGGACATGCCGCTGCCGTAGCTGGAGGCGGTCATAAAGTCGACTTCGTGCGACACCTGCACTTCACGGCACAGGTCAGCCATAAACATAAACGAGCCGCGCAGCAGCCCAACCAGCACCATTTCGCTGCCGCTATCTTTATAACGCTCAGTGATTTGACGACCCAGCTCAGCGATACGCGCTTTGATCTCCGCTTCCGGGATCATCACTTCAACAGTGTGTTTCATTTTACTAACCATATGATTTAAAGAGTAAATCACTCAATACCGGTGCTTAAACCAGTGATTGAAACGCAAGGTGCGCAGTATACCAGCAAAAAGATTGTTGCGGGTTATTCCGCTACAAAGCTCATTTTGTGATGACGGTCACACTTGTTAACTCCTATAATTACTTGCTATCAAAATATTAACAAATCAACGGATGTGTTTTATGGCGGAAACAAAAACTCAACGGTCGCGGCTGCTTGTCACGCTGACGACGCTCTTTGCAGCCTTCTGCGGGCTGTATCTTTTAATCGGTGGGGTCTGGCTCGTCAGCATTGGCGGTTCCTGGTACTACCCCATCGCCGGTCTGGTCATGCTCGGCGTGACATGGCTGTTGTGGAAAGGGAAGCGCGCCGCGCTGTGGCTGTATGCCGCCCTGCTGCTGGCAACCATGATTTGGGGCGTGTGGGAAGTCGGTTTCGACTTCTGGGCGCTGACGCCGCGTAGCGATATCCTCGTCTTCTTCGGCATCTGGCTGATTCTGCCGTTCGTCTGGCGGCGGTTGATTGTGCCTTCCAGCGGTGCGGTAGCCGCGCTGGTGGTGGCACTGTTAATTAGCGGTGGCATTCTCACCTGGGCGGGTTTTAACGATCCGCAAGAAGTTCACGGCACCCTGAGCGCCGATGCCACACCGGCAGCGCCGATTTCACAGGTGGCCGATGGCGACTGGCCAGCCTATGGGCGTAACCAGGAAGGCCAGCGCTACTCTCCGCTGAAACAGATCAATGCCGATAACGTGAAAAACCTGAAGGAAGCCTGGGTGTTCCGCACCGGCGACCTGAAAATGCCAAACGATCCCGGTGAAATAACCAACGAAGTGACGCCAATTAAAGTGGGCGACACGCTGTTTCTGTGTACCGCGCACCAGCGTTTGTTTGCGATTGATGCCGCCACCGGCAAAGAGAAGTGGCATTTCGATCCGCAGTTGAACACCAATACTTCGTTCCAGCATGTGACCTGCCGCGGTGTTTCTTACCATGAAGCGCGCGCCGATAACGCCAGCCCGGATGTCGTTGCTGACTGCCCGCGCCGCATTATTCTGCCGGTGAACGATGGTCGTCTGTTTGCGCTGAATGCGGATAACGGCAAGCTGTGCGAAACCTTTGCCAACAAAGGGATCCTGAATCTGCAGACTAATATGCCGGATACCACGCCGGGTCTGTATGAGCCAACGTCTCCGCCGATCATCACCGATAAAACCATCGTGATTGCCGGTTCGGTAACGGATAACTTCTCCACCCGTGAAACCTCCGGTGTTATCCGTGGTTTCGACGTGAATACCGGTAAACTGCTGTGGGCCTTCGATCCGGGCGCGAAAGATCCGAACGCGATCCCCTCGGATGAACACACCTTCACCTTTAACTCGCCGAACTCGTGGGCGCCTGCGGCTTATGACGCGAAACTGGATTTAGTCTATCTGCCGATGGGCGTCACCACCCCGGATATCTGGGGCGGCAACCGCACACCGGAGCAGGAGCGCTACGCCAGCTCGATCGTCGCGCTGAACGCCACCACCGGTAAGCTCGCCTGGAGCTATCAGACCGTACACCACGATCTGTGGGATATGGATATGCCGTCCCAGCCGACGCTGGCGGACATTACCGTGAACGGCAAAACCGTACCGGTTATTTATGCGCCGGCGAAAACCGGTAACATTTTCGTCCTCGATCGTACCAACGGTAAGCTGGTGGTTCCGGCACCGGAAAAACCGGTTCCGCAAGGCGCGGCAAAAGGCGACTACGTAGCCAAAACCCAGCCCTTCTCCGAGCTGAGTTTCCGCCCGACGAAAAACCTGAGCGGCGCGGATATGTGGGGCGCCACCATGTTCGACCAACTGGTGTGCCGCGTGATGTTCCACCAGATGCGCTATGAAGGTATCTTCACGCCGCCATCTGAGCAGGGCACGCTGGTATTCCCGGGTAACCTGGGAATGTTCGAATGGGGCGGTATCTCCGTTGATCCAAACCGTCAGGTGGCGATTGCCAACCCAATGGCGCTGCCGTTTGTGTCAAAACTGATCCCGCGCGGTCCAGGCAACCCGATGGAGCCGCCGAAAGATGCGAAAGGTACCGGTTCGGAATCTGGTATTCAGCCGCAGTATGGCGTGCCGTTTGGCGTGACGCTGAACCCGTTCCTCTCGCCGTTCGGCCTGCCTTGTAAACAACCGGCCTGGGGTTACATTTCCGCACTGGATCTGAAAACCAACCAGGTGGTATGGAAAAAACGTATTGGTACACCGCAAGACAGCATGCCGTTCCCGATGCCGGTTCCGGTGCCGTTCAATATGGGGATGCCGATGCTCGGCGGCCCAATTTCCACCGCCGGTAATGTGCTGTTTATCGCCGCGACCGCAGATAACTACCTGCGCGCTTATAACATGAGCAACGGTGAGAAACTGTGGCAAGGCCGTTTGCCGGCTGGTGGCCAGGCGACACCGATGACTTATGAGGTTAATGGCAAGCAGTACGTGGTCATTTCCGCAGGCGGTCACGGTTCGTTCGGTACCAAAATGGGCGATTACATTGTCGCTTATGCGCTGCCGGATGACGCAAAGTAATCTCTCTTCTCCCTGACCGGAAGTCGTTATAAAAAATCCCCTCTGCCATCTGGCATGAGGGGATTTTCTTTTCTGCGACCGCCTGCCGCCGGAGTAAAGCGGAAAGTGAAGCGCTAAACCGTAAAGCCTAACATCATCCCGGTATCTTCATGCTCCAGCAGATGGCAGTGCGCCATATAGGCAAATTCTTTCGGCGCATCATGCTGGAAACGGACTAATACTTCGCTGCGCGCGCCATACACTTCAACCGTATCTTTCCAGCCTGCGCGATGCGCCGCTGGCGGTTTGCCATTTTCCGACAGAATGCGGAACTGCGTGCCGTGAATATGGAACGGGTGCAACATCATGTCGCCCTCGCCGGAGATCACCCAGCGCTCATATTGCCCTTTCCGCGCGGCAAATTGTGGTGTCGCCATATCAAAGGCTTTGCCGTTGATGCGGTTGGCGTTATGGAAATCAAAACCGTTGCCGCCGTGGTTCATCTGGCCGCTACCCATTTGCATGTTACCCATTTGACTATGGTCCATCTGACCATTATCCATTTGCATCTTGCCCATCTGGCTATGGTCCATCTGACCATTATCCATTTGCATCTTGCCCATCTGGCTATGGTTCATCTGGCCATGACCCATTTGCATATTACCCATCTGCCCGTGGCCCATCATCCCGGCCATCGCGCTATCGCCATACTTCTGCTGTAGCGCCTGCATACCCATCATGTCGAGCATCGGATCCATCGACAGTTGCAAGGTGCGCTGCGTTAATCCTTCAAGCGCGGGTAAACCCGGCAGTGTCGCCAGCGTATCCGGTAACGTGCCGGAAGCGGTCACCTGTAATGGCTGGATGCGCAGCACCGGTTGCGGCTGGTCAAACGGCGCAACGGTCATTCCCATCTGCTGAACCGGTAAGGTCAGCAGATCAAATGGCTTACCATTGCCGGTATCGACCAATACTTCAAAGCGCTCGCCCATCAGCACCGGTAACTCGCTCACTTTCACCGGCTCCCCAAGCAAACCACCGTCGCTTGCTACCACATACAACGGCCGTTGATCGCTGGTGGCAAACTTCAGTGAACGCGCATTGCAGCCGTTCAACAATCGCAAGCGCAGCCAGCCGCGCGGGGCGGAATGTTGCGGGTAAATGGCACCGTTGGTGAGCAGCGTATCGCCAAACCAGCCAACGGCTGCGCTCATCACATCCAGTTGGTAATCAATCTGGCCGTTGGCGGCGAATTTTTTGTCCTGCACGATGACCGGTACATCATCAATGCCCCACTGTTGCGGCAGGCGCAACTTACGGCTGTTTTCATCCTCAATCAGCACCAGCCCTGCTAACCCCATCGCCACTTGTCGACCAGTTTTGCCGTGTTGATGCGGGTGGAACCAACATGTCGCCGCCTGCTGTGTCGGGGTAAAGGTCACGGTTCGGCTACCACCGGGTTTAATAATGCCTTGCGGCCCGCCATCGACTTCGCCCGGCACCTCAACGCCGTGCCAGTGCACGGTGGTCTCTTCGGCCAGCGTATTGCGGATCTCAACGGTGACCTCACGCCCCTGACGGAGCTGAAGCGCCGGGCCTAACAGCGCACCGTTGTATCCCCAGGTAGCGGCGCGTTTATTGCCAAACAGGGTTTCACCTGCCTGCACCGTTAACGCAATACGGTTTTGCGCGTCGGCGGCGAGTAACGGTGGTACAGGCAATGCGGGGCGCTCAGCGGCGAACAGCGAACGGCTCCATAACGGCAGCGCGCTCATCACCCCCAGCGCAGCGGAATATTTCAAGAAATCTCGGCGTTGCATGGGCATTTCCTTATCGATTGCAGGTCATCTTTTGAGCTTAAACCCTCCCCCTGCCGGAAGGTCAAGAAAAGAGACAATAATAAATATCGTCGCCATATCCGGACTGTGCTAACGTTTAAATTCCGTTACGCCGTGGTAGAAATAATGAAGACGTTTTTCAGAACAATTGTCCTGGGCAGCTTGCTGGCTGTCTCCGCCAACAGTTATGCACTGAGTGAATCCGAAGCTGAAGACATGGCCGATCTCACGGCAGTGTTTGTATTTTTGAAAAACGACTGCGGTTATAACAACTTACCGAATGGGCAGATCCGCCGCGCACTGGTTTTTTTCGCCCAGCAAAACCAGTGGGATCTCAGCAACTATGACACGTGGGACATGAAATCGCTTGGTGAAGAGAGTTACCGCGATCTGAGCGGTATTGGCATTCCGACCGCGAAAAAATGTAAAGCCCTCGCCCGCGACTCCCTGAGCCTGCTTGCCTACGTCAAATAACGGTGAACTTTTGACCGTGCATCGCTAATCAGAGTTAGCTATGATGTTGCGCCCGTTTTTAGCGGGTGTTAACAGAGGAGCTACCGATGGCCGATAACAACGTATGGCAAGAGACGCTGCACGACCATTTTGGTCAATACTTTGCCGTTGATAAGGTGCTGTATCACGAAAAGACCGATCATCAGGATCTGATTATTTTCGAGAACGCCGCTTTTGGCCGCGTTATGGCGCTGGATGGCGTGGTGCAAACCACCGAACGTGACGAATTTATCTATCACGAAATGATGACCCATGTTCCGCTGCTGGCACACGGCCACGCGAAACACGTGCTGATCATCGGCGGCGGCGACGGCGCGATGCTGCGCGAAGTCAGCCGCCATAAAAATATTGAAACCATCACCATGGTAGAAATCGACGCTGGCGTCGTCTCTTTCTGCCGCCAGTATCTGCCAAAGCACAATGCAGGCGCCTATGACGATCCGCGTTTTACGCTGGTGATCGACGACGGCGTGAATTTTGTTACTCACACTGACCAGACGTTTGACGTGATTATCTCGGACTGTACCGATCCTATCGGGCCAGGCGAGAGCTTGTTTACCTCTGCGTTTTATGAAGGCTGCAAACGCTGCCTGACCCCTGGCGGGATCTTCGTCGCGCAGAACGGCGTCAGCTTCTTACAGCAAGATGAAGCGGTCGACAGCTACCGCAAGCTCGGCCACTATTTCAGCGATGTCGGCTTCTATCAGGCGGCGGTGCCAACCTATTACGGCGGCATTATGACGTTCGCCTGGGCCACGGATAACGAGGCACTGCGCCATCTCTCCACCGAGATTATTGCCGCTCGTTTCCGCAACGCCAATCTCACCTGCCGCTACTACAACCCGGCGATTCATACGGCAGCCTTTGCCCTGCCGCAATATTTACATGATGCACTGGCTGCACAGTAACACTAAGGGGGTGATAAAAATTGAAAAAGCTTAAACTACATGGCTTTAACAACCTGACCAAAAGCCTGAGTTTTTGTATCTACGACATTTGCTACGCCAAAACCGCAGAAGAGCGTGATGGCTATATTGCCTATATCGATGAACTCTACAACGCCAACCGTTTGACGGAGATCCTCACGGAAACCTGTAACATCATTGGCGCCAACATTCTGAACATTGCCCGCCAGGATTACGAGCCGCAGGGCGCGAGCGTAACCATTCTGGTCAGTGAAGAGCCTGTCGACCCGCAGCTTATCGACAAAACCGAGCACCCGGGCCCGCTGCCGGAAGCCGTCGTCGCGCATCTGGATAAAAGCCATATCTGCGTACACACCTATCCGGAAAGCCATCCGGAAGGTGGTTTGTGCACCTTCCGCGCGGATATTGAAGTCTCAACCTGCGGCGTGATTTCACCGCTGAAAGCGCTGAATTACCTGATCCACCAGCTCGAATCCGATATCGTCACCGTCGACTACCGCGTGCGCGGCTTTACCCGCGATATCAACGGCATGAAACACTTTATCGATCATGAGATTAATTCGATTCAGAACTTTATGTCGGATGATATGAAATCGCTGTATGACATGGTGGACGTCAACGTGTATCAGGAAAATATCTTCCATACCAAGATGTTGCTTAAAGAGTTCGACCTTAAGCACTACATGTTTCATACCAGACCGGAAGATTTGACGCCGCAAGAACGTAAAGAGATCACCGAAGCGCTGTGGAAAGAGATGCGCGAGATCTACTACGGCCGCAACATTCCGGCCGTGTAACGCACCAGGGGCGCAAGGACGCGCCCTGATTAACGCTGCTGGAGGAACTGCCGGTAAGCCGCCACCACCTGAAGAAAATCCTCAACGCCACACAGCGACAGGCTCTCTTCGTCGTAGTAACTCATTCCCTCTTCCATTTCATCGCCGGAAAATTCCAGCTGGTTCGCGCGGATCATCACCTCTTCGCCATCCAGCCACAGCGTATATTCATGACCCGCGCGTTGCCAGGTACGTTCGCTGCCTTTCACCGTTTTCGCCGCCTGCTCCACTTCATCGAGCAGCGCCAGGTTCTCTTTCACTTCTTCATTGAACCAGTGCCCCACCACTTCGTGGCCCATCGACATGCGCACCTTTACCACTCCGGTGATATCACGCAAGAATTCGTAATCCATATTCGCTTCCTCATGCAGGCCAGATAGCCGCCTATGCTGTAATTATCGCAGCACAATACAAGAAAAAAAGCGCAGCGGCCGGAAGCGAGGAAAAATAACCGCTCAGGCGTGGAGAAAATAAGCGCGGCAGGCGTTTTAGCGACGGGAATAACAACAGGCGGGCAAAAAAAAGCCACCCCGCAGGGTGGCCTTCGTTATCAGACGGCAGTCTGGAAAATCACGCCGTCCGCTTTTTCGGTGTACTGGTTCAACTGGTCAAAGTTGAGGTAACGGTAAGTATCGACAGCGGTTTTATCCACCTGCGCCATAAAGTTGAGATACTCTTCCGGCGTTGGCAGTTTACCGATCAGCGCCGAAACCGCCGCCAGCTCCGCAGAAGCCAGGTAGACGTTCGCACCGGTACCTAAACGGTTCGGGAAGTTACGGGTTGAGGTGGACACCACCGTCGCGCCGTCTGCAACACGCGCCTGGTTACCCATGCACAGGGAGCAACCCGGGATCTCAATACGCGCACCGCTCTTACCAAACACGCTGTAGTAACCCTCTTCGGTTAACTGCGCGGCGTCCATACGGGTCGGCGGCGCTACCCACAAGCGGGTCGGCAACTGGCCTTTATGGCTATCCAGCAGTTTACCGGCAGCGCGGAAATGACCGATGTTGGTCATGCAGGAACCGATGAACACTTCGTCGATGCTTGCGCCCTGAACGTCAGAGAGCAGACGCGCATCGTCCGGATCGTTCGGTGCACAGAGGATCGGCTCTTTGATTTCCGCCAGATCGATCTCGATCACCGCCGCGTATTCCGCGTCGGCATCCGCTTCCAGCAGTTGCGGATCGGCCAGCCATTTCTCCATGCCCTGGATGCGGCGCTCCAGCGTACGGCGGTCGCCGTAGCCTTCGGCAATCATCCACTTCAGCAGCACGATGTTGGAGTTCAGATACTCAATAATCGGCTCTTTGTTCAGCTTAATGGTACAACCAGCAGCGGAACGCTCAGCAGAAGCATCGGTCAGCTCAAACGCCTGCTCGACTTTCAGATCCGGCAGACCTTCGATCTCCAGAATGCGGCCGGAGAAGATGTTTTTCTTACCTTTCTTCTCAACGGTCAGCAGACCCTGTTTGATCGCGTACAGCGGGATCGCATGCACCAGATCGCGCAGTGTAATACCCGGCTGCATTTTGCCTTTAAAGCGCACCAGCACCGATTCCGGCATATCCAGCGGCATCACGCCGGTCGCAGCGGCAAACGCCACCAGACCTGAACCCGCCGGGAAGGAGATACCAATCGGGAAACGGGTATGCGAATCGCCACCGGTACCAACCGTATCCGGCAGCAGCATACGGTTCAGCCACGAGTGGATAACGCCGTCGCCCGGACGCAGCGAAACACCGCCACGGTTCATGATGAAGTCGGGCAGCGTGTGGTGCGTGGTCACGTCAACCGGCTTCGGATACGCCGCCGTGTGACAGAAGGATTGCATCACCAAATCGGACGAGAAGCCCAGGCACGCCAGGTCTTTCAGCTCATCACGCGTCATCGGCCCGGTGGTGTCCTGAGAACCTACAGAGGTCATTTTCGGTTCGCAGTAGGCGCCAGGGCGGACACCGGCCACACCGCAGGCACGGCCAACCATTTTTTGCGCCAGCGAATAACCACGGTTGCTTTCCGCCACGTCTTTCGCCTGACGGAAAACGTCGCTGTGCGGCAGGCCCAGCGCTTCACGCGCTTTGGTGGTCAAGCCACGACCGATAATCAGCGGAATACGGCCACCGGCGCGCACTTCGTCAATCAGCACTTCGGTTTTCAGCTCAAAGCTCGCCAGCAGTTCGCCGGTTTCGTGATTACGGACTTCGCCTTTGAACGGGTAAACGTCAATGACGTCGCCCATGTTCAGGCTGTTAACATCCACTTCGATCGGCAGCGCGCCGGCATCTTCCATGGTGTTAAAGAAAATTGGCGCGATTTTGCCGCCGAGCACCAGGCCGCCGCCGCGTTTGTTCGGCACAAACGGAATGTCGTCGCCCATAAACCACAGCACCGAGTTGGTGGCGGATTTACGCGAAGAACCGGTGCCCACAACGTCGCCCACATAGGCCAGTGGGAAGCCCTTTTTCGCCAATGCTTCAATTTGCTTGATCGGGCCAACGCTACCCGGTTGATCCGGCTCAATGCCTTCACGGGCGTTTTTCAGCATCGCCAGCGCGTGCAGCGGGATATCCGGGCGCGACCAGGCATCCGGTGCCGGGGAGAGATCATCGGTGTTGGTTTCGCCCGTGACTTTGAACACGGTAACGGTGATTTTCTCGGCCAGCGCCGGGCGGCTCAGGAACCATTCGGCATCGGCCCAGGACTGCATCACCTGTTTGGCGTACACGTTGCCCGCTTTCGCTTTCTCTTCCACATCGTAGAAGTTATCGAACATCAGCAACGTGTGGGACAGGGCTTTGGCGGCGATCGGCGCGAGCTTTTCGTTGTCCAGCGCGTCAATCAGCGGATGAATGTTATAGCCGCCCTGCATGGTGCCCAGCAGTTCGATCGCTTTTTCAGGGGTAACCAGTGGGGAGGTGGCATCGCCTTTGGCGATAGCGGCAAGGAAACCCGCTTTTACATAGGCAGCTTCATCAACGCCTGGTGGGACACGGTTAGCCAGCAGGTCAATCAGAAATTCTTCTTCGCCAGCAGGCGGGTTCTTCAGCAGCTCGACAAGCCCTGCCATTTGGGTTGCATCTAATGGTTTTGGCGCAATCCCCTCAGCGGCACGTTCAGCTACGTGCTTACGGTATTCTTCTAGCACGACGGTTCTCCTCGCTCTCATTGTCATAATGCGGCAGGCGTTTCTCTTCACGCTCCTGTGAGACAGCAGTTTGTAGGGTAAATCCGCGAACCGCGTCGGGCAGCATAGCAGGATTTTCAGGGGGTGTTAATCTGTTTACAAAAAAGCAACATTAAATACTTGCTGAATCGTTAAGGACGGAATAAAGCAGGCGGGAGAAGGTTTTAACGACAGAGAATCCTCGCCCACCGGAATGAAAAACGGCCCCGCAGGGCCGTTTGGTTACATAGCTGTTACGCCGAACCTAACAACGAACGCACATTACTGTTGGCATACTTTTCCGGGGTGACGGTTTGATCCACCAGCTTACCCAGTACGTATTTTTGCACCGTTGAGCGGTTGTTCACCTGCTCGTTATGACCGACGCTTGCCAGTTGCCCGCGACCGTTATAGTTGAGCGTGGTGGTGTTCTCTTCATCGTTTTCAACCAGATGGTAGAAGTAGTTTTGCGACGACTTCATTTTGTTCAGCGCCAGCGGAATCGACGGGTCGATAGCCTCATGCCAGGCGGCGCTCAGATGGCTGCGTGCCGTCTGCTTCACGGTTTTTGAGCCGTCATCACGTGTCTGCTCTTCGGAAGACTGCGAGGCGGTATAAGCGAAGCGATCTTTCTCTTCTTCATGCAACGGATTAGGTGATTTCTCGGTTTGCACGAGCGACAGCGAAAAATCATTCAGCCCGCTTAATTGCGAAACGCCACTCGTATCAAGGGTGAGGTTTTGGCCTGGGGTGACTTTGGCGCTTTCCGCATCGCGAGTGGTGTTCAGCGCGCGGAATACAGATTTCATCGCTTCCATCTGGCCACGATCGCCATTTCCGGCAATACGCGCTTTATCGAATTTATCGTCATACGCCTTCAGCGCCAGCTGCTGTTGGCCGTAGCTGCCGGAGAGCGCAGGTTTGGACATATCGCTGCTCATCTTCAGCGAATAGTCGCCATCCTGGTAGGCAACGGAGCGCGCTTTGTCATCGGCATGGAAATTAAGCGACTGCAGCGAATCATCGCCATTGCGTATATCGGTTTTCAGATCGACGGATTTCAAGCGGTTGCTATCAAAGTTGGTTAAACCGGAGATATCCAGTTTCGGCGGTTGCTGCCCCAGTCCGCTGAGCGCTTTGCTTAACGCACTGCCGAGGTTCGCCACTGCCGCCGCATCATCATCATTTAGCGCCTCGCCCTCCGTTTTCACCTCAACCGCGATGCCGTTGTCCTGCTGGGTCATCGTCAGGTGAACAGTCGAGCCGGATTTGGTGGCGATACTGAGCGTCACCGCTGATTTGTTCGCACCGGCGCTGGCCCCCACATCTGTGCTCACCCCGGTCAGTGCCTGGGTGAAATCGCCACGGTTCTCCTTCAGATTGCCAAGCAGCGCGCTGCCAAGGCCTGCCATCGAGGAAACCGAAGCACTGCCCAGTGCCGATTGCATCAGCCCCTCAATAATGGGGTTGGACTGCTGTGCAACACCGGTGCTCATTTTTTTCGGTGACAGGCTATAAACCGCCGAAATCTCTGAAGTCTGGCTACCGAACATCACTTTCGCCGAGGTGTTATTGTTAGCGACGGCGTTATTACTGCTGGCGGCACGTGCAGCAGCGCCAACCTGTGTTGTCGCGTTCACGCGCGTAACAGAAGGCAGCTGTAAGGCAAAACTAAGTCCGCGGATCATGACGATGAAACTCCCTCTCTCACCGATAGTGGTAGTCATCTACCATCGGCAGTTTTTGCACAATCTTTATACTTTGCGGATGAAAACCCTGAATTCATCACGAAATACAATAAAAAAAGCGAGCCAGTTCCCTGACTCGCCTATTTCAGGCTACCCATGCATTCATCATGTGGAATGCAAAGGCGGCTTACATAATGTTAGCGACAGATTTCGCCAGCTGCGCTTCGAGAACCGGTTTGGCTTCTTCGAATTTCAGGTTCACTTTGTTCGCGTTAGACACAACACGCGTCTGGTATTTCGCGCGGTTGCCTTCTTCGGTGCTGGTTTGCAGCTTGATACCGGAAGTGCCCTGACGCAGCGCTGCACCTTCGTAACCACTTTTCCGGTATACCAGGGTTTCAGGCAGATCCATTTTGTCGACTTTCAGCACGCTGGCCTGGCTCCAGTCAACGGGAAAAAGGCAAAAAAAAGCAGCCCGCAGGCTGCCTTATCTTAAACTGGCGAAACTTACTTTTTCTTCGCTTTCGGGTTCGGCAGGTCGGTAATGCTACCTTCGAACACTTCAGCCGCCAGACCGACGGATTCATGCAGCGTCGGGTGCGCGTGAATGGTCAGCGCAATGTCTTCCGCATCACAGCCCATTTCGATAGCCAGACCGATTTCACCCAGCAGCTCGCCGCCGTTGGTGCCGACAATCGCGCCACCGATAACACGGTGCGTCTCTTTGTCGAAAATCAGTTTGGTCATACCGTCAGCGCAGTCAGAAGCGATAGCACGGCCGGAAGCAGCCCACGGGAAGGTGGCGGTTTCGTAGCTGATGCCTTTCTCTTTCGCTTCTTTCTCGGTCAGACCCACCCATGCAACTTCCGGCTCGGTGTAGGCGATAGACGGGATAACTTTCGGATCGAAGTAATGTTTCTTACCGGCGATAACTTCAGCGGCCACGTGGCCTTCATGCACGCCTTTGTGCGCCAGCATCGGCTGACCGACGATATCGCCGATAGCGAAGATGTGCGGCACGTTGGTGCGCAGCTGTTTATCAACACGGATAAAGCCGCGTTCGTCCACTTCCACGCCTGCTTTGCCAGCGTCGAGGTTTTTACCGTTCGGCACACGGCCGATAGCCACCAGCACGGCGTCGTAACGCTGCGCTTCAGCAGGGGCTTTTTTGCCTTCCATGGAAACGTAAATGCCGTCTTCTTTCGCTTCAACGGCGGTCACTTTGGTTTCCAGCATCAGGTTGAATTTCTTACCGATGCGTTTGGTGAAGACTTTAACGATATCTTTGTCTGCGGCCGGGATAACCTGGTCGAACATTTCAACCACGTCAATCTCTGAACCCAGCGCATGGTACACAGTACCCATTTCCAGACCGATGATACCGCCACCCATAACCAGCAGGCGTTTCGGTACGGATTTCAGTTCCAGGGCGTCGGTAGAATCCCATACGCGCGGATCTTCATGCGGAATGAACGGCAACTGGATCGGACGGGAACCCGCCGCGATGATAGCGTTGTCGAAGTTGATCACGGTTTTGCCGTTTTCGCCTTCCACTTCCAGGGTGTTCGCCCCGGTGAATTTACCCAGACCGTTAACCACTTTCACTTTACGGCCTTTGGCCATACCCGCCAGACCGCCGGTCAGCTGAGTGATAACTTTCTCTTTCCAGGTACGAATCTTGTCGATATCGGTTTTCGGCTCGCCGAAGACGATACCGTGTTCAGCCAGCGCTTTGGCTTCTTCGATAACTTTTGCAACGTGCAGCAGCGCTTTAGAAGGGATACAACCCACGTTCAGACAAACACCGCCGAGAGTGTTGTAACGTTCAACGATGACGGTTTCCAGACCTAAATCAGCGCAACGGAAGGCAGCAGAGTAACCTGCCGGGCCTGCCCCAAGTACCACGACCTGAGTTTTGATTTCAGTACTCATCATGACCTCTTATTGATTTCCGGCGGTCAGGGGTACTTCATGTCGCCCTTCATCCACCGGGACGTTCTATCCGCCCGCAGTTTACAAAATTGTTAACAATTTTGAAACAACAAACGGCAAACGATTTGTCCTTTTGCCCCTGATAACCCCAACAGCCCTATGAGATTACCAGAAAAAAGCCGGCCGTCAGGCCGGCTTCTTCGATTACATCACCAGACGGCGAATGTCAGACAGCATGTTGTTGATGATGGTGATAAAGCGCGCACCATCAGCACCGTCAATCACACGGTGGTCGAAGGAGAGCGAAATCGGCATCATCAAACGCGGTACGAACTCTTTACCGTTCCAGACCGGCTCCATTGCAGATTTGGAGACGCCCAGGATAGCGACTTCCGGCGCGTTCACAATCGGCGCGAAGTGGGTAGTTCCCAGGCCGCCGATGCTGGAGATGGTGAAGCAACCGCCCTGCATTTCGCCTGCGGTCAGCTTACCGTCACGCGCTTTCTTGGAAATCACCGTCAGTTCGCGGGACAGCTCGGTAACGCTCTTCTTGTTCACGTCTTTAAAGACCGGAACAACCAGACCGTTCGGGGTATCCACCGCAACACCGATGTTGATGTATTTCTTCAGTGTCAGGCGCTGACCGTCTTCAGACAGCGAGCTGTTGAAGCGTGGCATCTGCTCAAGCGCAGCAGCGACGGCTTTCATGATGAAGACAACCGGGGTGAATTTCACATCCAGTTTGCGCTTCTCAGCTTCGGCGTTCTGCTGTTTACGGAACGCTTCCAGATCGGTGATATCGGTTTTGTCGAAGTGCGTAACGTGCGGGATCATCACCCAGTTACGGCTCAGGTTCGCACCAGAGATTTTCTGGATACGGCCCAGTTCCACTTCTTCGATTTCGCCGAACTTGCTGAAGTCCACTTTCGGCCACGGCAGCAGACCCGGCAGAGAACCGCCAGTCGCGCCAGCGGCAGGTGCGGATTCAGCGCGTTTCACTGCGTCTTTCACGTAAGCCTGAACGTCTTCGCGCAGGATACGGCCTTTACGACCGGTGCCTTTCACTTTTGCCAGGTTAACGCCGAATTCGCGCGCCAGGCGGCGGATCAGCGGAGTAGCGTGGACGTAAGCGTCGTTTTCCGCGAAGTCAGATTTACCTTCTGCTTTCGCAGCCGGTGCCGCAGCAGGTTTAGCAGCCTGAGCCTGAGCCGGGGCAGCAGCAGATGCCGGAGCGGCAGCCGGAGCCGCGGCAGGCGCAGCGCCTTCCACTTCGAATACCATGATCAGCGAGCCAGTGGAGACTTTGTCGCCCACGTTCACTTTCAGCTCTTTAACAACACCGGCGAACGGTGCCGGGACTTCCATAGAGGCTTTGTCGCCTTCTACGGTGATCAGAGACTGTTCAGCGGAGACTTTGTCACCCACTTTCACCAGCACTTCGGTCACTTCTACTTCGTCACCGCCGATGTCAGGTACGTTGACTTCTTTCGCGCCAGCCGCAGCTGCCGGTGCGCTCGTCGCAGCCGGAGCGGCTGCCTGAGCCGGAGCCGCAGCAGGTGCAGCACCCGCCACTTCGAAGATCATGATCAGCGAGCCGGTAGAGACTTTGTCGCCGGTGTTGATTTTGATCTCTTTCACGGTGCCTGCGAACGGCGCCGGAACTTCCATAGAGGCTTTGTCGCCCTCTACGGTGATCAGAGATTGTTCTGCCGCAACGGTGTCGCCCACTTTCACCAGAATTTCGGTGACTTCAACTTCGTCACCGCCGATGTCAGGGACGTTCACTTCTTTCGCTGCCGCGGTTGCTGGCGCAGCAGCGGCCGGAGCGGCTTCTTTCTTCTCTTCTGCCGGAGCAGGTGCAGCGGCTGCTGCACCATCGGCGGAATCGAAAATCATGATCAGTTTGCCCGTCTCGGTTTTGTCGCCAACAGAGACTTTGATCTCTTTAACAACGCCAGCCTGCGGAGACGGAACTTCCATAGAGGCTTTGTCGCCTTCTACGGTGATCAGCGACTGTTCAGCGGAAACGGTGTCGCCCACTTTGACCAGAATCTCGGTGATTTCAACTTCATCAGACCCGATGTCCGGTACTTTGATTTCGATAGCCATTATCTCTTTACCTCTTACGCCAGACGCGGGTTAACTTTTTCTGCATCGATGTTGAATTTGGTGATTGCTTCCGCCACCACTTTCTTGTCGATTTCGCCACGTTTAGCCAGTTCGCCCAGTGCTGCTACCACCACGTAAGAAGCATCAACTTCGAAGTGGTGACGCAGGTTTTCACGGCTGTCGGAGCGACCGAAGCCATCAGTACCCAGTACGCGGTAGTCATCAGCCGGTACGTAAGTACGAACCTGCTCGGCGAACAGTTTCATATAGTCAGTTGATGCCACAGCCGGTGCGTCGTTCATCACCTGAGCGATGTACGGAACGCGCGGCGTTTCCAGCGGGTGCAGCATGTTCCAGCGCTCACAATCCTGGCCATCACGCGCCAGTTCAGTGAAGGAGGTGACGCTGTACACGTCAGAGCCCACGCCGTAGTCGTTCGCCAGGATCTGCGCTGCTTCACGCACGTGACGCAGGATAGAACCGGAGCCCAGCAGCTGAACTTTACCTTTGCTACCGGCAACGGTTTCGAGTTTGTAGATACCTTTGCGGATACCTTCCTCGGCACCTTCCGGCATCGCCGGCATGTGGTAGTTTTCGTTCAGCGTGGTGATGTAGTAGTAAATGTTCTCTTGCGCTTCACCGTACATACGCTGCAGACCGTCATGCATGATGACTGCCACTTCGTACGCGTAAGACGGGTCGTAAGAGATACAGTTCGGGATAGTCAGCGACTGAATATGGCTGTGACCATCTTCGTGCTGCAGACCTTCGCCGTTCAGGGTCGTACGACCCGAAGTACCACCAATCAGGAAGCCGCGAGCCTGCTGGTCGCCAGCCTGCCAGCACAGGTCACCGATACGCTGGAACCCGAACATGGAGTAGTAGATGTAGAACGGGATCATCGGCAGGTTGTTGGTGCTGTAAGAAGTCGCAGCCGCCAGCCAGGATGCGCCAGCACCCAGTTCGTTGATGCCTTCCTGCAGGATCTGACCTTTCTCGTCTTCTTTGTAGTAAGCAACCTGCTCACGGTCCTGCGGGGTGTACTGCTGGCCGTTCGGGCTGTAAATACCAATCTGACGGAACAGACCTTCCATACCGAAGGTACGCGCTTCGTCGGCGATGATCGGCACCAAGCGATCTTTGATCGACTTGTTCTTCAGCATCACGTTCAGGGCACGCACGAAAGCGATGGTGGTGGAGATCTCTTTATTCTGCTCTTCCAGCAGCTGGGAGAAGTCTTCCAGCGCAGGCAGATCCAGTTTTTCGGTGAAGTTCGGCTGACGAGACGGCAGGTAGCCTTTCAGCGCCTGACGACGTTCGTGCAGGTATTTGTGCTCTTCAGAACCTTCCGGGAAGGTGATGTAAGAGAGGTTTTCAACCTGCTCATCGGTAACCGGAACATTGAAACGATCGCGGATATAACGCACGCCGTCCATGTTCATTTTCTTAACCTGGTGAGCGATGTTTTTACCTTCTGCGGTATCGCCCATGCCGTAACCTTTGATGGTGTGGGCCAGGATAACAGTCGCTTTACCTTTGGTTTCACGCGCTTTTTTCAGTGCCGCGTAAACTTTCTTCGGATCGTGGCCGCCACGGTTCAGGGCCCAGATCTGCTCATCAGTCCAGTCTGCAACCAGCGCTGCGGTTTCCGGGTATTTACCGAAGAAGTGCTCACGCACATACGCGCCATCTTTGGATTTGAAGGTCTGGTAATCGCCGTCGACGGTTTCGTTCATCAGCTGGATCAGTTTACCGCTGGTATCTTTACGCAGCAGCTCATCCCAACGACCGCCCCACATCACCTTGATAACGTTCCAGCCAGCACCTGCGAAGATGCCTTCCAGTTCGTTGATGATTTTGCCGTTACCGGTTACCGGGCCATCCAGACGCTGCAGGTTACAGTTGATGATGAAGCACAGGTTATCCAGTTTTTCACGGGTGGCGATGGTGATAGCGCCTTTGGATTCCGGCTCATCCATCTCACCGTCGCCGAGGAAGGCGTAAACGGTTTGCTCAGAGGTATCTTTCAGACCACGGTGTTCCAGATATTTCAGGAACTTCGCCTGATAGATCGCACCAATCGGGCCCAGGCCCATGGATACAGTCGGGAACTGCCAGAATTCCGGCATCAGTTTCGGGTGCGGGTAAGAGGAGAGGCCTTTACCGTGAACTTCCTGACGGAAGTTGTTCATCTGCTCTTCAGTCAGACGACCTTCCAGGAATGCACGTGCGTAGATGCCCGGAGAGATGTGGCCCTGGAAGTACACCAGGTCGCCGCCGTCTTTCTCGTTACGCGCGCGGAAGAAGTGGTTGAAGCAAACTTCATAAACGGTCGCGGAAGACTGGAAGGACGCCATGTGGCCGCCCAGCTCAAGGTCTTTTTTGGACGCGCGCAGAACCGTCATGATGGCGTTCCAGCGGATAGCTGAACGAATGCGGCGTTCCAGTTCCAGATTGCCCGGGTATTCCGGTTCATCTTCAACGGCAATAGTGTTTACATAGTTGCTCGCCCCTGTGCCAGCTGCCACTTTCACACCGCCTTTGCGGGCTTCAGAAAGGAGCTGGTCAATCAGATACTGAGCACGCTCAACACCTTCTTCACGGATGACCGATTCGATCGCCTGTTGCCAGTCGCGAGTTTCGATCGGATCCACGTCATTTTGGAAACGTTCTGACATGGGGGGTATTCCTTATCTATCTAATACGTTGATTTGTCTGGAACCTGTCCCATTGCATTCTCATGCCTTTTCGTTCAAACCACAAAAGTGCAATAAGACAGGTTCTGCGTTTAGTTGCCGCGCTCTAAAGTTTGGCGCTGGTGTTACAACTCTTCCGGTACAACCTGCACCAGAAAATCTTAATTCTTTCTCTGCTCTAACCGGCGAAGCGAGCGTTCACGACGGCTCTGCTCACGGCTACGATCCAGCAAAATCTCTTCAATAAACGCCAGGTGGCGGTGCGACGCTTCACGCGCCTCTTCCGGCTTCCCGGCCATGATCGCCGCGAAAATACTCGAGCGATGGTTGCTGACAAGCGGCAGCATTTCGCGGCGCGCGTACAGCAATTCAAAGTTCTGACGAACGTTTTGCGCCAACATGGGCTCCATGCAGCGTAGCAGATGAAGCAGCACAACATTATGTGCCGCCTCGGTTACGGCTATTTGATACTGCACGACGGCACTGGATTCCGCGTCCAAATCCCCGGACTGCTGCGCCCGCTCAATGGCCTGGTGCAGCTCGCTGATCCGCGCTTTGTCTTCATCGGTGCTGCGCAGCGCCGCGTAATATGCAGCAATGCCTTCCAGCGCGTGGCGGGTTTCAAGCAGGTCAAACTGGGATTCGGGATGATCGGCCAGAAGCTCAACCAGCGGATCGCTGAAGCTTTGCCACAGACTGCTTTGGACAAAAGTACCGCCACCCTGGCGACGAAGGAGCAGGCCTTTCGCTTCGAGGCGCTGAATGGCCTCGCGCAGTGAAGGACGAGAAACATCGAACTGTTTGGCCAGTTCGCGCTCTGGAGGCAGTTTCTCGCCGGGACGCAACGTACCTTCGAGAATCAAAAACTCCAGTTGCTGCTCAATCACATCGGAAAGCTTTGGTTGGCGGATTTTGCTGTAGGCCATTGTTCCCTGTCTCTACCACTCGCCCGGAGTAAATTGGTCTTACCAATTTCATGTTCTTGACGCTAAAGTAACAAAGTATTCACCTTCTGTCCATACAGGTTTTGATTGAAATCAGGAAACCACGCACATTTTAACAATGTTACAGAAATAGCGTTTCAAAGATGTAACCTTGCACAAATGCCTCGTTTACCACGAAAGAGGCAGTTTTAACTTTCCTGAAACGCCAATTAAGGCATATGAACCGATTCAGTTCGCCAATATATGAATAAATATTCTTTTAATGCGCATAAAACAAAGAAATAAGGCCATTGAGGGAGTAGATGGGGTACGCAGAAACGGTTTCTTTTTTATCCGCTCGTCATCAGAGTTTCATAAAGCAGATGCATTCCCGCGCACTTATCACTATTCTGAGCCCTATGAAAGGGATTGACGAAAAAACACGTCGACATTTCGTAAACAAAAAAATACAAAAAACGGAATTTATTTATTACACGCAAACCGCAGCGTACAAATAACAACCACACACGAGGTTTCATAATGGAAGGTCAACAGCACGGCGATCAGCTAAAGCGCGGCCTTAAGAACCGCCACATTCAGCTTATCGCGCTGGGTGGCGCTATTGGGACTGGCCTGTTTCTGGGCAGCGCATCCGTCATTCAATCTGCCGGTCCGGGGATAATTCTGGGTTATGCCATTGCCGGTTTTATCGCGTTTCTCATCATGCGCCAGCTTGGCGAAATGGTGGTTGAAGAGCCGGTAGCAGGCTCATTCAGCCACTTCGCTTACAAATATTGGGGCAACTTTGCAGGCTTTGCTTCCGGCTGGAACTACTGGGTGCTGTACGTGCTGGTGGCGATGGCGGAGCTTACCGCCGTCGGAAAATATGTGCAGTTCTGGTGGCCAGAAATTCCAACATGGGTTTCCGCCGCCGTGTTCTTTGTCATTATCAACGCCATCAACCTGACCAACGTGAAAGTGTTTGGTGAGATGGAGTTCTGGTTCGCCATTATTAAGGTTTTCGCGGTTGTCGCGATGATCGTATTTGGCGGCTGGTTGCTGTTTAGCGGCAGCGCTGGCCCGCAGGCTACCGTGCGTAACCTGTGGGAACAGGGCGGTTTCCTGCCGCACGGCATCGGTGGGCTGGTGATGATGATGGCAATCATCATGTTCTCCTTCGGTGGTCTGGAACTGGTGGGGATCACCGCCGCAGAAGCCGATAACCCGGAACAAAGCATTCCGAAAGCCACCAACCAGGTTATCTACCGCATTCTGATTTTCTATGTGGGTTCGCTGGCCGTGCTGCTCTCCCTGCTGCCGTGGACGCGTGTTACGGCTGACACCAGCCCGTTTGTGCTGATCTTCCATGAACTGGGTGACTCGTTTGTGGCCAACGCGTTGAACATTGTGGTGCTGACTGCCGCGCTCTCTGTTTATAACAGCTGCGTGTACTGCAACAGCCGTATGCTGTTCGGTCTGGCGAAACAGGGCAACGCGCCGAAAATACTGCAACACGTGGATAAACGCGGCGTGCCGGTGAACACCATCATCACCTCTGCGCTGTTTACCGCGCTGTGTGTGCTGATCAACTACTTCGCCCCGGAATCCGCGTTTGGTCTGCTGATGGCGCTGGTGGTTTCCGCGCTGGTGATCAACTGGGCAATGATTAGCCTGGCGCACATGCGTTTTCGCCGCGCCAAGCAGCAGCAAGGGGTTACGCCGCGTTTCCCGGCGCTGTTCTATCCGCTAGGGAACTGGGTCTGCCTGATCTTTATGGCAGCGGTGCTGGTGATCATGCTGATGACAGACGGCATGGCGATCTCCGTCTACCTGATCCCGGTGTGGATAGCCATCCTCGGCGTCGGCTACCTGCTGAAGCAGAAAAACGCCAATGCCGTGAAAGCGCATTAATCCTTACCCACTCCCCCCTCTCCCGCCAGGGAGAGGGGTGTTATCACTGTGTTACCTTCCTCACACTTTCCTTCCCATAGCCATTTTGTCCATCTCTGTGGCCTGATCCTGCTACGCAAACAAAAATTTACAGACAAATACTTCATGCCATATCTCAAAGGGAGAACCGGCAATGGACAACAACAAACTGTCTGTTAAAGAAAAGATTGGCTATGGCATGGGCGACGCCGGATGCAACATTATCTTTGGCGCTATCATGCTGTTTGTTAACTATTTCTATACTGATATCTTCGGCCTCGCACCTGCGCTGGTTGGGGTATTACTGCTGTCGATTCGCGTGATTGATGCGGTGACTGACCCGCTAATGGGGGCGCTCGCTGACCGGACACAAAGTAAATATGGCCGTTTTCGCCCGTGGCTGTTGTGGATAGCCGTACCTTACGCCGTCTTCAGCGTGCTGATGTTCACCACGCCGGAATGGACTTATAACAGCAAAGTTATCTATGCCTTTGTCACCTATTTCCTGTTGTCGCTCACCTATACCGCGATCAATATCCCCTACTGCTCGCTGGGCGGTGTTATCACTAACGACCCGAAAGAGCGCGTTGCCTGCCAGTCGTATCGCTTTGTGATGGTCGGCATTGCCACCCTGCTGTTGTCGCTCACGCTGCTGCCGATGGCCGAGTGGTTCGGCGGTGCGGATAAAGCCAAAGGCTACCAGATGGCGATGACGGTGCTGGCGTTTATCGGCATGTGTATGTTCCTGTTCTGCTTTGCCACCGTGCGCGAACGTATCCGCCCGGCGGTGCCAACCAATGATGATCTGAAAAAAGATTTCAAAGACGTGTGGAAAAACGATCAGTGGGTGCGCATCCTCCTGCTGACGCTCTGCAATGTTTGCCCTGGTTTTATCCGCATGGCGGCCACCATGTATTACGTCACCTGGGTGATGGGGGAAAGCACCCATTTCGCGACGATGTTTATTAGCCTTGGCGTGGTCGGCATGATGCTCGGCAGTATGCTGGCAAAAGTGCTGACCGACCGCTGGTGTAAACTGAAAGTCTTCTTCTGGACCAATATCGTGCTGGCGTTCTTCTCCTGTGCCTTTTACTTCTTTGACCCGCACGCCACGGTGCTGATTGTGGTGCTCTACTTCCTGCTGAACATTCTGCATCAGATCCCTTCCCCGCTGCACTGGTCGCTGATGGCGGATGTCGATGATTACGGCGAGTGGAAAACCGGCAAACGCATTACCGGTATGAGCTTCTCCGGCAACCTGTTCTTCCTGAAAGTGGGGCTGGCAGTTGCCGGGGCGATGGTCGGTTTCCTGCTCTCCTGGTATGGCTATGACGCCGGAGCTAAACAGCAAAGCGCCAGCGCCATTAACGGCATCATGCTGCTGTTTACCATTATTCCGGGCGTCGGCTACCTGATCACCGCAGGCGTGGTGCGCTTGCTGAAAGTCGACCGTGAACTGATGAAACAGATCCAGGCGGATCTGGAAAAACGCCGCGTCAACTACCATGAACTGACCGAAAATCAGCATTTACCGGCGGGCGATAACGTAAGGAATGCATAATGAATAACTGGCCGAACCCGTTTATTGAACAGCGCGCTGACCCGTTTATCCTGCGCCATCAAGGCGAGTACTATTTCGTTGCCTCGGTGCCGGAATATGACCGGCTGGAGATCCGCCGCGCCAGTACGCTGGAAGGCCTGCGGGATGCCGAGGGCGTGGTAGTCTGGCGCAAACCGCAAAGCGGCCCAATGAGCGAGCTTATCTGGGCACCGGAGCTGCATCACATTGATGGCAAATGGTATCTCTACTTTGCCGCGACCTGGACCAAAGCGCTGGATGCGCTGAATATGTTCCAGCACCGCATGTTCGTACTGGAGTGCGCGGATGCCGATCCGCTCAGCGGTCGCTGGGTCGAAAAAGGCCAGGTAAAAACGCCTTTCGATACCTTTGCGCTCGATGCCACGACCTTTGAGCATCAGGGGAAACGCTGGTATTTATGGGCGCAAAAAGCGCCGCATATTGCCGGGAACTCCAACCTCTACCTGGCGGAAATGGAAAACCCGTGGACGCTGAAAGGCGAACCGGTAATGTTAAGCAAACCGGAATTTGACTGGGAGTGTCGTGGTTTTCTGGTCAATGAAGGCCCGGCGGTATTGTTCCACGGCGATAAACTCTTTGTGAGTTATTCCGCCAGCGCTACTGACGAAAATTACTGTATGGGCTTGTTGTGGATCGATATCACCGCCAACCCGCAGGATCCCAAAAACTGGCATAAATCGCCGCAGCCGGTGTTTAAAACCAGTTATGAAAACCGCCAGTACGGCCCGGGGCACAACAGTTTTACGCAAACGCCGGAAGGGGAAGATGTACTGGTCTATCACGCACGGAATTACACCGAAATTGAAGGCGATCCGCTTTACGATCCCAATCGCCATACCCGCCTGAAAACAATTTGCTGGCAAGAAAACGGGATGCCCGATTTCGGCATCCCGGCAGCAGATAATCAGTGATACTGCGGCACGCGGTTAAATCAGCGTGCCGTAAATCGTTAACAGCGCCACCACGACCACCAGCACCAGCGACGTTTTTTTCGCCATTGAGACAGCGGCTTTCGGCGTTTCGACTTTATCGGTGTGCGGCTCGCGCGCCAGCGAGAACTGCGCAAGACGCGTCAGCACCTGGTATTGTGAAGTATGGCGATCGCCCAACGACGCAAACCAGGCCGGGAGCGCTTTTTCACCGTGCCCAACCAGCGCGTAGACCACACCCGCGAGGCGCACCGGTATCCAATCCAGCAGATGCAAAATCGCGTCAATGCCAGACTGCTGACGCTCGTTTGGCGTTTTGTAACGCGCCAGCCAGTATTGCCACGCACGCAATGAGGCGTAACCGACCAGCAACACGGGTCCCCACGACGCACCGACGATAAACCAGAACATTGGCGCGAGATAAAAACGGAAGTTGATCCATACCAGCGCGTTTTGCAGCTCGCGCAGAAACTCGCGCTCGTCGCAGCCTGGCGGCACGCCGTGGATCAGCGTCAGCTCATTCGCCATTGCCGTGTGGGCATGTGCGTCATTGCGCGCTGCCGCTTTCAGATAGGCGTGATAGTGCAGCCGCACTTTACCCGCGCCGATACACAACACGCCGAGCAAAATCCACACCACCAGCAGCGGAACATTGAAAAACAGCCCATACAATGCGCGCAAAATCAGGAAGGTGACCAGCATCGCCAGCGCGGTCATCAGCAACGTTCTGAACATGGAGTAGTGTTTTACCCGCCGGAACAGCACTTCCATCCGATGATCCAGTTGCCAGTGCTCGCCCAGTTTAAACAGCCGTTCTGCTGCTAATACCAGCAACAGGGTGAATAACGTCATGGCATCTCCTTTTCTGACATACCGGCAACCAGCGCACGAAATCTCGCCCAATCAAAAGCCGGCCCGGGATCGGTCTTGCGTTCGGGGGCGATATCGCTATGCCCGGTCATATTGTCGGCAATCGACGGGTAAAGCTCAATCACCGTTCGTGTCACCGCCGCCAGCTGGCGGTATTGCGCATCGGTATAAGGCAGATGATCGGTGCCCTCAAGCTCGATACCAATGGAAAAGTCGTTACAGCGTTCCCGCCCATGATACGAAGAGACGCCCGCATGCCAGGCGCGTTTATCAAAAGGCACATACTGCACAATCTCGCCATCACGGCGAATCAGGCAGTGTGCGGAAACGCGCAGATGAACAATCTCTTCGAAGAACGGATCGGCGCTGGCATCCAGCGTGCCGGTGAACAGCGCGTCTATCCACGGGCCGCCAAATTTACCGGGGGGCAAGCTAATATTATGTACCACCAGTAATGAAGGCTGTTCATCGTCCGGGCGGCAATCAAAATGGGGAGACGGCACATGCCGCGCCTCAACCAGCCAGCCCTTGCGTAACTGCATAAGGAACTCCTTATAGAGGATGGTGCTGAAACACGCTTCAGAGTAGCATGTTTGCACTGTGTCCCGTAATGGCGTTGCCAGCAGGACATCACCTAACTTTGTGATTCGTTACCCTTTTTGGAGTTTATCATGCCGCCTCGCCGCTATAACCCCGATCACCGACGTGACGCGCTGCTCGAACGCATCGAGCTGGATATCCCCGCCGCCGTGGCTCAGGCCCTGCGTGAAGACCTGGGTGGAGAAGTCGATGCAAATAACGACATTACCGCGCAATTGTTACCGCCAGAGAACCGCTCTCATGCGGTGATCATCACCCGTGAAGACGGCGTATTCTGCGGCAAACGCTGGGTTGAAGAGGTCTTTATTCAACTGGCGGGCGATGATGTCGCCATCACCTGGCATGTCGCGGATGGCGACGTGATTCACGCTAACCAGCCGCTATTTGAGCTTGAAGGCCCTTCGCGCGTGTTGTTGACCGGCGAGCGTACCGCGCTCAATTTTGTCCAGACACTTTCCGGTGTCGCCAGCGAAGTACGCCGCTATGTGGATCTACTCAGCGGTACTAAAACACAGCTGCTGGATACCCGCAAAACGCTGCCGGGGCTGCGCACCGCCCTGAAATACGCGGTGCTATGCGGTGGCGGCGCGAACCACCGGCTGGGTCTATCCGATGCATTCCTCATCAAAGAGAACCACATTATCGCTGCGGGTTCTGTACGTAAGGCCGTTGAGCAAGCCTTCTGGATGCATCCGGATGTGCCGGTTGAAGTCGAGGTGGAATCGCTGGAAGAGCTGGATGACGCCCTGAAAGCCGGCGCGGACATCATCATGCTGGATAACTTCGCCACTGAACAAATGCGCGAAGCCGTGAAGCGTACCCATGGTCAGGCGCGGCTGGAAGTTTCCGGCAACGTGACGCAGGAAACCCTGCGCGAATACGCCGAAACCGGTGTTGATTACATCTCGGTCGGGGCACTCACCAAACATGTTCGCGCGCTCGACCTGTCAATGCGCTTTCGTTAGTCCTCACTTTTGAACGGGCCACAGGCCCGTTTTTTTTGCGTGCTAACTCGCACCTTTTTTGTTGTGAACTGCAATTTCATCAACAACGCTGGAAGCCTCTTTCCCACTCTTCTTTTTGCGTCTCGCCAGCCAGTCCAGAGGCTGACAGAGTAGCGGCTCAAAACAAGGAGCCGTTTATGAACAGACAGCAAGGATTCACCTTAATTGAGCTGATGGTGGTTATTGGCATCATTGCCATTTTGAGCGCTATCGGTATTCCTGCCTACCAAAACTACCTGCGTAAAGCCGCGCTAACCGACATGCTGCAAGCCTATGTTCCCTATCGCACCGCAATCGAGTTATGCGCGCTGGAGCGCGGTGGCTTAGATACCTGCGATGCCAGCAGTAATGGCATCCCCGCGCCAACAACCACGCGATATGTTTCTGCCATGAGCGTTGCAAAAGGCATCGTCACGCTGACCGGACAAGAGAGCCTGAACGGGCTGAGTGTGGTCATGACGCCACAGTGGAACAGTGCCGAGGGGATGCAGGGTTGGACGCGCACATGCAATACGCAAGCGGATAGCGCACTGCAACAGGCTTGAGAAGATGTTTTCCGTACCGGACGCTAAGGAGCAGCAATGAAAGAGGACAAACTTATCGCGCTCTGCCAGCGCCACAATGCGGTTGTGCTCAATAACGAAATCGATGTGCTCACTATTGCAGTCGTGGATAGCCCCAGCACAGAGCTGATGGAATCGCTGCAATTCGCGGTGCAAAAACGCATCGATATCCGCTGCTGGACACCGGAACAGATGGATAAGCACCAGCAGGTAACCGCGCAGCCCCCAGTACCGGTAATACAAGAGCCCAAAGAAGAGAGCGGCTCTGCGGTAGAAATTTTAAACCACACGCTGCAACAGGCACTGATACTACGCGCTTCCGACATCCATTTTGAGCCCGGCGAAACCCAGTATGTCATTCGCCTGCGTGTTGACGGGGTACTGCATGCTTTAACGCCGCTCCCCGGCACACTTGCCAGCACACTGACAGCAAGGCTAAAAGTGCTCGGTAATCTTGATATCGCCGAACGACGTCTCCCGCAGGATGGACAGTTCAATGTCGAGTTGTCAGGGCAGTCTGTTTCGTTTCGTATCGCAACCCTGCCCTGCCGCCACGGCGAAAAAGTCGTCTTACGGCTTTTGCACCAGGTTAACCAGGCGCTGGAGATCGCCGCCCTTGGTATGACGGAAACGCAAATGGCGCTCTTTAATAACGCGCTGGCGCAACCACAGGGGCTGTTGCTGGTCACCGGGCCTACCGGCAGTGGTAAAACAGTGACGCTATACAGCGCACTTCAGGCGCGTAACAAACAGGAGGTCAACATCTGTAGCGTTGAAGATCCGGTCGAGATCCCGCTGAACGGTTTGAATCAGACGCAGATTAACCCACGTGCCGGGTTGACCTTTCAAAGTGTGCTGCGCGCCTTACTGCGCCAGGATCCCGATATCATTATGGTCGGCGAAATCCGCGATGGCGAAACGGCGGAAATCGCCATCAAAGCCGCACAAACCGGCCACCTGGTGCTGTCGACATTACACACCAACTCGACCAGCGAAACGCTGGTGCGCATTCAGCAAATGGGGGTTGCGCGCTGGATGATCTCTTCCGCGCTTTCGTTGGTTGTCGCACAGCGGCTGGTGAGAAAACTGTGCCCGCATTGCCGCAAGCTGGGAGTGGAAAACAACCATTTGCCCGACAATCTGTGGCCGCGCCCGCTGCCTCGCTGGCGCGCCGAAGGTTGTGAGCAGTGCTATCACGGTTTCTATGGACGCGTCGCGTTATTCGAAGTACTCGCCATCACCCCGGACGTTCGCCAGGCCATCGCCAGCGATCTCAGCGCGGATGAGATCGAACAGCGGGCACGCGCAGGGGGGATGACTACCCTTTTTCAGCATGGCTGCCTCGCCGTTGAACAAGGGCTGACCACGTTCGAGGAGCTGGTACGCATATTGGGTTTCCCTGATGGCAAGTAAACAACTCTGGCAATGGTCCGGGCTCGAAAAAAGCGGTGAACTGCAAAGTGGGTTGTTCTGGAGCGAAAACCGCACCAGCACACTGTTGCTGTTGAACCAACAGCAAATTCATCCGCTTGCGATAAAGCGCTGCGTTATACGGCGCGCACTCTGGAAGCCGGAACACAGCAGCCAGTTACTTCATCAACTGGCAACTTTACTGCGGGCAGGACTCACGTTGCCGGAAGGGTTACAACTTCTGGCTGAACAGCACCCTGCAAAGCAATGGCGCGCATTGTTACATCATCTGGCACAAGCGCTGGAACAGGGTGAAACCTTCTCCGCTGCGCTGCGCCAATGGCCAGAGGTGTTTCCACCGCTCTGGCTGGCGATGATTCGCACCGGTGAATTAACCGGCAAGCTGGATGAGTGCTGCTTTAAACTCGCCAGCCAGCAAAAAGCGCAACGAGAGTTAACACTGAAAGTGAAAAAAGCACTGCGCTATCCGTTAATAATCCTCGCACTGACTGCCGTCGTGGTGCTGGCCATGATCTATCTGGTACTACCGGAATTCACCGCCATTTACCGGACATTCAATACCCCGCTGCCGATGCTGACGCGAGGTGTCATTGCGGGTGCTGCGATCATGCAGCAAGCGGCACTGCCCTTAATGGTGTGCGCATTATTAACAGGTGGTGTTTTACGGATGCTGCGCAACCATATAGGCTGGCAACGCCATCGGCAGCGGTTACTACTGGCAAGCCCGATCATTGGCCCGCTGGTTCGTGGCCAGCGCCTGAGCCAGATATTTACCGTCCTGGCACTGACGCAGCGTGCGGGGATCGCGTTTTTGCAAGGGCTGGAGAGCGTACGGGAAACTCTCTCCTGCCCTTACTGGCAGGCGGTGCTGCAACGCGCGCATCAGGAAATTACTCAGGGTGCGGCTATTTCGGCAGCGTTACAACAGAGTGGTGAATTCCCACCATTGTGCATTCAGTTGGTTCGCACAGGGGAAGTTTCTGGCGCGCTGGACAGCATGCTGGAGAATCTGGCCCGGCATCATAGCGAACAAACCCAGCGTCAGGCTGATGGTCTGGCCGCAGTGCTGGAACCGCTCTTACTGGTGGTTACTGGGCTTATTATCGGGGTATTAGTTGTGGCAATGTATTTGCCCATCTTTCATCTGGGAGATGCGATGAGTGGTGGCGGATAATGCAGGCGCAACGCTGTGCGCCTGCAAACTCGTCAGAGGCTATTGAAAACGCGGTTTTCCTGCTCCTGAACGCGGATAAAGGTGGTGCGTTTGGTCAGCTCTTTCAGGCGGGAAGCGCCAACATAAGTACAGGCTGAACGCAAACCACCGAGGATATCGCGCGCGGTATTTTCCACCGGGCCACGCAGCGTCAGCTTCACGGTTTTGCCTTCCGCCGCGCGGTAACCTGCAACACCACCAACGTGGCGATTCATGGCGGATTCAGAGCTCATGCCATAGAAAAGCATGTATTTCTCACCGTTTTCTTCAACGATGGTTCCACCACTCTCTTCATGGCCCGCCAGCATACCGCCGAGCATAACGAAATCCGCGCCGCCGCCGAAAGCTTTCGCCACATCGCCAGGTACGGTACAGCCACCGTCACTGACAATCTGCCCCCCGAGGCCATGAGCCGCATCGGCACACTCGATCACCGCAGACAACTGAGGGTAACCGACGCCGGTTTTTACGCGAGTGGTGCACACAGAACCCGGGCCGATACCCACTTTCACGATGTCGGCGCCGGAAAGAATCAGCTCCTCACACATTTCACCCGTGACGACGTTACCGGCACAGATAGTTTTATTTGGCCAGGCTTCACGTGCTTTAGCAACGAACTGCACGAAATGTTCTGAGTAACCGTTCGCCACATCGATGCAGACAAAATTCAGATCTGCATGTAACGCGAGGATCTGTTTGGTTTTTTCGAAATCGGCATCGGATGTGCCAGTAGAAACCATCACATGACGCAGCACATCTGCAGACTCACGCTGAATAAAGGCTTTCCAGTCTTCAACAGAGTAGTGTTTGTGTACAGCGGTAAGAATATCGAAGGACGCCAACGCTTTCGCCATCGCGAACGTGCCAACGGTATCCATATTGGCAGCGATAACGGGTACGCCGGACCAGTTCATCCCGGAATGTTTAAATGTGAATTTGCGCTCCAGTTCAACATCGGAACGGCTTTTGAGGGTAGAACGTTTAGGGCGGATAAGAACGTCTTTGAAACCTAATTTCAGATCTTCTTCAATACGCATGTGTGCAGATTCCTGGGGTTAATGGCGACATGACAAACTCACAACTCCAGTGACGCTATCATACGCGCTAATAAGGACCGTGCAAGACTGCGAAATTCTCTTTTTTTACGCTACAATCCTATAAATTTACCTGGTGAACAGGCAAGTTTGGGTTAATTGATTTCATTGTCGCTTGCTTTAATCACAACCAACTGAATAATCTAATAATTATATTAGCACTTTTGCGTTTTTCTCTTATCAGAGACGGCAAAATACCGTTACGAAAGCAGGAAAAAAGGCGCAGAGTGGTGAATAGCAGGCTATTTTAGGACTAAGCGTTATGGGGTATACGGTCGCGTTAACTGGCGGCATCGGCAGCGGTAAAAGCACCGTGGCAAATGCCTTTGCTGCATTGGGTGTTAATGTTATCGACGCGGATATTATCGCACGTCAGGTTGTGGAACCCGGAACCGAAGCATTACGCGCCATTGTCGGACATTTCGGCGCTGAAATGCTGCTTAAGGACGGATCACTGAATCGTCGTTTGTTGCGCGAACATATTTTTGCATCCCCAGCCGATAAAGCATGGCTAAACGGTTTGCTCCACCCGCTTATTCAAAAACTGACCCAGCACCAGATTGCGCAAGCGACGTCACCTTATGTACTGTGGGTTGTTCCGTTGCTGGTGGAAAACCAGCTTTATGATAAAGCCGATCGCGTTTTAGTCATCGACGTCCCGGTTGAGACACAAATTTTACGCACCATGCAGCGCGATGGCGTCAGCCGAGAACATGCAGAAAAAATTCTCACGGCTCAGGCCACGCGTGAAGCGCGACTTGCCATCGCGGATGATGTTATTGACAATAATGGCGCACCAGATGCGATAGCATCGGATGTTGCCCGCCTGCATGCAGCCTATCTACGTTATGCTTCGCAGGCCGTATCACAGGAAAAACCGTAATGCACACCCACATCCTTTTTGAACATCCGCTTAATGAAAAGATGCGTACCTGGCTGCGCGTTGAGTTTTTACTGCAACAACTTTCGGTTCATTTACCGGTAAGCGATCACGCAGGCGCGCTGCACTTTTTCCGCAACGTAGGTGAATTGCTGGATGTGTTTGAGCGGGGCGATACCCGCACTGAATTACTGAAAGAGCTGGAACGTCAGCAACGTAAACTGCGCGCCTGGAGCGAAGTGCCCGGCGTTGATCTCAATCGTATTGAGGCTATCCGCCAGCAGTTGAAAGAGAGCGGCGCTGTGTTGATGACCGCACCACGCATCGGTCAGTTATTACGTGAAGATCGCCTGATTGGGCTGGTGCGACAGCGCCTGAGTATCCCCGGCGGATGTTGTAGTTTCGATTTGCCCACGTTGCATATGTGGCTGCACTTACCGCAAGAACAGCGCGATGCGCAAATCGAAATATGGCTTGCAAGCCTTGAACCGCTGCGCGCAACGCTATCGCTGATCCTTGATCTTATTCGCAACGCTGCACCATTTCGTCGCCAGACCAGCCTGAATGGTTTTTACCAGGATAATGGCGAAGATGCCGACCTTCTGCGCCTGCAATTGCCTTTGAAAGAGCGTTTATATCCACAAATTTCCGGCCATAAGAGCCGCTTTGCTATACGTTTTATGCCCCTCGACAGCGAAAACGGCCTGGTACCGGAGCGGCTGGATTTTGAACTGGCCTGCTGTTAAGGAGTTCCGTAATGACTGAAGCTACGATGGTTAACTGCCCAACCTGCGGCAAAACTGTGGTCTGGGGTGAAGAAAGCCCGTTTCGCCCCTTCTGCTCCAAACGCTGCCAGCTTATTGACTTAGGTGAATGGGCTGCAGAAGAGAAGCGTATTCCAAGTTCAGGCGATCTCTCCGACAGCGATGACTGGAGTGAAGAGCAGCCGTAATCGCCAACGAACCGGCTGGCGTGTTGCTTAGCGCTGCGCCAGCCTGGTAATAACGGGTTCATTCGCCGGCGGGAAATCTTCCGCATTCAGCTTATCCTGCGCTATCCACTCGCCTGGTTGTCCCTCTTTACCCCAGGGCTGCCCTTCCCAGCGCTCTACCAGCCAGAACCACAACGTGATATGGCGATCCGGGAACTGATATTCCAGCTTATCAAACAGTACCGCTTCAACAGGTGTTATACCCACTTCTTCCTGTAGTTCGCGGATCATGGCCTGCTCAGGGGTTTCACCGGCTTCAATCTTGCCGCCGGGGAATTCCAGTTTATTTGCCATATGCGCATCGGCGGCTCGCCGGGTAATAAAGATTTCTCCTTGCGGATTACGGATGATCCCTACGGCGATGTTGAGTATTTTCATTCTGCAGATCCCATAAAAAAGGCGCAGATATCTGCGCCTTCGTAATTATTATTAACGCGTTATGCCAGACGCCCGTGGCACTGTTTGTATTTTTTACCGGAACCACACGGGCACGGATCGTTGCGCCCTACTTTGCGTTCGCCAGTTTGTGCGGCAAGTTCAGCCGCAGCGGCGGATTCGTCATCCTGGTGGCTCAGTTGCTGCATCTGCGCCAGACGTTCAGCTTCCTGACGGCGCTGCTGCTCCATCTCTTCCACTTCTTCCGGCATACGCACCTGTACCTTACTCAGCGTGCTGATGACTTCGTATTTCAGCGACTCCAGCATCGCAGCAAACATGGCGAAAGATTCACGCTTATATTCCTGCTTCGGATCTTTTTGCGCATAGCCACGCAGGTGGATACCCTGACGCAGATAATCCATCGCCGCCAGGTGCTCTTTCCACAAGGAATCAAGCGTTTGCAGCATTACGCCTTTTTCGAAGTGACGCATCATCTCTGCGCCAACAACTTCCTCTTTGCGCTGATAGGTTTCAACCGCGCTTTGCAGAATACGTTCACGCAGCGTTTCTTCATGCAGATCCGGCTCTTTATCCAGCCATTCTGCGATCGGCAGGTCGAGGTCGAAGTCGTTTTTCAGACGTTCCTGCAGACCAGGAACATCCCACATCTCTTCCAGAGACTGCGGCGGAATATGACCATCAATAGTCGCTTTAAAGACATCTTCACGAATGCTGGTAATCGTTTCGCTAACATCAGATACGTCCAGCAATTCGTTACGCTGGGTGTAAATCGCGCGACGCTGATCGTTGGCCACATCATCGTATTCCAGCAGCTGCTTACGAATGTCAAAGTTGCGGCTTTCCACTTTACGCTGGGCGTTGGCAATGGCTTTGGTGACCCACGGGTGTTCAATCGCTTCGCCCGGCTTCATCCCCAGCTTACGCATCATGCCGGAAACACGGTCGGAGGCAAAAATACGCATCAGCGCATCTTCCATGGAGAGGTAGAAACGGGAGGAACCCGCATCACCCTGACGACCGGAACGACCACGCAACTGGTTATCGATACGGCGTGATTCGTGACGCTCAGTACCGATAATGTGCAGGCCGCCAGCCGCCAGCACCGCGTCGTGACGCACCTGCCAGTCGGCTTTCACTTTGGCGATTTGCTCAGGCGTTGGATCTTCGATCTCAGCCAGCTCAGCCTGCCAGCTCCCGCCCAGCACGATATCCGTACCACGACCGGCCATGTTCGTCGCAATGGTCACCGCACCGGTGTATCCCGCTTGCGCCACGATATCTGCTTCTTTGGCGTGGAATTTGGCGTTCAGAACGTTGTGCTTGATGCCCGCTTTTGTCAGCTCATTGGACACAACTTCTGATTTTTCGATGGAGATAGTCCCCACCAGCACTGGCTGTCCTTTAGCCGTACGCTCTTTAATGTCTTCGATAATCGCCTGAATTTTTTCCGCTTCAGTCATATAGACCAGATCCGGCATATCTTTACGGATCATTGGGCGGTTAGTCGGAACGACAACGGTATCCAGTTTATAGATTGAACTGAATTCGAACGCTTCGGTATCCGCAGTACCGGTCATCCCGGCGAGTTTTTCATACAGGCGGAAATAGTTCTGGAAGGTGATCGAGGCCAGAGTCTGGTTTTCATTCTGGATTTCCACGCCTTCTTTGGCTTCAACGGCCTGGTGCAGACCATCGGACCAGCGACGACCCTGCATGGTACGCCCGGTGTGTTCATCAACGATAATGACTTCGCCATCTTTCACGATGTAGTCAACATCGCGGGTAAACAGCGCGTGGGCACGCAGAGCAGCAGTGACGTGGTGCATCAGCATGATATTCGCAGGAGAGTAGAGCGACTCGCCCTCTTCCATGATGCCTTCTTTTACCAGCAGCTCTTCAATCAGCACCAGACCACGTTCGGTCAGGGTAACCTGACGCGCTTTCTCGTCTACGGAGAAGTGGCCTTCACCCTGGAAAGTGTCAGAATCTTCTTTCTCCTGACGAATCAGATGCGGGATGATTTTGTTCACTTTTTTATACAGATCGGAGCTGTCTTCCGCCGGACCAGAGATGATCAGCGGAGTACGCGCTTCATCGATCAGGATGGAGTCGACCTCATCCACCAGTGCGTAGTGCAGTTTACGTTGCACGCGTTCTTCAGGGCTGAACGCCATGTTATCGCGCAGGTAATCGAAGCCGTATTCGTTGTTTGTACCGTAAGTAATGTCAGCGGCGTAGGCTTCGCGTTTAGCAACAGACGGCATGCCCGGCAGGTTGATGCCAACGCTCAGGCCGAGGAATTCAAACAGTGGACGGTTATTTTCGGCGTCACGTTGCGCCAGATAGTCGTTCACCGTTACGACGTGCACGCCTTTACCGCTCAGGGCGTTCAGGTAGGCCGGCAATGTTGCGGTTAATGTTTTCCCTTCACCGGTACGCATCTCTGCGATACAGCGATCGTTAAGCACCATACCGCCCAGCAGTTGCACGTCGAAATGGCGCATGCCAAACACGCGTTTACTCGCTTCTCGCACGACAGCGAACGCTTCTGGTAGCAGGCTATCTACGCTTTCGCCTTTTTCCAGACGCGCGCGAAACTCAGCAGTTTTACCTTTCAGCTCGTCATCGCTGAGCTGCTCCATGGCCGGTTCCATGGCGTTAATCTGGGCAACAGTTTTACGCATGCGACGCAGCGTACGATCGTTACGACTACCGAATACTTTAGTTAACAAATTGGTAAGCATAATAAAAATCTCAAGCGCCCCGTTTTACGGAGCTAAAAAATGGATAAAAAGACTCGTTTTTTAGCTGAGACGCTGAGGCCCGGCGCGGATACCTTGTACCTGGCTTATCCAGGTGGAAACGCGAAACGCGGTATGCGGTACGAAGGTGGTTTGGGCTGCAAGACGAACAATTGCTGGCGGCTTACTTTCCAGCGTCAGCAGCGCGCTGAGCGTGTCCAGCAAAGCAAGATGGTGTGCCTGAATCGGCAACGGCTCTTCCGTTGCCACCGGCAGCGCTTGCGGTGCCATGGCGAACGAAAGGTGGCGAATAACGGTGCGAATGGCATGTTGATGCCAGTAGTCGACGGTGAAGTTCGGACGGCGTGTGGCTTCCAGCAAGGCAAAGCTGCTGAAATTGACCGCGCTGGCGTTATCGTGATTGCGGGTCGTTTCGCGTGCTGGCTGAGCGGTTTCTGTATTGCAGGCAAGTGCAGGCAAACCAAAACTCGCCGCGACCATCCCTAATAAGAGATGCGGCCAGAAATAGCGTCTGCCAAATTGTCGCCAGCGCGTCAGTATTCCGCTCACTTGCTCCACCCTAAAATCACACCTGTCTCAAAATGCGTCAGTGTATGTCGTTTTGCGCCCCAAATCTTACCACTAAAGCCATCACGCCACAGCAGTATTCGGGCATAGCAAGGCAGAAAACTGGACAGGAAAGCAGCAGTCGCGCTAAAAAAAGCGGGAGAAAGGTTTTGAATTTAATCCGCGCACCGGCGTTTTTGATGAAATGCACAAATAAAAACGACTGGTTTCCCTGACCGGAGAGAGTGCCAGGTTAACCAGTCGATTTTGAGGTTATGGCGTTACGCCAGAACCATTGACGGGGCTTTGAATGCCAGCGGCAGTTCTGCTTCGTCTTCGAAAGTCACATATTCCCAGGCTTCCTGTTTCGCCAGAACAGCCTGCAACAGTTTATTATTCAGAGCATGACCAGATTTATAAGCGGTAAATGCACCAATAATATTGTGACCACACATGAACAGATCACCAATTGCATCCAGCATTTTGTGGCGAACAAATTCATCTTCGAAACGCAGGCCGTCTTCGTTCAGTACGCGATAATCATCAACTACGATGGCACAATCGAAGCTACCGCCCAGGCACAGTCCACGAGACTGGAGGTATTCGATATCACGCATGAAACCGAAAGTACGCGCGCGACTAATCTGGCGCATAAACGCGTCGGCAGAGAAGTTCATTGCGTAACGTTGCGTACTGGCATCAATTGCCGGGTGGTTAAAGTCGATGGTGAAGTCGAGTGTAAAACCGTTATGCGGTTTGAACTCAGCCCACTTGTCACCGTCTTCAACGCGCACCGTTTCTTTGATGCGAACAAATTTTTTGGCGCTGTTCAGCTCTTCGAGCCCTGCATCCAGCAGCAGGTAAACGAATGGTGCTGCACTGCCATCCATAATCGGAATTTCCGGCGCGTCAACTTCAACAATAATGTTGTCGATGCCTAAACCCGCCAGAGCAGCATTCAAGTGCTCAACGGTTGAAATGCGCACGTCATGCTCGTTGACCAGACAAGTACAGAGCATTGTATCACGCACAGATTTAGCATCAGCCGGGAAGTCTACCGGTGGATTTAAGTCAGTGCGACGATAGATGACCCCGGTATTTGCCGGCGCAGGGCGCAACGTCAGTGTGACTTTTTTGCCGGTATGTAAACCGACACCAGTCGCCTGAACGATACGTTTAAGTGTCCTTTGTTTGATCATCGTATAATCTCGCCTAATTACCAATCCATCCAAATTGTATAACACAATCGGACGGCCAGTTTAGCACAAAGAGCGACGAAGCCCAACTTCCAGCAAATTCTTAATCGGCTTGTTTACGCAAAAACGCTGGAATATCCAGATAATCAGGCTCTTTGGTGGTCTGCGGCGTATTGTCGTTAACCACTTTCGCTGGTTTCTGCTCCTGCTGCATCGGCTGCATGCCGTGCTGCTGATAGCGATCCATTACCGGCTGCTGCGCTTGTTTATTGGTGACCAGGGTAATTTCCGGACGCTTGTCCATACCGATACCGGTCGCAACAACAGTAACACGCAGTTCGTCATTCATATCCGGGTCAAGGGAAGTACCGATAACCACGGTTGCGTTATCCGATGCAAACGCACGGATAGTGTTACCCACAGTCTCGAACTCATCCAGACGCAGGTCAAAGCCCGCCGTAATGTTAACCAGCACGCCTCGCGCACCAGACAGATCGATATCTTCCAGCAGCGGGCTGGAAATCGCCATTTCGGCCGCTTCTTCCGCGCGATCTTCGCCGCTGGCAACGCCAGAACCCATCATCGCGTAGCCCATTTCGGACATCACGGTACGCACGTCAGCAAAGTCGACGTTCATCAGACCCGGGCGCGTAATCAGCTCGGCAATACCCTGCACTGCGCCTTTCAGAACATCGTTCGCCGCGCCAAATGCGTCCAGCAAAGAAATACCACGACCCAGCACTTTCAGCAGTTTGTCGTTAGGGATGGTAATCAGCGAGTCCACATGCTTAGACAGCTCAGTAATCCCCTGCTCCGCAAATGCCATACGCTTCTTGCCTTCAAAATTGAAAGGCTTGGTCACGACAGCAACGGTCAGGATACCCAGATCTTTTGCAACTTCAGCCACTACAGGTGCCGCACCGGTACCGGTACCGCCGCCCATTCCCGCTGCGATAAAGACCATGTCAGCACCTTCCAGCGCAGCGCGTAGCGCTTCACGATCCTCTTCCGCCGCGTTACGGCCAACTTCAGGGTTTGCCCCAGCGCCCAGACCTTTGGTGATACCACCACCGATCTGAATGGTTTGCCCCACCGCTGTTTTACGCAACGCCTGTGCGTCGGTATTCACCGCGAAGAACTCAACCCCTTCGATGCGCTCGCGCACCATATGCTCTACGGCGTTACCGCCGCCGCCACCGACGCCGATGACTTTAATCACCGCGTCGTTGG
>NZ_DAMCGF010000016.1:0-86271 GCF_032104925.1 Kosakonia sp.
GCCGTTGTGCCGTGTCAGTGGAGGCGCATTATAGGGAGTTAATTCCCGCTGACAAGCATAAATTTAAAAAAAGTTTTCGTTCGCTTAATTTTCAGTCGCAACGGCCGCTAATCGGTCGATTTGCACTTTAATTGAGCGATTTCGCGGGCAAAACTCGCCACATGCTGCCAGTTGGTATAGACAACTTCCTTAGTGGGATCCGTTTCGCCACCGGTCATCTTCATAATCAGTTGAATCATCAAGCGGTCATACCAACGATAATGTGGATAACGCAACGCACCGGCAAATACCGCGCACTGATCTGGCTGCCACGGTGAAGAGAGCAAAAATTTACGGGTATAGTTATTGGTTTGCGGAGAGCTTTTCTCAGGCTTACGTGCAACAAGGTTAACGGAGTAGAACGCGCTCGGTAGCGCATTCAGCTGCTGCAGGTGCTTTTTCACGAAGCTCGCCAGCGCCGGGTGGAAATGGCCGTAACGGATAGATGCACCAATCACCACGCGCTCGTAGTTATCCCATTCAATATCTGGCGTACGGTTCAGGTTCACCACATCAGCATAGACACCAAGCTCTTTCAGCTCGGACGCCAGATAAGAGGCGATTTCCCGCGTTTGCCCATCCCGGGTCGAAAATAGAATCAATGTTTTCACGTCACACTCCCTTATTCGCGCCAGAAAGTTGGGGTAAACAGTACCAACAATGTGAAGACTTCAAGGCGACCAAACAGCATATTCGCGATGAGGATCCACTTCGCCACCGGGTTCATGCTCGCGAAGTTATCAGCAACTACGCCCAGCCCTGGCCCCAGGTTATTCAGCGTGGCGACAACGGAAGCAAAAGCAGAAAAGTCATCCACGCCTGTGGCGATAATCGCCAGCATGCTGACAATAAACACCAGCGCATAAGCAGAGAAGAACCCCCACACTGCTTCAAGAATACGTTCCGGCAAAGCGCGATTCCCCAGCTTAATGCTGTAAACCGCATTCGGGTGCACCAGACGTTTCAGCTCGCGGTTACCCTGTTTGAACAGCAGCAATATACGGATCACTTTCAAACCACCACCGGTAGAACCCGCACAGCCACCAATAAACGCCGAACACAGTAGCAACACCGGCAAGAACAGCGGCCAACGCGCAATACTGTCAGTGGTAAACCCGGCAGTGGTCGCCATCGACACCACCTGAAAGAAAGCCTGGTTCACCGTCGTTACCGCAGAGCTGTAAACATCGTGGAACCACAGCACCACGGTGCAGATCACTACCAGCGTCAGTTGCACGCCGATAAACATTCTGAATTCAGGATCGCGCCAGTAAACTTTCAGGCTGCGCCCGCTCAGCAAAGAGAAGTGCAGGCCGTAATTACAGCCGGAGATCAATAAGAAGATAGCAATGATGGTGTTAATGGTGGGGCTATTGAAATAACCCACGCTGGCATCATGTGTCGAGAAGCCGCCAATGGCGATGGTCGCGAAGCTATGGCCGATGGCGTCAAAAGCGGGCATCCCGGCAAACCACAGCGCCAGCGCGCACGCTACAGTCAGCAACACATAAATAAGCCACAGCGTTTTTGCCGTTTCGGCAATACGCGGGCGCATTTTGTTATCTTTCAGTGGCCCTGGCATCTCCGCGCGGTAAAGCTGCATCCCCCCCACGCCCAGAATCGGCAGTATCGCGACCGCCAGGACAATGATCCCCATACCACCAAACCATTGCAGCATCTGGCGGTAGAAGAGGATGGCATGCGGCAACGAATCCAGCCCCACCAGCGTGGTGGCTCCGGTTGTCGTCAGACCAGAGAAGGATTCAAAAAAGGCGTCGGTCACCGTCAGGTTCGGGCTTTCCGAGAAAATAAACGGTAGCGCACCCACACTCCCCAGCACGGTCCAGAACAGCACGACGATCAAAAAGCCTTCGCGGGATTTCAGTTCCTTTTTCTCCCGACGGTTTGGCCACCACAGGATGGAGCCAATGACCAACGCAGCGAAAAAGGTCTGGGTAAATGCACGACCCGCACCATCGCGGTAAATAAGGGCTACCAGTCCGGGTAAGATCATCGTTCCGGAAAAGAGGATAACCAGCAGTCCAACGATTCGGGTTATGGCGCGAAATTGCATCTCTGCCGCTTCCTTAGGTGTTCAGAAAATCAGGTGGGGGATTATTCTTCAGTTTTTAACAATTGCAATGCGCCACGACTAAAATCCGCAAGCCTTGCTGAAAATGCGTCCAGTCTGCTGTGAGGAAGCGCCACTCGCAGATGCACGGAGGCCTGATACTCGCTTGCGACAATTTTCCCCTCAAATTGCCCAAGCAGCGTTTCAACTCCGGCGAGCTGTGCGTAATCGCACCACAAAGTATATTCGGTTAATGGCATTTTGCGGACGGTGGTTAACAGGCTTAGCGCCTGCTGCACCCCGCCGCCATAAGCTTTCACCAGCCCACCGGTTCCCAGCAGCACGCCGCCATAATATCGCACAACTACGGCGGTAATTTCGCCGACACCGCTGCCCATTAACTGCGAGAGTATCGGTTTACCCGCCGTGCCTGCCGGTTCGCCATCGTCAGAAAAGCCTAACTGCTGCGAATCATCCGGCGCGCCAGCGACCCACGCTACACAGTGATGACGCGCGTCCGGATGTTCCGCCCGAACCGCGTCAACAAACGCTTTTGCTGCGTCAACACCGTCCGTATGCGCCAGCAGCGTAATAAAGCGGCTCTTTTTGATCTCCTCGCTAAAGGTGACCGGTGCCGCCGGGATCAGCCAGCTCTCCATTACGCCAGCTTCTGGTCCCGCGTCATGTTTTCAATACCGTTTTCGTGGATAACCACGTTATCTTCAATACGAATGCCGCCAAACGGTTTCAGCGCATCAATCTTCTGCCAGTTAAAGTGCTTGCTGAGCGGGCCCTCACGCCACGGCGCTAACAGCGACTCAATAAAGTAAATACCCGGCTCGATGGTCAGCACCATGCGCGGTTCCATCACACGCGTGCAGCGCAGATACGGATATTTCGATGGCGCAGCCAGATGCGTACCGCTGTCGTCTTGCATAAAACCAGCGACATCATGCACTTGCAAGCCAAGCGGGTGACCAATACCGTGCGGCATAAACGGCCCGGTAATGTCCTCCTCAACCATGGCTTCTTCACTGATATCGGTGATGATTTGGTGGCGACGCAGCAACTTCGCGATGCGCTGATGGAACTGCACATGGTACTCCACGTAATTGACACCCGCTTTCATGGTGGCAATCAGCGCCAGTTGTTCATCATTGACGTCTTTCACCAGTTGCGCGTAATCGGTGTCGCTGTTCGCCGCCCAGGTACGGGTCAGGTCAGCGGCATAGCCGTTGTACTCCGCGCCAGCATCCAGCAAGAAACTGCGCATTTCCGCCGGTGCGCGATGGTCGAGCCTGGTGTAATGCAGCACAGCGGCGTGTTCGTTCAGCGCCACAATGTTGCCATAAGGCACGTCAGTATCGCGATGGCCGGTGGCGGTCAGATAGGCGAGGTTGATGTCGAACTCGCTCATGCCGGACTGGAACGCCTCATGCGCGGCGCGATGACCAATCACCGCCGTCTTCTGCGCTTCACGCATGCACGCCAGTTCATAATCGGTTTTATACGCGCGGTAATAGTGCAGATAATCAATCACCCCTTTCGGGTTGATATTGCTTGCCGCGATATCAAGACTCAACGCGCGTTCCGCAACAGGCCCAATATAAGCGATGTTGCCACGTGCGGCTGGCAGTTGGTTGCCAATACCGTCCGCTTTTGGCAACGCAATAACGTCAATCTCTTCGGTCCAGAAACTGGTAGGCAGCGGCTCTACGTTGTGCCAGTAGTCCACCGGCAAGTAGAACCACAGCTTCGGTTTATTCACGCCATCAACCAGCAGCCAGCAGTTCGGCACCTGCGTTACCGGCACCCAGGCTTTAAATTGCGGGTTCACTTTAAACGGATAAGGGTGGTCATCAAGAAAGACGTTAAACAACTCGCCGGAGTGAATAAGTAATGCGTCGAGTTTAAACCGCGCCAGCACATCACGGGTACGTTCCTGCAAAGTAACAATATGATTTTTATAAAGTTCAGCCAGTGAGTCCATCGTTTTTCCTTCTGTTTCTTGTGACCTCAAGTTTTCGCATCTTAGCACACCTGCCCGCAACTGAGTGATTTCCGCCGAGCGTGATCGGCGCTGCATTTTTTTAATGAGTTGTTTGCATTTTATTAACATAAAAACCACACTCCGCTTCATCTGGTACGACCAGATCACCGCTGGATTCAGGAGACTGACATGCTCTACAAAGGCAATAACCTGTACCTCGACTGGCTGGAAGACGGCATCGCCGAACTGGTGTTCGATGCGCCTGGCTCAGTTAACAAGCTTGATACCGCTACCGTCGCCAGCCTTGGCGAAGCGTTGGGCGTGCTGGAAAAGCAATCAGATTTAAAAGGGCTGCTGCTGCGCTCGGAAAAAGCGGCCTTTATTGTCGGTGCCGATATCACCGAATTCCTCTCCCTGTTCCTGGTTCCGGAAGAACAGTTGAGCCAATGGCTGTACTTCGCCAACAGCGTCTTTAATCGTCTGGAAGATCTGCCCGTTCCGACGATCTCCGCCGTAAATGGCTATGCCCTCGGTGGCGGCTGCGAATGTGTGCTGGCAACAGACTACCGCTTAGCCACGCCGGATCTGCGCATTGGCCTGCCGGAAACCAAACTCGGCATTATGCCGGGCTTTGGCGGATCGGTGCGCATGCCACGTTTGCTGGGTGCCGATAGCGCACTGGAGATCATCGCCGCCGGGAAAGATGTCGGCGCGGAACAAGCGCTGAAAATCGGCCTGGTCGATGGCATCGTCAAACCGGAGAAATTGCGCGATGGCGCGGTGGCGATCCTGCGTCAGGCGATTAATGGCGATCTCGACTGGAAAGCCAAACGCCAGCCGAAACTGGAGCCGTTGAAGCTGAGTAAAATCGAAGCCGCCATGAGCTTTACCATCGCCAAAGGCATGGTGATGCAAACCGCCGGAAAACATTACCCGGCGCCGATCACTGCGGTTAAAACCATTGAAGCCGCCGCCAGATTTGGCCGCGAAGAAGCGCTGAAGCTGGAAAACCAGAGTTTTGTTCCGCTCGCACATACCAACGAAGCCCGCGCGCTGGTCGGCATTTTCCTCAATGACCAGTATGTAAAAGGCAAAGCGAAGAAACTCACCAAAGATACTGAAACGCCAAAACATGCTGCTGTGCTGGGTGCTGGCATTATGGGCGGCGGTATCGCTTACCAGTCGGCCTGGAAAGGCGTGCCGGTATTAATGAAAGATATTAATGAGAAATCCCTCGCGCTTGGCATTAATGAAGCTGGTAAGTTGCTGAATAAGCAGCTTGAACGCGGCAAGATCGATGGCCTGAAGCTGGCGAACGTGATTGCCACTATTCAGCCAACGCTGGAATACGCTGGTTTTGAGCGTGTCGATGTGGTGGTTGAAGCGGTGGTAGAAAACCCGAAAGTGAAAAAAGCGGTGCTGGCGGAAACAGAAGACAAGGTTCGACCGGATACCGTTTTGGCCTCCAACACCTCCACCATTCCCATCAGCGAACTGGCAAGTGTGCTGAAGCGGCCGGAAAATTTCTGCGGCATGCACTTCTTCAACCCGGTGCACCGTATGCCGCTGGTTGAGGTCATTCGCGGCGAGAAAACCTCTGACGACACCATCGCGAAAGTGGTGGCCTGGGCGAGCAAAATGGGCAAAACGCCGATTGTGGTCAACGACTGCCCAGGTTTCTTTGTGAACCGCGTGCTGTTCCCCTACTTTGCCGGTTTCAGCCAGTTGCTGCGCGACGGCGCGGATTTCCGCAAAGTCGACAATGTGATGGAAAAACAGTTCGGCTGGCCGATGGGCCCGGCTTATCTGCTGGATGTCGTCGGCATTGACACCGCACATCACGCACAGGCAGTGATGGCGGCTGGATTCCCGCAGCGGATGCAGAAAGATTATCGCGATGCGATTGACGCGCTATTCGACGCTAACCGCTTTGGACAGAAAAATGGCCTCGGTTTCTGGCGCTATAAAGAAGACAGCAAAGGCAAACCGAAGAAAGAAGAAGACAGCGCCGTGGACGGTATGCTGGCGGAAATCAGCAAAGGCAAACAGGATTTCAGCGAGGACGACATTATCGCGCGCATGATGATCCCGATGGTCAACGAAGTGGTGCGTTGCCTTGAAGAAGGCATTATCGCCAGCCCCGCAGAAGCAGATATGGCGCTGGTTTACGGCCTGGGCTTCCCTCCGTTCCACGGCGGTGCGTTCCGCTGGCTGGATACGCTCGGCAGCGCGAAATACCTCGATATGGCGCAGCATTATCAGCACCTTGGCCCGCTGTATGAAGTGCCGGCCGGGCTGCGTGAAAAAGCGCGCCACAATGAACCTTACTATCCTGCGGTTGAACCTGCGCGCCCGGTGGGCGATTTGAAAACGGCTTAAGGAGTCACAATGGAACACGTTGTCATTGTCGATGCGATTCGCACCCCGATGGGCCGTTCAAAAGGCGGCGCATTTCGCAATGTGCGGGCGGAAGATCTTTCCGCTCACCTGATGCGTAGCCTGCTGGCGCGTAACCCGGCGCTGGACGCCACCGCCATCGACGACATTTACTGGGGTTGTGTGCAGCAGACGCTGGAACAGGGCTTCAACATTGCCCGTAACGCCGCGCTGCTGGCTGAGATCCCACATTCTGTACCCGCCGTAACGGTTAACCGTCTTTGCGGCTCCTCAATGCAGGCCTTACACGATGCCGCGCGCATGATCATGACCGGCGATGCGCAGGTTTGTATGGTCGGCGGCGTGGAACATATGGGCCATGTACCGATGAGTCACGGCGTTGATTTTCATCCGGGCATGAGCCGTAACGTCGCGAAAGCGGCGGGAATGATGGGGCTTACCGCGGAAATGTTATCGCGCATGCACGGCATCAGCCGTGAAATGCAGGATGCCTTTGCCGCTCGCTCCCATGCCCGCGCCTGGGCCGCGACGCAATCCGGTGCGTTTAAAAATGAGTTAATCCCTACCGGCGGTCACGATGCGGACGGTGTACTGAAACAGTTTACCTATGACGAAGTGATCCGCCCGGAAACCACAGTCGAAGCACTGTCAACGCTGCGCCCGGCCTTTGATCCGGTAAGCGGCACAGTTACCGCTGGCACCTCTTCCGCGCTGTCAGACGGTGCATCAGCCATGCTGGTGATGAGCGAGAGCCGCGCCCGTGAGCTAGGTCTTAAGCCGCGCGCGCGCATTCGTTCGATGGCGGTGGTTGGCTGCGATCCGTCGATCATGGGCTATGGCCCGGTTCCGGCTTCTCAACTGGCGCTGAAAAAAGCCGGATTGACCGCCAGCGATATCGACCTGTTTGAGATGAATGAAGCGTTTGCCGCGCAGATCCTGCCGTGTATTAAAGATCTGGGCCTTATGGAGCAGATCGATGAGAAGATCAACCTCAACGGCGGCGCGATTGCGCTTGGTCACCCGCTGGGCTGCTCAGGAACACGTATCAGCACCACGCTGCTGAACCTGATGGAACGTAAAGACGCACAATTTGGTCTGGCGACCATGTGCATCGGGTTAGGTCAGGGGATCGCTACGGTGTTTGAACGCGTTTAGCGCTTCAGGCAGGAAAAGTGCTATCTCAATACCATGAACGCCAGAGCAAGGCAGCAACAGAGCGGATCCCCAGCACGCAGCCGGGGTGAGCAAAAGCAGCCAGCAGTGCGGATGGCGATTAGGGCAAAGAGAAAAGATCTGTCAAGCCATTGGTGCCAGAGCAAAGCGGCAACTGAGTGAATACCCGGCAGCATAGTGGTATGTAACCGGGGTGAGCGAAAGTAGCCAACACGCGATGGCGTCAAGGGTAAAAGAAGGTTTAGTTGCCGTTCTTCCCGCCTGTCAGGGGCGGGTTTTTTATTTCTGTTATCCGGCAGGCAACCACCGCATAGAGTAAAGAGAAAAGGCGATATCAAAGCCGCTGGCGGCAGATCAGGGCAGGACTAAATCATTCCCCGGCAGCATAGTGAACTATGTGGCCGGGGAAAGCGAAGGCAGCCAGCGCGGCCAGAGTGACAAAGGTGAAGACAGGCTTAGATAAACGCAAACGCATCGCCAAACAGGCGATCTTCACGCGCACCGCGCTCATTACAGAACAGATCGCGGGCAATTTTCGCCATCTCGAAACGGCCTGCAATATAGATATCGTGCTCGGCCAGCGAACCGAAATCCTGCAATACCGCAGCCAGCACGGTGCCAGAGCGGCCGCGCCAGCCCGCTTCCGGCTGCTCAACGACGGGCACAACACGTAGATTCGGATGATCTACCGACAACGCTTCCAGCTCGCTTAAATCGTAGAGATGTTTCTCTTCGCGACCACCCCAGTAAATGGTGATGTCACGATTCGGGTTTTGCGCCAGAGAGGTCAGCAAAATAGAGCGGACATACGAGAAGCCGGTACCACCGGCAATCAGCACCATCGGACGCTCTTCATCGTCACGCAGCCAGGCATCGCCGTGCGGAATATCGATAACGATTTCCCGATCTTTCAGAATGCGATCCATCACCGCCATCGCGTAGAGATTCAGCTCAGACGCGCCAATATGCAGTTCGATAAAATCATGCTGATCCGGCGTCGAGGCCATCGAGAACGGGCGCTTGTCTCGCTCATCCATCACCACCATCAGATACTGGCCCGCGCGGAACGAAAAAGTCGCCTCCGGCACTAAACGGACACGATATACGGTATCAGTGATGGCCTCTACCGAGGTCACTTTACAGCTTAAGGTTGTCATGCGCTCTCTCTGTCGGGTCTATTTTCGTCGTTCAGTATGGCCAGTTCATCCCAGATGGCGTCGATTCTTGCCGTAACTTCCGGGTCTTTCTTGATGGGGCGGCCCCATTCACGCTGGGTCTCGCCCGGCCATTTATTGGTGGCATCCAGTCCCATTTTGGAGCCCAGTCCGGAAACCGGCGAGGCAAAATCCAGATAATCAATCGGCGTGTTTTCCACCAGAACCGTATCCCTCGCAGGATCCATTCGGGTGGTAATCGCCCAAATAACGTCATTCCAGTCGCGGGCGTTCACATCGTCATCGCACACGATCACAAATTTGGTGTACATAAACTGACGCAGGAAAGACCAGACGCCCATCATCACGCGCTTGGCGTGACCGGGGTACTGTTTCTTCATGGTGACTACCGCCAGGCGATAGGAGCACCCTTCCGGCGGCAGGTAAAAATCAACGATTTCCGGGAACTGCTTTTGCAGGATCGGCACGAACACTTCGTTTAGTGCCACGCCCAGCACTGCCGGCTCATCTGGCGGACGGCCAGTATAAGTGGAGTGGTAAATCGCATCTTCGCGCTGCGTAATATGGGTAACCGTAAACACCGGGAAATTATCAACTTCGTTGTAATAACCGGTGTGATCGCCATACGGCCCTTCCGGCGCCATCTCACCCGGCTCAATATAGCCTTCCAGCACGATTTCTGCACTGGCGGGAACTTCAAGATCGCTGGATACGCACTTCACCACTTCGGTTTTTGTGCCGCGCAGAAGCCCGGCGAAAGCATATTCAGAAAGCGTATCCGGCACCGGCGTTACTGCACCAAGGATGGTTGCCGGATCGGCGCCCAGCGCCACAGCAACCGGGAAACGTTCGCCAGGATGCGCTGCCTGCCACTCCTGGAAATCGAGCGCACCGCCGCGATGGGAAAGCCAGCGCATGATTAATTTGTTTTTACCGATCAGTTGTTGGCGATAAATACCCAGGTTCTGCCGCTCTTTGTGCGGGCCACGCGTCACGGTCAGCCCCCAGGTGATCAGCGGCGCGGCGTCTTCGGGCCAGCACTGCATAATCGGGATGTTGCGCAGATCCACGTCATCACCCTGCACTACTTTTTGCTGGCAAGGAGCACCGCGCAGACGCTTTGTCGGCATGTTCAGCACTTGCTTAAACTGCGGCAGTTTATCAAAGAGATCGCGAAAACCTTTTGGCGGCTCCGGTTCTTTGAGAAACGCCAGCAGTTTGCCCACGTCCCGCAACGCGCTGACATCCTCTTGCCCCATGCCCAGCGCTACGCGGCGCGGCGTGCCAAATAAGTTGCACAGCACTGGCATGGTGTAGCCTTTGGGATTTTCAAATAACAACGCCGGGCCACCCGCACGCAGCGTGCGGTCGGCTATTTCCGTCATTTCCAGATAAGGGTCAACCGGAAGAGTGATGCGTTTCAGCTCGCCCTGCTGCTCAAGCAGGGTCAGGAAGTCGCGTAGGTCGTTGTATTTCATGCGGTCTATTATCGCCTCCAGGTAAGGGCATATTATACGGTGTTCGCCCGGCGGTTGCTGTATTTTTGTTAAATCTGCGTGAATTACAACGACATCTTTTGGCGCAGGTTATAATCAACTTAGCCATCATGCTGCGGTTTTGATATTCTTGCGCCCGAACTTACGGAAAAGAGTCATTATGCGATCCTGGTATCTACTTTACTGCAAACGTGGCCAGCTCCAGCGCGCCCAGGAACACTTAGAACGCCAGGCGGTCAGCTGTCTGACGCCTATGATTGCACTGGAAAAAATGGTGCGCGGCAAACGCACAACAGTGAACGAACCTCTTTTCCCGAACTATTTGTTTGTGGAGTTTGATCCTGAGGTGATTCATACCACCACGATCAACGCCACGCGCGGCGTCAGCCATTTCGTCCGCTTTGGTATGCATCCGGCAACCGTTCCGCAATCCGTTATTCAGCAACTTTCACTCTATCAGCCAGAAGGGATTACCGACCCTGACACGCCTTATCCAGGCGATGATGTGGTGATCACCGAGGGCGCACTCGAAGGTTTACAGGCAATCTTTAAAGAGCCGGACGGCGAGGCGCGCTCCATGCTCTTACTCCACCTGCTTAACAAGCAGGTACTGCAAAGCGTCAAGAACACCGATTTTCGCAAGGCGTGAGCGTCGCGTTAAAAATCCACGCCGAATAATCGCCGCACGTTCTGATCCGTTACTGAACCCAGCCACTGAGCCTCTTCCCCACGAAGCCCGGCAACTGTGGCAAGAATATGCCCCAGCAGTGCCGGTTCATTACGCCGCGACGCAGGCTTTGGTTTGAGATCGCGCGGCAACAAGTAGGGCGCATCGGTTTCAATCAATAGCTGCCCGGCGGGGATCAGCGGAACCACTTCACGTAATTCCAACCCGCGACGTTCATCGCACACCCAGCCGGTAATGCCTAAGTAAATACCGCGATCGAGACACTCTCGTGCTTCCTGCGCCGAACCGGTGAAACAGTGCAGCACCGCACCGGGCAACTTATCCAGCCACGGATCCAGCAGCGCCAGGAACCGTTCATGCGCATCGCGGCAGTGCAGAAACACCGGCATGTTTAGCTCAGCGGCCAGCGACAGCTGCGCACCGAAAGCGTACTCCTGCTCCTTCGGCGTCGAAAAATTACGGTTGAAATCCAGCCCACACTCACCCACGGCAACGACTTCCGCTGTAGCTGCCAGCGTGCGGATCGTCTCTGCGGTTTCATCGGTCCAGCCACTACTGTCATGCGGATGCACACCGGCAGTGGACCAGCAATGACGATAGCGTTGAGCAAGTTGCTGTGCCTGCTGGCTTTCATGCAGGTTAGTTCCGGTAATGAGCATACCCGCCACACCCGCCGCTTGCGCCCGTGCCACGATCTCATCCCGGTCTTTTGCAAACTGGCTGCTGGTTAAATTCACACCGATATCAAACATGTTTTTTCCCATACAACAACCGCCCTGACGGGCGGCTGGTAATTACTCTTCGCTGGTTTCTGTTTCGTTCTCTTCATCCGGAATGCGGCGCTTGCCGACGTAGAAGCGAGCAAAAAAGACGCCGACTTCGAACAGGCAATACATCGGTATTGCCAGTAAGGTCTGCGAGAAGACATCCGGTGGCGTTAGCAACATACCAATAACGAACGCGCCAACCAAAACGTACGGACGTTTTTGCCGCAAGTCCGCAGGCGTGGTCACGCCCATCCAGCACAGCAGCACGATAGCAACCGGCACTTCAAACGAGACGCCGAAAGCCATAAACAGCGCCATCACGAAGCTAAGATAACTGGCAATATCGGTAGAAACCTGCACGCCTTCCGGCGCGGTGTGTGTCAGGAAACCGAAGGCCAGCGGGAACACTACGAAATAGGCGAATGCCATGCCGATGTAAAACAGCAGCGAACTGGAAACCAGCAGCGGCACCACCAGACGACGTTCATGCTTGTATAACGCCGGAGCGACAAACGCCCAGACCTGATACAAAATGACCGGCGCGGAAAGGATCAGCGACACCATAAAGGTCAGTTTGATCGGCGTAAAAAACGGCGAGGCCACGTCGGTGGCGATCATCGTCGCGCCCAATGGCATCTGCTTGATGAGCGGTGCGGAAACCAGTTGATAGATATCATTCGCGAAGTAAACCAGCGCGAGGAAAATCACGATAACGGCGATAATGCAGTTCAGCAGACGCTTACGCAGCTCAATAAGATGTGCGATCAGCGGTTGGGTATCGTCTACAGCCATGTTCAGGATTTATCACTTGAAGAAGGTGTGGAGTCGGAAACCGGCGAGGCCGTTTGCACCGTGGTAGTCACCTGCGGCGCTTTTTTCGTTTCTGCAGCATCGGGGACTTGCTGTGGCGAACTGGCCTGATTTTCAGCGGCGGCAGGCGTAACGCCTTCATGCTGCGCTTCGTTATCTTTCACCACCGGGTTATGGATGGTATGAGCTTCATCACTGGCTTTTTCGGCATCGTTAGCGCTATAGGAGCGCTTCATTGATTCCGCCGCCTGGCGCAGCTCATCCATCGACTGCTTTAACTCTGGCGTCAGGTTTTCCAGACTCGCTTTTTCCACCTTTTTCAGGCTGTCCTGGAACTCCTGCAGCTTCAGTTCCTGCGTCAGTTCATTCTGCACCGTCGTTGCCAGCGAGCGCAGCGCGCGGACCCAGCCCGCTACAGTGCGCACAGCCACGGGTAGCCGTTGCGGCCCTAATACCACGAGGCCAATGATGAAAACGAGTAACAGTTCGCCAAAACCTATATCAAACACGAATTACACCTGCTCTTTGTCGTGACGTTTTTCGTCTTTTTTAGCGTCGTCGGATGTCTTGCTGTCGGAAAGAGACGTTGCCGTAAAATCCGCATCTTGTGCCGATTTATCCTGCTTTTCCTCTTTATCGTCATCACCCATAGCTTTTTTGAAGCCTTTGATGGATGCGCCAAGGTCTGAACCTATAGAACCGAGCTTTTTGGTGCCAAACAGCAGCACCACGATGACCGCAATAATCAACAACTGCCAAATGCTGATACCACCCATACATAGTCCTCTGTAACAGATGATGTTAAAAACAGGCCCCAGTATACACTTTATCCATTAAGCTGCCTCTTTGTTGACAGCTTCTGTGCACCAGGCCCACCCGGGCGGCGTTTCGCTTAACGTGTTTTATACCAACCCACAAACCAGGCCAGAACGCCACCTACCATTAGCCATGCAGGCGTTAAACCCCACTCTGGTCGATTAATCAGTAACAGCGTACCGCTCAGTAAGAGCGTCGCGCCAATACCAAACAGATAGCGTGATTGCCCCTGGCGCACATGGTTTGCCTGTAATTCACTGGCAATCTTATCCACGCTTTGCTGCAAATGCTTGCCTTGCTGCAACCCGTTGTAGATCAGTTCAGGAATTTCCGGCATTTTCTCGATCCAGAATGGGCCTTTCTCTTTCAACGCTCTGACCAGCGCCGGAATACCCACCTGATCTTTGATCCACGTTTCAAGGAAAGGTTTCGCGGTTTTCCATAAATCCAGTTGCGGATAGAGCTGACGGCCGACACCTTCGATATAGAGCAATGTTTTCTGCAACAGGACCAGTTGCGGCTGCACTTCCATATTAAAGCGACGTGCCGTATTGAAGAGGTTGAGCAGCACATGCCCAAAGGAGATTTCCGCCAGCGGCTTTTCAAAGATCGGCTCACACACGGTGCGAATGGCAAACTCGAACTCTTCTACATTGGTATCCGGCGGAACCCAGCCTGAATCCACATGCAGCTCCGCCACTTTGCGATAGTCGCGGTTAAAGAAGGCAATAAAGTTTTCCGCCAGGTAGCGCTTATCTTCTTTGTTCAGCGAACCGACAATACCGCAGTCAATACCGATATATTGCGGATCTTCCGGGTGATCGTAGCTGACGAAAATATTGCCAGGGTGCATGTCGGCATGGAAAAAGCTGTCGCGGAAAACCTGGGTGAAAAAGACCTGCACACCGCGTTCGGCCAGCAATTTTAAATTGGTGCCGTTTTTCTCCAGCGCCGCCACATCGGAAACCGGAATGCCGTAAATACGCTCCATTACCAGCATATTTTGGCTGCAATAATCCGAGTAGATTTCCGGCACGTACAGCATTGGGCTGTTTTCAAAGTTGCGGCGCAACTGGATCGCGTTAGCGGCTTCACGCAGCAGATCCAGCTCATCAATCAGCGTCTTCTCATACTCGCGCACCACTTCACGCGGGCGCAGGCGACGACCGTCCGGTAACAGGCGTGGAACCCAGCCCGCCAGGCGGTAAATCAGTTTCAAATCCGCTTTGATCACCGGCAGAATGTCCGGGCGGATGACCTTAATCACCACCTCTTTTCCACTCTCTTTCAACCGCGCTGTATGCACCTGCGCAATGGACGCAGAGGCCAGCGGTTCGATGGCGAAGTCATCAAACCAGGTTTCCACCGGCAGATCACCCATCGCTTTTTCAATCTGCTTTTTAGCGAGATGACCATCGAAAGGCGCAACGCGGTCCTGCAACATTGCCAGTTGATCGGCAATCAGCGGCGGGAATAGATCACGGCGAGTAGACAACATTTGCCCGAACTTAATCCACACCGGCCCCAGTTCCTGCAAGGCAAGACGCAGGCGTTCCCCAAGCAATTTTTCTTTGTGCCGGTTTGGCATCCAGAACAGCGTCCGCCGCCATAACCGCAGCGGCAGAGTGATACGCATTTTGGGAATGAGCTCATCAAGCCCGTAACTTAAAAAGGTTTGGATGATGAAATAGAGGCGCCGTAATTCTCCAGGCGTCATTTGCCCTCCAGTTTATCCAGGCGTTTGGCTAAGGCATCCGCAGCCCTTTCCACAGCAGCCGTTTCTTCAGCAAACCAGGCAACTTCCAGTGCGCCCGGCGCAAGGCGCCACTCTTCCGTCAGCACTTCAGCGACATAGCGTTGCTGGCGTTGAAAACCGTGTTGCAGAAAGCGTGCCCCGCCGCGAAGGAATTTACTGATCCCCTCAGCGGCGATATCGCCTGTCCATGGTGCGAGGATCTCGGCAGGATCGAATTCCGCCAAATCCATCAGCGAAACCAGGTTTTGCACCACCTGGATATCGCCCTGCACTTCCAGCTCGCCGCTGCGAATAAGCGCAGTCAGCTGCTGGCGGTCACGCAGCTTCGGCAGTACCCGCAGTTGCGTAATCACGGAACAGTCGGCCTCACCTTCCCACTCGCCTAATACATCAATCTGGCGCTCACTGAACACCAGCACAAAGGGGGAAGAGAACTCTTGCAGCACTACGCGCAACACCTTGCCATGCAAACGCTGGCGCGCGGGTTTCAGCGCGCCTTCACGGTATAAAAACGTATTCAATACACGTTCAATTCCGGCGGCAACCATCGGCTTAAAAGGCATACGCACTCCTGTCAGAATTTGTAGCCACGGTGCAGAGCAACGATACCGGCCGTCATGTTGTAGTAATCGACGTTTTCGAAACCGGCGTCCTGCATCATCGCTTTCAGGGTGTCCTGATCGGGGTGCATACGGATGGATTCAGCAAGATAGCGATAGCTTTCCGCGTCGTTTGCTACCAGTTGACCAATACGCGGCAGGACGTGGAAAGAGTAAGCGTCATAGGCTTTGCTCAGCGGTTCAATAATTGGCTTGGAAAATTCGAGCACCAGCAGGCGACCGCCCGGTTTCAAAACGCGGAACATGGAGCGCAGCGCTTTCTCTTTTTCCGTCACGTTACGCAGACCAAACGAGATGGTGATGCAGTCGAAAGTATTGTCCGGGAACGGCAAGGCTTCAGCATTTGCCTGCACATACTCTACGTTACCAATCACGCCGAGGTTGCGCAGTTTTTCGCGCCCCATTTTCAGCATCGAGTCGTTGATATCTGCCAGCACAACCTGGCCGGTTTCACCCACCAGGCGGGAGAACTTCGCCGTCAGATCGCCCGTACCACCGGCCAGATCGAGAACTTTCTGACCGCGACGCACGCCGCTGCAATCAATGGTAAAGCGCTTCCATAAACGGTGAATGCCCATCGACATCAGATCGTTCATGACGTCATATTTTGACGCGACCGAATGGAAGACATGCGCCACCATGTCGGCTTTGTTTTCTTTGGCGACGGTCTGAAAACCAAAGTGTGTTGTCTCTTTTGAATCTTCCGCCATCTTAGTGCCTGCTATTCAAGAAATTGTTTGTGAAGTGTATCAGATTGGAGGCGATTGCCCTACGATTCAACCACCCGAAGAAGCCTTCGATTCGGGCTCCTCGTCCGCGGCCATGCTCTCTAATGCATTGTCTTCAAAGCAATCGAGGGAATCGTTTTGCCCGGAACGCAAACGAAACTCTTCGTCCTGATCCTGTGCTTGCGCCGCCAATTCCGGATTAATCTCGCGTTTGATTTCGACACCGAGCCCGCGAAACGCCTCGGCCTGGGCCAGCAGATTGCCGCGCCCGGAACTCAGTTTTTTCATTGCCTGACGATAATTGTCCTGCGCTTTATCCAGACTCTGGCCAATGGATGACATATCGTCAACGAACAGGCGCATTTTGTCATACAGGCGGCTCGCCCGCTCCGCGATCTGCTGCGCATTGCGGCTTTGGTGTTCATAACGCCACAGGTTGGCGATGGTGCGTAGCGCCACCAGCAGTGTCGTCGGGCTGACCAGCATAATATTATTTTTCAGCGCTTCGGTGATCAGTTCGGGTTGCCTGTCGAGCGCAATCAAAAAGGCCGGCTCCACCGGGATAAACATCAACACATAATCCAGGCTGCGCAACCCCGGCAGTTGCTGGTAATCCTTACGACCAAGCAAGCGAATATGGTTGCGTACCGAGGCGATATGTTCCTGTAACGCGCCTTCGCGCGTAAAGTCGTCGTCGGCATTGAAGTAACGTTCATAGGCGACCAGCGTCATTTTGGCGTCGATCACCACGTCTTTGCCCTGCGGCAGACGCACGATCACATCCGGCTGCATTCGCGCGCGATGGTCATTTTCAATACTGACCTGAGTTTCGTATTCATAACCTTCACGCAGACCAGAGGCTTCCAGCACGCGTGTCAGCACCACTTCCCCCCAGTTACCCTGGGTTTTGTTATCGCCTTTCAGCGCGCGCGTCAGGTTAATCGCTTCCTGCGCCATCTGGGCATTGAGCTGTTGCAGGTTGCGAATTTCATGCGCCAGCGTATGCCGTTCACGCGCTTCCTGACCAAAACTCTCCTGCACCTGGCGACGAAAGCCATCAAGCTGCTCGCGCAGCGGCGTTAGCAGACCGTTCAGACTTTGTCGGTTTTGTTCATCGACGCGGCGATTGCTCTGCTCAAAGATGCGGTTAGCGAGATTTTCGAACTGCTCGCTCAAGCGCTGCTCGCTGCTGTGCATCTGGCGCAGCTTCTCTTCGGCATGTAACTGGGTAGCTTCCAGTCGGGTCGTCACTTCGCGCAAATCAGCTTCCAGCGAGCTATTGATATGTTGCAGGCTGCGCAGCTCGTTATTGAGCAGCTCGCACTCTTCGCGCCAGTGTTCGTTTTGGGTTATCTGCTGCCGGGCGGCGCTCAGTTCGCTAAAGACATCTCGCTGCTCCGCGAGCAGATCCGCCTGCTGCTGCGCCCCGCGCCAGCTTGCTGCCAACCAGCCGACCAGTAAACCCGCCAGCGCAACGGCTGCCATGACGATGATTGAAGTGTCCACCACGTCCCCTTAGTGATAACGCATATAGCGGAGGATTGTGCTGTATAAACGTCCAGTTTGGAAGGGGTTTTCCTGCGAAGCAGTACGCAAAAAGAAAAGGCCGAACGCGTCGGCCTTATCAAACGGGAAGGTGAATTACAGAAGACGACGCGCCGCTTCCACCACGATTTTCACCGCGTGGCTTTCGGTCTGCTTCATGGTTTCCGCATTCGGGATCTCTTGCTGGGTGCGGTTTACAATCACACCGGCAACCATACCGGCACGCAGCCCCTGGCTTGCGCACATGGTCAGCAGCGTGGCGGATTCCATTTCATAGTTCATCACGCCCATGGATTGCCACTCTTCCATGGAACCTTTAAAGCGGCTCACCACGCGGCCAGAGAAGGTGTCGTAACGCTCCTGGCCTGGGTAGAAGGTGTCAGAAGAGGCAGTCACGCCGATATGTTTCGTTGCGCCAATCGCATCCGCTGCGGCAACCAGCGCGGTAGTGCACTCAAAATCCGCCACCGCCGGGTACTCCATCGGCGCAAAGTGCAGGCTCGCGCCATCAAGGCGCACGGACGCGGTGGTGATCAGCACGTCGCCAACATTGATGTGCGGCTGAATCGCACCGGTGGTGCCCACACGCAGGAAAGTGCGGATGCCAAGCTGCGCCAGTTCTTCTACGGCGATAGAGGTTGACGGGCCGCCGATGCCGGTGGAACAAACGATAACCGGTTTGCCATCCAGCTCTGCGCGCCAGCTGGTGAATTCGCGGTGGGATGCCAGTTTGACCGGCTTATCCATCAGCGCGGCGATCTTTTCCACACGCTCCGGATCGCCAGGGACGATGGCCAGCGTAGCCCCTTGTAAATCGTTTTTGGTGAGGCCGAGATGAAAAACATCAGACTTGGACATAACAGACTCCTCTGTGGTCGGTTTTATCAGTAGAGGCAAAAAGATACTTTACAGAAGGCACGGGCATAATTTCGTGACTGACATCACCATGAATGAAACTGATTGCAGTTCATTTCCAGAAATTAGTGACTTACATCACATTAACACGACACATCCCACAACTCAGCAGCAAAGATAGTCTACGGCACGGTGATTTGCGCGCGCGGCAGGCCTTCCCGTCTATAGTTATTGAAGCGCTAAAAAAGGTATGGAGAATGCCATGACAACCAACAACACACCAGGCTTTGCACCTGCGGCTTCACCCCTTGCTTCAACCGTTGTTCATACGTCGGAAGACGCCTTAATCGCAGGCGAAACGTCTATTCCGACCCAGGGCGAAAATATGCCCGCTTTTCACGCCCGACCGAAAAATGCCGAAGGTCCCTTGCCGATTGTCATTGTGGTACAGGAAATTTTCGGCGTGCATGAGCATATTCGCGATCTGTGCCGACGTCTGGCGCTGGAAGGCTACCTCGCCATCGCGCCGGAGCTCTATTTCCGTCAGGGCGATCCGAATGATTTTGCCGATATTCAAACCCTGCTGAGCGGCCTGGTAAGCAAAGTACCGGACGCGCAAGTGCTTGCCGATTTGGATCACGTCGCCAGCTGGGCGGCGCGTAACGGCGGGAACGCTCACCAACTCTTAGTGACCGGTTTTTGCTGGGGCGGGCGTATCGCCTGGCTGTATGCCGCGCACAATCCGCAGTTGAAAGCCGCCGTCGCCTGGTATGGCAAGCTGGTGGGGGAAAAATCACTTAATTCTCCGCGCCATCCGGTGGATATTGCCACTGAACTTACCGCGCCAGTGCTCGGTTTATATGGCGCGCAGGATACCGGCATTCCGCTGGAGAGCGTGGAAACCATGCGCCAGGCGCTGAGAGCCGCGAACGCCAAAGCGGAAATCATCGTCTACCCCGAAGCGGGCCACGCGTTTAATGCGGACTATCGTCCGAGCTATCACGCAGAATCCGCCGCTGATGGCTGGCAGCGGATGCTGGCATGGTTTGCGCAGTACAGTAAAAAGTGACGGTGTGCGCCGGAGTAAATGCCCGGCGCACCTCATGCTGTTTCGAGACGCCAGCCCTGGGTCAAACGTACCGCCACGACCTGTTTGCATTGCAGCGGCGCATGATGAAAGGCACTCAGCGTTTGCCCATCGCGCAGGCGTAAATCAAGCAAATAGCGCTCGCCCTGATAAATGCAGCTTTGGACCTCAGCGCTCAGTCCCTCACTCGTTACCTGTACATGTTCGGGGCGAACCAGCACTGGCTGGTGAAGATCCGCGCCAGTATGCGCCAGCCCAGCATGCATTTGCGCGCCATCCAGTTGCTGTACCCCGGCGGGCGTCGCCAGCATCAGCACACTCCCCTTACCAATAAAACGCGCCACCCAGCCATTCTGCGGCTGCTGATACAGCGCCTGCGGTGCGCCCCACTGCATCAGTTCGCCCTGGTGCATCACCGCGATATGGCTGGCGAGCGCCATCGCTTCCGCCTGATCATGGGTGACATAGACAAACGTTGCGCCAGTGCGGCGATGAAAATCACGGAAAGTCTGTTCCATGGTGGCACGAAGATGGCGATCGAGGTTTGCCAGCGGTTCATCAAGCAACACCACTTGTGGCTCCGCGACCAGGCAGCGCGCCAGCGCCACGCGTTGACGCTGACCGCCGCTTAACTCTTGCGGCGAACGTGCGGCGTAAGCACCCAGTTCAACCACCTCCAGCGCGTCCATCACCTGCTTGTGACGCGCAGCGCCGTTCACATTGCGCAGCTTTAGCGGGTAGCCCACGTTCCCGGCAACCGTCATATGCGGCCACAGCGCATAAGACTGAAAGACCATCCCCATATCGCGCTGCTCCGGCGGAGTGTGCAGCGTTTTATCTGCCAGCAGACGATCGCCCAGCCATAAGCGCCCTTCGCTCAAGGTCTCAAGCCCCGCAAGAATACGCAGCGTGGTGGTTTTGCCGCAGCCGCTTGGCCCCAACAGGGCGGTAAACGCCCCCTGTGGAATGGTCAGATTGATATCCCGCACCACGGTCTGGCCGGCAAATGCTTTGCTTAGATGTTCCAGTCTCAGCTCTGCCAAGGGATCACTCCTTTTGGTAAATAGCGGCCAAGCGCGCTGAGTAGCAGCATCACCAGTGCCACCAGAATGACAACCAGCACGGAAAGCGCAGATGCCAGCACCTTATCGCCGCTCTCATCAAGGTTAAAAATCACCACGCCCAGCGTCTCTTTCCCGGCGCTCCACAGCAGCGCCGAGACGGTGAGTTCATTCACCGCTGTGAGGAATACCAGCAACGCCCCGGCAAACGCCGCCGGTGCCAGCAACGGCAGGACGATATGGCGCAGTCGCCGGGAGAAGTTCGCCCCAGCCAGGCTGGCGGCTTCTTCCATTGCGGGATCCAGTTGCAGCATGCTGCTGTGCACCGGCTTCAGGCAAACCGTGAGGAAACGTGCGAGGTAGGCGAAAAAGATAATGCCCAGCGTGCCGCTAAGGCTGATATCGATCAGCGGCAATGGGCGAGCAAACAGCAGAATACAGGCAATCGCCAGCACCACGCCGGGCAAGGTATAGGGGATGTCGATAATTAAATACAGCCAGCGCAACGGCCGGTTCGGGTAGCGCACCAGCAGCCACGCCAGCGGCAGGCTGAGCAACATCAACACCACAGCCGCCGAGATCGATAAAAACAGGCTGTTGCTGAGCGCGCGTAACGTGGCGCTTTGCGCATCAAAGATCCCTCGCCAGGCGGCAAAGGTAAGCGTTTCACTATTCAGCGCGACGCCAAGCGTCGGCACCAGCGAGGTGGTAATTAGCGCCACTAGCGGCGCGAGCAGGATGGCACACAGCATTGCCGCCAATAATAACTCGACCGCCAGCCGCCATTTGCCGAGGGTGAAACCCAGCGCGCGCCCCGCCATGCCAATCAACGGCAGCGCATAACGCCGCTGCATGTGGCCTTGCAGCGTGACAATGCCAATTGCCAGCATCCCCATCAGCACCGACAGCGCCGCCACGTCGTTCAGCATCGCCGGGCCAAAGCTGGAAAGCGTCTGATAGATATACACAGGCAGTACAAAGTAGGAAATCGGGATGCCCAGCATCGCCGGAATACCAAAATTACCGAGCGCCGAAACAAACGCGATCGCCGCCCCGGCCCACAATGCAGTACGGCACAGCGGCAACACAATGTCGAAGAACACCCGCCACAGCGATGCGCCGTGTAATCGTGCGGCTTCAATATGCTCTTTTGGCAAACACTGTAGCTGGGTGCGCAGCGCCAGAAACACCAGCGGCGCATGCTGAATGCCGAGCAGCAATGCGATGCCTTCTGCCGAATAGAGCGGGTTGCTGCTGCCAAACCCCGGCGCAAGACCAATGCTATTAAGCAAGATGCTGCCCGGCCCCAAAAGTTGCAGCCAGCTTAACGCGGTGACCTGCGGCGGGATCATCATCGGCAGCATAAACAGAAATACCCACAGCTGTTTGAGGCGGATATTGGTCAGCGCCAGGCAAAAAGCGAACAGGCTACCCAGCAGCAGTGACAGCAGCATGCCCAGCCCACTGGTATACAGGCTGTGCCACAGCGCAAGCCAGGTGGAAGGGTTGCTCATCACACGCCACAAACTGCTGTCGCTGCCGTGGCGCCCGTCAACCAGCGCAGAGACCAGCAACCGCAGGCTGGGCAGCAGACTCAGTAGCGCAACAAGAAACAATAACAGCCAGAGCAGCCCTTTTGCCGGGCCGCCGCTGGCGTGCTGGCGCAGCGTCATACTGGTCATCAATTAGCGGTTTCCGAACAGGTCGGCAAAACGCTTTTTATTGGCTTCCGTCTCGGCCAACGCTTTTGCTGCATCAAACGGCATCAGCTTGATGCTGTCGCGCGGCGGGAACCCGGCCGGAACCGGCAAGGTGGCGTCGGCGGGCAGATAGCCCTGCTGGAGCACCAGTTTTTGCCCCTCATCCGAGAGCACAAAGTCGATAAACGCTTTCGCCGCCTGCGGGTTTTTCGCGTTTTTCATCATCGCTACCGGCTCGGTAACAATGCTGACGCCCTCTTTCGGGAAGACGAACTCAATCGGTGCGCCTTTGGCTTTTTCGCGGATCGCCATGTAATCCACCAGCACGCCATAGGCTTTGCTGCCGGACGCAATCGCGCTCATCACCGCGCCGTTACCGCTTTGCGGCATCGCACCGTTCTCTTTTAGTTTCTCGTAGTATTGCCAGCCGAGCGCCGGATCGTTCATCAGCGTCGCCTGATGGATTTGCGCCGCGCCGGAATAGAGCGGGCTTGGCAGGGTGGTCATGTTTTTCAGCTCCGGTTTGAGCAGATCCTGCCAGGAGCTTGGCTTAACCGGGGCTTTGCTGTGATAAGCAATACCAGTGGTGATCAGTTTGGTGCCGTAGTAGTAGCCCTCTTTGTCATACAACTGCGCATCAAAACGCGTCGCTTGCGGTGATTTATACGCCGCCAGTAGATTTTGCTGTTTCAGGGATTCCATGGTCACGCTGTCGGCAATCAGCAGCACGTCCGGGGCGGCGCCACCGGCGGCTAACTCTGCCTGCAAACGCGCGGTCAGCTTGGTAGTTCCGTCGCGGATCCATTTCACTTCAATGTCCAGGTGCGCTTTTTCAAAGGCGCTGACGGTCATTTGCGCATCTTCATTGGGCTGGCTGGTATAGAGCGTCAGAGTGGATTTGGCGAAAGCTGACGTACTGATGATGGCCAGCAGTACCGCTGCCAGCACACTTTTCTTACTCATGGTTCAGTCCCCTGTGTTTTCGTTGCGACGATTTAAACAAGGGAGTTTGACAAAAATGTTACCGAAGCGATGTTGGCTTGTTACAGAAGAATGACGCGCCGCCGGTTTCATACCGGGCGGCGCGGTAAGGCTTACTGCTGACGCAGGTTCTGCGCGGCTTTCACCATATTCGCCAGCGCGCTACGGGTTTCCGGCCAGCCGCGGGTTTTCAGGCCGCAGTCCGGGTTCACCCACAAACGTTGTGCCGGGATACGCTGCGCGGCTTTTTGCAGCAGTGCTTCGATCCACTCGACACTCGGTACGTTCGGCGAGTGAATATCGTACACACCCGGGCCGATTTCGTTCGGGTACTCAAACTCTTCGAACGACTCCAGCAGTTCCATATCCGAGCGCGAGGTTTCAATGGTGATCACATCGGCATCCAGCGCGGCGATGGAATCCATGATGTCGTTAAACTCGCAGTAACACATATGGGTATGGATCTGCGTGTCATCTTTCGCCACCGCCGCGTTGATGCGAAAAGCTTCCACGCCCCAGGCCAGATAGGCGTCCCAGTCGCTGCGACGCAGCGGCAAACCTTCGCGCAGAGCCGGTTCATCAATCTGGATAATGCCAATCCCTGCCGCTTCCAGATCCGCCACTTCATCACGCAGTGCCAGCGCAATCTGTTTGGCGATGGTTTCGCGGCTCACGTCTTCACGCGGGAACGACCAGCAAAGAATGGTCACCGGGCCGGTCAGCATCCCTTTCACCGGTTTATCGGTCAGCGACTGCGCGTACTTCGCCCACTCGACGGTAATCGCTTCCGGGCGGCTGACGTCGCCGATAACCACTGGTGGTTTTACGCAGCGGGAGCCGTAGCTCTGCACCCAGCCGTTTTGTGTAAAGACGAAGCCATCTAGGTTTTCACCGAAGTACTCCACCATGTCATTACGCTCGGCTTCGCCATGCACCAGCACGTCTAAGCCCAGACGCTCCTGCTCGACAATCGCCTGTTTGATATGTTCGGCGATACCAGTGCGGTAATTACCCGCGTCGAGATTGCCTTTTTTGAAATCCAGCCGCAGGCCGCGAATCTCAGTAGTCTGCGGGAAAGAGCCGATAGTGGTGGTCGGCCAGGCAGGCAGCTTAAAGCGCTCGCGCTGGGCTTTCGCGCGCTCGGCGTACGGGCTGTTACGCTGGCTGTCCTGCGCGGTGATCGCCGCCAGACGCTGCGCTACTGCCGTGTTGTGAACGCGCGTAGAGTGGCGACGCGCCTGAATCGGGGCGCTCCATTCCACCAGTTTTTCCGTATTACCGCTGTTCAGCGCATCGCGCAGCAGCGCCAGTTCCTGGCATTTTTGCAGGGCGAAGGCGAACCAGCTTTTCACTTCCACATCCAGACGCGTTTCGACACTCAGATCGATCGGGCTGTGCAGCAAAGAACACGAAGAGGCAACCCACAGCGGACGTTTACCGACCACTTCGTTGATTTGCGCATATTTCTCGGTGAGATCGGCGCGCCAGACATTACGACCATTCACCAGACCGGCAGAAAGCAGCCAGTCAGCAGGCAGACGCGAGTGCAGCTCGGCCACGTTGTCCTTGCCGTGTACTAAATCAACGTGCAGCCCCTGCACCGGCAGCGCAGTGATCACATCAAGGTTCGGCGTCACGCCTTCAAAATAGGTGGTCAGCAGCAGCTTCAGCTGGCCGGAAAGCGCGTCGTAAGCTGGTTTAAACGCATCCAGCCAGGCTTGTGGCAACTCCAGCACCAGCGCCGGTTCGTCGATTTGTACCCACTCAATACCGCGTTTTGCCAGCTCGCCGAGCACCTGTTTGTAGACCGGCAGAATGTCGTTCAGCAGGCTTAAACGATCAAACTGTTCGCCTTTCACTTTACCCAGCCACAGGTAAGTGACCGGGCCCAGCAGCACAGGTTTCACCTTGTGGCCGAGCGCCAGCGCTTCGTCTACTTCGTCCAGCAGTTGCGTCCAGGTCAGTTTGAACTGCTGGCCTTTGCTGAACTCCGGCACCATGTAGTGGTAGTTGGTGTTGAACCATTTGGTCATTTCCGCCGCTGCCGCCGGTTCGCCGGTTGGCGCGCGGCCACGGCCAATGCGGAACAGGGTGTCGATATCTACGGAACCGTCGTTGTTCTGATGACGAGCCGGCACATTGCCCAACAGCAGGCTGGTGGTCAGAACATGGTCGTACCAGGCGAAATCGCCCACCGGCAGCAGATCGATACCGGCCTCTTTTTGCTGCTCCCAGTGGCGGGCGCGCAACTCGCGCCCTACCGCCAGCAGCTCTTCACGGGAGCTGTTGCCCGCCCAGTAGCTCTCTTGCGCTTTTTTCAGCTCGCGACGCAGGCCAACGCGAGGGAAACCGAGGGTGTGATTAAAAATTGTCATTTTTAGCCTCTTCAATTGGGTTAATCCAAAGGATTTCGGATTAAGGGAAGGCGGCAAGTTCATGAATCCCCAGGAGCTTACTGAAGTAAGTGACTGGGGTGAATGAGCGCAGCCAACGCACCATTAATTCGAAAGACACAGGATTTTTAGACGTCCAGATGTTTACACATCCATATTGTGTAGGTACTGTATATTCCTCAAGCGCAAAATGTTCATGCCGGAGTGAAGGACTTTCATGATCGAAATTAAACACCTGAAAACGCTACAGGCGTTACGAAACAGCGGGTCGCTGGCGGCAGCGGCGGCAACGCTGCATCAAACGCAGTCCGCGCTTTCCCACCAGTTCAGCGATCTGGAACAGCGCCTTGGCTTTCGTCTGTTTGTGCGGAAAAGCCAGCCGCTGCGCTTTACGCCGCAGGGTGAAATTCTGCTGCAACTGGCGAATCAGGTGCTGCCGCAGATTAGCCGCGCGCTGCAGGCCTGCAATGAGCCGCAGCAAGCCACGCTGCGCATCGCTATTGAGTGCCATAGCTGTATTCAGTGGCTGACACCTGCGCTTGAGAACTTTCGCCAGAACTGGCCGCAAGTGGAGATGGATTTCAAATCCGGCGTCACGTTTGATCCGCAACCTGCGCTGCAACAGGGCGAGCTGGATCTGGTCATGACCTCCGACATTTTGCCGCGCAGCGGTCTGCACTATTCGCCGATGTTTGATTTTGAAGTGCGTCTGGTGCTCGCCCCCGATCATCCGCTGGCGGCGAAAGCGCGCATCACGCCGGACGATATCGCCAGCGAAACGCTGCTGATTTACCCCGTACAGCGCAGCCGCCTGGATATCTGGCGTCACTTCCTGCAACCGGCGGGCGTGAGCCCGTCGCTGAAAAGTGTTGATAATACGCTGCTGCTGATTCAGATGGTTGCCGCGCGGATGGGCATTGCGGCGCTGCCGCACTGGGTGGTGGAGAGTTTTGAGCGCCAGGGTCTGATAGTGACCAAAACCCTGGGCGAAGGATTGTGGAGCCGGCTGTACGCCGCCGTGCGCGACGGCGAGCAGCGTCAGCCAGTAACGGAAGCGTTTATTCGCTCAGCGCGGAACCACGCTTGCGACCATCTGCCGTTTGTGCGGAGCGCGGAGCGACCCAGCGGCGATGCACCCACAGCGAGGCCATTATCACCGCACCACCAATAATAAAGCTCGGCCAGTGCGGTTGTTCCTGCCAGATCGCGAGGTTAACCAGTAACCCGGCGGGAACATGCACATTGTTCATGATGCCGAGCGTCCCGGCGTCCACCTGTGTGGCGCCGTAGTTCCACATAAAATAACCCAACCCGGATGCCACCACGCCAAGCCACACCAGCACGCTCCATTGCAGCGTCGTGGTCGGCAATTTCTGCGGATTACCCATCACAAACCACGCCACAACGGCGACCACGAATGCGCCAAGATAAAACCAGGCGAACGCGTTGTGTTGCGGCATCGGGCGCGTCTCCATCAGGCGTTTGTAGCCGACCATACCAATGGCAAAGCTGATATTCGCCAGTTGCACCAAAATCAGGCCAATCCAGAAGTGATCGCTCACTTTGTCGTAGCGAATAATCGCCGCGCCAATTACCGCCAGCCCGGCGCTCAGCGCGTAGCTCCAGCGCAGCCCGCGCTTACTGAGCAGATCGTAAATCAGGGTGACATACAGCGGCGTGAAAACGGTAAACAACAGGAATTCAGACACCGTCAGGTAGAGATACGCCTGGAAGCTGAACAGGTACATAATGCCCAGCTGCAGCGCGCCCACCAGCATATACAGGCCAATGGTCTTGAGGTTATGCCCACGCGCACGCAGAAACGGTAAAAAGACCAGCGCCGCCAGCCCCACGCGCATCAGCACGGAGAAGTAGCTGTCGACATGGCCCGCAAGGTATTCGCCAATCAGGCTAAAAGAGAAAGCCCACAAAATAGTGGTGATGATGAGTAACGCCACAATGAATGTCTCTTCGATGAGTGGACAGGCATTGTAGCGAACTCAGTTGCGCAAAGTTTGAGTATTTAGTTGACGAGTGGTTAATTTAAGACCACTCGTCAATCTTATTCGAGGAACAGCTTACGCAGGTAATGCGGTACGGCGTTATCGGCGTTGGTGCCAATCACTTCCAGCTCCGGGTGCAGTTCTTTCAGGCGCTGGTGAGCGTTACCCATAATGCAACCTTTGCCCGCCATCGACAGCATTTCCGCGTCGTTCATGCCGTCACCAAAGGCGATGCACTCTTTCAGGCTATAACCCAGCGCGCCGGCGACCGCTTCCAGCGCATGGCCTTTCGACACGCCGCCCGCCATCACTTCCAGGCAGGTTAAGGTAGAGAAACTGACGTTCACGCGATCGCCCCAGCGGGCGTTGATGGCCTGCTCCAGCGGCAGCAGTTTTTCATGGCTTTCACATGTGAAGAAGACTTTGCTGATCCCTTCCGGCTCAAGCAAACCCGGCTCATACAGCGAATACTGGAACACCGCTTCTTTAAAGAAACGCATCTCATCCGGGCGGTGGCGGTTCATGAACCACTCATCGTTGCGGTAGACATTGGTAATGATATCCGGCTCGTTATGCACCACGCCGAACAGATCGGTGGCGATGTCGCGATCCAGGTTATGGGTGAACACCAGATTGCCATCGGTGTCGTGTACCCGCGCACCGTTGGAGGTGATCATATAGGCTTTAATGCCCAGATTGTCGCGGATTTGCCCGACATCCACATGGTGGCGGCCGGTGGCGAAGACGAAGTTGACGCCGCGCGCGGTAAGCAGTTTTAACGTTTCTTTGGCAAAGGGCGACAGTGTGTGGTCGGGGGAGAGCAATGTGCCATCTAAATCAGATGCAACAACCTGGTACATAAGAAAATTTAACCTCAATAATTCATCAGTTATGCCGGTCGAAGAATTCGACGATGGCGTTGAGCGCGACCGAGCGCATGGCGTCCTTTTCAAAAAGGATCTCATGGTACGCGCCTTGTATGACCAGCGGTTTCCCCCCTTCACAGGGGTGGCCCGCTGCGGCGCGTCGTTCACAGAAGCGTTGATGCATGCGGTTATCCACCACGTGCTCCTCTTCTGCCTGAATAATCAATGTCGGCGTGGCGTCTTTTTCCGCCCCCGCCAGCGCGTGTTCACCGGCGAGGATCCCTTCGCGTACCCAGTGCCAGGTGGGCCCGCCAACGCGAAGCTGCGGTTCATCGGCATAAAAACGCAAATTACGGCGATAGCGCTCGCGGCTGTGGGTTAACACGTTTATCGCGAACGGCAACGGGCGCCAGCTCCCGGTGCCAATAGCGTAACCTTCACGAAGACTCGGGTAGCTTTCAGCCCAGTCCAGCAACGGGCGCACCATCCATTCTGGCAGGCGAATGATAATGCCGAACATGGGCGCGCACAGGGCAATCGCATCGCAGGCTTGCGGATAGCGCTGCAAAAACAGGGTGGAAATGGCACCACCCATCGAATGGGCAAGGATATAGCGTTTGCGCCACGGCCCGCTGGCCACTTCCTGATCCCAGAACGCCGCCAGATCGTCGACATAATCGCTGAATTTCACCACATGGCCACGATGCGTGTCCGGCAACATTCGCCCGGAACGCCCCTGGCCGCGATGATCGATAATCAACACGTCATAACCGAGGTGGAACAGGTCATACGCCAGCTCTGCGTATTTTACGTAGCTTTCGATGCGGCCGGGACAAATCACAATAACGCGGTCGTTACTTTGCGCGCGAAAACGGACAAAACTGACCGGCACATCGTCCACGCCGGTAAAGACCGCTTCTTCCCGCGAACGCCAGAAATCCATCAGCGGTCCCATGGTAAAAGCCGCGAACGCTTTTTCTCTGGTTTCCCATGTCGATTTGTGCCGAAACATTGGGATTTCGCCCCTTTTAGCCATGTAAAATCGTTTTTTTGTGACCAATAGCAAATTCCGCTGCCAATAGCGTATTGTGGCATAAAAACCGATATCCAGGGAGTTTCTCATGACCTTCGAATGGTGGTTCGCCTACCTGCTGACATCCTTAATCCTAAGCCTGTCCCCCGGCTCCGGCGCGATTAACACCATGTCCACGTCCATCAGCCACGGTTATCGCGGCGCGGCGGCGTCGATTGCCGGGCTACAAACCGGTTTAGCCATTCACATCGTGCTGGTCGGTGTCGGTTTAGGCACATTATTTTCACGCTCGGTGCTGGCCTTTGAAGTGCTGAAATGGGCGGGCGCGGCTTATCTGATTTGGCTTGGCATCCAGCAGTGGCGCGCCGCGGGCGCTATCGATCTCAATACGCTGGCAAAAACCCAAACGCGCGGGCGTTTGTTTAAACGCGCCGTATTCGTCAACCTGACCAATCCGAAGAGCATTGTTTTTCTCGCCGCACTGTTCCCGCAATTTATCGTCCCGCATCAACCGCAAGTGATGCAGTACGTGGTGCTCGGCGTCACCACCATCGTGGTGGATATCATTGTGATGATTGGCTACGCCACGCTGGCGCAGCGCATTGCGGCATGGATCAAAGGCCCGCATCAGATGAAAGCGTTGAACAAAGTGTTTGGTTCGTTGTTTATGCTGGTCGGCGCGCTGCTGGCATCGGCAAGACACGCCTGAAAAGAGAGCCGGATAGCGGCTATCCGGCGTTTATCGCTTAGCGGGAAATAATCAGGTGGATACCAAAACCGGCGAACAGTGCGCCAGCAAAACCATCAATCCACTTCGCCAGACGCTGATAACCCCGACGAATTTGCGGTAAGGCGAACAGGCTGGCGACCACGGTAAACCAGGCAAAGGTTTCCACCGCAATCAGCATAAAAATACCCCAGCGCGCGCCAGCGCCCACGCTATCGCCAACAAACAGTGAAAACACTGAGCCAAAGTAAATGATCGCTTTCGGGTTAGCGAGATTGGTCAGTAACCCTTTGATAAAGCTGCGTCCGCTGGCGGCCAGCTCAACCTGCGGCGCATCGCTGCTTTGCGGCCCTTTCTTCAGCGCGCCGCGCAACATCTGGTAGCCCATCCAGCATAAATACAGGCCGCCGCCGACCATAATGATGTTATGCAGCCACGCCATTTTTGCGAGGATCAGGTTCAGGCCGAGCAGTGCCACGCCGGCCCAAATCATGACGCCGGTGGTGATACCGAGCACGCCCATCATCGCTTCTTTGCGCGAGCGGCTGACGGCGGTTTGTGAAACGAAGAAGAAATCGGGGCCGGGGCTCATCAGTGCGACGATATGCACCAGCGCCACGGTGAGAAATAACATCAACATAGATAACTCGCGGGAAAATAGTTCAGGGGGAAACCATCCTCCCATTTTTTTCGCAGGCTGACTACTCTTCTTCGCCGTCAACATGTGCGCGGATCAACGCCATAAATTCCTGGCCGAAGCGTTCAAGTTTGCGCGTACCCACCCCGTTGACACTAAGCATCTCACCGGGAGAGAGCGGCATCTGTTCGGCCATTTCAATCAGCGTGGCGTCGTTAAAGACCACGTACGGCGGAATATTCTCTTCATCGGCGATCGCTTTACGCAACTTGCGCAGCTTGGCGAACAGCTTGCGGTCGTAATTGCCAACCGCCGCTTTCTGCATCACTTTCGGTTTCAGCGCCACCATACGCGGCACCGCTAGCATCAGCGGGACTTCACCGCGCAGCAGCGGACGCGCCGCTTCGGTGAGCTGCAACGCCGAGTGCTGAGCAATGTTTTGTGTGGCGAAGCCTAAGTGAATCAGTTGGCGGATCACGCTCACCCAATGTTCGTGGCTCTGCTCGCGACCAATTCCATACACCGGTAATTTGTCGTGACCAAACTCGCGGATGCGCTGATTGTTCGCCCCACGTAGCACTTCCACCACATAGCCCATACCGAAACGCTGATTCACGCGGTAAATAGCCGACAGTGCTTTTTGCGCGTCCTGCAATCCGTCGTACTGGCGCGGCGGATCGAGGCAAATATCGCAGTTACCGCAGGGCTCCTGGCGACCTTCGCCAAAGTAGTTCAGCAGCACCAGACGACGGCAGGTTTGCGCTTCGGCAAACGCGCCCATCGCATTGAGCTTGTGTCGTTCGATATCCTGCAACGGCCCGGCGGGCTTCTCTTCAAGGCAGCGGCGCAGCCACGCCATATCCGCCGGATCGTAAAACAGCATCGCTTCCGCAGGCAGGCCGTCACGCCCGGCGCGACCGGTTTCCTGATAATAGGATTCGATATTGCGCGGAATGTCGAAATGCACCACGAAGCGCACGTTGGGCTTATTGATGCCCATACCAAACGCCACCGTCGCCACGACAATTTGCAGGTCGTCGCGCTGGAACTGTTCCTGTACGCGCGCCCGCACCTCGTTTTCCAGCCCGGCATGGTAAGCCGCCGCGCTAAAACCACGGCTTTGCAAACGGGCGGCGGTGTCTTCCACTTTCGCCCGGCTGTTGCAATACACGATGCCGCACTTGCCGCGCTGCTCCTGCACATAACGCAGTAGCTGATCGAGCGGCTTAAATTTTTCCATCAGCATGTAGCGAATGTTCGGGCGGTCGAAGCTGCTGACCTGAATCAGCGGATCGTGAAGCCCCAGCAAACGCTCGATATCGCGGCGGGTTGTGTCATCGGCGGTGGCGGTAAGCGCCATAAACGGCACGGAAGGCAGCATCTGGCGTAACTGGCCCAGCGCGGCGTATTCCGGGCGGAAATCATGGCCCCACTGGGAAATACAGTGCGCTTCGTCCACGGCCAACAGCACCGGATTCCACTGGCGCAGCTGATCGAGGAAGTTGTCGAGCATCAGGCGCTCGGGAGCGATATAAAGCAGGCGAATCTGGCCGTTGCGACAGCCGTTGATCACCTCAAACTGCTGTTCGCGGCTCTGGGTAGAGTTCAGGCATGCTGCTGCAACACCGTTTGCCAGTAGCTGATCGACCTGATCTTTCATCAGCGAGATGAGCGGTGAAACCACCACCGTCAGGCCATCTAATACCAGCGCCGGAATTTGGTAACACAGGGATTTCCCGCCGCCGGTCGGCATCACCACCAGGCAGTCGCGGCCGCTGAGTACGGTGTCGATAATATCCTGCTGGCCCGGGCGGAATTGCTGGTAGCCGAAGGTCTCTTGCAGAACCTGTTTCGCCAGCGATTCCTGATTCAATACTTCCGCCTGTGCCACTCTGACCCCATTTGCCTGAAATAAAAACAGGCGCTATTTTCAGCGCCTGAGAGAGAAACTGCAACGCTTAAAACAGATCGTTAAGCATCACGCCCACGCCGACACGTGTCTGATTGAAATTGTAGTCAATCAACGATTCGCCGTACCCGCTGTAGACCTGCGTATAAAGACGTACGTGTTTAGTCACTGGGTAGCTTAGACCGAGTTCAGCGCCGCCGTAACCGGTATTCCAGTTATATTGTCCTTTTGCGCTGAGGATCGCATCGCCCAGCTGGTAGCCAATTTTCAGCTGGTAATAACCCATATATTTGGTGATATCCGGGTTGTCATCAACCGATCCCACCACATACCAGGGTTTGACTTCCACCAGCCAGTTGCCGCTTTGCGCCATCAAGCGCGTATAGGCGCGGTTCCAGCTGCGTGAAGTCGGGTCGGAACGCCCGTTCGAATCGTGGTTAAAGCCAAATTCCACGTCGCGCAGCGTCCAGCCAGCAAATTCGTAATCAGTGGCGAAACCAAGGAACAGTTGCGGTTCGTAGTTGGTTTCACGGAATGGAGAAGACTCTCCGCTGTTTGACAACTGCCACCAGGATTTTTGCGTGTAGGACCCACCGAACACCGAGTTTGGCCCCAGAATCCCGCGCCAGAGAGGGAACGCCAGGCTGAGCTGGAACTTCACTTCATCTTTGCGCGCATTATCCGCCCAGTTATAGGAGCGAATCGCTTCTTTGTTCAGATCGCTGGTATCGGTGTAGATAACGTAGTTGGATTCATAAGGGTAGAGCGTGAACGGATTGTCGTGCTCCTGCAATAAATTGGCGATGATGCTGCCGCGCACGGCAGGCGCATCATGAACTTCTTTTACCGTCGCTTCTTGTGCGTAAGCCATAAACGGCAGTGCAAGCACTGCGAAAAACCAACCCAGAGAGGTCCGCATCGGTTTGCTGCTCCAAATCATATTGTTGAATTGACGAATTTCCCCGCAAGTATTCTACATATTTATTGAGTCACTGCTCATGTATCGGTTCCGAAAGTGGAAATCAACAATCGATAAGCATAAAATCAACATTTCATTAACTCATCGGATCAGATAGCCATGTCAGTTGTTCTCACAGCGGAAGAAGTCCTGAAAACGGTCGGCGAGATATTCGTGTACCACATGCCGTTTAATCGTGCGTTAGGGCTGGAGCTGGAGCGCTATGAAAAAGAGTACGCGCAGCTGAGTTTCACTAACCAGCCTATGATGGTCGGCAACTGGGCGCAAAGCATTTTACACGGCGGCGTGATTGCCTCCGCGCTGGATGTCGCCGCGGGTCTGGTTTGCGTGGGCAGCACGTTAACCCGCCATGAAACCATTAGCGAAGAGGAGCTGCGCCAGCGTTTAGCACGGATGGGCACGATCGATTTACGCGTCGATTACCTGCGACCGGGTCGCGGCACGCGCTTTACCGCCAGTAGCAGCTTGCTGCGCGCGGGTAATAAAGTTGCCGTCGCGCGCGTAGAGCTGCACAACGAAGAACAGCTCTACATCGCCAGCGCGACCGCCACCTATATGGTGGGGTGAGCCGGTCAGAAAAATCGGGTACCATGAGGATTCATTTCAGCTACGAGCTTTCCCGATGGATGCAAAACAGACGCGGCTGGGCGTGCTTCTTGCCCTGGCCGCATATTTTATTTGGGGCGTTGCCCCGGCTTACTTCAAAACGATCTGGTTCGTTCCGGCCGACGAAATTCTGACACATCGCGTGATCTGGTCCTTCTTCTTTATGCTGGCGTTGATTAGCGTTAGCCGCCAGTGGAGCAGCGTGAAAGCCCTGCTGCAAACGCCGAAAAAGATCCTGCTGCTGGCGCTCTCTGCGGTACTGGTAGGGGGAAACTGGTTGTTGTTTATCTGGGCGGTAAACCATAACCATATGCTGGAAGCGAGCCTGGGCTACTTTATTAACCCGCTGGTGAATATTCTGCTGGGGATGCTGTTTTTGGGCGAACGTTTTCGCCGCATGCAGTGGCTGGCGGTGCTGCTGGCGGCGATCGGTGTGCTGGTACAACTGTGGACATTTGGTTCGCTGCCTATAATCGCGCTTGGCCTGGCCTTCAGCTTTGCTTTTTACGGCCTGCTGCGCAAAAAGATTGCGGTGGAGGCACAAACCGGCATGTTGATAGAAACGCTGTGGCTGCTGCCGGTAGCGGCGATTTGGTTGTTCGGCATTACCGACAGCCCGACCAGCCATATGGGGCAAAACAGTCTGTCGCTTAATCTGCTTTTAATGGCCGCAGGTGTCGTAACCACGGTGCCGCTACTCTGTTTTACCGGTGCGGCAACGCGTCTGCGCCTGTCGACGCTCGGCTTCTTCCAGTACATCGGCCCGACATTGATGTTCGTGCTGGCGGTGCTTTTTTACGGCGAGCATCCCGGTGCGGATAAAATGGTGACCTTCGGCTTTATCTGGGTTGCGCTGGCTATCTTTGTCCTCGACGCGGTTTATACGCAGCGCGGGTTACGCAAAAAAGCCTGATTAAACACATGGGCGGAATAGCCGCCCAATACCTACAAAAATTTAGAGGTAAGGATTTACCCAATCGCGTAATGCGCAATGGAATGCTATGTTTGCCCCTTCGTCATTACGTTATTCAGGATGAATCAGCGATGATCCGCAGGATTTTTTTGCCATCGGGCAAAACGTGCCTCGCGCGTGGGCCGTATATCCTTATATTTTTACTTCTGCATATTCTCTTTTTAGTTGTCGCCTTTAATGTGGCCGAACTGCCTGTTCTGCCGCTGGTGTGCTTTCTGCTTTACACCTATTTAAAGCTAAATATTAACGCGCAACGCTGCAGAGATAGCGGTGCCAAAGGCCGCTATGTGGTCATTTTTTCATTGCTGGTCTACCTGGCCTCGCTGGCGGTTGCCGCCACCGGTGTTGTCAGCGATGTAGAGTGCGTGAGCTTAGGTATCAGAATCTATTTCGGTTACGACGTGCTGGTATTTTTCGTCTTTATGCTCGCACCGACGCAGTTAAAGCAACAAATTAATTCGACGGACCACGTGTCTATTTCAGGAGGGGAAAATGAGTAACATCAACACTTATGATTATAAAAGCGACCATTCATTAAGCGACAAATGGAAGTATCGTTTCGCATTCTATGAGAAGAATGGCTACCCCTCTTTTTGGGGGATGAGCCCGGCATGGAAAAACGCCTATAAAGAAATGACTTTCGGGCAGAAGATAAAAGTCTCTTTCAATTTCTTCGCCTGGTTTTTTTCTATTATCTATTTGCTGATCCTTGGTTTGTGGAAGAAAGCCCTGTTAGTTTTAGTTATCAACATAGTCGTTATCGTGGTTGCGGTTATTTTTAACATTGGCTTCCTGGGTTATATGGTCAATGCCATCATCGCCTGTCGGGCCAACATCTGGTATTACGATTTAAAAGTGAAGGGCAAACAGGACTGGAGCCTGTAATAAAAAAGGTTCAGCGTGATGCTGAACCTTTTTGTTTTATAGCCAGTTACGGCGCTTGAAGTAGAGATAAGGCGCGAGCCCCGCGAGGATCATAAAGATGATTGCGCCAGGGTAGCCAAAGCTCCAGTGCAGTTCGGGCATAAATTCAAAGTTCATGCCGTAACTGGAAGCCACCAGCGTCGGCGGCAGGAACACGACCGATACCACCGAGAAGATCTTGATGATGCGGTTCTGCTCAATATTGATAAAGCCCATCGCCGCCTGCATCAGGAAGTTCACTTTCTGGAACAACGATTCGTTGTGCGGCAGCAGGGATTCGATATCGCGCAGGATCTCGCGCGCCTGCTCAAGCTGACCGGCCGGTAAACGCGCCTTACGCACCAGGAAGTTCAACGCGCGCTGGGTATCCATCAGACACAGGCGCACCTTCCAGCCGATATCTTCCTGTTCCGCCAGCGTCGAGAGCGCGTCGTCATACTCGTCGCCCTGCTGGCCTTCCATAATGACGCGGCTCAGCTTTTCCAGATCGCTGTAAATGTTTTCGATTTCATCCGCCAGTTGCTCAATTTTGGTTTCGAACAGATCCAGCAGCAGTTCATAAGCGTTACCGTCGACCATCTCCTGGCTGCGGGCGCGCATACGGTACAGGCGAAACGCAGGCAGCTCGCGCTCACGCAGGGTGAACAGGCGACCTTCGCGGATGGTAAATGCTACGGTTGAGTTGCCTGCATGATCTTCAGCATCTTCAAAAAAGAAGAAGGAGTGGATGTGCAGGCCGTCTTCGTCTTCAAAAAAACGCGCCGACGCCTCAATGTCTTCCAGTTCAGGTCGGGTGGCCAGGTTCTGGCCCAATTCCGTTTGCACGCGGGTACGTTCTTCATCGTCCGGCTCGACCAAATCAACCCAAACAGAGCTGGCGAGATGTTTGATTTCGTCAGCCTCAAGGCGGGTTAAACGATTGTTTTCCAGTTGAAATGCGCTCAGCATAGCCGGGACTCCCAATGCAAAAAATATCGGACAGTTCGGTGGGCACACAGAGAAACAAATTGGGTTTCAGACCATTAAACAGCCTGACTCAGCGCGACGGGGAATACAGCGGGTCGCTGACAACCTCTAAGGCCATCAGCATGAGGAGATAGCCTTAGGAGTTGTTCCTGAAAACCAGGAAATTGAGCCAGTATCTACTGGGTGTGTCCAAGGCGAATGTCCTCTTAGCGTGATCGTGCGCGCATGTTACGCCAGCACTCAGAAGGCGTCAACACGCAACGAAACGCTAAAGAGCAATATTTGCCCTTCAGCGTATAAGGCTAGCAGAATATTACAAAATAATGATATTTTTCTGAAAGTTACACGGTTTCGAGCTTGGCGTAAGCCGCCACCAGCCATTTGATACCCTGCCCCTGGAAAGCCACCTGCAAACGGCTGTGCTCACCGCTGCCTTCCATGTTCACCACCGTGCCTTCGCCAAATTTGGCATGGCGCACGCGCTGGCCAAGTTTATAACCGGTATCGCTTTGCGCCACCGGCGTACCCATGCGTTGATGGCTAACCGGGCGGCTGATGCTGGCGCGCAAACGCACCTCTTCAACACACTCTTCAGGCAACTCGCCAATAAAGCGCGACGGGCGGTGATACACCTCTTTACCGTACAACCGGCGCGTTTCCGCATAGGTTAAGGTCAGTTTTTGCATCGCGCGCGTCACGCCGACATACGCCAGACGGCGCTCCTCTTCCAGCCGCCCGCCTTCATCCAGCGACATCTGGCTGGGGAACATGCCCTCTTCCATGCCAACAATAAACACCTGCGGGAACTCCAGCCCTTTCGCCGAGTGCAGCGTCATTAACTGCACCGCATCCTGCCAGGTATCCGCCTGCCCTTCGCCCGCTTCCAGTGCGGCGTGGGAGAGAAATGCCTGCAGCGGCATTAAATCTTCGTCTTCTTCGTTGTAGCTGAACTGGCGCGTCGCGGTGACCAGTTCCTCTAAGTTCTCGATACGCGTCTGGCCTTTTTCGCCTTTTTCCTGCTCGTACATCATGCGCAGGCCGGAATCGCTGATCACCCGGTCGGTTTGCACATGCAACGGCATATCCGCCGTTTCCTGTGCCAGCGCGTCAATCAGTTCCAGGAAACGTTGCAGCGCGCTCACCGCGCGGCCCGCCAGCGCTTTTTCCTGTAACAACTCGCGCGTTGCCTGCCATAAGGTCAACTGGCGATCGCGCGAGGTTTGGCGCACCACGTCCAGCGTACGGTCGCCGATGCCGCGCGTTGGCGTATTCACCACGCGCTCAAAAGCGGCATCATCGTTGCGGTTGGCGATCAGGCGCAGGTAGGAGAGCGCATCTTTAATTTCCTGACGTTCGAAGAATCGCATACCGCCATAAATCCGGTACGGCATGCTGGCTTGCAGCAGCGCCTCTTCCAGCACGCGCGACTGGGCGTTGCTGCGATAGAGAATGGCGCACTGCGAAAGCTGGCCGCCGTTATCCTGCCAGGCTTTGATACGGTTGACGACATAACGCGCTTCATCCAGTTCGTTAAAGGCGCAGTAGAGTGAAATCAGCTCGCCATCGACGCCATCGGTCCACAGCTTTTTACCCAGGCGCCCGTTGTTGTTCTCAATCAGGGCGTTCGCCGCGCTGAGAATATTGCTGGTCGAACGGTAGTTTTGCTCCAGGCGGATCGTCTGCGCGCCGGGGAAATCTTTCAGGAAGCGCTGGATGTTTTCCACCTGCGCACCGCGCCAGCCGTAAATGGACTGATCATCGTCGCCGACGATCATCACTTTGCCGGTATCGCCCGCCAGCAGGCGGATCCACGCATATTGAATGTTGTTGGTATCCTGGAATTCGTCCACCAGGATATTGGTAAAGCGTTCGCGGTAGTGCTGCAAAATATGCGGCTTGTTGAGCCACAACTCATGGGCGCGCAGCAGCAGCTCGGCGAAATCGACCAGCCCGGCGCGATCGCAGGCTTCCTGGTAGGCCTGGTAAACTTTCTGCCAGGTCTGTTCCACCGGGTTACCGAAACTTTGAATATGGTGCGGACGAATGCCTTCGTCTTTCTGGCCGTTGATGTACCACATCGCCTGGCGCGGCGGCCATTGCTTCTCGTCGAGGTTCATCGCTTTGATCAGACGCTTGAGCAAACGCAGCTGATCTTCGCTGTCGAGGATCTGGAAATCCTGCGGCAGGTTGGCGTCCATATGGTGCGCGCGCAGCAAACGGTGCGCGAGGCCGTGGAACGTGCCAACCCACATCCCGCCCTGCGAAGTGCCCATTAACTGGCCGATACGGTGGCGCATTTCCGCCGCCGCTTTGTTGGTGAAAGTCACCGCCATAATGGAGTATGGCGAGCAGTTTTCCACGGTCATCAGCCAGGCGATACGGTGTACCAGTACGCGCGTCTTACCGCTCCCCGCCCCTGCCAGCACCAGCATATTGCTGCGCTCGGCGGCTACGGCGTCGCGCTGTTTGTCATTGAGGCTGTCGAGCAGATAAGAAACGTCCATTGGCACCGCCGCGAAATATTACTGGGAATTTATACAGAACAGCTGGTGATTATATCAGCGTAGTGAGGGATGCCAACCGCGAAATTTCCACATGCGGCAGTAACCGGCTGTCGCTGGCTTGCAGCAGATCTGCGCCTTCCGGCTTGATCCAACAAGCTTGCATGCCGCAGCGCACCGCGCCGGCAACGTCGGTGGTCAGATCATCCCCCACATGCAGGATATCGCCAATCGCCACGCCGAGACGCTCAGCCGCAAGATGATACATATCGCTAAAAGGTTTTGCGCGCCCGTCCGGCCCGGCACGCAACACGAATTCAAAGTAGTCGCCCAGGCCGAACAACTCCGGTTGCGCGTTACCGTTGGTGATCGCCACCAGCGGCCACTTTTTGCCGAGCTTCGTCAATGTGTCGTGGGTTTCCTCTGGCACATCAATGCGGCTGCGCCATTTGGCAAAATTGACCATCGAAGCATTTGCACCGGCGGCGGCTTCTTCTACGGTCAGACCGGCATCCAGCATCGCGCGTTCAACGGCACGCCGGCGCCACTCGGTGACATCGTGGTAAATATCCGGTTCAGTTTCCCGCAGCGACTGGCGCAGACGATGGAATTCACTGTTTTCCAGATTGCTTAACGCCGGGTGATAACGCTGCACAAACGCCAGCGCTTCCTGTTCTGTGCGCTGGATAACCAACCGGTTGTCGTAAAGGGTGTCGTCCAGGTCGAAGGTGATCGCAGAGATCTGACCTAATGGGCGGTAAAAACGCATTATTTCCCCCGTTTGGCGCGCGGGTGCGCCGCATCGTATACCGAAGCAAGGTGTTGAAAATCAAGATGAGTATATATCTGAGTGGTGGACAGATTAGCGTGACCGAGCAGCTCCTGCACACCGCGCAGATCGCCGCTCGATTCGAGCATATGGGTGGCGAAAGAGTGGCGCAGCTTATGAGGATGCACGTGGCTGTTCAACCCTTGCTTAATGCCCCACTCAGCGAAGCGCTTTTGCACATTACGCGCGGAAATACGTTTGCCGAGCTTCGACAGAAACAGCGCATCGTCTTGTGCGCCGAACAGACCGCGTAAATCAAGCCAGTGCTCAATCCAGACGACCGCGTTGCGGCCAATCGGCAAACGACGTTCTTTACTGCCTTTGCCCAGCACCCACACTTCGCCGCTTTCCAGATCCAGATGTTTAATATCCAGATTCACCAGTTCAGACAAACGCAGACCCGCGCCATACATTACTTCAAGCATTGCGCGATCGCGCACGGCGAGCGGATCATTAAGATCGATATCCAGCAGCCGGTTAACATCATCAACGTCGATGTTTTTCGGCAGATGGCGCGGCGCTTTTGGCGCGGAAATGCCTTTTGCCGGGTTTGCGGGTAACTCGCCCTGGCTGACCATCCAGTCAAAGAAACTGCGCAGCGCCGAAAGCCGCAGCGCCAGGCTCACGGCCCCCAGCCCTTTGCGTCGGCTGCGCACGGCAATAGCACGCACCATCGCAGCATCACATTGTTGCCAGCTTTTCAGACCCGTTTCTTCGGTCAAAGCAATAATGGCATCAAGCTGACGCTGATAATTTAAAAGCGTGACAGGACTGAGCTGGCGTTCAACGCCCAGGTAGCGCAGAAAACGGGTGACGAATGAAAACAGCGGAGAATCGGTCATACGCGCTCAATCCAGCGCTCCAGCAGATCCGGCAGCATCTGCGCGATCTCTTCCAGCAACTGCGTGCCTTGTCCCGGTTGATAATGGTGAACGTCGCGACTGCTGAACAACACAACGCCCAGCGCGCCATCCTGCCCCATCAGCGACATCGCGACGGAGCCAATCGCTTTCGCTTCCGGCAACAGCAGCAGTAACTCCGGCCCGTTTAGCGGCCCAAGATAGTGATGCTGCTGGCCAAGGCGCTGAATACGCAGCGGTTCAAACGCCTGTCGGGAGAGCGCAAGATGGGTAAATTTCGACGGCGCGCCAAGACGCCAGCGATCGGGAAACAGGCGGATAGTGGCACCAGCCAGCCCTAAATCACGCGCCCAGCGATGGAAACGGTTGAGCATTTCGTCAAGGCTCGGCGCAGACGCCAGCCGTCCCTGTAAACGCAGCAGACGATAAAACAGACCTTCGTTAGCGCTGGCCTGCTCCATCAACAGCGTCATGTTCTCTTCCAGTGCATTGATGTGATTGCGCGAACGCGCCATGTGCCATTCCACCAGTGAAACGGTGTCGCGCACCGCATGCGGTACGCGCATCTGTTCCACCAGCCGTGCATTGCGGATAAAGAAATCAGGGTTACGCAGCAGATAATCAACGACATCGCTGTCATCCAGCTGTGTAAAGGTGTCCTGTAGTTCTTCCCCTGGCTGCTTCATAACTGAATAAACCCGTCGTAGACATGTGCCGCCGGGCCAGTCATATACAGTGGTTGGCCCGGGCCTTTCCATGCGATATCAAGTCGACCGCCTGGTAATTCCACGCGAACATTTTCCGCCAGCAACCCCTGCGAGATACCGACAGCAACCGCTGCGCAAGCACCGCTGCCGCAGGCCTGGGTTTCCCCGGCGCCGCGCTCATAAACGCGCAGGCGAATGGTGTCCGGTTTAACGACTTGCATAAAGCCGATGTTCGCACGCTCAGGAAAACGTTCGTGGCTTTCCAGAACCGGCCCCAGCGTTTCAACGGGGGCAGTGTTGACGTCGTCCACCTGAATCACGCAGTGCGGGTTGCCCATTGAGACAACGCCGCACAATACTGTTTGCTCTGCCGCGCGCATAATATAGGTCTTTTCCGCTTTGTTCGCGCGAAATGGCACCTGCGACGGTTCAAAGTTCGGCTCACCCATATTCACGCGAACCAGCTCATCTTCCGTTACGCTCAATACCATACGGCCGTTTGCCGTACTGACGCGGATATCACGTTTATTGGTCAACCCTTTCAGGCGAACAAAACGGGCGAAGCAGCGCGCGCCGTTGCCGCACTGCGACACTTCGCTGCCATCGGCATTAAAGATCCGATAGTGAAAATCAAGTTCAGGATCGTAGGGAGGCTCAACCACCAGCAACTGGTCGAACCCTACGCCAAGATGGCGATCCGCCAGACGACGGATCAGCTCCGGGGAAAAAAAGACATTCTGCGTTACCGCGTCGACGACCATAAAATCGTTGCCAAGGCCATGCATTTTTGAGAACTGCATCATCTACTCCATTTGCGCGGATACAGAACGGTAACGTCAGTAATTCACCTGCGTCGGCGAGCCGTCATCACCACGATCGTTTTTATCCGGCGTGGCCGGCTGAATCGTGCTGGTTTGCGTTTTGGTTGGCGGCGGCGCGTTTTTATCTGCGGGCGGGAAGTAGAGTGGGCCTTTCAGACCACAGCCCGTCAGGCTAAACAGAGTCAGCAGTACGGCCAGCGTGCGAAACACATCTTTCATTATAAGTTGCCTGTAAGTTCGTTCTTTCTGCTTTCTATCATCGCAGGAGAAGACACAAAAGCAAGAGTTTGCGCGTTTAGGGCATCGGGAAATGTTTCGCGTTATACTGCTGCCATCATAAAAAACGGGATAAGAGAATGAACGACAGTGAATTTCATCGCCTCGCAGACAGCCTGTGGCTGACCATCGAAGAACGCCTGGATGACTGGGACGGCGACAGTGATATCGACTGCGAGATCAACGGCGGCGTGCTGACCATCAGCTTTGAAAACGGCAGCAAAATCATTATTAACCGCCAGGAACCGCTACACCAGGTCTGGCTGGCAACCAAACAGGGCGGCTACCATTTTGACCTGAAAGGCGACGAATGGGTGTGCGACCGCAGCGGTGAAACATTCTGGGATCTGCTGGAACAAGCGGCGAGCCAACAGGCGGGAGAAACCGTCAGCTTCCGCTGACATTCATTGCCCGGTAACATGCCGGGCAAATCGCTTAAGAGAAATACTGCTGCAACAACGGCGCATCGTTATCCTGGTTTGCCGGCGTCGCGGTGCTAATCGCCTGATTACGGAACGGAATCACCTGCGCGCGACCTTCAACATTCACAATCTGATAGAACTGCGGCAAGTTGAAGTTGATAAAGCTCGAACCGTAAGTAAAGCGATCGTGAGATGAGGAATAGAAACGGCTGACATCACGCACCAGCTCTTCTTTGCTGCCTTCGCAGTGGTGATAGACTTCCGCGCGGTTGCTCTCATCCAGAATATAGATGTTAAAGCCCTCTTCACCGGTCTCTTCAAAGAAGAATTGAATAATCCCTTCACTGGCAAAACCATCTACCACCGCAGGTAACTCAACGTGATTGGTTTCCACCTGCACTGAAAGGCCATGCAACTTGTTGTGAGAAATCGCGCCGTAAAACTCAATCGCGTTTTCCAGTTTCTGCACCGAGACATTGAGACGTTCAAAGAACAGTCCCCAGGTCTGACCGGCAACACGCAACGCTTTGAAACGCCCGGTTTCCTGGCGCGTGCTGGAGAGGCGCAGCTCAACGCATTCTGACACCAGTTGCTGTACACGGGTGCGAATAAGACCACGTAAATGCTGGCTGTAGCAGAACACTTCAACGCTATCCGGCGGCGCAGCGTCCTGATGCATTTTACCCAGAATGGTTTTCAGCGCTTCGATCATCGCCTGCTCGCCGTTGAAATGCAGGGTTCGCACTTCATTCCACGAGTTACGATAGAGCAAATCTACGCTGCCAACGAGGCAATTTTGCTGTTCGCCGAAGCTGAACACATCAAGTTTGCGGAAATCAAAATGCACCACCTGGTTACGGAACGCCGCAGTTGGGTCGTACTCCAGGTTAACAATGATCGCCAGGTGACGGATTTCACAAGGGCTGTAGAGCGCTTTTGGCGTCGGGGCAGGCAGCCGCAGCGGGAAGTGGTGGGAAACATCCGCCACCATCTCCTGCAACTTCGGCAAATCAACAATGCCGTTGCCTTTAATAAACAGGTGTGTACGTGAAGTCAGCAGACCGTTAAACCACGCCCAGGCGACCAGCTTATTAAGGTAGCGGTTATATTCCAGCGGCTGATGGCTGACGATCGAATCCATATTTGGCGCGCGGTTGTAAAGATACCAACCTGTACGGTTGGCACGGCCCGGCGGCACATGAATAAAGGTTAAATTCGGTTCGGAGAGATCCGGTGAAATTTGCGGGTTCACCAGCGTTACTTTACCCGGCAGCGCTTCAAATGCCGCGTACAGTTTACGGGTTAATACGCCGATATCCTGCGGGCTGGCGGAAACGCTCAGATTGTTGCGACGCGCAAAGCGAATCAGGTTGCGGTAACTCTGCATCATCGCGTCGAGCAGTTCGTTGTGCGCTTCGCGTACCTGATCGATTTTCCAGTTTGCGCGGTTATCCAGCATCGCTACACGCGCGTCATCCCAGCCCCACTCTTTTACCAGCTGCGAAATCACTTCGCGACGCCAGCCAACGCAGGCGCGCTCGCGGCTCAGTTTCTCGCAGACTTTTAAATAGAAACATCGGCGAGCAAGATCGAGGCGTGCGGTGTCTTCAATCGCGATCAGGTATTCCGTCACGCGCTCCAGCATCATGCAGTAGTGATCGAGACCAAACGAGACAATCTCGCCATCATGCAAACGCTGTTTGATATCTTTCGCCAACAGACGCGTGTTGGGGTATTCCCAGGAATAAGCTTCCAGCAGCAGCGTTTTCAACACCGCTTTGTACGGTGAATCAATACTTTTATAGAGCTGCCACAAGCTGGCACCGAAGTACTCTTCCGCCGAAAGCGAGCTCAGACCACCCAGATCCAGCCATTCGTTCGGCGTTAAAACGCCCTGCGCATAGAGCGTCATAACGTAGTCGTCGTAATGCTCTTCTTCGTCTCCCGGCACCATATTCCACAGAATACGTTTACCGGCCAGGCGTACGGCGGTGCGGTAAAATTCGTCAAGCAACAGGATATGCTGCGTTGAACCGCAGTCCTCACCACCGAGACTGCCGCTTTCATTGTGGCGGAAACGGTTTTCATCAATCAGGAAGAAGCTCACTTCCACGCCGAGCGAGGCCGCCCAGCTCTCCAGCAGGCTGCACTTACGTTGCAACAGCTGGCGCTCTTCATTATCGAGCCAGGATTGATGGCAGACCCAGATATCCAGATCCGAGGAACAGCTTTGCCCAACCGATGAGGTACTGCCCATAGAATAGACGCCAGTGATCGGCAGTTCGCCTTTTGGCGACGCCTGCGGCGGCATACCACGGTGCATCTCAAGTTCGTTCAGGTAGTGAAGTTGGTTTTCATCAGGCGTGTAAAAGCAAATGCCCTGGGGAACGTTACCTTCAAGGTAACCCGGCATCAGCGGATGGTGGTAATGCAACAATGTAGGCAGCAGACTGTAAACCTGCTGGAAAGCAGGCCCCATGGCAGCAAGCGCGCGATCCACACGCAATTGATTGATGGCATCCAGTCTCTGTTTCAGAGTCTCAATATAGAGGTACAAGACATATCGCCTGATGTTTACAGAAAATCCAAAATAACCGTCACCTTTTTTCGCCCTTTATCTTTATAGGGGGAGTGACGAAAAAATGGTCTAAAACGTGATCAATTTAACACCTTGCTGATTGACCGTAAAGAAAGATGCGCTACAAACCAGTGTAGCAGCAAACGCTCTCTGTAAAGTCCGAATTACAGCCCGGTTGCGCCTGTATTGCAGAGGTGTCGCCTTCTCGCACCCATGCAATCTACCGCGAGCACTGACACCCTAATGCAACAATGTTAGGATGGTCAACGGACGATAACGACGGTAACAAGCATGTTAGACAATGTTTTAAGAATTGCCACACGGCAAAGCCCTCTTGCGCTCTGGCAGGCACATTACGTTAAGGGACGCCTTGAGGCGAACCACCCAGGGCTAACAGTTGAACTGGTGCCGATGGTCACTCGCGGAGACGTGATCCTCGATACACCGCTGGCAAAAGTGGGCGGTAAAGGCCTGTTTGTCAAAGAACTCGAACTGGCACTGCTTGAAAACCGTGCCGATATCGCCGTGCATTCAATGAAAGATGTACCGGTCGATTTCCCGCAAGGGCTTGGCCTGGTGACCATCTGTGAGCGCGACGATCCACGCGACGCTTTTGTATCAAATCGCTATAACTCGCTGGATGAATTACCCGCTGGCAGCATTGTCGGCACCTCCAGCTTACGCCGCCAGTGTCAGTTAGCGGAGCATCGCCCGGACCTGGTGATCCGCTCCCTGCGCGGAAATGTCGGCACGCGTCTTAGCAAGCTCGACAACGGTGACTATGACGCGATTATTCTCGCGGTTGCCGGTCTTAATCGCCTTGGACTGGGTTCCCGCGTTCGCGCTGCGCTGCCGCCGGAAACCTCGCTGCCAGCTGTCGGCCAGGGCGCGGTAGGTGTTGAGTGTCGCCTGGACGATACGCGTACGCGTGCCCTGCTCGCGCCGCTCAACCACGACGACACCGCCGTTCGCGTGAAAGCCGAACGCGCCATGAATACGCGTCTTGAAGGCGGCTGCCAGGTGCCAATTGGCAGCTATGCTGAACTGATTGATGGCGGGATCTGGCTGCGCGGTCTGGTTGGCGCGCCAGATGGTTCCATCATGGTACGCGGCGAACGTCGCGGCCGTCTGGAGGATGCCGAGCAGCTTGGTATCTCACTGGCGGAAGAGTTACTCGATAATGGCGCACGCGCCATTCTGGCCGAAATTTATAACGGAGACGCCCCCGCATGAGCATTCTGGTCACCCGCCCGTCCCCCGCTGGGGAAGAATTAGTGAGCCGACTGCGCACACTGGGGCTGGTGGCCTGGAGCTTTCCGCTGATCGAATTCACGCCGGGCCGCGAGTTGAGTTCACTCCCCGCCCGGCTTGTCGCGTTAACCGCAGACGACATGGTGTTTGCGCTGTCGCAACATGCCGTTTCCTTCGCTCACGCGCACCTGCAACAACAAGGTCTGCGCTTTCCGGGCGAACCGCACTATTTCGCGATTGGTCGCACCACCGCACTGGCACTGCACACCGTTAGCGGGATTGACGTGCGCTATCCCCTCGATCGGGAAATCAGCGAAGTGTTGCTACAATTACCTGAATTACAAAGTGTTCAGGGCAAGCATGCGCTAATCTTACGAGGTAACGGCGGGCGCGAAGTGCTGGCGGAAACGCTGGCGGCGCGCGGCGCCGACGTTGAGTTTTGCGAGTGCTATCAACGCAGTGCGAAATGTTATGACGGCGCGGAAGAAGCGATGCGCTGGCACACGCGCGGCGTGACCACGCTTGTGGTCACCAGCGGCGAAATGATGCAACAACTGTATTCACTTATTCCTCCCTGGTATCGGGAGAACTGGTTACTTCGCTGCCGCCTGGTGGTGGTAAGTGAACGTCTGGCGCACCTCGCCCGGGATCTGGGCTGGCAGGATATTCAGGTCGCTGACAATGCCGACAACGATGCGCTGCTTCGCGCATTACAATAACTCTCATAATGGGAAGCCATAATGACGGAACAACAACACTCCTCCGCTGAGGTTGAAGAGACCAAAGCGGCTGACGGCGCAACGCCGCCGCCGGAGAAAGCAGAGAAAAATGCACGCGCTAACAGGACCAGCCTTGCACTCGGCGCGATCGCCATCGCGATTGCACTGGCATCTGGCGCAGGGCTTTATGGCTGGGTGAAACAGCAGACCGCAACCCTGAACAACAACAATGGCGAACTCGCCGACCAGGTGATTGCACTACAGCAATCGCAGGATAAGCAGCGTGCGGAGCTGGAAGGCGTAATCAAGCAGCAATCCAGTGAGCTTGCAGCGGCCAAACACCAGAATGACGTGCTGGCAAAAGAGCTGAATGAAGTGCAGCAGAAAGTGGCGACCATTTCCGGTTCCGACGCCAAAACCTGGCAGTTGGCTCAGGCTGATTTTCTGGTGAAACTGGCCGGTCGCAAACTGTGGAGCGATCAGGATGTCACCACCGCGGCGGCACTGCTGAAAAGCGCCGATGCCAGCCTCGCGGATATGAACGATCCGAGCCTTATCACTGCCCGCCGCGCAATTACGGACGATATCGCCAGCCTTTCCGCTATCACCCAAGTGGATTACGACGGCGCCATTCTGAAGTTAAATCAGCTTTCCAACCAGATTGATAACCTGCGTCTGGCGGACAATAACGATGATGACTCCCCGATGGACGCCGACAGCAGTGAACTGTCCGGCTCCATCAGCGAATGGCGGGTAAACCTGCAAAAAAGCTGGCAGAACTTTATGGACAGCTTTATTACCATTCGCCGCCGTGATGAAACAGCCGTACCGCTGCTCGCGCCGAATCAGGATATCTATCTGCGTGAGAACATCCGTTCGCGCCTGCTGGTTGCCGCGCAGGCCGTTCCGCGCCACCAGGAAGAGACTTACAAGCAAGCGCTGGATAATGTCTCCACTTGGGTGCGGGCCTACTACGATACCGATGATGCCGCGACCAAAGCGTTTCTTGAGGAAGTGGACAAGCTGAGCCAGCAAACCATCGCCATGGATTTGCCGGAATCACTGCAAAGCCAGCCGATTCTGGAAAAACTGATGCAGACGCGCGTACGTAATCTGATGGCTCAGCCAGCGCCAGCCGCTCCTGCTGAACAGCCACCTGCACCTGCCGCGCCTGCAGCCCCTACAGCGCAAGGAGAGTAACCATGTTAAAAGTGTTATTGCTCTTTGCACTGTTGATCGCCGGGATCGTGCTTGGCCCTATGCTTGCCGGGCACCAGGGGTACGTGCTGATCCAGACCGATAACTACAACATTGAAACCAGCGTTACCGGGCTGGTCATTATTCTGGTGCTGGCGTTGGTGGTTATCTTCGCTCTCGAGTGGGTGCTGCGCCGCATTTTCCGTACCGGCTCGCATACGCGTGGCTGGTTCGTCGGCCGTAAGCGCCGTCGCGCCCGTAAACAGACTGAGCAGGCGCTGCTGAAACTGGCGGAAGGCGATTATCAGCAGGTTGAAAAGCTGATGTCGAAGAATGCCGATCACGCTGAGCAACCGGTGGTTAACTACCTGCTGGCGGCAGAAGCGGCGCAGCAGCGCGGCGATGAAGTGCGTGCGAACCAGCATCTGGAACGCGCCGCAGAGCTGGCGGAAAACGATCCGATCCCGGTAGAAATCACCCGTGTGCGCCTGCAACTGGCGCGTAACGAAAACCATGCCGCGCGTCATGGCGTGGATAAGCTACTGGAAATCACTCCCCGCCACCCCGAAGTACTGCGTCTGGCGGAGCAGGCTTACATTCGCACCGGCGCGTGGACGTCGCTGGTGGATATCATCCCGTCGATGGCAAAAGCCAACGTTGGCGACGATGAACACCGCGATCTTCTGCAGCAGCAGGCGTGGATCGGCATGATGGATCAAGCGCGTGCCGATCAGGGCAGCGAGGGGCTGAAAACCTGGTGGAAAAACCAGAGCCGCAAAACCCGCCAGCAGGTGGTATTGCAGGTAGCCATGGCTGACCATTTAATTGAGTGTGACGATCACGATACTGCGCAAGAAATCGTGCTTGATGGTCTGAAGCGCCAATATGACGATCGCCTGGTACTGGTCATCCCTCGCCTGAAAACCAATAACCCGGAACAGATCGAAAAAGTCCTGCGCCAGCAAATCAAAACGCAGGGCGATCGCCCGCTGCTGTGGAGTACGCTGGGGCAATCGTTGATGAAGCACGGTGAATGGCAGGAAGCTTGTCTTGCGTTTCGCGCCGCGCTGAAACAGCGTGCGGACGCGTTTGATTATGCCTGGCTCGCCGACTGCCTCGATCGCCTGCATCAACCGGAAGAAGCCGCCACCATGCGCCGTGACGGTTTGTTACTGACGCTGCAAAATAACCCGCCTCACTAACACTCTGATTCGAGTTGCAGTAAAGCCAACGCACCTGCAACTCGAAACATGGAGTGTTACGCCATAAAAAAACGCCTGCCGGAATACTCAGGCAGGCGTTAAAACAGGTCTTTGACAACTAAATGGGTGCTTCACTCAACGTTATGTCCATGGTGTTTGATGAGGCCGAAGCGACATCTGTCTGTGGACGATAAGCACCGTAAACGGCTCTGCATCATTCCTGAGTTTATGAAGCCTGAAGGCGAACATAAGAGATGGAATGAGCATCTACGCGTATATTATTGCACATACCGTGCCATAACTGCATTAACTAATGTTACAGCGCGCAAATTTTTAAAATATCAGGAAATTCAGCGTTTCTTGCCCCGCCACCACGGCTTAACCGTCTTTCCTTAAAGTCAAAGTGTCGCTGCATAGCGACAAATAGCAGACTAATTACTATAGCTATTTAAAATCATAGGATTACATGTCACCGTTAAGCGACACGCCAGATGCAGATTGTCGTCCACGAGCAACACAGGCAAAAAAGGGATGGAAAGACGAGCAATGCAGAAGAAGTGGCAGAAAGTCAAAAACAAAAAACCCCGCTTACGCGGGGTTCAAAATTGGTCGGCGAGAGAGGATTCGAACCTCCGACCCACTGGTCCCAAACCAGTTGCGCTACCAAGCTGCGCTACTCGCCGTTTTACTGCTTTTTGAATTTTTTGTTCAATCTAAGTTGTGGTGCGAGGGGGGGGACTCGAACCCCCACATCCTAAGGACACTAACACCTGAAGCTAGCGCGTCTACCAATTCCGCCACCTTCGCATTCCACGAAACTTGTACTGCAAAATAATGGGGTGGCTAATGGGACTCGAACCCACGACAACTGGAATCACAATCCAGGGCTCTACCAACTGAGCTATAGCCACCACTGTAAATCTGTTCACGCGGTATCGTGATATTTCACGAACCACCGCAGCTCAAGCGCCGGGTTTAAATGGCGCGCCCGACAGGATTCGAACCTGAGACCTCTGCCTCCGGAGGGCAGCGCTCTATCCAGCTGAGCTACGGGCGCGTAGCGCCGTTGCGGGGGTGGATAGTACGGACTTCGGGCGCGGCTGTCTAGTGCTTTTTTTAAAGAAAATGCGCGTTTGGTTATGCTTTGCGCATTTTGCCTCTTATTCACCCACCCGTTGCGTAACAGCATGCCGATGGAAGCCAAATACCTTATACGCCACCGTTACCGCAGCGAGGAAGATAATGCCGACAAACAGCGACATACGCGTGTCATCGTTGAAGCCCATCCCCACCAGCACGCAAATCAGAAATGCCATGGTTAACCAGTTTGCCCACGGGAACAGCATCGAGCGGAACGGATGGCTGGCAATCGCTTCTTTATGGGCTTTACGGAAACGCAACTGACTAATCAAAATCACGAACCACGGCACCATGCCTGGCAACACGCTGGCGCTGTATACGTAAACAAACACCCGCTGTGGGTTCGGAATCACGTAATTCAGGCAGGAGCCGACCAGCAGAATAATAATGGAAATGGTCACACCCATCGCCGGAACGCCGCTTTTGGACACTTTCGCCACCACCGCCGGCAACTGGCGGTTCTTCGCCAGCGCATAAAGCATACGACCACAGCTATACATACCGCTGTTACAACCGGACAGCGCCGCCGTCAGCACAACAAAGTTAATGATACCTGCCGCCGCAGTGATACCGATTTTGGCAAAGGTCAGCACAAACGGGCTGCCATTGGTGCCAATTTCATTCCACGGGAAGATGGTAACAATGACAAAAATGGCACCCACATAGAAAATCAGAATGCGCCACAGCACCTTGCTGACCGCGCTACGTAGCGTTACTTGCGGGTTTTTCGCTTCACCTGCGGTGATACCAATCAACTCGACACCCTGGTATGAGGCCACAACGATACAGAGCGCGGTTAAAAAGCCCTTCCAGCCGCCGGCAAAGAAACCGCCATGTGCGGTCAGGTTGCCAAAACCGATAGAGTGACCACCATTACCAAAGCCGAAGAAAATCACGCCCAGGCCCACGACAATCATCACGATAATGGTGGTGACTTTGATCATCGCAAACCAGAATTCAATTTCACCATACAAACGCACTGCAGCCAGGTTGGCCAGGGCGACCAGCCCCACCGCAATCAGCGCGGGTATCCACTGCGCAAGATCCGGGAACCAGAACTGGACATACACGCCAATCGCGGTGATTTCCGAGATGCCAACCGCCATCCACATAAACCAATAGGACCAGGCGGTGAGATAGCCAAAAAACGGGCTCATATAGCGATGCGCATAAACCGCGAAAGACCCGGCGACCGGCTCCAGAAACAGCATCTCGCCCATCGAGCGCATAATAAAGAAGACGAAAATCCCGGCGATAATATACGCCAGCAATACCGACGGGCCTGCCCATTTCAGCGTACTGGCAGCCCCCATAAACAGGCCTACGCCTATGGTGCCCCCGAGGGCAATTAATTCGATGTGACGAGACTCCAGACCACGCTGAAGCTCTGGTTTGTTTTCGGCCATAAATCCTCTGTTGTGTTTGCTTCTTTCTTTGCCCGCTCTGCGGGTTATTGTTATGAGTTTTTCCTCAGCTCATAACAGGCCATGCTGCACCGACCCGGAAATGGTTGGCGCAAAAAACACCACGGCACTGCAATGAGTGAGCGAATGGTTTCTTAAAATGAGGAAAATGGCAAACGATGTATAAAAAAAACAGGTGTAATGCACAATAAAACAGCAACAGGAAGGAAAAAGGCAGCGCATTACGCCGCCGGGGGAGAGTCAGAGTTTTCCGCTGTAGTGCCAGCGCAGATAACGCAGCAAGCGTAACTGGCGTTTCAGCCGCGTCGGTTGCGACAATAAGCGATACAGCCACTCCAGCCCTGATTTCTGCCAGAGTTTCGGCGCGCGCTTCACATGGCCGGTAAAGACATCGTAAGTGCCACCCACGCCCATATACAGCGCATCCGGCCAGACAGCACGGCAGTCGCGCATAAAAATCTCCTGTTTTGGCGAGCCCATTGCGACGGTGACGATTTTCGCCCCGCTATCGCGGATCCGCTCAAACAGCGCTTGTCGCTGCGCCGGACTAAAGTAGCCGTCCTGGCTTCCCACAATATTCACCTGCCATTGCGCACGCAGTTTCTGCTCTGTTTGTGCCAGCACTTCAGGTTTGCCACCGACCAGAAACACCGGTGTGCCCGTTTTTCCTGCCCGTGCCATCAGTTGTTCCCAGAGATCGGCCCCCGCAACGCGAGAAACCTGCGCCTGCGGGAATTTCTTGCGCAGCGATCGTACGACGCTGATGCCATCGGCGTATTTATATTCCGCCGCCTCAATCAACGCGCGAACTTGCGCGTCATCTTCCAGCGTCAACATTTTCTCGGCGTTGATCGCCACCAGCGTGCCCTGCCTGATTTGCCCGTCCGCACAGAGAAAATCCAGCGCGTGTTGCATATCGCGCCAGCCAACCAGTTTCAGACCGCGCAGGTCATACAGCGGCGCTGCCGTCTTATCCGTCATGTTAAATCCTTTTCACACCTGGGAGAGGGGTTTCACTACGCGCGTATCGCGACGATGTATAAGTCCTGCACTGTCAAACAGCCAGTACAGCAGTTTCGCCATCAGCAGGCAGAAGCCGAAAATAGCAAGGAAGAACACCACCCGCGAAGCAAACGCATCCAGCCCTTCGCGCGCCAGCACAATCATGTTGAAAATAGCGCCAAAGCAGAAACTATGAAGAATTGCGGCCTTATAACGGTTGGTTTCCCGGTTTCCTAAAGTATATAACCAGTCGAACCATTTAATGATCAGGCCTACCACCACCGCACCCAGCGGGATAAACCACGCGCCGCCCATCACCACTAACGAACCAATCAGCGTGGGCGAAATTGCCAGCCCGGAGTGATTGTTCAGCACTTCCCAGGTGAAGTAATTCGCCGTGTTGAGCACAATGCTAGGCCGCGAAGGCCATAACCAGGAAGGGATAAACACGTAGAAGTCGCGCACAATCGGCGCCAGCCCCTGAAAATCAATCTTGTCGTAGTTTTGCAACAGCAGCGACAAGTTTTCCCACGGCGAGAAGGTATCGCGCGTCAGGTATAAAAAGGTGTAAAACGCCTCGTCGCCGCTGACATTTAAGCCATAGCGTTTCAGCGCCAGCCAGAACATACCGACAATCCCCAGCACGCCCGCAGCCGCCAGCATCCAGAGCGAAATCCAGCCGCGAATAATGCCGATAAACAGGAAAATCGCGAACGCGATAATGATATTGGCGCGCGTACCGCCAACAATCATGTAGGTCAGCAGGCCAAACGCTACGGTGCTGACCAGAAAGAACAGCCACGCCTGCACACTCTGACGCAGAAAGTAGACCACCAGCATCGCCGGAATAAAGAAGTAGAAGAAACGTTTTAACGCGACGCCGGACACTTCGCTGGAGAAGATCTGACTATAGGAGTGCAAGCGGAATAACAGGAAGCCGTTGTGCATAAAGAAGATCCCCACGCTCACCAGCGCGATGATCATCAGCACCACCCATGTCAGATGCGCTTCCACCCGGTTAATAGTGAACAGAGGGCGACGTGTCACCTGTTCGGCTTTCGCCCGCAACCGCGTTTTGTACGTCACGTAATAGATGCCATAGAAACATGCAGCCGCCAGCAATGACTGCATCATAATTCCCGGCGGTGCCACGGCGACGTTAAAACGGAACACCAGCACGCAGGTCAGCGGAAAACCAAAGAAAAAGGTCAGCAGAAACAGCAGCGAAAAGAAAACGTTAAAATTAAACCGCACACGGCGGAATTCAAACCAGGTCAGCGTGGCGATAAACAGCGTCGCCAGCAGCCAGATGATAAACAGTCCGCAAAACTCAAGTGGGCTCATCCGACGATCCCCGCAGCCATACGCAGCGTTTTATGCCAAAGCGTAATGTAATTCGGGCTAAAGAACGTAATGGCATGCTTATCCACTGCCACCAGCTGCCGCCGTGCTTCGCGGATCACCGCTTCGCTTAGCGCATCGCTGGTAAACAACACCGGAATATCTTCTGCCACCATATCGCGCCAGAACGGATTCTCCCGGTTCAGCACGCAGGGAACGCCAGCCTGAATTAGTAAGCAGAGCGTGCCAATCCCCTGCTGACGGGCGAAAATAAAGTAACCTAAATCGCATTGCGCCAGCAGTGCCAGATAGGCGTCAAAGTCCATTTTTTCGCTCAGAATACGCAAGTTATCTGCGCTAAATAGAGCCAGACCGGCGTTGCGGACCGCGGTGATATAGCTGTCGTTATTCGCCGGATAACCCATCGGTACAATGATATTAACCGTGTCGCCAAACTGGCGGTGAATCGCTCGCAATGCAGCAATGTGCTCGTTGCTCGGGTCGCCGGAGTTACCCACCAGAATCGTCAGTTTGCCTTCCCGTTGCAGTTCGTGCGCCATGGTATTCAGCGCCGGATCCATACGCGTTGGGAAATAGAGCAGCTCGCCGCGCACGCCAGGGTTACGTTGCCCGAACCAGGCCAGATCGCCACGGGTAGCAAAAATGCAGCCCACCCGGCGTTGCGCTAAACGGCGCAGCGGATAAAAAAGACGGAATTTGAGGCTACGCGACACTTCATACAGATCGGCGCCCCAGGCATGCCAGTAGAACTGTTCGCGCTTGATAGCACCGCGCAATAACGCCAGCCAAAGGCCGAAGTTGAACTGACCGTGAAAGAAAAAGCGTTGCTGGCGATCGGCTTTTGCGCGCGCAACAACGGCCTTTGCCAGCGCGTTTTTATCGGCATAGAAGTGCAGCGTTAATTCCGGATACGCCGCGCGTTGCCCTTCGTCGCAGCCAACAACCATAAATTCACGGGCATACGCGCCCGAAGCCGCAAGGTTTTCGTTAAAAAACCGCAGAACAGTCTGGTTATGGTGTGGGATATCCGATCCCAGTACGTGAATCAATGCAGTCATGCCTTCTTACGCCAAATCAAAAAAGCGCCGCAACAAGCGGCAAAATAACAAATGTAGGTCGCCATATAGGCCTGCGCCGCGCCGATAGCGCCATGCGCCGGGATAAGCACGCGCGAAAAGAGTGTTAACAGCGCGAACTGGCTCACTTCCGCCAGAATATAAAAGCGCAGCGACGCTTTGGCGATAACCAAATAACCAAATACGTAAGCGCCCACTTTCAATACATCCCCGACCAGCTGCCAGGCAAACAGATCGCGCATCGCCGTGAATTTGTCAGAAAACAGCAGCCAAATCGCCACATCGCGTAGCAACCAGACGCAAAGGCTTACTGCCGCTACCGCCGGTAACACAAAACGCAGCGATTTCACGATTTCACGCGAGATCTCTGTTTTTGTGGTCAATCTGGACAATGTTGGCAACAGATAAACGCTGAACGAGGCGGTGATAAATTGCAGATAAGCATCGGAGATACTGCTGACCCCTTGCCAGATCCCCACGTCATCCCAGCTGTAATGTGCTGCCAGTTGGTTTCGCATCATCACGTAAGCGAGCGGCATGGTCGCCGAGGTGATCAACGCCATTAGCGTAAATTTGCTTAACTGCCCCGCTAATCCGTTGTCCCATCGCGGCGCAAAGTACGCCAGCGGAACACTGCCACGCCGCATCAGCATGAACATTGCCGGGATAACCACCAGCGCCGGAACCAGCGCCATTCCCAGCAACGCGCCCTGATAGCCACCCAGTTTGAAGCAGAGAAACCACGCCAGTACGCCGATCACGCTACCGATAATCAGAGAGAGTGCGTTACTTGCTGCGTCGCGAAACCCTTTCATTACCGCCAGCAGCAGGTTGGCCCATGCAATGCCCATCTGCACCAGCGCCACCAGACGCACCAGCCCCTGATAATCTTTATGCCCGAATAACCCCTGGCTGATGGGTGCTGCCGCCAGCAGAAAAATCAGCGCTAGCAGCGTCGAAAAGCCCAGCACCATCGCGGACGACGTGCCCACAGCAACGCGCAAACGGGCAGGATCGTCATGGTATTGCGCGACAAATTTCGTTACGCCGTTAAAAATCCCGGCGCCTGCCAGTACACCCAGCACGGTGATAAGCTGGCGGAAATTCCCCGCCTGCCCGACACCTGACGGGCCAAACGCCACCGCAAGCAGTTTGACCACCAGCAAGCCCGCGCCAATCTTGACCAGCGTGCTGGCGGCCGTCCATATCGATGCTTTTGCCAGCGACATGTCAGTTGAAGTAGCTCAGAAGCGTGTTGATAACGGTGCGCTGATTAACCGGTGCCAGGTTGTAGAACAGCGGTAGACGAAGCAAACGCTCACTTTCTTGTGTGGTGTAACGATCTTCGCCGTGGAATTCGCCGAATTTTTCACCGGCTGGTGAAGCATGCAGCGGGATATAGTGGAACACCGCAAGGATTTCCGCTTCTTTCAGGAAGGCAATCAGCGCACTGCGGTCGGCTTCATCGCGCAGCTTGATATAAAACATATGCGCATTATGGCTGCACTCCGCAGGGATCGAGGGCAGCTCAATACGGCCCGCGCGCGCCAGCGGTTTTAACGCGTCGTAATAGGTTTGCCACAGCGCCAGGCGCTGCTGGTTGATGCGTTCTGCCGCTTCCAGTTGCGCCCATAAATAGGCCGCCTGGAGATCCGCCATCAGATAGCTGGAACCGATATCCCGCCAGGTGTATTTATCCACCTGCCCACGGAAAAACTGGCTGCGGTTAGTGCCTTTCTCACGAATAACCTCTGCCCGCTCTACCAGCGCGCGATCGTTAATCAGCGTCGCACCGCCTTCGCCGCCGGCGGTGTAGTTTTTGGTTTCATGGAAACTAAAGCAACCAATATGGCCGATGGTGCCCAGCGCCCGCCCTTTATAGGTCGACATCACGCCCTGTGCGGCATCTTCCACCACATACAAATTATGGCGTTTGGCAATCGCCATAATGGTATCCATTTCGCAGGCGACACCCGCATAATGCACCGGCACAATGGCGCGAGTATTTTCGGTGATGGCGGCTTCGATCAGCGTTTCATCAATGTTCATGGTATCCGGGCGGATATCAACAAAGACGATTTTCGCACCGCGTAGTACAAACGCATTGGCGGTCGAAACGAAGGTGTAGCTCGGCATGATCACTTCATCGCCAGGCTGGATATCCAGCAGCAGCGCGGCCATCTCCAGCGAGGCAGTGCAGGAAGGCGTCAGCAAGACTTTCGCGCTGTGAAAACGCTGCTCCATCCACTGCTGACAGCGGCGGGTAAAACCGCCATCGCCGCACAACTTACCGCTACCCATCGCCGACTGCATGTAGTCGAGTTCCGTTCCCACCACTGGTGGAGCGTTAAAGGGGATCATAGAGTCACCTGTATAGCCACAAGGCGGTGCTTTCAATATTCGCCCCGCTCTGAATATAGCGTTTAAGTGCGGCAGTGTTCCCAAGCTGAGTCGCTACCCACACACGTTTTAGCTCGCGCTGGCGCGCCCAGTGGCACGCCGCCTGCATTAATTTTTCGCCCATACCACGCCCGGCCAGCAGACCAATACGGGCTTCCTGTTCGTTGAGCTGGCGCAGCGAGACAAAGCCAGCGATAGCGCCATGCACATTACGGAAGACCAGGCATTGATGGTCAAACTCGCCTTTTACCGCGTTTTCAATCCATTGCGCATAAAAACGCCCGCTCGCCTCTGCTGGATACCAGGGGGCGCGGAACCGGCTCTGCACAAAGATTTCGGCTGCCATCTGGCGTAGCACAGGGATATCCGCAAGTGTTGCCACTTCAGCCGCCGGATCGACGCCCTGTTCCTCTACCGCCAGCGAGAGGTCGATCTCGCCTTCAACCAGTTGAAAACCGAGCTGCTGCAACGCATCCAGCATCCCGGGCTGCGATGCCGGCAGTTTCACCTGCACACGCTCCCAATTAGCCAAATCCGCGCGGGTCAGCGCAGGAGCAGAGGGTTGCAGGCGAACAATCGCGCTACGCAAGCTAAAAAAGCGACTTTCCCAGGTCAGCTCTTCTACCGTACCGTGAATATTCATGCTGTTTCCTTTATGCACGCTCGCTTAGCGCCAGACACCTTTGGTATCAACAACGAACTGCTGGCCAATGCTGGTGCTCTCCACCGCTTTAAACTCGTTATGATCAACCAGCATCACCAGCACATCAGCCTGCGCCAGCGCATCATGGGTATTTACCAGCGTGGCGTGTCCGGCGAATTTAGCCGGCAGTTGATGAATATTCGGTTCCACCACCAGCGTTTCACCGCTGTGCCACTGTGCGATATCGAGGGCAATTTCCATTGCCGGGCTTTCACGCAAATCATCAATATTGGGCTTAAAGGCCAGCCCGAAACAGGCGATTTTGATTTCACTGGCGCGCTTGCCGCTGGCCGTCAGACAATCAGCAACCATCGCTTTAACCTGATTCAACACCCAGTGCGGCTTAAAGTCGTTAACTTCACGCGCGGTGCGGATAAGCCGCGACTGCTGCGGATTTTGCGCGACAATAAACCACGGATCAACGGCGATACAGTGTCCGCCAACGCCCGGACCCGGCTGGAGAATATTGACGCGCGGATGGCGGTTCGCCAGGCGAATCAACTCCCAAACGTTGATCCCCTGATCGGCGCAAATGAGCGACAGTTCGTTAGCAAACGCAATGTTGACATCGCGGAAACTGTTTTCGGTCAGTTTGCACATTTCAGCGGTGCGCGAGTTGGTCACCACGCATTCGCCTTCAAGGAAAATGTTGTACAGCTCGCTGGCACGCGCCGAACAAACCGGCGTCATCCCGCCAATCACGCGGTCATTTTTAAGCAGCTCAACCATCACTTGCCCCGGCAGCACGCGCTCCGGGCAGTAGGCGATATTAATGTCGGCGTTTTCACCCGCCTGCTGCGGGAAAGTGAGATCCGGGCGCGCTTCGGCAAGCCACTGCGCCATCTGTTCTGTTGCCCCTACCGGTGAGGTCGACTCAAGGATCACTAACGCGCCTTTGCCGAGCACTGGCGCGATGGATTTAGCCGCCGCCTCAACATAGGCCATATCCGGCTCGTGCTCGCCTTTAAACGGCGTTGGCACGGCGATCAAGTAAGCATCTGCGACGACAGGTGTGGTGCTCGCGCGAAGATAACCGCCGTTTACCGCCGATTTCACTACATTTCCCAGTTCCGGCTCGACGATATGGATTTCGCCACGGTTAATGGTTTCCACCGCATGGGCGTTGATATCGACACCAACAACCTGCTTCTGCCGTGACGCAAACGCTGCTGCGGTAGGCAGACCAATATAGCCCAGGCCAATAACGGAAATGGTTTTAAAGCTCATAGTGTTACCCGATTATTTTTAAGTGCGTGCAAAATGCGGCCACAGGCCAGCCCGTCACCATAAGGGTTGTGCGCGCGGCTCATCGCCTGCCAGGCATCGTTGTCATGAAGCAGGCGCGAGACCTCTTCCACAATGCGCTGGCGATCCGTGCCAACCAGTTTAACCGTGCCCGCATCGACGGCTTCCGGGCGTTCGGTGGTATCACGCATCACCAGCACCGGCTTGCCGAGCGAAGGCGCTTCTTCCTGTATGCCACCCGAGTCCGTCAGGATCAGCCAGGCATGATTCATCAACCACAAAAACGGCAGGTAATCCTGGGGTTCTATCAGGGTAACGTTCTCGACGTGGCCAAGAATTCGGTTTACTGGCTCGCTGACATTGGGGTTCAGATGGACCGGATAGACAATTTGCACATCATCATGTTGCGCGGCGATATCCGCCAGCGCATGGCAAATTTGTTCAAAACCACGACCAAAACTCTCGCGGCGATGTCCGGTGACAAGAATGAGTTTTTTATCTCTATTAAGGAACGGATAACGCGCCGCCAGCGCCTCGTAGCGCGAAGGGTTGTTCATCACGCTGTCGCGCACCCAGAAAAGCGCATCAATAACGGTGTTGCCGGTAACAAAAATGCGGTTATCCGCAACATTCTCACGGCGTAAATTGCGGCGGGAGTTTTCCGTCGGCGCAAAGTGATACATCGCCAGGTGGCCGGTCAATGTGCGGTTTGCCTCTTCTGGCCATGGCGAAGAGAGATCGCCAGTACGCAGGCCCGCTTCAACATGCCCGACAGGAATACGCTGATAAAATGCGGCAAGACTCGCCGCAATCGTCGTTGTCGTGTCGCCATGCACCAGCACCACATCGGGGCGGAAGGATTCAAGGATTGGCTTTAATCCTTCAAGAATGCCGCAGGTAATCTCCGTAAGCCCTTGCCCTGGCCGCATAATGTTTAGATCGTAATCCGGAACAATCGAGAAGAGCGTTAACACCTGATCAAGCATCTCCCGATGCTGCGCAGTGACGCAAACTCTTGCTTCAAAGTCTGGATCCTTTGCCAGCGCATGTACCAGCGGAGCCATTTTGATGGCTTCTGGCCTCGTGCCAAATACGGTAAGTACTTTCACAACGATTCTCTTCGATTAGAGGATGAAGGCATCATGCCTTCATCTCGGACGGCGTTTAGTTCGAACGGCGGCGCGTTAATGCAATACCCGACCCGATTAGCGCACCGACAATTCCCCACATGATCATCAGGAAAGCACGACGCGGGCTGTCGCGTTTTACCGGTTCTTCCGGCGTACGCAAATAACGATATGTCTGAAAACGGGGATCAAGTGTCGGACCGACGTTAAGCGTATTCAGCATTGCCCGGTTTTGATCATAGTCCAGATCGAACTGCGGCCCTACCGCTTGCAGATTTTCCAGCCGCGCTTGCAGCATTGGGCGACCCAGCATAAACAGTTCTGAATCCGGCAATTCGTCCGGTGGAACCTCTGTTTCGTTACGAGAGATATTGTGCTGTTCGGCGATTTTTAGCGCTTGCTGGACATTATGCAGACGGCGGTTATAAATAGCCTTTGCCACTTCTTCCTGACGTTTCACCTGCGCTTTCATCTGAATGGTACGCGCGGCCCAGGCACCTTTCAGCTCATCATTAAGATGGCTGGCGGCACGCTGGCTGGCAAACGCGACATACTGACGCAGCAGGTTGTTGGCATCTGGCGCGGTTTCAGCAATTAACTTAACGTTGTCGTTAAGGTTGCGGACAACATCTCCTGGCGTGTACTGGATGTTATTGATGAGTTCGTCGAGCGTCGCCGCATCCGCTTTGCTGTTACCCACCAGGCGCTGTTTGTAGTAATCCGTTTGCGACCAGAAATCGCGGCGCGTATCCCACGAGGCGAGTTGCATAATGAACTCTTTGTACGCCTCATCCATTACCGATACCTGATCGGTTGGTGTCTGGTTAGCTTTGTCGTCCAGGTTACGCAGGAACTGTTGTTGGGAGTAATAACCTCCCAGCATATTGACGGTGGGGCGGTCGGTAACTGCGGTGGCTCCCCATTCTTGGGTCGCAAAGAAAGTCCAGACTAAGGCGAGCAAAGCAAACAGCAGTGCTATTCCCGCGATCCATAATTTTCCTGCCCACAAAGTACGGAATAAACCCCGGATATCCAGTTCGTTTTCCGTACCCGTTGAAGGTGTTCCTGACGCTGGTTGAATCATCGCTTTCCCGGATTTACTTGGTTAGTGTTGATTTAGAAACGCTATTACGGCGTATTCTGCGTTTAACTCGCTTGATAAAGCGCGCCACTTTCCATGCGCGCTTAATACAGTAGCCATACAAAAAGAAGCATAGCAAAAATAATGCCAACATCACCCATTCAGGAATAAAACGAAGATACTCCGTGACGACACCAATACTGGCCAAAAGGGAAGCCGCGAGAGTTATCAGCACGAAGGCCTGACGGGAAGTAAACCCTGCGCGCATGATCAGATGATGAATATGCTGGCGATCTGGTGAAAATGGGCTCATTCCTTTACGTAGTCGACGGAACATTATCGCTACCATATCCATCAGCGGAATGGCAATGATCCATAACGCGGTTACCGGGCTAATTGAGTGGATAGGGCCTTGCGTCGTTTGCAGTAAAATCCAGATGATCGTAAAACCAATCAACGTACTGCCCGCATCTCCCATAAAGACTTTGTAACGTCGCCCCAACACGCCCAGATTCAACAGGATATAAGGCAAAATAGCCGCAATCATGGCAAAGCACCACATTGCGAGGCTAAACTGCCCATCTAACAATAAAATCGCGCCGATAGCAGCAAAAGAGACGCAGGAAAGCCCGCCTAACAGACCATCAATGCCGTCAACCATATTGAACGCGTTAATTGCCGCCCAGACAGCAAACAGAGTAAGTAAGTAGCCAAAAGGCCCCAGCACCATCTCCCATGAACCAAAAATATAGCCGAGGCTGCTGAGATAAAGCTTACCGACTGCCATCATCACTACAGCAATAGTCGCCTGGACAGCAGCACGAATTTTTACACTAATATCGAATCGATCGTCCAGCGCGCCTATAAAAACCAAAACACCGGCACAACAGAGGTAGAGGGCTGCATGGGGGATGTAATAATCCGTGATACCAAACGTAAAGCAGACCCCTGCGAATACTGAGATTCCCCCAACAAGAGGGATCAATCCCTGATGCCGTTTACGATAGTTGGGTTTGTCCACCAGTCCGACATGTCTTGCCATTTTACGAGCAACAAACAAAAAGACGGTTGTGAACAAGAAAATACTGAATAATTCAGTAAACGCAGTGAGTAAATTCACAGTGGATGCTCTCAGCGAATGTTAATCCTGGCAGTATAACGACGTTGCCATGCCCCATAAAATGAGAAAGCAGGTCGTTTACAAGCTTTATTGTCTGTTTTTCAACCGAACGAGATATTCAACAGATTTATCTATCACTCTTGAGCGGCCAGCGTTGGACAGAGCCTGTCCCGGTGCATATAGCGTATAGCTCGCAAATAAAAAACGCCACGTAAAAACGTGGCGTTTCCGAGGTTTATTTATATTAAGAGCGCTTCATCATGTCGAAGAACTCATCATTCGTCTTCGTCATTGCCAGCTTGTTAATGAGGAACTCCATCGCGTCGATCTCACCCATCGGGTGAATGATTTTGCGCAAAATCCACATCTTCTGCAGCTCTTCCTGCGTAGTGAGCAGCTCTTCTTTACGCGTACCGGAACGGTTGTAATCAATCGCCGGGAAGACACGTTTTTCAGCAATTTTACGCGAGAGGTGCAGTTCCATGTTACCGGTGCCTTTAAACTCTTCGTAAATCACTTCGTCCATTTTCGAACCGGTATCAATCAGCGCGGTCGCGATAATGGTCAGGCTGCCGCCCTCTTCCACGTTACGCGCGGCACCGAAGAAGCGTTTCGGGCGATGCAGGGCGTTCGCGTCGACACCACCGGTCAACACCTTGCCGGAAGCCGGAACAACGGTGTTGTAAGCACGTGCCAGGCGAGTGATGGAGTCCAGCAGAATGATAACGTCTTTCTTGTGCTCGACCAGGCGCTTGGCCTTCTCGATAACCATTTCTGCAACCTGCACGTGGCGGGAAGCTGGTTCGTCAAAGGTGGAAGCAACCACTTCACCTTTAACCAGACGTTGCATTTCGGTCACTTCTTCCGGGCGTTCGTCAATCAACAGCACCATCAGCACACAGTCTGGATGGTTGTAAGCAATGCTCTGCGCGATGTTCTGCAGCAGCATGGTTTTACCGGCTTTTGGCGGTGCAACAATCAGACCGCGCTGACCACGTCCGATCGGCGACGCCAGATCCAGTACGCGTGCGGTTAAGTCTTCCGTCGAGCCATTACCACGTTCCATACGCAGACGAGAGTTCGCGTGCAGCGGCGTTAAGTTTTCGAACAGAATCTTATTGCGCGCGTTTTCCGGCTTATCGAAGTTCACCTCGTTAACTTTCAGCAATGCAAAGTAACGTTCACCTTCTTTAGGCGGGCGAATCTTACCTGAAATGGTGTCACCAGTGCGGAGGTTGAAACGGCGGATTTGGCTGGGGGATACGTAGATGTCGTCAGGGCCGGCGAGGTAGGAGCTGTCTGCGGAGCGGAGGAAACCAAATCCATCCTGCAGAATCTCCAGCACGCCATCGCCAAAGATATCTTCGCCACTCTTCGCGTGCTGCTTCAGGATGGCGAAAATGATGTCCTGTTTGCGCATACGGGCCAGGTTTTCCAGCCCCATATTTTCGCCGAGAGTGATCAGCTCAGAAACCGGCGTATTCTTTAATTCGGTAAGATTCATAATGGTGTGGGTTCTTAAACTCGGGGTAGATCTCGAACTTAATGTTGTGAATGGTATGGCAGGGTCATCCATGCCTGTTAACGGCCATCAACTTATGTCTGATCGGTGCCTGGTCACAGGAAAGTACGCAGAACTGAAACGATAAGACGGAATAAGTGATAAGCCCGGAATCTGTCGACTTCTCACGCGATGGTGTTGCTCTGCGGGAAGTATCGGGGTAATGCTAGATTCAAACAACTAAAGGTATGTTCAAAACGAAGTCAAAACTAAATTAGCACGGCTGAAGCCGGGCGTCCAGCGATCCAAAAAAATTAGGACTGCTGGCACGCCGGCAGAGTCTGGGGTTACGCCAGGTTGGCGTCCAGGAACTCTTTCAGTTGGCCTTTAGACAAGGCACCAACTTTGGTTGCTGCCACTTCGCCGTTTTTAAACAGCAGCAGGGTCGGGATACCACGGATGCCGTATTTCGGCGCAGTGCCTGGATTCTGGTCAATGTTCAGCTTCGCAATGGTCAGCTTGCCTTCGTACTCATCAGCGACTTCATCCAGAATCGGGGCGATCATTTTACACGGTCCACACCACTCTGCCCAGAAATCAACGAGCACAAGCCCGTCCGCTTTGAGTACATCCGTGTCAAAACTATCGTCAGTCAGGTGAATAATTTTATCGCTCATATATAACTCCACAGGAATAAGCCTGGCATGTTGGTGTAGCATAAAACAGCAACGTGTTGATGCCACAATAACCAACTAAAGGTTGACTTTATTTCACCGGATACGCTTTCGTAAAGCAATAGTAAGCTGATATTCTACCACACTATGAGCAAAACACATTTAACAGAACAGAAGTTTTCCGACTTCGCCCTGCACCCAAAAGTGATCGAAGCCCTTGAAAAAAAAGGGTTTCATAATTGCACGCCTATTCAGGCCCTGGCTCTTCCGCTGACGCTGGCGGGCCGTGATGTTGCAGGTCAGGCGCAAACCGGTACCGGCAAAACGATGGCGTTTTTAACGTCAACGTTTCATTATCTTCTCTCTCACCCGGCAATCGAAGACCGTAAAGTGAACCAGCCGCGCGCAATTATTATGGCGCCGACACGTGAACTGGCGGTACAAATTCACGCCGATGCAGAACCGCTGGCGCAGGCGACTGGCCTGAAGCTGGGTCTGGCTTACGGCGGTGACGGCTACGACAAACAGCTGAAAGTGCTGGAAAGCGGCGTCGATATTTTAATCGGCACCACGGGCCGAATGATCGATTACACCAAACAGAACCATATTAACCTGGGCGCGATCCAGGTCGTGGTGCTGGACGAAGCAGATCGTATGTACGATCTGGGCTTTATCAAAGATATCCGCTGGTTGTTCCGCCGCATGCCACCCGTGACTTCACGTTTGAACATGCTCTTCTCCGCCACGCTGTCCTACCGGGTGCGCGAGCTGGCATTTGAGCAGATGAATAACGCTGAATACGTCGAAGTGGAGCCGGAACAAAAAACGGGCCACCGCATTAAAGAAGAGCTTTTCTACCCGTCCAACGACGAGAAAATGCGTCTGCTGCAAACGTTGATCGAAGAAGAGTGGCCGGATCGCGCCATTATCTTCGCTAATACCAAACACCGCTGTGAAGATATCTGGGGCAGCCTGGCCGCAGATGGTCATCGTGTTGGTTTGCTCACCGGCGATGTGGCGCAGAAAAAACGCCTGCGTATTCTCGATGAATTCACGCGTGGCGATCTCGACATTCTTGTGGCGACTGACGTTGCCGCACGTGGTCTGCATATTCCTGCGGTCACGCACGTTTTTAACTATGACCTGCCGGATGATTGTGAAGATTACGTTCACCGTATCGGTCGTACCGGTCGCGCTGGCGCCAGCGGTCACTCAATCAGCCTCGCCTGTGAAGAGTACGCATTGAACCTGCCGGCGATTGAGACCTATATCGGGCACTCGATTCCGGTCAGCAAATACGATCCGGATGCCCTGCTCACCGAGCTGCCGCCGCCAAAACGCCTGACGCGTTCACGCTCTGGCAACGGCCCGCGCCGCAGCGGTGGCGCTCCACGTAATCGTCGTCGTTCAGGTTAAAAATATGCTTGGTTCCGCCTCGCTCTATGCCGCTATTGATCTTGGATCTAACAGTTTTCATATGCTGGTTGTGCGCGAGGTGGCGGGAAGCATTCAGACGCTTTCTCGCATCAAACGTAAAGTTCGTCTGGCTGCAGGATTAAGCCCCGATAATCGTCTTTCTCAGGAAGCGATGGAGCGAGGCTGGCAGTGCCTGCGGCTGTTTTCCGAACGTCTACAGGATATTCCCCAGGAGCAAATCCGCGTCGTAGCAACGGCCACGTTGCGCCTGGCGGTTAACGCGCAGGAATTTATCGACAAAGCGCAAGAAATCCTCGGCTGTCCGGTGCAGGTCATTAGCGGCGAGGAAGAAGCGCGGCTGATTTATCAGGGCGTTGCGCACACGACAGGTGGCGCGGATCAGCGTCTGGTAGTTGATATTGGCGGCGCCAGCACGGAGCTGGTTACCGGCACCGGTGCACAAACGACCTCCCTTTTCAGCCTGTCGATGGGCTGTGTCACCTGGCTTGAGCGCTTTTTCACCGACCGAAATCTTGGGCAGGAAAACTTCACTGCCGCCGAACAGGCCGCGCGTGAGGTGCTACGCCCGGTTGCCGATGAGCTTCGCCGCCATGGCTGGAAAGTTTGCGTCGGGGCATCGGGTACGGTTCAGGCGCTGCAAGAAATCATGATGGCGCAGGGCATGGATGAGCGCATCACCCTCGCTAAATTGCAGCAGCTTAAACAGCGCGCCATACAATGCGGGCGGCTTGAAGAGCTGGAAATCGAAGGCCTGACGCTTGAACGCGCTTTGGTGTTCCCGAGCGGTCTGGCAATCCTTATCGCCATCTTCACCGAAATGAATATTGAAAGCATGACGCTGGCCGGTGGCGCATTACGCGAAGGTCTGGTCTACGGCATGCTGCACCTGGCGGTAGATGAAGACATTCGTAGCCGCACGCTGCGCAATATTCAACGCCGTTTTATTATCGATACCGATCAATCCCGTCGCGTGACAACGCTGGCTGGACGTTTTGCGCAGGGTGTCGCTAAAGTGTGGGAATTAGATGCCTACAGCATCGAAATTCTGAAAGTTGCCAGCGAACTGCATGAAATTGGTTTGAGCATTGAGTTTAAGCAAGCACCGCTACACGCGGCATGGCTGGTGCGTAATCTCGATTTGCCTGGGTTTACCCCCGCGCAAAAGAAACTGCTCGCGACACTGCTGCTTAATCAGACGAACGCGGTCGATCTCTCATCGTTGCATCAGCAAAACGCCGTACCACCGCGTGTTGCAGAACATCTTTGTCGTCTGCTTCGTCTTGCCATTATTTTCGCCAGCCGTCGTCGCGATGATCTGCTGCCGGAAATCGCGGTCACCGCGCAGGGAGAGAAGCTGGTGCTGACGCTACCGCAAGGGTGGCTGGCGAGTCACCCACTCGGCGCAGAACTGATTGATCAGGAAAGCCAGTGGCAGAGTTATGTGCACTGGTCGCTGGAAATCCAGTAATTCTCATACGGAATATAGCCCGCTCGCTGCGGGCTTTTTTATTACTTGCTGAAAACCAACGTTCCGCAGCGCTGCCGGCTCCAACCTTACAGAGCGGGCAGACGCCTCTTTTTACGTTTTCAACCCGCACTTCAGGAGCAGTAATCCACGCCGCCTTCGCTGAAGGTGGATTTTTATTTGTCCTTCGCTTTTGCCAGCATCGCGCGAATATTCGCCACGTTGGCCTGACCTTTATGCATGCGCTCTTCGGCACTGACCACTTTGCGTTCCTGCTCCCAAATCAGATCGTCCTGCGGTAATTCCAGCAGGAAGCGGCTCGGTTCCGGTCGGACTAATTCACCATACTGACGACGTTCTTTGCAGAGAGTAAAAATCAGCTCTTTCTGCGCCCGGGTGATGCCCACATAAGCCAGACGCCGCTCTTCATCGACGTTATCTTCATCGATACTGCTCTGGTGTGGCAATAACCCCTCTTCCATACCAACAAGGAAAACATACGGGAATTCAAGGCCTTTAGACGCGTGCAACGTCATCAACTGCACCTGATCGGATTCGTCGTCACTCTCGCCACGCTCCATCATGTCGCGCAGAGTAAAGCGCGTGACGACTTCCGCCAGCGTCATCGGCTCGTCCAGTTCGCTGCCTTCCAGCATCTCCGTCATCCAGCCGAACAGCGTGTTGACGTTTTTCATGCGCATCTCTGCCGCTTTCGGGCTGGCGGAGGTTTCGAACAGCCAGGACTCATAATCGATGCCGTGAATTAAATCGCGCACTGCCGCGATAGGCTCGCGCTCCGACAAACGCTGAACTTCACCGAGCCAGTGGGTAAAACGCGTCAGCGCGTCATAACCGCGCCCGGTCAGCGTCTGGTTCAGGCCAACATCAAAGCTGGCAGCAAACAGGCTCTTATTACGTAACATCGCCCATTCGCCCAGCTTCTGCAGCGTTGCTGAGCCAATTTCACGCTTTGGCGTATTCACGATGCGCAGAAATGCACTGTCATCATCCGTATTGGTCAGCACCCGCAAATAGGCCAGTAGATCTTTGATTTCCGGGCGAGAAAAGAACGAGGTGCCGCCCGAAATCTTGTACGGGATGCGGTTCTGCATCAGGAATTTTTCGAATACGCGCGACTGGTGGTTGCCGCGATAGAGGATCGCATAATCCTTGTATGCGGTTTTGTTCACGAAGTGGTGAGCAATCAGCTCACCCGTCACGCGTTCGGCTTCATGTTCTTCGTGGTTGGCGCTGAGCACTTTCAGCTCGGCACCATAACCCAGCTCGGAAAAGAGCCGTTTTTCAAACACGTGTGGGTTGTTGGCGATGAGGATATTCGCCGCTTTCAGGATGCGCCCGGAAGAGCGATAGTTTTGTTCCAGCTTAATCACCTGCAATGCCGGGAAATCCTGGCTCAGCAGCACCAGGTTTTGCGGCCGCGCACCGCGCCACGAATAAATCGACTGGTCATCGTCACCCACGACGGTGAAGCGCGCGCGCTGGCCCACTAACAGCTTTACCAGCTCATACTGACTGGTGTTGGTGTCCTGATATTCATCCACCAGCAGATAACGGATCTTGTTCTGCCAGCGTTCGCGCACCTCTTCGTTGCGCTGCAATAACAGCGTCGGCAGCAGGATCAGGTCGTCAAAATCGAGTACGTTACACGCCTTCATATGGGCGTCGTACAGACCGTAGCAATGAGCAAAAATACGATCGCGCTCGCCGTTTGCGCGCGCAGCAGCCTGCGACGGCGTCAGCAGATCGTTTTTCCAGTTTGAGATCGTGGAGATCAGTTGTTGCAACACCACTTTGTCATCGTCGATCAGCCCTTCGGTCAGATCTTTCAGCAACGCGACCTGATCGGTGTCGTCAAACAGGGAAAAGTTAGATTTCATCCCCAACGCGGCGAACTCACGTTTGATGATATTCAGCCCCAGCGTGTGGAACGTAGAGATCATCAACCCGCGCGCCTCCTTACGCCCCAGCGTCTGCGCAACACGTTCTTTCATCTCGCGCGCCGCTTTGTTGGTAAAGGTTACCGCCGCGATATGTTTCGCCTGATAGCCACAGCCACGGATCAAATGGGCGATTTTATTGGTGATCACGCGTGTTTTACCGGATCCCGCTCCCGCCAGCACCAGGCATGGTCCGGTGACGAATTCGACGGCTTGTTGTTGTCCGGGGTTTAAACGCATAAAAAAATCACTCAATGAAAAGTCTGGAGGGGAAATATATACACAAAATCATTCAGGCCGTGAATCTTCAGCCGCTAACACACGTAAGTGGCGGGATAACGAATCTGCCGGGAACAGATTTAACGCAGCTTACTGCAGCACCCACGGTGCGAGACCCTCGCTTAAGTTGAGCCGCAGGCGCAACTTGAAGCCGAGGCAGAATGAAGACCGAAGTGTATAAACGCGTGGTAGTATAGCCAGCCTCAACAACCTCACTCAAGGCACGATCATGGCAAAAACCGCAGCAGCACTGCATATCCTTGTTAAAGAAGAGAAACTGGCACTGGATCTTCTGGAACAGATCAAAAACGGCGGCGATTTCGAAAAGCTGGCGAAGAAACACTCTATCTGCCCGTCAGGTAAAAAAGGCGGACATTTGGGCGAATTCCGTCAGGGCCAGATGGTTCCCGCGTTCGATAAAGTGGTGTTCTCCTGCCCGGTGCTGGAGCCAACCGGCCCGCTGCACACCCAGTTCGGTTACCACATCATCAAAGTGCTGTACCGCAACTAATGATTGAGCCTCTCATCACAGAGAGGCTGTTTTTTATTTGTGCGGTTGCAGTTTCTGCTGCGCGTCATGCTTCATCACATGCATGCTGATTGCCGCCTGGAACACTTTAAACATCAGGCCATTAATCAGGGTCGCCAGCGTAATGGTAATAAACGCCGTCATCACCCAGTCAATCAATGCAAAGCCGCTGTACAGCAACGCAGGCCGGTACACCAGCATGCCGCCAAACACCGCCCAGTGGCTCAGACAATAAAAACACTGAAACAAGTGCCCTATCATCGCGTTCTTTTTCACCGTCCATTCACGAAAAGCCGCAAATAACTCCGTTTGCGTCACCGTTATTGAAATGCTGCTGGCAGCCAGCGCAATCATCAGGCAGGTGGTTAAATCTGCAATCATCAGTGGTGCCCCTTTTCGTTGAAGTAACTGATAAATTCCGCACCGACATCCTGTAGCGTCAGGTTTTTAAAACGTTCAAGGATCAGCGATTGTGCGTCGGCAAGCGTCGACGACATCACCCGGTTCACCCCTTGCTCAACCAGGCACTCAGGGTTCTCATTACGATTACCCAATGCGAACAACGCAGGCGATCCCAGTGCAATATAGATGTCGTAGAGAGTGACATGACTGGCGGGACGACAAAGCCGCCAGCCGCCGTGGTGCCCTTTGGTCGCGCAGACAATCTGTTTTTCCCGTAACCCGGCGAGCAGTTTGCGAATAAACGCCGGGTTACCGTCGATGTATTCAGCCATCTGTTCCGATGTCATCGGTTTATCGGCCTGTTCCATGTGGAGCAGGATGTGCAGCGTCGCGGAGAATGAGTTATTTATTTTCATGTAACTTACGATATTACATAAAGACAAATTCAACAAGACGAATGGGCAAAAAAGATTGCGTCCAGTGCAGCACATAAAAAAGCCCGGAAGCGCTAACGCCTCCGGGCTTGAATTTTTCGATGAATGTCGGCTTATCGTTGCCGAAAAACGACAGGATTTAGCTCGCGACGGCGATACGTTTCATGTCCGTCATATAACCGCGCAGTTTCTGACCCACTTTCTCAATGGCGTGGCTGCGAATCGCATCATTCACATCGCGCAGCTGCGCGTTATCTACCGCGCCTTCGGCAATCGCTTTACCCAAATCGCCCGTTTGCAGCGTGGTCATAAACTCTTTCAGCAGCGGTACGCAAGCATAAGAGAACAGGTAGTTGCCGTACTCTGCGGTATCGGAAATAACCACGTTCATCTCATACAGACGTTTACGCGCGATGGTGTTGGCAATCAGCGGCAGTTCGTGCAGCGATTCATAGTAAGCAGACTCTTCGATAATGCCGGACGCCACCATGGTTTCGAACGCCAGTTCAACGCCCGCTTTCACCATCGCAATCATCAGCACGCCTTTATCAAAATACTCCTGCTCGCTGATTTTGCCTTCAAACTGCGGTGCGGTTTCGAACGCGGTTTTACCGGTTTCTTCACGCCAGGTCAGCAGTTTCTTATCGTCGTTGGCCCAGTCAGCCATCATGCCGGAAGAGAACTCGCCGGAAATGATGTCGTCCATATGTTTCTGGAACAGCGGCGCCATGATACCTTTCAGCTGTTCAGACAGCGCGTAAGCACGCAGTTTCGCCGGATTGGACAAGCGATCCATCATCAGCGTAATACCGCCCTGTTTCAGCGCTTCGGTGATGGTTTCCCAGCCGAACTGAATCAGTTTTTCTGCGTAAGCCGGGTCGGTACCGTCGGCCACCAGCTTGTCAAAGCACAGCAGAGAACCCGCCTGCAACATGCCGCAGAGGATAGTCTGCTCGCCCATCAGGTCAGATTTCACTTCCGCAACGAAAGAGGACTCCAGAACACCCGCACGGTGACCACCGGTTGCCGCAGCCCAGGCTTTAGCAATCGCCATTCCTTCGCCTTTCGGGTCGTTTTCCGGGTGGACGGCGATCAGCGTCGGAACGCCGAAACCGCGTTTGTACTCTTCACGCACTTCAGTACCTGGGCACTTCGGCGCCACCATCACGACGGTGATGTCTTTACGGATCTGCTCACCCACTTCCACGATATTGAAACCGTGAGAGTAGCCCAGTGCCGCGCCGTCTTTCATCAGCGGCTGCACGGAACGCACGACGTCAGAGTGCTGTTTGTCCGGCGTCAGGTTCACGACCAGATCCGCCTGCGGGATCAGCTCTTCATACGTGCCAACTTTAAAACCGTTTTCGGTCGCTTTGCGCCAGGACGCGCGTTTTTCCGCAATGGCTTCTTTACGCAGCGCGTAAGAGATATCCAGACCGGAGTCACGCATGTTCAGGCCCTGGTTCAGGCCCTGGGCACCGCAGCCGACGATGACCACTTTTTTACCCTGAAGGTAGCTTGCGCCATCGGCAAATTCGTCACGCGCCATAAAGCGGCATTTGCCCAGCTGCGCCAGCTGCTGGCGCAGGTTCAGTGTATTAAAGTAGTTAGCCATTTGAGACCTCGTCGTGTGATGTTGTGTTGTGCCGTTCTTCTTTTGCGCTAACGCTTTAGATTTTCTGTTGCGCAAATTATTCAGGGCAATATTTATTGTTCAGTTCGCTGATAAGCGAGATTGAACCCACTATATGACAGGAAATGCGTTGCTTAAATTGATATATTAACAATATCACATTGCAATTTTTGCAATGTAAATTTGTGGAGTCTGTCTCATGGATTTACGCGATCTGAAAACGTTCCTGCATCTGGCCGAAAGCCGCCATTTTGGCCGCAGCGCGCGCGCCATGCATGTCAGTCCTTCCACGCTTTCGCGACAAATCCAGCGGCTGGAAGAAGATCTCGGGCAGCCGCTGTTTGTGCGCGATAACCGTACCGTCACGCTGACTGAAGCGGGTGAAGAGTTGCGCGTTTTCGCGCAGCAAACGTTATTGCAGTATCAGCAATTGCGCCACACCATCGACCAGCAAGGCCCGTCGCTTTCCGGCGAGCTGCATCTTTTCTGTTCCGTCACCGCGGCTTACAGCCATTTGCCGCCGATTCTTGATCGCTTTCGCGCGGAACATCCGTCGGTAGAGATCAAGCTCACCACCGGCGATGCCGCTGATGCGATGGAAAAAGTGGTCACTGGCGAAGCGGATCTGGCCATTGCCGGGAAACCGGAAACGCTGCCCGGCGCGGTCGCCTTTTCGATGCTGGAAAACCTGGCCGTGGTGCTGATAGCACCTGCGCTCCCCTGCCCGGTGCGTAACCAGGTTTCGCAGCCCGAACCAGACTGGTCCACCGTGCCGTTTATCATGGCCGATCAGGGCCCGGTGCGCCGCCGTATCGAACTATGGTTCCGCCGCCACAAAATCAGCAACCCGTCGATTTACGCTACCGTCGGCGGTCACGAAGCGATGGTGTCGATGGTCGCGCTCGGTTGCGGTGTGGCGCTAATCCCGGAAGTGGTGCTGGAAAACAGCCCGGAGCCGGTACGCAACCGCGTGATGATCCTTGAGCGCAGCGATGAGAAAACGCCGTTTGAGCTTGGCGTGTGTGTACAAAAAAAGCGGCTCTATGAGCCGCTTATTGATGCGTTCTGGAAAATCCTGCCAAACAACTAACCGGCAAGGAAAAAACGGAACGCCGGGTTATGCGTTTCATCGTGGCATTCGTAGCCCAGCTCGTTGAGCCGGGTTTCGAAATCTGGCTCATGCTCGCCCAGTTCGAATGCTGCCAGAACGCGCCCATAATCGGTGCCGTGGCTGCGGTAATGGAACAATGAAATATTCCAGTGCGTACCAAGCGTATGCAGGAACTTCAGCAGCGCGCCGGGCGATTCCGGGAACTCAAAACTGTACAGGCGTTCGCGCAGCGGTTTCGACGGTCGCCCGCCCACCATGTAACGCACGTGCAGTTTCGCCATCTCATCGTCGGAAAGATCCACGACGCTATAACCGCCTTGATGCAGTAGATCGAGGATCTCTTTGCGCTCCTCCAGCCCGCGGCTTAGACGTACACCGACAAAAATGCAGGCGTCTTTCGCATCGGCAAAGCGATAGTTAAATTCGGTTACGGAACGCCCACCCAACAACTGGCAGAACTTCAGGAAGCTACCTTTCTCTTCCGGAATGGTCACCGCCAGCAGCGCTTCCCGCTGCTCGCCCAGCTCGCAACGCTCAGAAACATAACGTAAGCCGTGGAAATTCACATTCGCACCGGAAAGCACATGCGCCAGCCGTTCGCCGCGAATATGGTGTTTCGCGATGTACTTTTTCATCCCCGCCAGCGCCAGCGCACCGGACGGTTCCGCCACCGCACGGACATCTTCGAACAGATCTTTCATCGCCGCACAAATTGCATCGCTATCGACAGTGATGATGTCATCGAGATACGCCTGGCACAGACGGAAAGTTTCGTTACCAATGCGTTTTACCGCCACGCCTTCGGCAAACAAGCCCACGCGCGGTAACTCGACCGGATGACCCGCATCCAGCGCCGCTTTCAGGCAGGCGGAGTCTTCCGCTTCAACGGCGATCACTTTGATTTGCGGCATCAGCTGTTTAATCAACACCGCCACGCCTGCCGCTAAACCGCCGCCGCCGACCGGCACAAAAACCCGATCGATATGCGCATCCTGTTGCAGCAACTCCAGCGCCAGCGTGCCCTGTCCGGCAATCACCATCGGGTGATCAAACGGCGGTACAAAGGTGAAACCTTGTTGCTCAGCCAGCTCAATGGCTTTGGCTTTCGCTTCGTCGAAGTTGGCACCGTGCAACAGCACTTCGCCACCAAAGCCGCGCACCGCATCCACTTTGATATCCGCCGTCGCCACTGGCATCACAATCAGCGATTTGATCCCCAGACGCGTCGATGACATTGCCACGCCCTGCGCGTGGTTGCCCGCAGAAGCAGTAATCACGCCGTGCGCTTTCTGCTCAGGCGTCAGCCCGGCAATCATTGCGTACGCGCCACGCAGCTTAAAGCTGTGCACCGGCTGGCGGTCTTCGCGTTTGACCAGAATTACGTTGTCGAGACGCGAAGAGAGTTTCTCCATTTTTTGCAGCGGCGTTACCTGCGCCGCTTCGTAAACCGGCGCACGCAGCACCGCTCTCAGATATTCCGCCCCTTCGGGAGCGGCTGAGAGGGGTTGGGATTCGGCCATCATTAACCCCCAAGTTTGGATTTATCGCGTACCGCGCCTTTATCCGCACTGGTCGCGAGACTGGCATAAGCGCGCAGCGCGAAGGAGACCTGACGCTCACGGTCAACCGGCGTCCAGGCCTTATCGCCTCGGGCTTCCTGCGCTTCACGACGCGCTGCCAGTTCACGATCGCTCAGTTGCAGTTGAATGCTGCGGCTCGGAATATCGATAGCGATAATGTCGCCATCTTCAATCAGGCCGATATTGCCGCCGCTTGCCGCTTCCGGAGAAACATGGCCAATGGAAAGGCCGGAAGTCCCGCCGGAGAAACGCCCATCGGTGATCAGCGCACACGCTTTGCCGAGGCCCATCGATTTCAGGAAGCTGGTTGGGTAGAGCATTTCCTGCATCCCCGGCCCGCCTTTCGGCCCTTCGTAGCGAATCACCACCACATCACCGGCGACAACTTTACCGCCGAGAATGGCTTCCACCGCCGCGTCCTGGCTTTCATACACTTTTGCCGGACCGGTAAAGGTCAGGTTGCTGTCATCAACGCCTGCGGTTTTAACGATACAGCCGTTTTCCGCAAAATTGCCGTACAGCACGGCCAGGCCACCATCTTTGCTGTAAGCATGCTCCAGCGAACGGATACAGCCTTCAGCGCGATCGTCATCCAGCGTGTCCCAGCGGCAATTCTGGGAAAACGCCTGCGTGGTGCGGATACCGGCTGGCCCCGCGCGGAACATGGTTTTCACCGCGTCGTCTTTGGTCAGCATCACGTCGTACTGCTCAAGGGTTTGCGGCAGCGTCAGACCGAGCACGTTTTTCACGTCACGGTTTAACAAGTTAGCGCGATCCAGCTCACCCAGGATGCCCAGCACGCCACCGGCGCGGTGCACATCCTCCATATGGTATTTCTGCGTACTCGGCGCGACTTTACATAGCTGCGGAACTTTGCGGGACAGCTTATCGATATCACTCATGGTGAAATCAATTTCTGCTTCCTGCGCGGCGGCCAGCAGATGCAGAACAGTATTAGTAGAGCCGCCCATAGCGATATCCAGCGTCATGGCGTTTTCAAACGCCGCTTTACTGGCGATGGAACGCGGTAGTGCGCTGGTGTCATCCTGCTCGTAATAGCGTTTGGTCAGCTCAACAATGCGTTTGCCCGCGTTGATGAACAGTTCTTTGCGGTCAGCGTGGGTCGCGAGCAGCGAGCCGTTACCCGGCTGTGACAGCCCCAGCGCTTCGGTCAGACAGTTCATTGAGTTGGCGGTAAACATGCCGGAGCAGGATCCGCAAGTGGGGCAGGCGGAACGTTCTACCTGCTCGCTCTGATCGTCAGAAACTTTCGGATCCGCGCCCTGAATCATGGCATCCACCAGATCGAGTTTAATTATCTGGTTGGAGAGTTTTGTTTTCCCGGCTTCCATCGGGCCGCCGGAGACGAAAATCACCGGAATATTCAACCGCAGAGAAGCCATCAGCATCCCGGGGGTGATTTTGTCGCAGTTGGAAATACACACCATTGCGTCAGCGCAGTGGGCATTGACCATATATTCAACGGAATCGGCAATCAGCTCGCGGGAAGGCAGTGAATAAAGCATGCCGCCGTGGCCCATGGCGATACCGTCATCAACGGCAATCGTGTTGAACTCTTTCGCCACGCCGCCTGCGGCTTCGATTTGCTCCGCAACCAGCTTACCGAGATCGCGCAGGTGAACGTGGCCCGGCACGAACTGGGTAAACGAGTTCACGACGGCGATAATCGGCTTGCCGAAATCGGCGTCGGTCATCCCGGTTGCGCGCCACAGCGCGCGGGCACCCGCCATATTGCGCCCGTGGGTGGTGGTGGCGGAACGGTACTTAGGCATGCTCTTTTACTCCCGTCTATCTTGTCGATGGGGTGGTGCGTGCCATCCCATATTTATTTGCTATACCCTGAATGATTCGGGTTGTAGGAAGGCGGCAAGCGAGCGAATCCCCGGGAGCTTACATAAGTAAGTGACTGGGGTGAACGAGTGCGGCCAACACACCTACAACCTGAAGTATGACGGGTATTTATGGATTAACTTGATCCAACCAGCCCCACTTATCTTCCGTTTCACCGGTGAACAGGCCAAAGAATGCTTGCTGAATACGTTTGGTGACCGGGCCACAACGACCTTCACCAACCTGAATACCATCAACGCTGCGCACCGGCGTAATTTCCGCTGCCGTACCGGACATAAACACTTCATCCGCCAGATACAGCGATTCGCGGGACAGCACCTGCTCACGAACTTCGATATTCAGCTCTTTCGCCAGCTTGATGATCGCATCGCGAGTGATACCCGGCAGGGCGGAAGAGGTAAACGGCGGCGTGAACAGGATGCCATCTTTTACTTCAAACAGGTTTTCGCCCGCACCTTCAGAGATGTAGCCGTTAACGTCAAGCGCAATGCCTTCCTGGTAACCGTGGCGGCGCGCTTCGCTGCCAACCAGCAGGGAAGAAAGGTAGTTTCCGCCCGCTTTCGCGGCTGTCGGGATGGTGTTCGGCGCAACACGGTTCCAGGAAGACACCATCGCGTCGATCCCCTGATCCAGTGCTTCCGCACCGAGGTAAGCCCCCCACGGGAAGGCAGCGATAATCACATCAGTGGTGTAGCCCGCCGGCGGGTTAACGCCCATGCCAACATCGCCCACAAATACCAGCGGACGAATATAGGCGCTGGTCAGATTGTTTTTGCGGATCACTGCGCGGCAGGCTTCCATCAGCTCGTCGACGCTCTGAGATACCGGGAAACGATAGATTTTGGCGGAATCGCGCAGACGCTGCATATGTTCACGATGGCGGAACACTACCGGACCTTTGTGCGAGTCATAGCAACGGATGCCTTCAAATACGGAAGTACCGTAATGCAGCGCGTGGGACATCACGTGGACTTTCGCATCTTCCCAACGAACCATCTCGCCATTAGACCAAATGTAGTCTGCTTTTTTCGTCGTCATTATTCTTCCTTTTGCGCTTACGCGCGGATTTGTTGTGATTGTGATGATGTGGCACGCTGGCGGATATCAACCCGGGCAACGTCAACAAGTTTGCTTAACTGGCTAAACAGTAATTCGACAGGCCGCGGGCTGGCAACGGTCAATTCGATATTTATGTTCCGCGCATCACTGGCGGTTTCCATATTCATGGCACACACCTGAAAGCCACGGTGACGCACCACGCGCAGCACGCGTTCTAACGTTTCAGGATTGAAGCGGGCCTCAACGGCGACCTGATGTTGCATCATGATAATTTCTCCAGCATTTGTGAGTTACTGGCGCCGGGCGGCACCAACGGCCAGACATTCTCAAGTTCATCGATTGAGACATGAAGCAGGTATGGCCCTGGGCTCGTGAGCATCGTGTCGAGTGCCGCTTCAACCTGGTCTTTTCGGGTGATGTGCTGGCCGGGAATGCCGAAAGCGCTGGCCAGTGTGAGGAAATCGGGGTTATCAGTCAGGGTGGTTTCACTATAACGCTCGTTGAAGAATAACTGCTGCCACTGGCGAACCATCCCTAAACGCTGGTTGTCCAGTAAGACAATCTTCAGCGGTAATTGCTTACGTTTAACGGTGCCGAGCTCCTGAACATTCATCATGAAGGAGCCGTCACCGGAGATACAGATTACCGTATCGTCCGGGCGGGCAACCTGCGCGCCAACAGCGGCCGGCAAACCGAAGCCCATCGTACCTAATCCACTGGACGTGATGAAATCTTCCGGGCGGCTGAAACACAAATGTTGCGCCGCCCACATCTGATGCTGGCCAACGTCGGTAGTGACCACGCTGTTTTCCGGTTTGCGATCGGAGAGCTGTTTTAACAACAGCGGCGCGTAAATAGCGTCGCCTGGATGATCGTAACGCCAGGCATGTTCGCGACGCAGATCCGCACTGTATTGACGCCACGCATCAATTGCCAGCGGCTGTTGTAGCGCAGGCAGCAACGCGTTTAAATCGCCCTGCAACGCAACGTGCGCCTGGCGCAGTTTGCTCATTTCCGCCGGGTCGATATCCATATGGATCACTTTGGCGTTCGGCGCGAAGGTATTCAGCTTGCCGGTCACGCGATCGTCAAAGCGGGCGCCAACGGCAATCAGCAAGTCACACTCCTGCACGGCAAAATTCGCGGCTTTCGTACCGTGCATCCCCAGCATGCCGAGATAGTAAGCATAATCAGTTTCCACCGCGCCCAGCCCTTTCAGCGTGCAAGTGACCGGCATTTGCGTCACGCTCAGAAACTCACGCAGCGCCGGAACCGCCTGCGCCATGCCCACACCGCCGCCAACATACAGCATCGGTTTTGTTGCCTGCGAGAGCATCTGCACGGCCTGCTCCACTTCCGCTTGCGGGAAATAATGTTCATCGTCGACGGTCGCGAACCAGGGATCCAGATCGCCTACAGCCAACTGGATGTCTTTTGGAATATCCACCAGAACCGGGCCCGGGCGGCCGGAATTGGCCACGTAGAAAGCCTCAGCCATGACACGCGGTAACTCTTCCAGCGATTCAACCAGAAAGCTGTGCTTCGTGCAGGCGAGGGATAAACCCAGTACGTCCACTTCCTGAAACGCGTCGGTACCGATAAGCGGAGCAGCAACCTGGCCGGTAATGGCAACAACCGGAACGGAATCTAATAACGCATCAGCAAGACCGGTGATCAGGTTCGTCGCACCTGGGCCGGAGGTAGCGATGCAAACGCCGGTTTTACCAGTGGCCCGAGCATAGCCGATAGCGGCCATCGCCGCGCCCTGCTCGTGCCGGCAAAGTAGGTGTTCCACGCCGCCGTCATACAATGCATCGTAAACCGGCATAATTGCACCGCCCGGATAGCCGAAGACGATATCGACTTTCTGCGCTCGCAACGCATGTACCACCCACTGTGCTCCATTCATAGTCAGTTCCCCGCCGGATATCGGGAGAAACAGAATTTTGTGCTACTACTCATCCTCTGCTCCTCGTTTATGTTTTTAGGTCATAAAAAAACCCCCGGACCTTTCGGTGCGGGGGTCTTAGTTCGTTAAGGCTTGTTTTTTAAGCCTTTCCTCGTCCAAGTGCAGCCCCGCACGGTGGGATAATAATCACCACCACGCTAATCACGACCAGGCTAATCACTCGTAGAAGGGCTTTCATTTGTGTTCGTTCTTGCTTCATGTTCGAAGGAATGCCTAAAGAGGTAACACAGATTTAAGACAAGAAACAAGAAAAATTTATGACGCAGTTTGCGACCACACCGACAAATTGACGAAAAATGGTTGTTTTATATAGAGAAAAGTCTTGGTGAAAATTTCTCACCTCTTGCACTAGCAATACAACGCTGCGATCAACATTCCAATACGATGAAAAAAGGGGCTAATTGCAGTGAAATGCAGGAAACGCGCACGCAAAAGCAGCGTTTCGATAATGAAAAGCGATAACCAAAATAGATAATGTCTGTGAAAAGGAGAGCCTATGGCATTGTCTGTAATTTATACGCGAGCGGCGTTAGGCGTGACGGCCCCCCTGGTCACCGTTGAAGTGCATATCAGTAACGGGCTGCCGGGGCTGACTATTGTTGGGCTACCGGAAACCACGGTTAAAGAAGCACGCGATCGTGTTCGTAGCGCCATTATCAACAGCGGATATGAATTCCCGGCGAAACGGATCACCATCAACCTGGCACCCGCGGATCTGCCCAAAGAAGGTGGACGATACGATTTACCCATTGCTATCGCGCTTCTGTCCGCTTCTGAGCAGCTAACGGCATCAGAGCTGAGTCGCTATGAATTTGTTGGCGAACTTGCCCTTACAGGCGCATTACGTGGGGTTCCTGGCGCCATCTCTTCTGTCATTGAAGCGGTAAAAGCCAACAGACGCATCGTTATTGCCAGAGAAAACGAAGCTGAAGCCAGCCTCATAGAAACACAGGAGTGTCTGGTCGCCGACCATTTACAGGAAGTATGTGCGTTTCTGGAAGGAAAACAGGCATTACCTTCACCTGCCCCCTTTTGTAGCAGCCAGGAGGCCGCCAGTGAGGATTTAAGCGATGTTATTGGACAAGAACAAGGGAAGCGCGCACTGGAAATCACTGCGGCAGGTGGACACAACCTGTTGCTAATCGGACCTCCGGGCACGGGCAAGACTATGTTGGCCAGTCGGTTGGCGGGATTGTTGCCGCCATTGAGCAACCAGGAAGCGCTGGAAAGCGCGGCCATTATGAGCGTGGTAAATTCAGCGGCACTCTCTCGCCACTGGCGAAGACGCCCATTCAGAGCACCGCATCACAGCGCTTCACTGGCGGCACTTGTCGGCGGTGGCGCAATACCAGGCCCGGGCGAGATTTCGCTGGCGCATAATGGCGTTTTGTTTCTGGATGAATTACCGGAATTTGAACGCCGCGTGCTGGATGCACTCCGCGAACCTATTGAATCCGGACAAATCCATCTCTCGAGGGCAAGGGCGAAAGTTACCTATCCCGCTCGTTTCCAGTTAATCGCCGCCATGAACCCGAGCCCGACCGGCCATTACCGGGGAAATCATAACCGCTCGACACCGGAGCAAACGCTGCGCTATTTGGGAAAGCTATCAGGCCCTTTTCTCGATCGCTTCGATCTCTCGCTTGAGGTCCCCTTGCTTGCTCCGGGGTCAATGAGCCAGCCACAGCAAAAAGGCGAAAGCAGTGAAACGGTACGCTTACGGGTTATTCAGGCCCGGGCACGGCAGTATCAGCGGCAGAATAAACTCAACGCGCATCTGGATAGCAGCGAAACAAAACAGCTTTGTAAACTTAACAGAGAAGACGGGAATTGGCTGGAAGAGACGTTAACACGTCTGGGATTATCTGTACGCGCCTGGCAACGCCTGCTGAGAGTTGCACGAACGATAGCCGATCTTGAAGAAGAGCCAGCGATCCAGCGCGCGCATCTACAGGAAGCGTTAAGTTATCGCGCAATCGACAGGCTACTGATTCATTTGCAAAAGATGCTGATGTAAAAAAGGGGCCGTAGCCCCTTTTCTCTTAATCTTCGGAATCCGTATAGTCTTCCGCACCTTCCATCTGTGGTTTCCCACCTGAAAGAGTGTGAAAGCGCTTCGGACGCTTAATGCGCGCCATATACTTGATCCAGACGCGTTCTGCTTCGGTGTCTGGCTCACGCTCTCCACGGCACACTGCAACGAATTGCGTTTCTTCTGCAGTCACTGGTTCACGCTTACCGAGTTCCAGTTCGTTAAAAGCATAACCATGGCGCTCAAGCAGTTGCGCCTCTTTGATGGTGAAGTCACCGTGGCGAGAGAACCCGCGCGGATAATTCTTATTGTCGAAAAAACGATTTGTCGTCGTAAAGCTTTCCGCCATCCTGCACGCTCCTAATTCTTTGGCCGAGCTATTTATGGCGCGGAGTATTAGTTACGCTTGACAGAGTGTAAAACAAAACATTTAAATCATTACGACAAATATTTTTGTGGAGAAAACTGTGGATACGGAATTACTAAAAACTTTCCTCGAAGTTAGCAGGACTCGTCACTTCGGTCGTGCAGCCGAAGCACTCTATCTGACCCAGTCCGCGGTGAGTTTTCGTATTCGCCAGTTAGAGAACCAGCTTGGGGTTAATCTCTTTACACGCCATCGCAACAATATCCGCCTGACGGCAGCTGGCGAGAAGCTGCTGCCGTATGCGGAAACATTGATGAGTACCTGGCAAGCCGCAAGAAAAGAAGTGGCGCACACATCGCGACACCACCAATTTTCTATTGGGGCCAGCGCATCCCTATGGGAATGCATGCTTAGCGATTGGTTAACCAGGCTGTATAACCTGCAAGGAAACCTTCAGTTCGAAGCACGAATTGCACAACGGCAATCATTGGTTAAACAGTTACACGAGCGGCAACTGGATCTGTTGATCACGACTGAAACGCCAAAGATGGATGAGTTTAGCAGCCAGTTGCTCGGCCATTTCACACTTGCGCTTTATTGCGCAGCCCCGGAAAAGAGCAAGTCAGAATTGAACTACCTGCGCCTCGAATGGGGACCGGATTTTCAACAGCATGAGTCAGAGTTAATCGCCAGTGATGACGTGCCAACATTGACGACCAGTTCAGCAGAAGTGGCCCATCAGCAATTACCGCAGCTTAATGGCTGCACCTGGCTACCTGTTTCATGGGCAGAACAAAAAGATAAGTTATATCCCGTTACTGATACAACGATGCTTTCTCGTCCACTTTATGCAATTTGGCTGCAAAACAGCGATAAACAGAATCAGATCCGCGATCTTTTGAAAATCAAAGTGATTGATTGAATATTTGTGGCAAGGATGCCTGCGAGAGATTTTCTGTAGAGTGGATGCTGAAAAAGAAGCAAAAAAAATCCTTAGCAGATGCTAAGGATTATTTCTGGCAGGGGCGGAGGGACTCGAACCCCCAACACCCGGTTTTGGAGACCGGTGCTCTACCAATTGAACTACGCCCCTAATTAGGGTGGCGGAACGGACGGGACTCGAACCCGCGACCCCCTGCGTGACAGGCAGGTATT
>NZ_DAMCGF010000017.1:0-83714 GCF_032104925.1 Kosakonia sp.
TCGCGTTTAAACTCTGCGCTGAAATTTCTTTTTTTCATTGAGGCACCTGTAATGTCCTGAGGTGAGCATATCACCTCTGTTCAGGTGGCCAAATTCAGTAAACCACTACACACAAGAAATCACTGGATGACGACAAAAGCCGGATCGGATTCTGGCTTCAGCATTTTTCAGGGATGCAACTGAAGGATATCACGGAGGCTAGAATTTACTCTGCCATCCAGAAAATGACGAACAGGCGGCACGAGGAAAACTGGAAGCTAATGGATGAGGCTTGCAGGAAAAAAGGGAAACCTTCGCCGGCATACAAGCCTAAGCCAGCAGCAGTGGCGACAAAGGCCACACACCTGTCTTTCATTAAGGCTTTACTAAGGGCGGCCGAGCGTGAATGGAAGATGCTTGATAAAGCTCCGATTATCAAAGTGCCTCAGCCGAAGAACAAGCGGATCAGATGGCTGGAGCCGCACGAAGCGAGAAGGTTGATTGATGAATGTCCGGAGCCGCTAAAGTCAGTCGTTGAGTTTGCGCTTTCAACTGGCCTCAGGCGTTCGAACATCATCAATCTGGAATGGCAGCAGATAGACATGCAGCGAAAGGTGGCATGGATACACCCTGAGCAGAGCAAATCAAATCAGGCCATTGGCGTGGCGCTGAATGATACTGCGTGTCGTGTGCTGAAAAAGCAAATTGGCAATCATCACAAATGGGTGTTTATATACCGTGAAAGCAGTACGAAACCAGACGGAACAAAATCACCTGTAGTCAGAAATATGCGCTATGACGCTAACACGGCATGGCGGGCAGCACTTAAACGGGCTGGGATAGAGGATTTCCGTTTCCATGATCTGAGGCATACCTGGGCAAGCTGGTTAGTTCAGGCTGGAGTTCCGATTTCGGTATTGCAGGAAATGGGGGGGTGGGAGTCTATCGAAATGGTTCGCCGTTATGCGCACCTTGCACCAAATCATCTGACCGAACATGCGCGGCAAATTGACTCGATTTTTGGGCTTTCCGTCCCAAATCTGTCCTACAGTGAAAATAAGGAAGGTACGAATGATTTGTAACTTATTGAAAGTGTTGGTGCCGATAATAGGAGTCGAACCTACGACCTTCGCATTACGAATGCGCTGCTCTACCAACTGAGCTATATCGGCCCTGCGATGTGTTCACGAGCGTGAATCACGGAGTAGAAGGTTAAAACTAAGCGGGTGATGCGTCAATGCCCTTGGGAATCAACCGGCTACTTTTGCATCACCCTTTTTCAATTAAGCACGAATCGTGTCGTCGCCGAAGCCAATCCACTTATAGGTTGTCAACGCTTCCAGCCCCATAGGGCCACGCGCGTGCAGCTTCTGCGTGCTGACAGCGACTTCTGCTCCCAGGCCAAACTGTCCGCCGTCGGTAAAACGCGTAGACGCATTCACATACACTGCGGAGGAGTCCACCTCGTTAATAAAGCGGTCTGCATTGCGCAGTGTACGGGTGAGGATGGCATCAGAGTGCTGAGTACCGTGCTGGCGAATATGATCGATGGCGTCATCCAGACCCGTCACGATTTTCACATTCAAATCCAGTGATAAAAACTCGTCGTCATACTGCTCCGCTTTTACCGCTTCCACTTTTGCCGGGCCGTTTTGCAGCAGCGCCAACGCCTGTTCATCAGCATGCAATGTCACGCCACTTTCCGCCATCTGCTTACTCAGCGCGGGCAGGAATCGCTGCGCGATACCCTGATGCACCAGCAGTGTTTCCACCGTGTTGCAGGTACTGGGGCGTTGGGTTTTCGCGTTAACGATGATTTTTAACGCCGGATCGATTTCCGCAGAGTCATCAACCACGATATGACACACGCCGATACCTCCGGTGATCACCGGGATGGTCGACTGTTCGCGGCACAGCTTATGTAAACCAGCGCCACCGCGCGGGATCAGCATGTCGATGTATTTATCCATGCGCAGCATTTCATTCACCAACGCGCGATCCGGGCTTTCGATAGCTTGCACCGCGCCGGCCGGTAAGCCGCACTCTTCCAGCGCCTGCTGGATAACTTTTACCGTGGCGGCGTTGGTGCGCCAGGTCTCTTTACCACCGCGCAGGATCGCGGCATTACCGGTTTTCAGGCACAAAGAAGCGACATCCACAGTGACGTTAGGACGCGCTTCATAAATCACACCAATCACGCCCAGCGGCACGCGCCGGCGCTCAATGCGCAATCCGCTGTCCAACAGACCACCGTCAATCACCTGGCCTACCGGATCCGCCAGTTTGCAAACCTGGCGCACATCATTGGCGATCGCGGTTAAGCGCGCCGGGTTGAGCGCCAGCCGGTCAAGCATCGCGTCACTCAGCCCGTTGCGGCGAGCTTCCAGCAGATCCTGTTCGTTCGCGAGCAGGATCTCTTGCGCCTGCGCTTCGAGATAATCAGCGATTTTTTCCAGCACGCGGTTTTTCTCGCGGCTGGAGAGCAATGCCAGCTTGTATGACGCTGCTTTGGCAGCGATGCCCATTTGTTCCAGCATACTTCTGCTCCTTAACGGGTAATCATGTCGTCGCGGTGCACCGCGACAGGGCCATATTCGTAGCCCAGAATGGCGTCAATCTGCTGCGAATGTTGCCCGGCAATGCGACGCAGCGCATCGCTGTTATAACGGCTTACACCGTGGGCGATATCGCGACCTTGCAGATTACGAATGCGGATCACTTCACCACGGGAAAAGTTGCCTGTCACGCTTTTAATGCCTTTGGGCAACAAGGAGCTGCCGCGTTCCAGAATGGCCGCCGTTGCGCCTTCATCAACGGTAATTTCACCGGCAGGCGGTGCGCCAAAGATCCAGCGTTTACGGTTTTCCAGCGGCGACTCCTGGGCGTGAAAGCGCGTGCCGACGGAAATCCCTTCCACAACATCGCCAATCACGCCTGGCTTGCTGCCCGCAGCGATAATGGTGTCGATCCCCGCGCGGCAGGCAACGTCAGCCGCTTGCAGCTTGGTGCCCATCCCGCCCGTACCGAGGCCGGAAACGCTGTCCCCGGCAATCGCGCGCAGCGCATCGTCGATGCCGTAAACGTCTTTAATCAGTTCCGCGTCCGGGTTGCTACGCGGATCGGCGGTAAACAGGCCTTGCTGATCGGTCAGCAGTAGCAGTTTGTCGGCACCGGCAAGGATAGCGGCGAGCGCGGAGAGGTTATCATTATCGCCGACTTTGATTTCCGTGGTGGCTACGGCGTCGTTTTCGTTAATCACCGGCACGATATTGTTGTCGAGCAGCGCACGCAGCGTGTCGCGCGCATTGAGGAAACGCTCCCGATCTTCCATATCGGCGCGCGTCAGCAGCATCTGCCCAATATGAATCCCGTAAATGGAAAACAGTTGTTCCCACAGTTGAATCAAACGGCTCTGCCCTACCGCCGCCAGCAGCTGTTTCGACGCGATAGTCGCGGGGAGTTCCGGGTAGCCCAGATGCTCGCGTCCGGCGGCAATCGCGCCAGACGTCACAATTACAATTCTATGCCCGGCGGCGTGTTGCTGTGCGCACTGGCGCACCAGTTCAACAATATGGGCGCGGTTCAGGCGACGGGATCCGCCCGTTAAAACACTGGTACCGAGTTTTACCACCAGCGTCTGGCTGTCACTCATGATTCTCTGCCGTTTTTTTAAGGAAATATAAGGAAAGTAAATCGTCGTCAGACGTTGTAACAGGAGTGAGAGCGATTGCCAACTGCCAGAGCTGTCAGCCCACTTTTTTGTTGCGCGGGATCAGCAAGCGTAGCGGCAGGATTTGACACTTTTATGGCAAATACAAAAAAACATAACTTTTTAAAAATATTCTTAATTTGTCATAAATCTTTAATTTCGCAGCGTTAAAACCCTTCCTGTTTTTCACGGGGCGTATGCCCAGCGAATATTAGCGCGTTAGTCAAATCAGGAATCAAAATGAAAAAGAGCACTCTGGCATTAATGGTGATGAGCGTTGTCGCTTCTGCTTCTTCTGTTCACGCAGCCGAAGTTTATAACAAGAACGGCAACAAACTGGACGTGTACGGCAAAGTAAAAGCCATGCACTACTTCAGTGACGATACCACCAACGACGGTGACAAAACTTACGTGCGTTTCGGCTTCAAAGGCGAAACACAGATTAACGATCAGCTGACCGGTTTCGGCCGTTGGGAAGCTGAATTTGCTGGTAACAACGACGAAACCAACAACAACAACTCAGCGACCAGCCAGAAAACCCGTCTGGCGTTTGCTGGTTTGAAAATCAAAGATTTTGGTTCTATCGACTACGGTCGTAACCTGGGCGTGCTGTACGACGTGGCTTCCGTAACGGATATGTTCCCGGAATTCGGTGGCGACGGCCTGACTCGTACCGATAACTTCATGACCAAGCGTACCTCTGGTGTTGCAACTTACCGCAACACCGACTTCTTCGGCATGATCGACGGTCTGAATATGACCCTGCAGTACCAGGGTAAAAACGAAAGCAACCGCGCTGTCAGCAAACAAAACGGCGACGGCTGGGGTACTTCTCTCTCCTATAACTTCGGCGGCAGCGCATTCAGCCTGATTGGCGCGTATGCGAACTCTGATCGTACCAACGCACAGAACACCGCAGCGTTTGGTCGCGGCGAGAAAGCCGAAGCCTGGGCAACCGGCGCGAAATACGATGCGAACAACCTGTATATCGCCACCATGTACGGCGTCGCTTACAACATGACACCAGTATCTGCCGCAGCGAGCACCGGGCTGGGTTCGGGTTTTGCTAACAAAACCGAGAACTTCGAAGCGGTTGTCCAGTACCAGTTCGACTTCGGTCTGCGTCCGTCTCTGGGTTATGTCCTGACTAAAGGCAAGGATCTGGAAAAAGGTGTTGGCGACGAAGATCTGGTTAACTACATCGACGTTGGAGCAACTTACTACTTCAACAAAAACTTCTCTGCGATGGTTGACTACAAAATCAACCAGTTGAAAGACGACAACAAACTGGGTCTGGCGAACGACGACGTTGTTGCGGTTGGCGTGACTTACCAGTTCTAAGTTGTAGCACCGGTAATACCCCTCGTTATATCGAATGCCCTCGCAAGAGGGCATTTATTTAACCTGATTCAGGTGGAAGGCCGGAAAACTGCGGCCAGGCCCGATAAGCGCGAGCTATCGGGCTTTTTTTTTTATGCGGGGAGTTACGCGGTGAGCTTCAACTGTTCTTTGAAGTCTTCGGCAGGTTCCAGCTTCAGCTCAAGTGAAGCCAGCAAGGTTTTAGCACGTTCGTGAAAATCGCGCAGCGTGTGCTCTAAACGATCGGTCACTTCCTGATCTTTTATCGCCGTAGGTTTCCATTGCCCTTCTTTATCAAAAAGGCCGAACTGATAACGGTAGGTAAAACGTGTCTCCTGCGCTTCCATTTCCATCCACCAGCCCCAGAACTCTCGTTTTTCCGGCGCGGGTTTAACATTCACGCAAACTGCCAGGCAATCAAAGAAAAAACGGTTCTCTTCGCATTGCTCTTCGCGGATATAAGGCCCCAGCGCAGTAAACTTTTTAATCAACCTGCTTCTCGGATGTCCACTCGGTAACGTCATTGCGATCTCCTTTTGTGAAGCAACTGTTTTACCAAACCGATAGAATTTATCAATCTATTAACGAAAATGATGGTTGATCCATCCGGTTATTTGTTGCAACGCCTTATCAAAATTTCGATAAACCGGGTTAAACGGGATTTCCAGCAGTTTGCCGTTGCCAGATGACGAGGTGATTAAACGCGACTCCTCCTCCGGGCTGAAGGGATCGTTTTGCCAGTAACCGGAAAGCATCGGCGTGGGGCAACGTCTGCCGAGCAAACCCTGGATTTTCAGCGAATAGCGATTCAGCTCCACGCGCAGCGCCTCGTCGGAAGCGTCATGCATCCCCAGACGGCTGGCGAGCACATCCAGATACATCTCCGGCACGCGTCCCTGGCGCTGCGGATCGCTTAACAGTGCATGCACCACCGGCCCAAGGCAAGCCACCGCTTTCAGGCGCGAAGATTCAAGGTATGCCAGGCGCACCGCCACATTCGCGCCAAAGCGAAAGCCAAACGCCGCCACCCGCGTGTGATCGATCCAGGGAATGTTCGGCAGCGCCTGCAGCGCATGCTGGTGTAGCAGGCTGGAATCCTGTGTCAGTTTCCACTTCGAAGAGAAGCCAACCGACGGCATATCCAGCGTCAGCATCGCGATGCCTTGCGGCGCGAAATAGCGTTCAAACAGGGTGTAATAGTCGCTTTGCAGGCTATCCAGCCCGCCGCACATTAATACCGTCGGAAACGGGCCATTGCCAGGCGGCATATGCAAAAATCCGGTGACCGGCGTACCGCCGGGAATGGCGAACTGCAGCTCTTTGATCTCGCCCGGCAGACGCTGCACCGCCTCTTCATACGCGCGGTTCGCCAGCGCTTGCGCCTGCTCAGCGAGCGAATCACCTTTAATATGAGGATAAGCGGCAATGCTGAACAAACTGGACGCATGCAGCCAGTGTTTGCCACTGATTTCTGGCGCGGGTTCCTGCATCGCTTTTTGCTGCCACGACATAGCCTGCACGGACCATTCATAGATCCAGTTGCCGTTACGGTAACCCACCACCGTGTCATACAATTCCGGGTCAGTGCGTTCAGCCTGGCTCATCACAATGCGCGCCTGTACTTCGAGGATCTCTCGCGGATCCACGCCGCGCCAAACCCACATCAGCCGGTTGAGCATGCGATACCAGTGCGGCACATTTTTGCCATCAAGGGTCGACAGGATCGGCGATTGCGCGCCACGATTAAACCGGCGTACCAGCGTGGAAGTTTCAGGGTGCTTGAAGCGGGGTTTGAATAACGTTTCGCTAAGATTGGGCTGTGACATTGCGCGCAGGCTCCATGTATCTATCACCGGCGGTTATTGTAACCTGTTGCGCACTAAAAAGAACAACGCCCGGCAAAACCGGGCGTGAGCAAATGTTTCAAAGCAGAATTAACGGCCGCTGATTGGCGGCACAAACACCACGCCCATATCCCACGGCTGTTCAATCCAGGTGTCCTGCGGGATATCGATCACGTAATCGTCAACCAGCGGGCGACCTGCCGGTTTGGCGAAAATAGTGACGAAATGCGCTTTGGGATACATTTCACGAATGGCGACAGCGGTACCACCGGTGTCCACCAGATCGTCGATCACGATAAAACCTTCGCCGTCACCTTCTGCGCGTTTCAGGACTTTCAGCTCGCGCTGGTTGTCGTGGTCGTAGCTGGAGATACATACGGTATCAACATGACGAATGCCCAGCTCACGCGCCAGCAATGCGCCTGGCACCAGACCGCCACGGCTGACGGCAATAATGCCTTTCCATTGTTCTGAAGGCATCAATCGGGCGGCCAGTTTGCGTGCGTGAATCTGCAACATGTCCCAGGTGACGACGTATTTTTCGCTCATGTGAAGTGTCCCAGCCTGTGTTTTACGGCTTAAAAATTATTCGAGGGGGAAATAGGTTGCGCGAGATTATAGAGATCTGAAGCGCTAAAAACCAGTATTACCCGGCATTACCGGCGCTTTTTCCGCGCACTGGTGCTCGCAGCGCGGCAATAAAGTGTTATTCTCAACGCCATCTCGCAAGCTGACGGCTTGCGATGTTCGTTTATTTAACCCTGTGACCTGCAAGGTATGTTGCGCAGGCTCTTCGTAAGGAGACTCATCGTGTCTGAACTGTCTCACCTATCGCCACAGCCGCTGTGGGATATTTTTGCCAAAATTTGTTCTATTCCGCACCCGTCTTACCATGAAGAACAACTCGCCGGTCACATTATGGACTGGGCGAAAGAAAAGGGGTTGCATGCGGAACGCGACCAGGTTGGCAACATTCTGATCCGTAAACCAGCCACCGCTGGCATGGAAAACCGCAAGCCGGTAGTTCTGCAAGCACACCTTGATATGGTGCCGCAGAAAAATAACGACACAGTACACGATTTCACCACCGATCCGATTCGCCCGTATGTAGACGGTGAATGGGTTAAAGCGCGCGGCACCACGCTCGGCGCGGATAACGGCATCGGCATGGCTTCCGCGCTGGCGGTGCTGGCAGATGACAGCGTTGAACACGGTCCGCTGGAAGTGCTGCTGACCATGACCGAAGAAGCAGGCATGGATGGCGCGTTTGGTCTGCAAGCGAACTGGCTGCAGGCGGACATTCTGATTAACACCGACTCTGAAGAAGAGGGTGAAATCTACATGGGGTGCGCAGGTGGTATCGATTTTATCACCACCCTGCCACTCACCCGCGAAGCCGTACCGGCCGGGTATGAAACCTTCAAGCTGACGCTGAAAGGGCTGAAAGGCGGCCACTCTGGTGCCGAAATTCATGTCGGTTTAGGTAACGCCAACAAACTGCTGGCGCGCTTCCTGGCCGGTCACGCGGCGGAGCTGGATCTGCGTCTGCTGGATTTCACTGGCGGTACGTTGCGTAACGCGATTCCGCGCGAAGCGATTGCTGTTTTCGCCATTCCGGCAGATAAAGCCGCGCAGCTGAAAACGCTGGCCAGCGAATATCAGGCAATCCTGAAAAACGAGCTGGAAGCCAAAGAGAAGAATCTGGTGGTACTGCTGGACAGCGCAAGCAGCGATAAAGCGGCGCTGACCACCGCCTCGCGCGATACGTTTGTGCGCCTGCTGAACGCGACGCCGAACGGGGTTATTCGCAACTCTGACGTCGCCAAAGGCGTGGTAGAAACCTCGCTGAACGTGGGCGTGGTAACGCTGCAAGACGACAACGCCGAGATCATCTGCCTGATCCGCTCGCTGGTAGATAGCGGGAAAGATTATGTGGTGAGCATGCTGGAGTCACTGGGTGCGCTGGCGGGAGCGAAAACCGCACCGAAAGGCGGCTACCCTGGCTGGCAGCCGGACGCGCGTTCACCGGTGATGGCGCTGGTGCGTGAAACTTATCAGCGTCTGTTCAACAAAACGCCGAACATTCAGGTGATCCACGCGGGTCTGGAGTGCGGTCTGTTCAAAAAACCGTACCCGGATATGGATATGGTATCGATTGGGCCAACCATCACCGGCCCGCACTCACCGGATGAGCAAGTGCATATCGAAAGCGTGGGCCATTACTGGACCCTGCTGACCGAATTGCTGAAAGCGATTCCGGCGAAATAAGCCTGTTGTCCGCGCCGCCCGGCGCGGACATTATCCCCGACTCTACACTGCCTTAAATGCCATCCCTTTAAACGCGCGCAGCGGGTTTCTCCCCGTTCAATCTGCGGGTGAAACAATCGACGTTCCAATTTCAGCGTCACGCGTTCAGCATCCTTTATTTGTTGCAGACGATGAGCAATCAGCAAGGTTGCCAGCCGTTTAGTAGAAATATTTTCCGAAACGAGATGGCAAAGAGAATTGCCCGTATCTCCTTTTATATATGAACAAATAAAAGGGACCGGCAGACGAAACCGGGGTTACAGGAACGACAAAGAGACATCAGGGCACGGTGAAATTCTTGTGCAGTAATGTGAAATAAACGTCGGGGATAAAGAAGCGTGTAATAGATCCGTAGCGTAATTTTATAGCCCTAACACCAGTTGCCGTTCCAGTTGAGGATCAAGCAGCGTGACATGCAACCCAACCAGCCGGACACCGCGCCCGCTGCGGCGGTCGTTCCAGGTTTTTTGCGCCGTCGCCAGTAAATCCTCTTTATTTAACCGCGGCCAGACATGCTCCTGAGTCGTAAGCTGGAAATCATTAAATTTCAGTTTTACCCCCTGGCGAGCAATTAACAGATCCGGTTTTACTTTTGCCAACCGCCGCTCAAGCTCAGGGTAGAGATGTTCGATAATCGCTTCGCACTCTTCCCAGCTGTGAATATCTTCCGCCAGCGTCCGCTCCACGCCCACCGATTTACGCAACCGTTCGCTGTTAATTTCCCGCTCGTCAATGCCCTGACTGCGCTCCCATAAAATACGGCCGAATTTACCAAAGCGTTTAAGCAGCATGGCCAGGTCGCTCTTTTGCACATCTTCACAGGTGCGCAGCCCCAGCGTTTCCAGTTTTGCCGCTGATACCTTCCCCACACCGGGGATTTTGCCGAGCGGTAGCGTGCGCAGAAACGCCGGGACATCAGCGGGAGTAATCACATATTGCCCGTTGGGTTTGTTGAGATCGGAGGCAATTTTGGCGAGAAACTTCACCGGTGCAACGCCCGCCGACGCAGTCAGTTGGGTTTCATTAAAAATGGTCTGGCGAATCTCCTGCGCCATTAGGGTCGCCGAACCGTGGCAGTGCGGGCTATCGGTAACATCAAGATAGGCTTCATCCAGCGAGAGCGGTTCAATACGCGAGGTGTAACGAGAGAAGATATCGCGGATCTGGTTAGACGCTTCTTTATAAGCGTCAAAACGGCCGGGCAATAGCGTGAGGTGCGGGCAGAGTTTAAGCGCCATCGCTGTTGGCATCGCGCTGCGTACGCCAAATTTGCGTGCCGGATAGTTCGCCGTGCTGATCACGCCGCGTTGTACCCGGCTGCCGCCGATAGCGATGGGAATATCGCGCAGGGCCGGGTTATCGCGCATCTCAACCGCCGCGAAAAAGCAGTCCATATCAACATGTATGATTTTGCGCATGCGTACGCCCTCACAGAACACTGGATAAGTATACAGCACACTTACAGCAATTGAGAAGCCAGTACGTAAATCCGACGAAAAGAGAGGAATATAAGCGGTAATTCAGGCTTTTTACTCGCATAATAGTCGCCAGCTTTCGGCCAAGCGTTTGATACATAATCCTCAATCTTATTCGCGCGAGACAAAAGCGAAGCCAATAAAGAGGCAGCGTGAAAGACGACGTAGATTGGGGCTTGCGAAAAAATGCCGTAATGCTAATGTGGGCGCTCCAAAACAGAATAGTCTGAATTTTGGGCTTCTTTTGCCGTCCTGGCAATGTGGTATTAGCTTTATCAAGGAAACAAGTAGTATGCGCAAAATCGCATTATTTATTGCGATGCTTCTGCTTCCGTGCGTCTCTTTTGCTGGCCTGGTGAGCAGCAACGGTTCAGTAACGCCGGTCAGCAAAGAATATAAGCAGCAGTTGATGGGGTCGCCGGTTTATATCCAGATCTTCAAAGAAGAGCGCACCCTTGATCTTTACGTCAAGATGGGCGAGCAATATCAGTTGCTCGACAGCTACAAGATTTGTAATTACTCCGGCGGGTTAGGCCCCAAGCAGCGCCAGGGTGATTTTAAAAGCCCGGAGGGTTTCTACTCCGTGCAGCGCAGCCAGTTGAAGCCGGATAGCCGCTTCTATAAAGCCATTAATATTGGGTTTCCGAATAACTACGATCGCGCCCACGGCTATGAAGGCAAATACCTGATGATCCACGGCGCTTGCGTGTCGATTGGTTGCTACGCAATGACGGATTCCGGTATTGATGAGATCTTCCAGTTTGTTACCGCCGCGCTGGTTTTCGGACAGCCGAACGTGCAGGTGAGTATCTATCCGTTCCGCATGACCGACGCCAATATGCAGCGCCATAAGTATTCAACGTATGCGGATTTCTGGAAGCAATTGAAGCCGGGTTATGACTACTTCGCCACCACCCACCAGCCGCCGGTTGTCTCGGTCGTGGATGGTCGCTATGTGGTTAGTAAGCCGCTGAACACCGCTGTTCAGCCGCAGCTGGCGTCAAACTACACGCTCCCCCAGGCAAAATAATGCCCATTCGCCTGGCATAATCTTTTGCCAGGTTTCATTACCGGTTAACGGCTGGGTAGCAATCACGGTAACCACATCGTTTGGTGTGGTTTCCCGCTGAAAATCAATTTCCACATCCTGATCCAGCAGCTTCGCTACGCCAAACGGCGCACGACGGGTGATCCAGAACAGGTTGGTCGAACAAAACGCCATTACATAACGCCCGTCTGACAGCAGCATATTAAAAACGCCCTTCTCGCGCAGTTCCGTTGCCAGTGCCGCAATATATTTAAACACCGCCGCCATATTGCCCGGTGTGCGCGGGTAGCGTTCGGTCAGCTTGTGCAATAGCCAGCAAAAGGCTTTCTCGCTGTCGGTTTCGCCAATTGGGCGGAAATTACCGGTCTCCAGCGATTTATAACCTGTGAGCTGCCCGTTGTGCGCATATGTCCAGTTGCGCCCCCAAAGTTCGCGGGTAAACGGATGGGTATTTTCCAGCGCCACTTCGCCACGATTCGCCTGGCGAATATGGGCAATCACCGAACGGGATTTGATCGGATAGTCCTGTACTAATTTCGCAATAGGGGAATTAAAACTCGGTTGCGGATCTTTGAACGTGCGACAGCCCTTGCCTTCGTAAAAGGTAATGCCCCAGCCATCTTTATGCGGCCCGGTTCCGCCGCCACGCTGGACGAGACCGGTAAAACTAAAGCAGATATCGGTTGGCACATTTGCGCTCATACCGAGCAGTTCGCACATACACACCCCCACACAGCGCCCTTATCAGAGAAGGCGTAATTGGTGCAGCCAGTTGGCATACGGACAGTGCGCCGATTCACTGCACGCAGACAGGATCTCGGGCACTGCCGGAGTCAAAAAGGCAAAATCGCCTTCCTTAAGCCTTAACCATCTCTTTTTCAATCAACTGAATCAGGATATGGATCACTTTAATGTGAATTTCCTGAATACGGTCAGCATAACCAAAATGCGGCACGCGAATTTCAACATCTGCGCTGCCCGCCATTTTGCCGCCGTCTTTACCGGTCAGGGTGATCACTTTCATTCCCTTCTCACGCGCCGCCGCAACCGCTTTGATCACGTTGCCGGAGTTACCGGAAGTGGAGATCCCCAGCAGCACGTCGCCTTCGCGGCCAACGGCTTCCACATAACGGGAGAAAACATAGTCGTAACCGAAGTCGTTGCTGACGCAGGAGAGATGGCTCACGTCAGAGATGGCAATCGCCGGGTAACCCGGACGGTTTTCACGGTAGCGCCCGGTTAACTCTTCTGCGAAATGCATCGCATCACAATGCGAGCCGCCGTTACCACAGGACAACACTTTGCCGCCAGCTTTAAAGCTGTCGGCCAGCAATACCGCCGCGCGCTGAATAGCGTGAATATTGGCATCATCTTTCAAGAAGTTCGCCAGCGTTTCGGCCGCTTCGTTCAGTTCGTTACGAATAAGATCCTGGTACATGAGGATATCCTTCAGCATAAATGTAAATAACACTGCGCAGTGTACCGGATACTATTCCAGGCGAGAAGTTAAAGCCGTAGCGCCCCGTCGTTTTCATTTTCCGTGCGCAAAAAGCCCTCAACAATGTGAACCAGGTTGTAATTATTTTGTAAACACATTGCTAAAAGAAATCACATCCACTACAACCAATACATCACAAGTGGTCAGACCTCCTACAAGCAAGGGAGCTTTTCTTTATGATGATTTTGAGCATTATCGCAACGGTTGTTCTGCTCGGCGCGCTGTTTTACCACCGCGTTAACCTGCTGCTCAGCAGCGTGATCCTGCTGGCGTGGACCGCCGCGCTCGGCGTTGCGGGCCTGTGGTCTATCTGGGTGCTGCTGCCGCTCGCGATTATTCTGGTGCCGTTTAACCTGCCGCCGATGCGTAAAGCGTTGATTTCCGCACCGGCATTCCGTGGTTTCCGTAAAGTGATGCCGCCAATGTCGCGTACCGAAAAAGAGGCCATCGACGCCGGGACAACCTGGTGGGAAGGCGATCTGTTTCGCGGTAACCCGGACTGGAAAAAACTGCATAACTACCCGCAGCCGCGCCTGACCGCCGAAGAGCAGGCGTTTATCGACGGCCCGGTGGAAGAAGCCTGTCGCATGGCGAATGACTTCGAGATCACCCACGAAATGGCCGATCTGCCGCCGGAACTGTGGGCGTTCTTAAAAGAGCACCGCTTCTTTGCGATGATCATCAAAAAAGAGTACGGCGGGCTGGAATTCTCTGCTTATGCCCAGTCCCGTGTGCTGCAAAAACTCGCGGGAGTCTCCGGTATTCTGGCGATCACCGTCGGCGTACCGAACTCCTTAGGCCCGGGTGAATTGCTGCAACACTACGGCACCCAGGAGCAAAAAGATCACTATTTGCCGCGCCTGGCGCGCGGTGTAGAAATCCCCTGCTTCGCACTGACCAGCCCAGAAGCTGGCTCCGATGCGGGCGCCATTCCGGATACCGGCATCGTTTGCATGGGTGACTGGCAGGGCGAACAGGTGCTCGGTATGCGCCTGACCTGGAACAAACGCTACATTACGCTCGCGCCAATCGCTACGGTTCTGGGGCTGGCGTTCAAACTCTCTGACCCGGATAAACTGCTGGGTGGCGAGGAAGAATTAGGCATTACCTGTGCGCTGATCCCCACCTCTACGCCGGGCGTGGAAATTGGCCGCCGTCACTTCCCGCTGAACGTGCCGTTCCAGAATGGCCCGACCCGCGGCGACGATATTTTTGTGCCGATTGATTACATTATTGGCGGGCCGAAGATGGCCGGTCAGGGCTGGCGTATGCTGGTGGAATGTCTGTCGGTAGGTCGCGGTATTACGCTGCCGTCCAACTCCACTGGCGGCGTTAAATCCGTCGCGATGGGGATTGGCGCGTACGCTCATATCCGCCGCCAGTTCAAAGTGTCGATTGGTAAAATGGAAGGCATCGAAGAGCCGCTGGCGCGCATTGGCGGTAACGCCTACGCCATGGATGCAGCCGCATCGCTGGTGACCTACGGCATTATGCTCGGTGAAAAACCGGCGGTGCTTTCGGCAATCGTTAAGTATCACTGTACCCACCGTGGTCAGCAGTCAATCATTGATGCGATGGATATTGCCGGCGGTAAAGGCATCATGCTCGGCGAGGGCAACTTCCTGGCGCGGAGCTACCAGGGTGCGCCGATCGCCATTACCGTTGAAGGCGCGAATATCCTCACCCGTACCATGATGATCTTCGGCCAGGGCGCTATCCGCTGCCATCCGTATGTGCTGGAAGAGATGGCCGCCACGCAGAATAACGACGTGGACGCCTTCGATAAACTGCTGTTCAAACATATCGGTCATGTCGGCAGCAATATGATGCGCAGTTTCTGGCTCGGCCTGACACGCGGTTTAACCAGCGCCACGCCAACCCGTGACGCCACCAAACGTTACTACCAGCATCTGAACCGTGTGAGTGCCAACCTCGCGCTGCTCTCGGATGTGTCTATGGCGGTGCTTGGCGGCAGCCTGAAACGCCGCGAACGCATCTCGGCACGTCTCGGCGATGTGTTAAGCCAGCTCTATCTCGCCTCGGCGGTGCTGAAACGCTATGACGACGAAGGCCGTCAGGAAGCGGATCTGCCGCTGGTACACTGGGGCGTGCAGGATGCGCTCTACCAGGCGGAACAGGCAATGCATGATTTACTGGAGAACTTCCCGAACCGCTTTGTGGCTGGCGCCCTGAGCCTGGTGATTTTCCCGACCGGTCGTCACTACCGCGCGCCGTCCGACAAACTGGATCACAAAATAGCGAAGATCCTGCAAACCCCGAGCGCAACGCGTTCACGTATTGGTCGCGGCCAGTACCTGACGCCGAGCGAGCATAACCCGGTCGGCTTGCTGGAAGAGGCGCTGGTTGATGTGATGGCAGCGGATCCGATTCATCAGCGCATCTGCAAAGAGTTAGGCAAAAACCTGCCGTTCACCCGTCTGGACGTGCTGGCTCAGCAGGCGCTGGCAAGCGGGCTGATTAATCAGGAAGAGGCCGCGCTGTTGAACAAAGCCGAGGTCAGCCGCCTGCGCAGTATCAACGTTGACGACTTTGAACCGGAGGCACTGGCGACTCAGCCGGTGGTAAAAACGCCGGAGAAAGTGCGTAAACCGGAAGCTGCCTGACGCAGCAAGCCGCTGAAAACCCTCTCCTCTTATCGAAACCCGCATCATGCGGGTTTTTTTATTTATCCTCATGCTACAGTGTGCAGATGCTGTCTTAAGGGGAGTTGCTATTGTGCCTGGTTTAAAAATTACGCTGTTACAACAACCGTTAGTCTGGATGGATGGCCCCGCTAACCTGCGCCATTTCGATATCCAGTTAGAAGACGTCACCGGGCGTGATGTGATTGTGCTGCCGGAAATGTTCACCACCGGTTTTGCCATGGAGGCGGCGAAACAATCCATGCCGCAAGATGAGGTCATCGCCTGGATGCGGGATAAAGCCCAACAGACCAAGGCGCTGATCGCCGGTAGCGCTGCGCTGCAAACCGAACGCGGGCCGGTCAACCGCTTTCTGCTCGTCGAACCGGAAGGCAAAGTGCACTTCTACGATAAACGCCATCTGTTCCGCATGGCCGATGAGCACCACCATTACGAAGCGGGTAACGAGCGCGTGGTGTTTGAGTGGCGCGGCTGGCGTATTCTGCCGCTGGTCTGTTACGACCTGCGCTTTCCGGTGTGGTCGCGCAACCGCAATGATTACGATCTGCTGCTTTATGTTGCCAACTGGCCAGCGCCGCGCTCGCTGCACTGGCAATCACTGCTGGTGGCCCGCGCGATTGAGAACCTCGCCTGGGTGGCGGGCTGCAACCGCGTCGGCACCGATGGCAACGGTCATCACTATCGTGGCGACAGCCGGGTTATCAGCCCACAGGGCGAAATCATCGCCACCGCCGAGCCGCACCAGGCGACGCGCATTGACGCCGAGCTGTCACTCAGCGCGTTACGGGAGTACCGCGAGAAGTTTCCCGCCTGGCAGGATGCCGATCCCTTTACGCTGGGGTAAGACGATCCCCTCTCCCCGCCGGGAGAGGGGGCTCATCAACTCACTAACGCCTGTCCGTCTTTGCGGCTTTCGGTCGCTGCGACATAGTGGCCTTCCGGCATCCGGTAAATGACCTGCGCGCCGCCAAAGTTATAGCCAGCCAGCGGATCTTCTACCGTTATCACATGCCCGCGCTCACGCAGCGCCGCGATCACGTTGCGATCAAAGCTTGATTCCAGCGCCACTTCGCGCCCCTGAATCACGCGCCAGCGCGGCGCATCAATCGCCGCCTGCGGGTTTTGCCCATGCAACATAATGCGCAGCGCCATCTGCATATGTCCCTGCGCCTGCATCGGCCCGCCCATCACGCCAAACGACATTAGCGGTTTACCGTCTGCCCCCATCGCAAAACCGGGAATAATGGTGTGGAACGGGCGCTTGCTGCCCGCCAGTGCATTCGGGTGTTTTGGATCAAGCACAAAACCGCAGCCCCGATTTTGCAGGCTGATGCCGGTGTCCGGCACCACAACGCCGGAGCCAAAACCCATAAAGTTGGACTGAATAAACGACACCATCATGCCGCTGGCATCAGCGGTAGAAAGATAAACCGTGCCGCTTTGCGTCGGTGCGCCATAGACAAAATCAGACGCCTTATCGGGGTCGATCAGCGCCGCACGCGACTTCAGATAGTCGTCACTGAGCAGCAGTTCGGCGGCAAACTCCAGGTGTGCGTCATCGGCAACATAGCGGTCAAGGTCGGCCAAAGCCAGCTTCATGGCTTCAATGGCAAGGTGCAGCGACTGCACAGAATCCGGGTGATAACGCCCCATATCGCACTGCTCAAGAATGCCGAGCGCAATCAGCGTGGCGATCCCCTGCCCGTTCGGCGGTAACTCCTGCACGGAACCGCCGGCGAACTCACGCGACAGCAACGTGACCCAATCGGCTTTATGGTTCGCCAGGTCAGCCTCGCTGAGGTGCGCACCGTGTGCTTTGGCGAATGCGGCAATCTTCTGGGCCAGCTCACCGCGATAGAAGGCTTCACCGTTAGTCTGCGCAATCAACTCCAGCGTGCGCGCCTGCGCCGGATTACGGAAAATTTCACCGATCTTCGGCGCGCGCCCTTCAGGTGCAAAGCAGGCGCTAAAGCCTGGCTGATCTTTGAGTTTGTTATAGCCGCGCTGCCACAAGTGACCAATCAGCGGCGAGACGGGAAAACCGTGGCGCGCATACTCAATGGCCGGTTGCGCCAGCGTGGTCAGCGGCAGTGTGGCAAAACGTTCCGCCAGCGCCACCCAACCTGATACCGCACCCGGCACGGTGACGGCATCCCAGCCCAGTTCTGGCACTGCCGTTTTCCCGGCGAACATATCCGCATGCCAGCTCGCGGGCGAACGCCCGGAAGCATTCAATCCGTGTAATTGCGTGCCATCCCAGACAATAGCAAAGGCATCGCTGCCGATCCCGCAGCCGGTCGGTTCAACGACGGTGAGCGCCATCGCGGTGGCAATCGCCGCATCCACCGCGTTACCACCGAGTGCGAGCATACGCATCCCGGCCTGCGCCGCCAGCGGCTGTGAGGTGGCAACCGCGTTGCGGCCAATCATCGGCGCGCGATGTGAGGCGTAATTTACATTGAAATCAATCGCTTTTGTCATCAGAACTCCTTAGTCGTGGCGCGGATCAAGCGCGTCGCGCAGCCCGTCGCCGAGTAAATTAAATCCCTGCACGGTCAGAAAGATGGTTACGCCGGGGAAAATAGACATCCAGGGAGCCTGTTCCAGAAAGCCTTTCGCGGTGTTCAGCATTGCCCCCCACGACGGATAGGGCGGCTGCTGGCCAAGGCCGAGAAACGACAGGCTCGCTTCGGTAATGATCGCCGAAGCGATCGCCAGCGTGGCCTGCACGAGGATCGGCGACATCACATTCGGCAACACGTAGCGCAGGATGATCCAGCGATCCGGCAGACCAATCGCCCGCGCGCCGTCGATATACTCTTCGTTGCGAATCGCGATCACCTGGCCGCGCGTCAGGCGGGCAAAGATGGGCATCGCCGACAAGCCAATGGCGATCATCGCATTGGTCAGGCTGGGGCCAAGAAACGCCCCCAGTGCAATGGCCATAATCAGAAACGGACAGGCGAGCAGCGCTTCGATAACGCGGGAAATCACCCCATCCCAGACGCCCTGGAAGTAACCTGCCAGCAAACCGAGGGGTACGCCAATCACCACGGCGATCACCACCGACACACACCCCGCCAGCAGTGAAGTGCGCGCCCCCCAGATCATGCGCGAGAAAATATCGCGCCCCAGCTCATCGGTGCCGAACCAGTAAAGCTCCGACGGCGGTTTGCGTACTGCCAGAAAGTTCGCTTTGACCGGGTCAAACGGCGCGATCCACGGCGCGAACAGCGCAATCAGCACAAACACGCCGACAATCATCGCGCCAATCACCGCGCTACGGTTAGCGAGGAATTTTTTCAGTACCCGGTTTTCCGTACGCGGCAGCGATGCCGCCACGCCGGTGGTGGACAGTTCTGCCATCATTCACTCCGCATTTTCGGGTTGATTAACACATACAGCACATCCGCCAGCTGGTTCAGCGCGAGAAAACCGATTGCCACCACCAGCACGACACCCTGCACCACCGCGTAGTCACGGTTGAACACCGAATCGACAATCATCTTGCCGAAACCGGGAATGGTAAACACCTGCTCAGTCAGCACCGCGCCCCCCAGCAGCTCGCCAAACAGCAGCGTGGTCAGGGTGATCACCGGCACCAGCGCATTACGAAACGCATGCTTCATGATCACCGCTTTTGGCAGCAACCCCTTCGCGCGTGCGGTGCGAATATAATCCGCTTTCAGCACCGCAATCATCGACGCGCGAGTATGGCGCATTAACGTCGCCGCCAGCCCCGTTCCCAGCACCAGCGCGGGCAACAACAGCGTGCGCAAGTTCTGCAATGGATCTTCACTAAATGGCACAAAACCAGACGCCGGCAGCCATTGCAGGTTGACGGAAAAGATGAGGATCAACAGGATCCCCAGCCAGAAATGCGGCACCGAAATGCCGGATATCGCCACAAAATTAGCGCCGTGATCGATCCAGCTATTCCTGTTCACCGCCGCCAGAATGCCCATGCTGATGCCGAACAGCAGCGCAATAACCATCGCCAGTAGCGACATCTCAAGCGTCACCGGCAGCTTGGTGGCAATCAGGTGCGTGACCGGCTCCTGCGTACGCAGTGAGACGCCAAGATCGCCCTGCAATGCGCGGGTTAGCCAGTGAAAATATTGCACCGGAATCGGCGCATCCAGGTTCAGCTCCGCGCGCAACTGGGCGATGACCGCCGGATCGCGCTCCTCGCCCAGCATCGCGGTGAGCGGATCGCCGGGTAGCAGCTTTTGCAGCCCGAACACCATCATGCTGACCAGCAGCAAGGTCGGAACGGCGAGCAGCAGGCGTTTGCAAATCAATTCCAGCATGGTTTCTCCAGGCGACGCCGTTTAGTTGGCGAGCGACAGACCCGCCAGACGCACAATGCCGTCCGGGTAAGGTTTAAAGCCCTGCACTTTTTTGTTCATACCAAACAGGCGCGGTTCAAAGTAGAGGTAGGCAATCGGCATATCGGTTTGCAACTGCTTCACGACCTTTTCATACAACGCCTGACGAGTTGCCGGATCGTTGTGCAAACGCGCCTGCGTCAGCCACTCATCGACCTGCGGGTTGCTGTAACGACCATCGTTAAGCGTCCCTTTGCTATTAATGAAGCCGAAGATGCTGCCATCGGGATCGGGGCGACCAGACCAGCCGGAGTAGCTAAGCTGAAAATTGCCGCTTTGCTGCCTGTCCAGCAGGGTGGCGAATTCCGTCATCTGCAGATTGACATTGAAACCGGCTTCGGCGGTCATCGCCTGCAACACCTGGCCCACTTGTTGTGACGTCGGGTTGTTCGGCACCAGCAGTGAGACGGTGATCGGCGTCTTCACCCCTGCGGCTTGCAGCAGCGCTTTGGCTTTTTCCACATCGCGCGGGGGCACCGGCAATTTGACGTGATACGGGCTGACTGGCGAAAACGCCTGGTTCGCCGGGGCGTATAACCCTTCGAATACCACCTGGTTGAGTGCATCGCGATCTATCGCCAGCGAGAACGCCTCACGCACGCGCGCATCTTTGAACGGATCGTTGGCCGGGACGTTGCCGTTATTGATATTAAACGTGATGCCCTGATACCCCAGCCCTGTCACTTTCGCCAGGTGAAGTTTGTTGTCGGCCTCTACGGTTTTCACATCGCTGGCGGCGATCCCTTCGGTCAGATCGAGATCACCCGCACGCAGGTTCGCCAGTCGCACCGAGGCATCCGGGATCGGCAGGTAGATAACTTTGTCGAAGTGGTACGCACCTTTGTTCCAGTAGTTATCAAAACGCGACAACACAATGCGGTCTTGTGAGACGCGGCTGTCGAATTTATACGGACCGGAACAGACCGGGTGGGCGGCAAAATCCGCTTTCTTCGCCGCCACGGGGGCCAGAATCGCGCCGGCGCGATCGGTTAACTGCATCAGCAACGCCGAGTCCGGCGTTTTCAAATGCAACTTAATTTGCAGCGGTCCGCTGACCTCCACCGACTCGATAGAGGAGATTTCACTTTTTCGCAGCGAACCAGGCAGCGTCAGCGCACGATCGAGACTGAATTTCGCCGCAGCGGCGTCAAACTTCTCGCCATCGTGGAAGGTCACGCCCTCACGCAGATCCATGGTCAGGGTTTTGCCATCCTCGCTCCACGACCAGGCCTTCGCCAGCCCGGGCACCACTTTCAGGTTTTCATCCACGTCCACCAGCCGATCGCACAGTGAAGCGAAGACAAAACGGCCATAGTAAGTACGCGCCAGGTGCGGATCGAGCATATCAGGATCCGCGCCAAGACCCACGCGCAGCACACTTTCAGCCTGGGCAGGTAGTGCCGCGCCCAGCAACATGACACTTCCCAGAACGGTCAAAAGCGAATTTCGCATCATCATTATTGTTTCCTTTAAGGGGAGGAGTGAGAGGCCGCGTGTTCAAACAGCGCGCGACGGCGCAAGAACGCGGCTGAGGGGGGAGCAATCTGAATCACGCTGCGGTCGCGGTTAATCTCCTGCCAGCGATGACAAGAGACCTGGCGACCGCCGTCGAGTACCTGTGTGATGGGCTCACGTTGCTGGCACTCGTCTGTCGCAAACGGGCAGCGGGTATGAAAACGGCAGCCCTGCGGCGGGCTTGCGGGATTGGGTAAATCACCCTGCAACAGCGGCGTTTCGCGCACAATGCCGGGCTGCGGTTGCGGAGCAGACGCCATCAGCGCCTGGGTGTAGGGATGCAACGGCGCATCGAAGATCTCATCCACCGTTGCCATTTCCACAATTTGCCCAAGGTACATCACCGCCACGCGGTCGCTCATATGGCGGATCACCGCCAGCCCGTGCGCGACGATGATCATGGTTAAACCAAGCTGCTGTTTCAGCGTCTCCAGCAGATTGACCACCTGCGCTTGCACCGACACATCCAGTGCGGAAACGGGTTCATCGCCAAGCAGCAATTTCGGCCCGGAAGCCAGCGCGCGGGCAATGCCAATACGCTGGCGCTGGCCGCCGGAAAACTCATGCGGGTAGCGTCTGGCCCACGCCGCAGGCAGACCCACGGTGCCAAGCAGCTCGGCAACGCGTGCCTGTCGTTCCGCTTTACCGATTTTCTGGTGCAACCACAACGGCTCACCAACAATCTGCTCTACCGTCATACGCGGGTTGAGCGAAGCAAACGGATCCTGAAAGATAATTTGCAGCTCGCGCCGAAGCTGGTTTAATCGCGCGCCGCTGGCATGGGTGATCTCCTCTCCCTGGTAGTAAACGCGCCCTTCGGACGCTGCCAGCAAACGCAATAGCAGGCGACCAAGCGTCGATTTTCCTGAACCGGACTCCCCCACAATCGCCAGCGTTTCGCCGGGATAAACCGCCAGGGAAATACGATCCACCGCCGTGACATAACGTTTTGGCGCGAACAAGCGGGTTGGCCCGGCAAAACGTTTGCTCAGGTCGAAAGCTTCGAGGATCGGCGTGCTCATGCGGTTTCTCCCAGCGCGATGTGCTGTTCAAGTGGCACACGGAAACAGGCCACCAGATGGCCTTTCCCTTGCGGTGTCAGTGGGGGTTTTTGCTGCTGGCAGCGTGCCTGGGCAAACGGGCAACGGGTGGCGAAACGGCAGCCTTGCGGCATCGCTTCCGGTAACGGCACCGCGCCGGGAATGGTCGACAGTTGCCCTTTGCGCGCCCCCAGCGAGGGAATCGATCCCATAAGACCAATAGTGTACGGGTGCTGTGGGTCGGCAAAAATCGCCTCCACGCTGCCCTGCTCCACTACTTGTCCGGCGTACATCACCGCCACCTGCTGCGCCACTTCCGCCACCACACCGAGATCGTGGGTGATCATCAATACCGCCGTGCCGGTTTCGGCTTTCAGGGTGTTGAGCAGCGCGAGGATCTGCGCCTGAATTGTTACATCCAGTGCGGTTGTCGGTTCGTCGGCAATTAACAGGCGCGGCTTGTTGATGAGTGCCATCGCGATCATCACGCGCTGGCGCATACCGCCGGAAAGCTGGTGCGGATACGCTTTCAGGCGCATTTCCGCTGCCGGGATCTGCACTTTTTCCAGAATGTGGAGCGCCGCCTCGCGCGCCGCATTCGCCGACACGTTCTGGTGGCGTATAACCGCTTCGCTGAGCTGGTCGCCGAGCGTAAATGCCGGGTTGAGCGAGGTCATCGGTTCCTGAAAAATCATCGCCAGTTCGTTACCGCGCAGGTCGGCATATTCGCGCGCAGTGAGCTGGCGCAAGTTACGCCCGCGAAACTGCATCTCACCGCCAAGGATCTGCGCACTGGCGGGCAGCAGCCCCATCAGTGCCAGCGAGGTAATGCTTTTGCCGCAGCCGGACTCACCGACCAGCGCCAGCGTTTCTCCACTTTTGACAGAGAGCGAAATCCTGTCCAGTACGCTCACCGGGCTGCCAGCAAACTGCACTTCCAGGTTATGCAGACGCAGCACCGGCGCAGCCTCTTTAAACGGGATCGTCGTCATGGGGTATCGTCCTCAAGATGAATGGCCTGGATCAGCGCATGTTGCAGATCGAGCAGGTGTTCGCGCATCGCCGTCGCCGCCTCATGCGGCTGGCGCTGGCGAATGGCAATCATGATGCGGTGGTGGTGATCGTTGTAGCGATCCACTTTCGCTGGCGTTCGCGCCAGTTCCCGCAGATGGTGCCAGGCAGGTTCGCGCCGCACCGCGTCAAGCGTGTCAAAAAGACCGAGCATCAGACGGTTTCCTGCCGCCTCGGCGATAGCCCGGTGAAAAGCGCTGTCCCACAGCTCATTCAGATCCGGATCATCCGGGTTAACGTTGTCGATGCGTTCCAGCATGCGCTGCATCAGCGCCAGATTTTCCGGGCTGGCGCGAAGTGCCGCCAGCCGCGCAAGACCGGGCTCAATTTGCAGTCGGGCTTCCATCACTTCCAGCATATTGGTTTGTTGCACCAGTCCCTGTAGTGCAAGAGGTGCAACCGGTGCCGCAGGGCCAATAAAGGTGCCTTTGCCCTGTTTGCGCCAGATCCGCCCCTCCTCTTCCAGCACGTCCAGCGCGCGCCGCACTTCGCGTCGCCCGACGCCTAAGTTTTCCGCCAGTTCACGTTCCGTGGGCAGAGGAGTCCCTGGTGTTGACTCATGCTGGTGAATTAGCCCACGAAGTTGTTCCAGCGCCGTACTGGAATTTGCCAGATAGCGTGACGGTTTTTCCATATTGGTTCATCCGCGTTTCGCGTTATCTTTTTATTTAATTACAGACAGTTAGTTATCATGTCGTCTGTACGCCTCGTTATTTACTAAGCAATTCGCGAACCAATACGGCATTGGTTCGATAAATTTTTGTTAATACTTTGATTTATTAATGTTTATTTTTTGGCTAACGCACAGGAGGTAGCAGGCACCTGCGGATGCAGGCGATGAAATGCACAGTTAGCGTGCAAACCATGCACTAAAAGGGAAGAAAGAAACCAAAGGGGGAACGACCTGAACACGACAGGGACGTAGTGATGAGGAGGCGAAATGACCCGTTCTCAATCACTACGTCGAAGACAGAAACCAGCACAACCTGCCGCGCCTGCCAGCCCGGCCTGTTATCAGCATGGCGAATTCACTATCACAACGGCCACGGTTCAGGTGCGCCCGAACAGAATGGCAGGCTGATATTTTTACCGTTAACCCCGATAACCGCACGCTGACACGGTGGTAACAGCTTGACGCTACGCCGCGTGAATAAGCCTTCCTACCGCAAGGCTCAGGGCGCGCAGCGCCTGGGCGACATCGCTACAGGCCACGCTTTCCGCCGGGTGATGGCTGATGCCTTTATAACAACGCACAAACAGCATGGCGGAAGGCCAGCGCTCCGCAATGGCGATAGCATCATGTCCTGCCCCACTCGGCAGAGATAAAACCTTCCCCTGCACGGTGTGTACCGCATCGGCCAGCTCTTCACGCAGTGGCATATCACACGGCGTGGCGGCGATGGTGTAAAAAATGTCGTGGCGGAACTCAAGCCTGCGTTGCCGGGCGATGCGGGTGGCTTCATCCAGCAAGTGGTTGAGCAACGCTTCGCGCTTATCATCGTGCGGGCTACGGATATCGAGCGTAAGCCCAACTGCGCCGGGGATCACATTCACCGCGCCGGGTTCGCATTGCAATGTGCCAACGGTGGCAACCATCTCCGGGCCAGCCTCGATCGTTGCCTGTTCGATAACCTGTATCCATTCGGCGGCAGCGGTCAGCGCATCACGGCGATGACGCATCGGCACCGTACCGGCGTGCCCGGCCTCACCGGTAAAACGGCAGCTAAGACGCCGCGCACCATTGATGGCCGTGACCACGCCGAGCGCCAGATCCGCGTCTTCCAGCACCGGTCCCTGTTCAATATGCAGCTCCAGATAGGCGGAAAAATCCCCGACCGGGCGCTGCGCCGTAGCAATCTGCGCCGCATCCAACCCGGCCTGTTCCAGCGCCTGTGCCACGCTGATACCCTGCGCATCTTCACAGGCCAGCCACGCTTGTGGCCAGCTGCCGGTCAGCCCACGGCTACCCAGCAGCGCGATGTTAAATCTTGTGCCCTCTTCGTCCGCAAAACCGACAATCTCGATCGCCTGCCTGCCGCGCAGGTTAGCCCGATTCAGGCCATCAACAACTTCAATCGCCGCCAGTACACCAAGCATACCGTCGTAACGCCCGGCATCGCGCACAGTATCAAGATGCGAACCGAGCAGCAGCGCCTGGCCTCCCGCTTCGATACCTTCGTAACGGCCAAAAATGTTGCCGACCGCATCCTGCCAGGTGCGCATCCCCGCCTGCTGCATCCACCCGGCAACCAGCGCATTTGCCTGCAAATGCTGGGGCGAGAGATAAACACGGGTAAGCTGACCCGGCGTTTCGCTGATTTGCGCCAGCGCGTCACAGCGCTGCATAACCCGGCTGGCGGCTTGTGCGGCATCGAAAGGTGTCATCATTAACTGACTCCTTCGTAAATATCCCATGCCGCCTGCATACCCGCTCCCTGGATGGTGCGAAAACCCAGCCGGTTCAACACCGCTTCCAGCGCGGTCAGCGTTTGCAGCACGCAATCTTTGCGCGCGTTATAGCCCATGGTGCCGATACGCCAGATCTTGCCCTGCAGCGGGCCAAACGAGGTGCCAATTTCAATATGGAAATCATCCAGCAGACGTTTACGCACCTCTTCGCCATGCACTTCCCGCGGGATTTGTACGCCGAGGACGTTGTTCATCTTGTGCCGGATATCGCCAAACACCTCCAGCCCCATGCCCTGGATGCCCGCCAGCAGCGCGCGCCCGTGCAGTTCGTGGCGCGCAATCAGCTTATCCATCCCCTCTTCGAGCATAATGCGCGCGCATTCGCGGGCGGCGAACAGCATGCTGGTCGCTTCCGTGTGGTGATTCAGACGTTCCGGCCCCCAGTAATCCATCACCATGCCGAGATCGAAATAGTTGGAGTAGATCATCTCCTGTGCGCCGTCCTGATGCGCCTCGGTGCGAATGCCCTGTTCTACGCATTTGCGCGCCCGCACGGCGGCTTCCATTCGTGGGCTGAGGGTAATGGGCGAACTCCCGGACGGGCCACCAAGGCACTTCTGCAACCCGGCGGAAACGGCATCCAGGCCCCACGCATCGCTTTCTAACTGGTTACCGCCGAGCGAAGCGGTGGCGTCGGTATAAAACAGCACATCGTGGCGGCGGCAAATCTCACCTAATTGCTCCAGCGGTTGCAGCATGGTGGTCGAGGTATCGCCATGTACCGTTAGCAGCAGGCGCGGCTTGATGCGAACAATAGCATCTTCAATCCGATCCGGGCTAAACACCTCGCCCCACGGCACCTCGATGGTGTGGACTTCAGCGCGGCAGCGGCGGGCAATTTCACACAGCAGATGACCAAAACGGCCAAACACCGGCACCAGCACCTTATCACCAGGGCGAATGGCGGAAACGAGGATCGCCTCAATACCCGCGCGAGAGGTGCCATCCACCAGCATCGTCCAGCGGTTTTCCGTGCGAAACACCTCGCGGTAAAGCGCCATCACTTCGTTCATGTAGCCGGTCATCACCGGATCGTATTGCCCTATCAACTGGCTCGCCATCGCCCGCAGAACACGCGGGTCGGCGTTGATTGGCCCCGGCCCCATCAACAGGCGCGAAGGTGGATTAATTTGCGGGAACTGCTGGAAATCAAACATGGGCGCGTCCTTTAGTCTGCGACAGCGTGAAATATGAAACAAAAGATTCTTTGAATTAATTTCTGCAACTAATGTGCCACAGACAAAAAAACGACACCAGCGCTGGATAGCCGCTATTTCATGCCAAAAACCATAAGAAAACGGAGCGCTTAACGCCCCGTCATAACACATCAGGATGGTGCAAAAGCACCTTTATGGTGCATTAACGGTGTTCAAGCTCATCCAGTTCATCGTACAGGGAAGCGATGTGGTGAATGCGCTGACGCCCTTCGCTCAGCGCGGTGTGCAGCACGGCATTGGACAGCAAATTAACCAGGCTCATGGCGCTGCTGTAGCTGTCGAACGCGGAGACGCTCTCCAGCGGCAAACCGATGTGCCAGCGGCACAGCGGCTTAATGCTGGCCGCCTGCGGCTCACTGATTGCCAGCAGCGGAATGCCCTGCTGATGCAACACCGCCAACAGCGGGCGCACCACGCGCGGGCGGCGGCGAAACGCCACCACCACCACCATATCCTGCGGAGTGATATCGACCACTTCTTCCGCCAGCGTCTGCCCCGGCTGCGGCATCAGCAGCACCTGACCACGGCTTTGCAGCAGCTGCTGGCGCAGGTGTAACGCCACAGGGGCGCTGTTACGCAGCCCCAAAATAAAAACCCGCTTCGCGGTATTAAGCGCGGTGACGATTTCGGCGAATTGCCCGGCATCCAGCGTATTGACCCACAGCGTCAGGTTCGCCATCTCCTGCTTGTAATGGCGCGCCAGCAGTGTGTTGCCCTGCACCGCGTCGCGGTTCTCGGTCAACGGCATACCACTCTGGCGCAGCGTGCGCAGTTCATCGCGCATCTCTTTGAAACGATCGTAGCCGAGGCGCTTAAACAAGCGGCTGACAGTCGCTTTCGATACCCCGCTCAAGCGCGCCAACTCGGCGCTGTTATAGCTCACCAGATCGTCGAAATGATCGATGATAAACGAGGCAACCCGTTGTTCCTGCGGGGATAGCTCGTCAAAGCTCGCCCGTAAACGCTCATCCAGCTGCTGCATAGCTTCTCCTGCAACTTTTGTTTCAGGCTAAGCTGACACAGTGAAACGCCTGTCGTCAATCTGGAACAGCTCTTGCTTAGTGTTCTGCACTTACCCGCAAAAACAGGAAGCGTGACGATGCAAAGTAATATGGCCCCCTCCGGCATGGCGGTGACACCGCACCATCTCGCCAGCGAATCGGCGTTGTCGGTGTTGCGCCACGGCGGCGACGCGATTGAAGCGATGGTGGCGGCAGCGGCAACCATTGCAGTGGCCTACCCGCACATGAACGGCATCGGTGGCGATGGCTTCTGGTTGATTGTGCCGCCAGAAGGCGAACCGCTCGCCATCGACGCCAGCGGCGCGGCCGGACAACACGCAACGCGCGAATTTTATGCCGGTCACGCACATATTCCCCATCGCGGTACGCTTGCTGCGCTGACTGTACCCGGCACGCTCAGCGGCTGGGATGAGGCGCTGAAGGTCTCCGCCACGCTCGGTGGCGGGCAGCTTCCGCTCTCACGGTTACTGGCCGATGCGATCCGCTACGCCGCCGACGGCATCCCGGTGACCCAGTCGCAGGCCAGCGCTACGCAAAGTAAATATGCGGAACTGGTGGATATCCCCGGTTTTGCAGACACCTTTTTACCGCAAGGCAACGCCCCACTGGCCGGCAGCCGCTTTTGCCAGCCTAAACTCGCCCGCACGCTGACCCAGCTTGCCACCGAAGGGCTGGAGAGCTTTTACCGTGGCTCGCTGGCGCAGGTGATCGCCCGTGAAATGCAGGTGTTGGGTTTGCCCGTGACCGCCCAGGATCTGGCGAACCATCGCGCCCAGCGCCGCGTGCCGTTGAAGCTCAGCCATAGCCAGGGCGAAATTTTCAATATGACGCCGCCGACGCAGGGGCTGGTATCGCTGGCCATCCTCGGCATTACCGACCATCTGGAGATGGCGCAGGCCAGCGACGTGCAGACCATTCACCGCATTGTGGAAGCGACCAAGAAAGCCTTCGCCCTGCGCGATCGCTACATCACCGATCCGCGCCACGTCACGCTGCCGGTACAGAGCCTGCTGGAACAAGCGCCGCTGGAGCAACTGGCGGCCAGCATTGATGAGCAACGCGCCGCGCCCTGGGGTCAGGGGAAAGGGCCAGGCGATACCGTGTGGATGGGAGTTATCGACAAAAACGGGCTGGCGGTGTCGTTTATCCAGAGTATTTATCACGAATTTGGCAGCGGCGTGGTGCTACCGGAAAGTGGCGTGCTGCTGCAAAACCGTGGCGCGGCCTTTAGCCTCGATCCGGCGCATCTGCTGGCGCTGATGCCTGGCAAACAGCCGTTCCATACCTTAAACCCCGCCGCCGCGCGGCTGAAAGACGGGCGCACGCTGGTTTACGGCACCATGGGCGGCGACGGGCAGCCGCAAACGCAGGCCGCTATTTTTACCCGCCATGTCATGCAGGGCATGCCGTTGCAGGAGGCGGTTTGCGCCCCGCGCTGGTTGCTGGGCCGCACGTGGGGGCAGCTTTCCGATAGCCTGAAACTGGAAGGACGCTTTAGCGAAGAGACATTTCAGGCGCTGCGCGCGCTGGGCCATGACGTTGAGTGGTTGCCGGGAATGAGCGAGGCCACCGGGCACGCAGGGGCGATTGTGCGCCACCCCAGCGGCATGCTGGAAGGGGCTTACGATCCGCGCAGTAACGGCAGCGCAGCAGGGTTTTAAGGAGCAATGATGAATACACCATTTGACTGGCCGACCTATATCCGACTGATGGAACAACTGCTTGATGTCCCGCTGGATGATGCACGCCGCGCCGAACTGGAAATCCAGCTCGCCAGAATCGCCGCGATGGCGCAACCGCTGATGGCCTTTACGCTGCCGCACCGCCAGGAAGGCGCAGGAGAGTACCGGTTATGAATTTATCGATTGCTGATATCCAACGCGGTCTGCGGGAGAAAAACTTTAGCGTCGGAGAACTGGCGCATCGCCAGCAAGGTACAGGAGAGTGCCGGTTATGAATTTATCGATTGCTGATATCCGACGCGACCTGCGGGAGAAAAACTTTAGCGTCGGAGAACTGGCGCATCGCCAGCAAGGTACAGGAGAGTGCCGGTTATGAATTTATCGATTGCTGATATCCGGCGCGGTCTGCGGGAAAAAACCTTCAGCGCCTGCGAGCTGGCGCAGCAGACGCTGGCGCACGTTGAGCGCGACAATCCGCGCATCAACGCCTTCACCGCCATCACTGCTATGCGAATGCTGGCTGAGGCCGCGCAAATCGACCGGCAAATCGCGAAGGGCGAAGCATTGCCCGCGCTAGCAGGCGTGCCGTATGGAGTAAAAAACCTCTTTGATGTAGAAGGTGTCACCACGCTTGCCGGGGCGAAACTCTTCAGCCAGCAGGCACCAGCTACGGAAGATGCCTTCGCACTTCGCCAGTTGACGCGCGCGGGCGCGATGCTCGCCGGGGCGCTGAATATGGATGCCTACGCCTATGGTTTTACCACCGAAAACAGCCACTACGGCGCAACGCGCAACCCACGCGATCCAGAGCGTATCGCGGGCGGCTCGTCCGGCGGTTCGGCGGCGGCTGTCGCCGCGGGGATGGTCAATTTTTCGCTCGGTAGTGACACCAACGGATCAATCCGCGTACCCGCCTCCCTGTGCGGTATTAACGGGCTGAAACCGACATTTGGCCGTCTGTCGCGTAGCGGTAGCCATCCGTTTGTCGCCAGCCTCGATCATATCGGCCCGCTGGCGCGTAGCGTTGAGGATTTAACGCAGGTGTATGACGCTTTGCAGGGGCCCGATCCCGACGATCGCTGGCAGTCCGATCGCGCCAGTGATGCCGCCTTGCCGCAGTTGCATGGGGAAAGCAGGCTGCGCTGCGCCGTGCTGGAGGGGTATTTCACCACCTGGTGCGATGATGATGCGCGCAAGGCCGTTGCCCGTGTCGCGCGAGCGCTGAATGCTGACAATGCGATAACGCTGCCGGAAGCGGAACTGGCGCGAACGGCGGCCTTTTTGCTGTCGGCAGCGGAAGGCGGCAACCACTATTTACCCGCCCTGCGCACCGACGCTGACGCGTTCGAACCCAACTCGCGCGAACGCCTGCTGGCGGGCGCGATGACGCCCTCGGCCTGGTACACGCAGGCACAGCGGTTTCGCGCCTGGTTTCGCGACAAAACATTGCCGCTATTCGATGACGTCGATCTGCTGTTAGCCCCGGCAACGCCTTGCTGTGCCACGCCGATTGGCGCACAGACCATGCATATCAATGGTGTCGATTTACCCATAAAAGCAAGCATGGGGATGCTGACGCAGCCAATCTCCTTTCTTGGCTTGCCGGTGGTCACCGTGGCGCTGAAAACCGCCTGCGGTTTACCGACAGGCGTACAGATTATTGGCGCGCCCTGGCAGGAAGCGCGCTGTTTACAGGCGGCATGGCGGCTGGAGCAGGCCGGTCTTCTTTTTCCACAGGATGCAGCATGAACCGAGATAATGTTGATCGCCCGGCGATCCTCAATGAAGTGACCACCGCGTTTTACCGCTATGAGCAGGCGCTTATCAGCAACGATATCAATGTGCTGGACGAGTTGTTCTGGGATGACGCACGCACCGTGCGTTACGGCGCCACCGAAAACCTGTACGGCATTGCCGCGATCCGCGATTTTCGCAACGCTCGCCCCTCAAGCGGGCTTGAGCGCGTGCTACGCAATACCACTATCACCACTTTTGGCGATGATATGGCGGTAGCGAGCACCGAGTTTACGCGGGAAAACAGCGAGAAAATTGGCCGCCAGATGCAGACCTGGGTGAAGTTCCCGTGGGGCTGGCGCATTGTGGCGGCGCATGTGAGTGTGATGGGGTAACAACAGCCCTCTCCGGTAAAGGAGAGGGAGAACATTAACCTTCATGCAGCCCGCATTCGCGTTTCAGGCCAAAGAAGCGGGTCTCTTCTTCTGCCATGCCTGGCTCCCATTTGCGGGTGGTATGCGTGTCGCCCACCGAAAGGTAGCCCTGATCCCACAGCGGGTGGTAGTTCAGCCCGTGTTTTTGCAGGTACTGGTAGACCGTGCGGTTATCCCAGTCGATGATCGGCAGCACTTTGAACACGCCGCGCTGAATTGCCAGCACCGGCAATGTGGCGCGGCTGCCGGATTGCTCGCGGCGCAGCCCGGCGAACCAGGTTTTCGCGTTCAGTTCGGCCAGCGCGCGGTTCATCGGCTCAACTTTGTTGATGTGATTGTATTTTTCAATCCCTTCAACGCCCTGCTCCCACAGCTTGCCGTAGCGCGCCTCCTGCCAGGCCGGGCTCTGCTCGGCGCGGTAGATTTTCAGGTTCAGCTTGAGCTTGTCCGTGAGCTCGTCGATAAACTGGTAGGTTTCCGGAAACAGGTAGCCGGTATCGGTGAGGATCACCGGGATATCCGGACGCACCTGGTTTACCAGATGCAGGCTCACCGCCGCCTGAATACCAAAACTTGAGGAGAGCACATATTCACCCGGCAGGTTTTCCAGCGCCCAGGCGACACGCTCTTCAGCGCTGAGTTTCTCAAGCTGCGTGTTGGTTTCAGAAAGCTGCAGTATGCGGTCTACTTTGGGCAGCTCGTTTAGCGCGTTCAGATCGAGTACGGACATATTGACCTCTCTTATCACCTCTTCCTCCCCGATCGGGGAGGAAGGAATCAGGCGTTATTCCCAGAAATCCCGCGCCGGATCGAGCACCGGGCGGATAATTCCAGCGCGGATGGTGAAGGCGCCAAAACCTTCGCCCTCTTCACGCTCGTGCGCCCAGCGTGCGACCAGTTCGTCGATAGCACCAAGGATTTCGGGTTCAGTAATGTTTTCGCGGTACATGCGCGGAATGCGTGTACCACTGCGATTACCGCCGATATGCAAGTTATAGCGTCCCGGCGCTTTACCCACCAGGCCGATCTCCGCCAGCATCGCACGACCGCAGCCGTTCGGGCAGCCGGTCACACGCAGCACAATATGGTCATCGCCCACGCCGTGTTTTTCCATCAGCGCTTCGACTTTATCGACAAACGAAGGCAGGAAACGCTCGGCTTCCGCCATCGCCAGCGGGCAGGTCGGGAATGACACACAGGCCATGGAGTTTTCGCGCTGCGGTTTTACCGCGTCCATCAGCCCGTGGCTGCGCGCCAGTTTTTCGATCTTCGCTTTCTGGCTTTCCGGCACACCGGCGATGATCAGGTTCTGGTTAGCGGTAATGCGGAACTCGCCTTTGTGGATCTTCGCAATTTCCAGCAAGCCGGTTTTCAGCGGTCGTCCCGGGTAATCCAGAATACGGCCGTTTTCAATAAACAGCGTCAGGTGCCATTTATTATCGATGCCTTTCACCCAACCGATGCGATCGCCACGACCGGTAAACTCATACGGACGGATCGGTTCAAATTTGATCCCGGCGCGGCGTTCAACTTCCGCTTTGAAGGTTTCAACGCCCACGCGCTCAAGGGTGTATTTGGTTTTGGCGTTTTTACGATCGGTACGGTTGCCCCAGTCGCGCTGCGTCGTAACCACCGCTTCCGCGACCGCCAGCGTGTGCTCCAGCGGCAGATAACCGAATTCGCTCGCCGTGCGGGCGTAAGTTTTCTTGTTACCATGCTCGATCGACAAACCGCCGCCAACCAGCAGGTTAAAGCCCACCAGCTTGCCGTTTTCCGCAATCGCCACGAAATTCATGTCGTTGGCGTGCAGATCGATGTCGTTCTGCGGCGGAATAACCACCGTAGTTTTAAACTTACGCGGCAAGTAAGTCTGGCCTAAGATCGGCTCTTCATCCGTGGTGGCCACTTTTTCCTGATCGAGCCAGATCTCGGCATAAGCTCGGGTGCGCGGCAGCAAATGTTCGGAGATCTTTTTCGCCCATTCGTAGGCTTCAGCGTGCAGTTCAGATTCGTACGGGTTCGAAGTACAAAGCACGTTACGGTTCATGTCGTTAGCGGTCGCCAGTGCGTCCAGCCCAACGGAGTGCAGCATCTGGTGCGCCGGTTTCACATTTTTCTTCAAAATGCCGTGAAACTGGAACGTCTGACGGTTGGTCAGGCGGATGCTGCCGTAAATGGTGTTGTCATGGGCGAATTGATCAATCGCCTGCCACTGTTTGGTGGTGATAACGCCGCCCGGCAGGCGGCAACGCAGCATCATCGCGTGGCGCGGCTCCAGCTTTTGCTCAGCACGCTCGGCGCGGATATCGCGATCGTCTTGCTGATACATGCCGTGAAAACGGATCAGCAGAAAGTTGTCGCCTTTGAAGCCGCCGGTCAGACCGTCATGCAAATCTTCCGCAATCGTACCGCGCAGGTAGTTGCTTTCGCGTTTCATGCGTTCGGCGTCGGTCAGTTTGCCTTCGACCACCAGTGGGCCGGGGTGTTTTTCGCTCATTAGTAGACATCTCGCTGATAACGGCGCTCAACGCGCAGCTCACTTAAAAATTCATCCGCCGCTTCGGTGTCCATGCCACCAAATTCGGCAATCACATCCAGTAAAGCCTGCTCAACGTCTTTCGCCATGCGATTGGCGTCGCCGCAGACATAAATGTGCGCGCCGTCGTTGATCCAGCGCCACAGTTCCGCGCCCTGTTCGCGCAGTTTGTCTTGTACGTAAACTTTTTCTTTTTGATCTCTGGACCAGGCCAAATCGATGCGGTTCAGCACGCCCTCTTTCACATAGCGCTGCCACTCAACCTGGTAGAGGAAATCTTCGGTAAAGTGCGGGTTGCCAAAGAACAGCCAGTTTTTGCCTGGCGCTTCATCGGCGGCGCGCTGCTGCATAAAGGCGCGGAACGGCGCAATACCGGTGCCCGGCCCAATCATAATCACCGGCGTTTGCGGGTTCGCCGGCAGACGGAAGTTATCGTTATGCTCGATAAATACGCGAACTTCGCCCTCTTCTTCTACGCGATCGGCGAGGAAGCTAGAAGCACCGCCCGCGCGGGCACGGCCTTCGACGTCATAACGCACCACGCCAACGGTGATATGTACTTCACTCTCCACTTCTGCCTGCGAAGAGGCAATAGAGTAAAGGCGCGGCGTCAGCGGGCGCAGCAGGCCAATCAGCGCGTCCGCATCCAGCTGCGCCGGAGAGAAACGCACCATGTCGACAATCGGCGTGGTCGCGGCGTAGTGCTGCAACTGCGCTTTATCACCGACCAGCGGCAGCAACGATTCGCTGCGCGTCAGGGTGGCGTAATTTTCCACGATATTGGCGGTGTTGACCGTCAACTCGAAATGCCACTGCAACGCTTCGGCAAGCGGCAGGGTTTTGCCATCGACCGTGACGGGCTCATCACCTTTCAGCCACAGCAGTTCAACCAGCTCTTTGACTAACGCAGGATCGTTCTGATACCAGACGCCGAGCGCATCGCCCGGCTGGTAACGCAGACCGGAGTCGCCCAAATCGATCTCGATGTGACGCACATCTTTTTCTGAATTACGCCCGGTGATTTTCTGGTTAACCGACAGGCTTGCACTCAGCGGTGCTTCTTTGGTGTACGGGCTGGAGACGATTTCATTCACCGCACCGCTGGCGGCAACAGCAGCTTGCACAGGCGAAGAGGCTGGCGCACGGGCTTTCAGCACTTCAACCACACGGGCGCGCCACTCTGCGGCGGCGGCCTGGTACTCCACATCGGCATCGACGCGATCCAGCAGACGTTCAGCACCCAGCTCAGCCAGTTTGCTGTCAAAATCTTTCCCGGCCTGGCAGAAAAACTCATACGAGGTGTCACCCAGACCGAAGACCGCAAAAGCGGTGCCATCCAGTTTTGGCGCTTTTTTCGAGAACAGGAACTTATGCAGCGCAACAGCTTCTTCCGGCGCTTCGCCTTCACCCTGCGTTGAAGCAACGACGATCAGCAGTTTTTCATTGGCGATCTGTTTGAATTTGTAGTCGCCTGCGTTGACCAGCGTAACATTGAGTTTCGCGGCCAATAAATCATCGCGCAGCGCTTCGGCTACACGGCGGGCGTTACCGGTCTGCGAGGCGGAAATCAGCGTAATAGAGGACGCTTCTGCGACCGACGTCGCAGCGGCAACCGCGCCAGCTGGCTGCTGATTCAGCACGCCCCAAAAATAGCCGGAAACCCAGGCGAGCTGGGTGGGTGTTAAATCAGTGGTGGCCGCCTGGAGGCGCGCCAGTTGCTCCGGGTTAAGCGGAAGCAACGCGGAAGGTGGGACCTGGGTCGTCATGCGTCGTATTGTTCCAGTAGCAATTCCCTTTCGTCTTTCGCGCAGCCTGTGAACGCGCCAACGCCGCGAAATCCATGGGGATATAATTTTAAAAAAGTGAAGTGAAACTAAGGTTAACGGTGGGGATAATAACAATTAAAGAAAGGTTGGAAATAATAAATAACCAAATGGACTAACCTGTTTTAGTTATAGTTGATAACACTAAAACAGGTTAAATAACTCATTGAATTACATTAATAAAACGAATGTATTGCGGTTCGGCTTCTGTCGTAACCGCTTTTAGTGATTTTAATTAATGCTAAAAAAGGTCATTTCCGCTACCATGCGGCGGTTTTTTTGGGAAGCCTGAGAGTTCATTATGTCGACCACGTTGTTTAAAGATTTCACTTTCGAAGCCGCGCATCACCTGCCGCATGTCCCGCAGGGGCACAAATGCGGTCGTCTGCATGGCCACTCGTTTATGGTGCGCCTGGAGATCACCGGCGAGGTGGATCCTTATACCGGCTGGATTATGGACTTCGCCGAGCTGAAAGCCGCGTTTAAACCGCTTTACGAGCGCCTGGATCACTACTATTTGAATGAGATCCCAGGGCTGGAAAACCCCACCAGCGAAGTGCTGGCGAAATGGATTTGGGATCAGATGAAACCGGTGGTGCCGCTGCTGAGCGCGGTGATGGTAAAAGAGACCTGCACGGCGGGTTGCGTTTATCGCGGCGAATAAACGACTTTCGTACCGTCAACCTGCGAGCCGGCCAGCCCTGCGGGTTGACAGCACATTTGCCCACGCTTTATCTGCTCCGCTCACCCTCTCCTGTCTATTTAACGCACCAGATAACCGCCATCAACGACCAGTAAATGACCATTTACATAATCTGAGGCGCGGCTGGCGAGAAAAATGACTGCGCCCATTAAATCCTGCGTATCTCCCCAGCGCATAGCCGGTGTGTGATCAATTCCCCATTTATATTGTTTGCGATCGTTACGAATGATCTGCGTGATATCCGTGGAGAAATATCCCGGCGCAATACCGTTTACCTGAATATTAAATTGCGCTAATTCGTCGCAATAGGCTTTTGTTAAACCGGCCAGCGCATGTTTTGTCGCGGAATAGGCGGGAGATCCCTGTTGACCTAAAAATGAACGCACCGAACAAATATTGATAATTTTTCCGCGAAGGTTTTTCGCCATCACTTTTGCCGCTTCATGACATAATTCAAAGGCGGCCGTCAAATTCACGTTAATCATCGGATCCCAATCAGTGCGATTAAACTCCCAGACATTATTCATTTTGCAGATGCCCGCGTTATTTACCAGGATATCAACCGTACCAAAACGTTCGCAGCAGGCGGCAATAATTTTTTTTGGCGCATCTTTTTCAGTGATATCAATCGCCATGAATTCAGCTTCTGCCCCCTGCTGCTTAATGGCTTCTTCTGTTTCCCCACTGTCAGCACTGATAGCGGGAATAAAAACATTTGCCCCCGCTTTCGCCAGTGCGACAGAAAATGCCTGCCCTAACCCACTATTACCACCGGTGACAATCGCAGTTTTACCCTGCAAGGAAAAAAAACTCATTGAGAAATTATTAATTGATCTTATTGACATTACTTGTTCCAAAATCCTTTTAGAAAAAGCGAAATCTCATAATAATGAGACAAACTTATTTTGAGAGATAAAACAACGAATGACTTCTATCACAGTAAAACAATGTTACATTTGATAAAGGTCAAATTTAAATTACCACCACAATTTACTTCGGAATAATCATCAATATTTAGCTTGCGTATTAATAAAAAACCCGCCAGCGGCGGGTTTTTTATTAAGCAATATTGAGATATTTGTGCGTCTGCATTGACAGCCGCCAGTTGCGGGCGATACAGGTTTCAATACACAAGCGTGTCGCATCCTCTTTCTGGCTTATCGGCTGCAAGGCGATTACCCGCTGCTTATCATCGTGCAGCTGCGCCAAAAGCTCGTCCAGCGCTTCAATATCGCGCACGCGGCCAACAGGGTGCTTAATCTCATCGGCGCGTTCCAGCGCCTGCTGGAGGACATCATAACCGCCGCGCATATTTACTTTCGGTGATACGGTGACCCAGGTGGCGTGCGACGTGCGAACGTCGTGCGTGCCGCTGGTTTCAATCTGACAGCTAAAGCCGTTGTGCTCCAGCAACGTGGTCAACGGGGTGAGATCGTGAATGCAGGGTTCACCGCCGGTAATCACCACATGGCGCGCAGTCCAGCCCTGGCGCTGGATAATGGCGAGTAGATCTTCACTGCTTGCCGCGCCCCATTTATCGCTCTCTTTGGTCTTCGCGAGAATGCTGTACAGCGAAACCTCCCGATCCGCGAGCTTATCCCAGGTGTGTTTGGTATCGCACCAGGCGCAACCAACCGGGCATCCCTGTAAACGAATAAAAATGGCGGGAACGCCGGTGAAGTAACCCTCGCCTTGCAGGGTCTGGAACATCTCGTTAATCGGGTACTGCATCGTCGCTCTTATTAGCAGGGAAAAACGCCATTATTGCAGATAACCCGCAGGGGATCATGTGCCATTTGCGCCGCGCACGGCGGGCTATTTAACCTGCTGATAATGAAAACTATCAGTTATGGCAAATTGTCATTACCTGCTATCAGCCGCTATCCTATGGCGGTTCTTTCTCTGGTTTGCCCCGCAAGGATGATGCAAATGGCGCGCATATTGGCCCTGTTGCTGGTGCTGAGTTTTACCCTTCCGGCGCTGGCTGTGCCTGTTCCACCGATGAATGGCGTGGTTAACGATCCCGAAAATCAGTTAAGCCTCTGGCAGCGTAAGGCGCTTATCCAGCAGGTGAGCGATCTCAACGCCCGCACGGGTACGCAAACCGCCGTACTGCTGATATCCACGACAAATGGCGAAACCATTGAACACTTTGCTAACGCGGTTTTTAACCGCTGGCGGCCTGGCGATGCCCGGCGTAATGATGGCGTGATGGTGCTGGTCGCCTGGCAGGACAGAAAAGTGCGTATCGAGGTAGGAAGCGGCCTTGAGGGCATGTTAACCAACGCGCTGGCGAAGCAAATCATTGATGAATATATGATTCCAGCCTTCCGGCAGAATGACCTGAATACCGGAATTGTGCGCGGCGTTGAGGGGATCAGCACCGTGCTTGCCAGCCAGCCACTGCCCAAAGCTCAACCCCCGTCATTTTTCGAGCAAATGGCTGCCTGGTTTTCCCTGTGGAAGAGTTTAATTATATTGGCGGTGGTTATCATTGCCCTGACGGTCAAAGGCAAAATCCTCACGCTGACAGGACTGTTTCTTATCGCCTGCCCTCTGGCCGTGATTTTGTTCGCTTACAGTGAACAACACCCTTTGCTGCTGCCTTTTACGATATTCTGCGCTGCCGTGCCCGCCTTTATTTTACTGATGATTTTGTGCGTATGGTTAATTTACCCGCAGCGGCTTACCGTCGCAGGCCGGCAAAAATATCGTGAGAGCAGGCAACTTACTTATTCGCGTGGAGGCGAGACCAGCACCGACACAACCACTTATACCAGCAGCGAGAGTTCCAGCCATAGCAGTAGCGACAGTTCCAGTGGTGGTGGCGGTTCGAGTGACGGCGGCGGCGCTTCGGGAAACTGGTGAGCCATAAAGCGCAAAAGAAATGGTGTAACCAGATATTATTTATTTTACATTTTGAATTGAATTTATAAATAATTTGCAGGCTAACAAAATAAAAATAATCCATTAAATATCATCGATATAAATATTTAACACAGCGTGAAGGAATCTTTTTATTTTATTGGTTGTCGTAGACAAATCCCCTGTGTTTTCTTCCTTAAAACCAGCTTAAGAAACCCCGTTTTTGTACGCCATTTTATTGATATGGCGTTTAGCTTTCTGTGCCTACAATCCGCCAGAACAACCATGATGAGAAAGCGTTGATGAATACATTATTGATTACGGGTGTCACTGGGTTTCTTGGCGGGGCGGTATTAGAAAAAATTCTTCACGACAATCTACCAATGAATTTATTGCTGCTGGTTCGTGCCGAAGATAACGAAGCCGGGCTTGCGCGCGTTAAAAGCAATATGCGCAAGTTCAACCTCAGTGATGAGGTACTGAACTCACTTTCAACGTCGCAGATCCTGCTCGGTGATTTGGGCGAACCAGAAGGTTTTATTACCGATCCACGGCTGGAAAATGTCACCCACGTACTGAACTGCGCAGCGGTGGCCTCTTTTGGTAATAATCCGCTGGTCTGGAAAGTCAACGTGGAAGGCACGCTGACATTTGCACGCCGGATGTCGCAAGTTGCCGGGTTACAGCGTTTTCTGCACGTGGGCACCGCGATGTCATGCACCCCGGAGCCGGATTCACTGGTACCGGAAAGCAGCGAGTTTCGCGAGAATGCCGAGCATCTGGTGACCTACACGCACTCCAAATCCACTATCGAACAACTGATGCGCAAAGAGTGCCCGCAGTTGCCGCTGGTGATCGCACGTCCGTCGATTGTTGTCGGCCATACCAGCCATGGCTGCACCCCGTCTACCAGTATCTTCTGGGTGTTCAGCATGGGGCTGATGCTGCAAAAATTTATGTGTTCACTGGAAGATCGCGTGGATGTGATCCCGGTGGATTACTGCGCCGACGCGCTGCTGATGCTGCTTAGCGGAGAGATTGCACAGGGTGAAGTGGTGCATATCTCGGCCGGGGAAGAGAATAGCGTCCGCTTTGCCGATATCGACCGGGCAATGGCGAAGGCACTGGAAAAAGCCCCGGTTGGCGATAAATACGCGCAGGTGAGCTATGAAACGCTGGTGAAAATGCGCCGCGAGCTGAAGGATATCTTCGGGCCGTGCAACGAGCGCCTGATGTTGAAAGCGATGCGTCTTTACGGAGCGTTTGCCACGCTTAACGTGCGTTTCAGCAATGACAAGCTGCTCAGCATGGGTATGCCGAAGCCGCCACGCTTTACCGATTATATCGCCCGCTGCGTGCAGACAACGCGCGGCCTGACGATTCCGCAGCAGATGGAAGTCGACTTTAAGTAGTCAAAAGCCCAAAAAAAATGCCAGTCAACTGACTGGCATTTTTATTTGATCAACGCTTAGCGATTACGCCTGGCCTTTGATCTCTTTACGACCGTTGAACGGCGCTTGTTCACCCAGCGCTTCTTCGATACGAATCAGCTGGTTGTATTTAGCAACGCGGTCAGAGCGGCTCATAGAACCAGTTTTGATCTGGCCTGCAGCGGTACCAACAGCCAGGTCAGCGATGGTCGCGTCTTCAGTTTCGCCAGAACGGTGAGAGATGACAGCGGTGTAGCCAGCGTCTTTCGCCATTTTGATCGCAGCCAGCGTTTCGGTCAGAGAACCGATCTGGTTGAATTTGATCAGGATGGAGTTAACGATGCCTTTTTCGATGCCTTCTTTCAGGATCTTGGTGTTGGTTACGAACAGGTCGTCGCCAACCAGCTGGATTTTGTCGCCCAGCACTTTGGTCTGGTAAGCAAAGCCAGTCCAGTCAGATTCGTCCAGTCCATCTTCGATGGAAACGATCGGATACTGTTTGGTCAGATCTTCCAGGAAGTGAGTGAACTCTTCAGAGGTGAACGCTTTGTTGCCTTCGCCAGCCAGAACGTATTTACCGTCTTTGTAGAACTCAGATGCTGCACAGTCCATCGCCAGAGTGATGTCTTTGCCCAGCTCGTAGCCCGCAGCTTTAACCGCTTCAGCGATAACAGCCAGTGCTTCTGCGTTGGAACCCAGGTTCGGCGCGTAGCCACCTTCGTCACCCACAGCGGTGTTCATGCCTTTGGATTTCAGTACTTTCGCCAGGTTATGGAACACTTCAGAACCCATACGTACAGCTTCTTTCAGGGTTTTCGCGCCAACTGGCTGAATCATGAATTCCTGAATGTCGACGTTGTTATCAGCGTGCTCACCACCGTTGATGATGTTCATCATCGGAACCGGCATGGAGTATTTACCCGGGGTGCCGTTCAGTTCAGCGATGTGTGCGTACAGCGGCAGGCCTTTAGAAGCAGCAGCAGCTTTAGCGGTAGCCAGAGAAACAGCCAGGATTGCGTTCGCGCCGAAGTTGGATTTGTTTTCGGTACCATCCAGATCGATCATGATTTTGTCGATGCCGGCCTGGTCTTTCGCGTCTTTACCCAGGATTGCCTGAGCGATCGGGCCGTTAACCGCGCCAACCGCTTTCAGTACGCCTTTACCCATGAAGCGGGATTTGTCGCCATCGCGCAGTTCCAGCGCTTCGCGGGAACCAGTGGAAGCACCTGACGGCGCAGCAGCCAGACCTACGAAACCACCTTCCAGGTGTACTTCGGCTTCAACAGTCGGGTTACCACGGGAGTCGATGATTTCACGACCGATGACTTTAACGATTTTGGACATTAGGTTTTCCTCAGTACAAGTTAAACTAAAACTCCAGACAAACAACGCGTACCGATGGTACGCGTTGCTGTTGTAACTTTTTTACTTCGCCTGGCGCTTCTGATACTCGCTGGCGGCTTTCACAAAACCGGCAAACAGCGGATGTCCATCACGCGGCGTAGAAGTAAATTCCGGGTGGAACTGACAAGCAACGAACCACGGATGATTCGGCACTTCGATGATCTCGACCAACTGATCATCCCCGGAACGGCCCGCAACACGCAGACCCGCAGCTTCGATTTGTTTCAACAGCATGTTGTTGACTTCGTAACGATGGCGATGGCGTTCAATAATGGTTGGCGCGCCATACAGCTGGCGAACCAGGCTGTCATCACCAAGCTGGCACTGCTGTGCGCCGAGGCGCATGGTGCCACCGAGATCGCTCTTCTCCGAACGCTGCTCAACGTTGCCGTCTTCGTCACGCCATTCGGTAATAAGCGCCACAACCGGGTATTTACAGTCTGGCACAAATTCCGTGGAGTTGGCGTTCTCCATTCCGACTACGTTACGAGCAAATTCAATCAACGCAACCTGCATACCCAGGCAAATACCCAGGTAAGGAATATTGTTTTCACGCGCATAGCGTGCGGTGGCGATCTTGCCTTCCACACCGCGGTAGCCGAAGCCGCCAGGGATAAGAATGGCATCAAGACCTTTCAGGATCTCTACGCCACGCGTTTCAACATCCTGCGAGTCAATCAGCTTGATGTTGACGGTTACGCGGTTTTTCAGGCCACCGTGTTTCAGTGCTTCAATAACCGATTTATATGCGTCCGGAAGTTCAATGTACTTACCGACCATACCAATGGTGACTTCGCCTGACGGATTCGCTTCTTCGTAAATAACCTGTTCCCATTCGGCCAGGTTTGCTTCCGGACAGTTCAAGCTGAATCGTTTACAAATATAATCGTCCAGCCCCTGGGATTTCAACAGGCCCGGGATTTTATAAATGGAATCGACGTCTTTCAGAGAAATCACAGCTTTTTCTGGAACGTTACAGAACAAAGCAATTTTTGCGCGTTCATTAGCAGGAACCGCGCGATCGGAACGGCAAATCAGAATATCTGGCTGAATACCGATAGAGAGCAGCTCTTTAACAGAGTGCTGCGTCGGCTTGGTTTTCACCTCACCGGAAGCCGCCATATAAGGCACCAACGTCAGGTGCATGTAGAGAGTGCGCTCGCGGCCCACTTCTACCGCCATCTGACGGATAGCTTCAAGGAACGGCAGGGATTCGATGTCACCCACCGTACCGCCGATTTCTACCAGCGCAACGTCATGGCCTTCGCCACCGGCAATAATGCGCTCTTTAATCGCGTTAGTGATGTGCGGAATAACCTGTACGGTTGCACCCAGATAGTCGCCACGACGCTCTTTACGCAAAACCTCGGAGTAGATACGACCAGTGGTGAAGTTGTTGCGACGGGTCATTTTGGTGCGGATAAAACGCTCGTAGTGACCCAAATCCAGATCGGTTTCAGCGCCGTCTTCGGTAACGAACACTTCACCATGCTGGATTGGACTCATAGTCCCTGGATCGACGTTAATGTACGGATCCAATTTCATCATGGTGACGTTGAGGCCACGGGCTTCAAGAATGGCTGCCAGGGAGGCTGCGGCAATGCCTTTACCCAGAGAGGATACGACCCCGCCGGTCACAAAAATATAGTTCGTTGTCATGCTGAACCTGAGAAGTTAGGTTTAAAAGACGATGGAATAACCAGGACGGGAAAGCAGTATACCCGATCATGGTCTACGCCACAAACTTTCATTGCCCCTCTCCTCTGTTCTTCAGGCCGCATCTGCATTGGCTTCTGTCACTCACCCCAGACGCGGCGCGTTTCGCTGCGTCTGAAGATTCGCTCGGTTGCCGCCTTGCTGCGACCCGAATTACTCGAAGAGGCGATTCTCAAGGCATTTCAACAAACTTAAGGAGTGTGAAAATAGCCACTTTTGGGTAAATGTTTTTGACGCAAATCAAGCGCTTGTTATTTAAAAAATCACACAAATCGCGCTTACTGGAACAAATGCTTTAAAGATCATGTTCCTGCCGTTTTACCTGTTGCCAGACATTTTCCATTGTTTCCAGATCTACACCGGTCATTTCCAGACCGCGTTCGCGCACAATACGCTCAACTTCGCGAAAACGCCGCTCAAATTTCAGGTTGGCTTTTTGCAACGCCACTTCCGCTTTGACGCCAAGATGACGCGAAAGGTTGACGGTCGCGAAGAGCAAATCGCCGACTTCCTCCTCCAGTTTCGCTTCATCAACCACCGCTTGTTTGGCTTCGTCCATGACTTCGTCGATCTCTTCGTACACTTTATCGAGCACCGGGCCAAGCGACGTCCAGTCAAAGCCGACGGTCGAGCAGCGTTTCTGGATTTTGTGCGCGCGCATCAGCGCAGGCAGGCTGTGGGGAATGTCGTCCAGCGCTGAGTGCTGAGATTTCTCTGCACGCTCTTCGCTTTTAATTTGCTCCCAACGCGCCAGCACTTCCGTGCTGTTTCCCGCATGTGCATCACCGAAAATATGTGGGTGACGACGCTCCAGTTTGTCGCTGATAGCGGCGCAAATGTCGTTGAAATCGAAACGCCCTTCTTCCTGCGCCATCTGCGCATAAAAAACCACCTGGAACAGCAGGTCACCGAGCTCACCGCGTAAGTCGTCAAAATCTTCGCGCGAAATAGCGTCCAGCACTTCGTACGTCTCTTCCAGCGTGTAAGGCGCAATGGTGGCGTAAGTCTGCTCTTTGTCCCACGGGCAGCCGTTTTCCGGGTCGCGCAGGCGTTGCATAATCCCGAGCAGACGATCGATTTGAGTCATGAGAAATTCCTGGTAATAAGTGTTAAGCCTCGCCCATCAAGGCGAGGCTCGGATGAGGAGAAAATCAGCCACCATGCAGGCGGCGAGCGTCGATGACGTCCGGCACCTGGTTGAGTTTGCCGAGCACGCGGCCCAGCACTTGCAGGTTGTAGATTTCGATATTCATATCGATGGTGGCCAGCTGTTCTTTGGTGTCGCTGCGACTGGCGACGCCGAGCACGTTCACCTTCTCATTGGCGAGAATTGTGGTGATGTCGCGCAGCAGACCGCTACGGTCGTTCGCCGTGACGCGCACCACCAGCGAGTAACCCGCCGAGTAGCTTTCGCCCCAGACGGCATCAACGATACGTTCCGGCGCCACGTTACGCAGCTCTTCCAGTTGATCGCAGTCGGCGCGGTGAATAGAGATCCCGCGCCCCTGAGTAATAAACCCGACGATTTCGTCACCCGGGATCGGCTGGCAGCAACGCGCAATATGGTGCATCAGATTGCCTACGCCTTCGACAACGACGCGGCCATTGTCTTTGCTGCGGCTTTGCGGCGTATACGTTTTCTGTTGCAGCTGCTTCAGCGCGGCGGCGTCCTGCTCCTCAGCACTCGGTTTATTGAACTGCGACTGCAGGAAATTCACCATCTGATTGAGACGGATATCCCCACCGCCAATCGCCGCCAGCAACTCGTCCAGTTCGTTAAAGTTGTAGCGCGGCAGCAGGAATTTTTCCGCCTCTTTCAGGCTGATACCAAGATGCGCCAGTTCGTCGTCGAGGATCTGACGCCCCGCAAGAATATTTTTGTCGCGATCCTGTTTGCGGAACCAGGCGTGGATCTTCGAGCGTCCACGGCTGGTGGTCACATAGCCCAGGTTCGGGTTCAGCCAGTCGCGACTTGGGTTCGGTTGCTTCTGGGTGATAATTTCGATCTGATCGCCCATCTGCAATTGGTAAGTGAACGGTACGATGCGCCCGCCGATCTTCGCGCCGATGCAACGGTGCCCGACATCGCTGTGAATATGGTAAGCAAAATCCAGCGGCGTCGAACCTGCAGGCAAGTCCACCACATCGCCTTTCGGGGTAAAGACATACACACGGTCGTCGAACACCTGGCTGCGAACTTCGTCGAGCATCTCGCCGGAATCGGCCATCTCTTCCTGCCAGGCGATCAGTTTACGCAGCCATGCAATGCGGTCTTCGTGCGCCGAACGCGGACCGCCAACGGTAGCGGTGCCCTCTTTGTACTTCCAGTGCGCAGCGACGCCAAGCTCTGCATCTTCATGCATCTGCCGGGTACGAATCTGGATTTCAACGGTTTTCCCGCCCGGCCCAAGCACTACCGTGTGGATAGACTGGTAACCATTCGGCTTTGGGTTAGCAACATAGTCGTCAAACTCATCCGGCAGATGGCGGTAATGGGTGTGGACAATCCCGAGCGCAGCGTAGCAGTCCTGTAAACGCTCGGCGACGATACGCACGGCGCGCACATCAAACAGCTCATCAAAGGCGAGGTGTTTTTTCTGCATTTTGCGCCAGATGCTGTAGATGTGTTTCGGGCGGCCATACACTTCCGCTTTGACGCCTTCGGTCTTCATTTCGGCACGCAAATGCCCGACAAATTCGTCGATGTAGTGTTCGCGATCGATACGGCGTTCGTGCAGCAGCTTGGCGATGCGTTTGTACTCCGCCGGATGCAGATAACGGAAGCAGTAATCTTCCAGTTCCCATTTGAGCTGCCCGATGCCCAGCCGGTTCGCCAGCGGGGCGTAGATATTAGTACACTCTTTCGCCGCCAGTACGCGCTCATCTTCCGGCGCATCTTTCACTTCGCGCAGATGGGCGATACGTTCCGCCAGCTTGATAACTACGCAGCGGAAATCATCCACCATCGCCAGCAGCATACGACGAACGTTATCGACTTGTTCGGAGGAGACGGAATCGGTGTGGGTGGCTTTCAGCTGGCGGATAGCCGCCATATCGCGTACGCCATGGATCAGGTTGACCACCGACGTGCCGACGCTTTCGCGCAGCACCTCTTCGCTGACCACTTCCGCATCGGCCAGCGGGAACAGCAGCGCCGCGCGCAGCGTGTCGGTATCCATGCTCAGCATGGAGAGGATCTCCACCATCTCGACGCCGCGCCACAGCAGTAATTCCGCGTTCGGATGTCCCTGTGTTTGTCGCAGACAATATGCCCAGGTTTCGGTTAAGCGTTCACACGACGGCTGACTGGTGATGCCCAGACTCGCGATCCATTTGGCCGGATCGAATTCACCCGCTTTGTTCAAATGCGCACTGCGTACCGCAACCATTGTCCTCTCCTTTCAGGGACCGGGCCTGCCGAACTCGACAAGCCGAAATTAATCATTTGTGATTCACAAACAACACCATCGATTCCAGGTGGCCAGTGTGCGGGAACATGTCCAGCATCGCCAGCCGCTGGATCTGGTAACCCGCATCCAATAGCGCTTCACTGTCGCGGGCAAGGGTGGCGGGGTTACAGGAAACGTACACCACTCTGCCCGGCGACAATTTTAGAATATGTTTCATCACTCCGGCAGCGCCTGCGCGTGCCGGGTCGAGTAAAACCTTGTCAAATCCACGGCTTGCCCAGGGCTGTTTCGTGACATCTTCCTCCAGATTTTCATGAAAGAATGTCACATTCTGCAAGCCATTCTGTTGCGCGTTATCCTGTGCTTTCGCCACCAAATCGGCGACGCCCTCCACACCGACCACGCTGGCCGCGCGTTTCGCCAGCGGTAGCGTGAAATTGCCCATGCCGCAGAACAGATCCAGCACCCGGTCGCCGGGCTGCACATCAAGCCACTCCAGCGCTCGCGCCACCATCTGCTGGTTAACACCATCGTTGACCTGAATAAAGTCCCGCGGGCTGAACGTTAAGCGTAGCCCGTCCGAGCTGTACCAGGGAGATTCTCCGCTAACCTGTTCCAGTATCTCGCTTTGTGGCGCGAGATACAGCGAGAGTTCCTGAGAATGCGAAAACTGTTCCAGTTTTTCTCTGTCTGTTGCACTTAATGCAACAGTGTGACGCAAAACCATTAATGGGCCATTATCGGCTTCCACCAGCTCAACATGTCCAAGCTGACGCACGGCCTGCAACCCGCTCAGGCATTCACGCAGCGGCGCCAGTAATGCCTCAAGACGGGGCACCAACACCGGGCAGCGGGTGACATTAATAATGTCGTTGCCGCCCGCTTTGCGAAAACCCATCTCCAGACACTGGCTTTTGGGCTGCCAGCTCAGGCTGAGCCGCGCGCGGCGGCGATAGCCCCAGGGTTCGCCTGCAATCACTTCATCGACGTCCCGTTTCATCAAACGCGCCAGCGCCGCACTTTTGCTGCGCTGTTGCAGGGCAATACTGGCATGCTGCTGCTGGCAGCCACCGCAGACGCCAAAATGCGGGCACAGCGGCGTAACGCGCTCGTCGCTATCATTCAGGCGACGTTTCACCTCACCGCGTGAAAACTGCCGCTTCTCCTCTTTCAGTACAATGTCCGCCGTTTCGCCAGGTAACAGCCCGGGGATGAACAGCGCTTTCCCGTTATGGCGCGCAACCCCCTGCCCAAAGGGATCAAGATCAGTTACGGTTACGGTTACTTTTTGACTAGTCGTCATACGTCGTTTTGCAGAGTAGAATTGCGCCATTGCAGGGATTTATCTCATTTACAGATTAATGGCCTAATTCTCCCATAACGGAACTCCATGACCAACTACAGCTTGCGCGCACGCATGATGATCCTGATTCTGGCGCCCACCGTGCTTATCGGTGTGCTGCTCAGCATCTTCTTTGTCGTTCACCGCTATAACGATTTGCAGCGTCAACTGGAAGACGCCGGTACCAGCATCATTGAGCCGCTGGCGGTCTCGAGCGAATACAGCATGACGTTGCAGGACAAAGATGCGATAGGCCAACTGGTGAGCGTTTTGCATCGCCGCCATTCCGATATTGTGCGGGCAATTTCCATTTACGATGGGCAGAATAACGTATTCGTTTCCTCTAATTTCCAGCTTGATGGCGATAATCTCCGGCTGTCGGAAGGGCAACCTTTTCCGCGCAGGCTCAGCGTCTCCCGGCGCGGCGATGTGATGATCCTGCGCACGCCCATTCTTTCCGAAGGATTTACGCAAACCAACACCGCGCTACCAGCGGATAAAATTACCGGCAACATGCTCGGCTATGTGGCGCTGGAGCTGGATCTCAAATCGGTTCGTTTGCAGCAGTACAAAGAGATTTTTATCTCCAGCCTGATGATTTTGTTCTGTATAGGCATTGCGCTGATTTTCGGCTGGCGCTTAATGCGCGACGTAACCAGCCCGATCCGTAATATGGTCAACACCGTTGATCGCATTCGTCGCGGGCAGCTCGACAGCCGCGTGGAAGGTTTTATGCTCGGCGAGCTGGATATGTTGAAAAACGGCATCAACTCAATGGCGATGTCGCTGGCGGCCTACCACGAAGAGATGCAGCACAACATTGACCAGTCCACTTCCGATCTGCGCGAAACGCTGGAGCAGATGGAGATCCAGAACGTCGAGTTGGATCTGGCGAAAAAACGCGCCCAGGAAGCGGCGCGCATCAAATCTGAGTTCCTCGCCAATATGTCCCATGAGCTGCGCACGCCACTGAACGGCGTGATTGGCTTTACCCGCCTGACACTGAAATCTGAGCTTAACCCCACGCAGCGCGATCACCTGCTGACGATTGAACGTTCGGCGAACAACCTGCTGGCGATCATTAACGACGTGCTGGATTTCTCCAAGCTGGAGGCGGGCAAGTTAATTCTGGAAAGCATCCCGTTCCCGCTGCGTAATACGCTCGATGAGGTCGTCATCCTGCTGGCACACTCGGCGCACGACAAGGGGCTGGAACTGACGCTGAATATCAAAAACGATGTGCCGGATAACGTAATTGGTGACCCGCTGCGTCTGCAACAGGTGATCACCAATCTTGTCGGTAACGCCATCAAATTCACCGAACATGGCAATATCGACATTGTGGTTGAGAAGCGCGCCATCAGTAACAACAAAGTGCAGGTTGAGATGCAGATCCGCGATACCGGCATCGGCATCCCCGAGCGCGATCAGTCGCGGTTGTTCCAGGCGTTTCGTCAGGCCGATGCCAGCATCTCTCGCCGCCACGGCGGCACCGGCCTGGGGCTGGTGATAACCCAAAGGCTGGTCAATGAAATGGGCGGCGATATCTCCTTCCATAGCCAGCCGAATCGCGGATCCACCTTCTGGTTCCACATTAATCTCGATCTCAATCCAAATGCCATCAGCGAAGCGCCTGCCACAGGCTGTCTGGCGGGCAAACGCCTTGCCTATGTCGAGCCCAATGCGACAGCCGCGCAAAGCACGCTGGACGTGTTGCACGAAACGCCGCTGGAGGTGATTTACAGCCCGTCGTTCTCGGCGCTGCCGCAGGCGCATTACGACATTCTGCTGATGGCGATTCCGGTGACGGTGCGTGAGCCGCTCAACATGCAGCACGACCGCCTCGCACGGGCCGCCGCCATGACCGACTACCTGCTGTTAGCGCTGCCTTGCCATGCGCAGGTAAACGCCGAGGAGCTGAAGCAAGATGGCGCGGCGGCCTGTCTGCTGAAACCGCTGACCACCACCCGCCTGCTGCCCGCGCTCACAGAATATTGCCGTGCGACCCGGCTCACGCAGGCTCAGCCGGTAGATGAAACAAAACTGCCGATGACGGTAATGGCGGTGGACGATAACCCGGCCAACCTGAAACTCATCGGCGCGTTGCTGGAAGATCAGGTGCAGCATGTCGAGCTGTGTGAAAGCGGTATACAGGCCATTGAGCGCGCCCGCCAGCTACAGTTCGATCTGATCCTGATGGATATTCAGATGCCGGACATGGATGGCATTCGCGCCTGCGAGCTGATTCGCCAGTTGCCACACCAGCAGCAAACGCCGGTCATCGCCGTTACGGCCCATGCGATGGCCGGACAAAAAGAGAAACTGCTCAGCGCCGGGATGAACGATTATCTGGCAAAGCCCATTGAAGAAGATAAGCTGCGCAGCCTGCTGCGCCGTTATAAGCCCGGCCCGGATATCGGCAGTTGGCTGATGCCACCGGAACAGGCAGTAGCACCGGCGGACATCGTAGTTGACGCCGACACCACGCTCGACTGGCAACTGGCGCTGCGCCAGGCTGCCGGGAAATCGGATCTGGCGCGCGAGATGCTGCATATGCTGGTCGAGTTCCTGCCGGAGATCCGCAATATGGTGGAAGAACAGCTGGTTGGCGAAGCGCCGCAAGGGCTTTCTGAAGGGATCCATAAGTTACACGGCAGTTGCGGTTACAGCGGCGTACCGCGGCTGAAAAACCTCTGCCAGCTGATTGAACAGCAGCTACGCAGCGGCGTTGCGGCCGAAGAGCTGGAACCGGAGTTTCTGGAATTGCTCGATGAGATGGATAACGTCACCCGCGAAGCACATAAATTGCTGGGGTAACCTGCCGCATAACCATTAGCGGGAGTTGAGGTTGGACACGTTGTGTATCCGCAAGTGGATAACCAACGCATTGATTATCCACTCAGCGTACCAGCGCCAGGCCAGTGAGGATGCGCTGATACAAGCCCGGTAAGCCTGCATGCTACCGGGCGGTTTGCGTTACAGCTTCTGCCCTGCTTTCAGCACTGCCGCCACGTTGCGCGCGGTCATGCGGACATTTTCGCCGGCATTTTCCAGCGCGTCTTCCAGCGAACAGACCTTGTAGATCACACTGAACACCGCATCGATACCGTGATGGTGTACCACGCCAACATCGGCGGTCAGGCTGCCGGCAATGCCGATCACCGGAATATTATGGCGCTTCGCCACTTTCGCCACGCCCACCGGCACTTTGCCGTGCACCGTCTGGCTATCGATACGCCCTTCGCCGGTGATCACCAGGTCAGCGCCAATCACGTACTCATCCAGCGCCAGCGCATCGGTGACAATCTCGATACCCTGGCGCAACTCTGCGCCGCAAAACGCATACAGCGCGGCACCCATCCCCCCTGCCGCGCCGCCGCCCGCCAGGTGCAGCACGTCCAAATCCAGGTCGCGGGCAATGATCCGCGCATAATGCCCGAGCGCTTTATCGAGCCTGTCGATCATCTTCGACGTCGCCCCTTTCTGCGGGCCAAACACCGCCGACGCGCCCTCTTTTCCGGTGAGTGGATTGGTCACATCGCAGGCCACTTCGATACGGCACTCGGCAAGGCGTTTATCCAGTTGCGCGGTATCAATTCGCGCCAGCGTTTCCAGCGCCGCACCACCCAGCGCAATCTGCTGGCCATTCTCATCCAGCAGCTTTGCGCCCAGCGCCTGCACCATGCCAGCACCACCGTCATTGGTCGCACTGCCGCCAATGCCAATGATGATATGTTTAACGCCCGCGTCCAGCGCATGGCGAATCAACTCGCCGGTGCCCCACGACGTGGTGATGAGCGGGTCGCGTTTGGCCGGGGGTACCATTTCCAGCCCGCTGGCGGCGGCCATTTCGATAAAAGCGGATTGCTCGTCGCCAGAAATCCCGTAGAACCCTTCAGCCTGCTCGCCGAGCGGGCCTTTTACCGCAACCTTAACGATACGCCCGTCGGTAGCGGCGACCATGGCTTCAACCGTCCCTTCGCCACCGTCCGCCACCGGTATTTTGACGTATTCCGCCGTGGGGAAAATTTCACGAAAACCGCTCTCAATCGCGGTCGCCACATCCAGGGCACTTAAACTTTCTTTGTAAGAGTCTGGTGCGATCACAATTTTCATAAGCCATCCTTACGCATATTCACGGCTTTAAGCATACACCCAGCAAAGATGAGGAAATGCCAGCCCCCGCAAGGACTGGCAATTTCATCAACGCACCATGCACGGACGTTTGTTATCAAATTTCCAGTTCGGGATCAGGTATTGCATTCCCATTGCATCGTCACGCGCGCCGAGGCCATGTTTTTGATACAGCTCGTTGGCTTTCATCACCTGGTCCATATCCAGCTCTACGCCAAGACCCGGTTTGTTTGGCACCTGCACCATCCCGCCTTTAATTTCGAACGGTTGTTTAGTCAGGCGCTGGTTGCCCTCCTGCCAGATCCAGTGCGTATCGATAGCGGTGATATTGCCCGGTGCCGCAGCGGCAACATGGGTGAACATCGCCAGCGAAATATCAAAGTGGTTATTCGAGTGCGAGCCCCAGGTCAGACCGAACTCGTGGCACATTTGCGCCACACGTACCGACCCCTGCATGGTCCAGAAGTGCGGGTCAGCCAGCGGGATATCCACCGATTGCAGTGACAGCGTATGGCCCATTTGACGCCAGTCGGTGGCGATCATATTGGTGGCGGTCGGCAGGCCGGTCGCGCGGCGGAACTCCGCCATCACTTCACGACCGGAGAAGCCCTGTTCCGCGCCGCACGGATCTTCTGCGTACGCCAGCACGCCTTTCAGGTGCTTACCAATTTTTATCGCTTCATCCAGCGACCAGGCACCGTTCGGATCGAGCGTGACGCGCGCCTGCGGGAAGCGTTTTGCCAGCGCGGAAATCGCTTCGGCTTCTTCCATTCCCGCCAGCACGCCGCCTTTCAGTTTGAAATCGTTAAAACCATATTTCTCATACGCGGCTTCTGCCAGACGCACTACGCGATCCGGCGTCATCGCCTCTTCGTGACGCACGCGATACCAGTCGCACTTGTCATCCGGCTGGCTCTGGTACGGCAGCGGCGTTTTTTTGCTGTCGCCAACGAAGAACAGGTAACCGAGCATCTCTACTTCGCTGCGCTGCTGGCCCTCGCCAAGCAGGGAAGCGACGTTCACACCGAGGTGCTGACCGAGCAGATCAAGCATCGCCGCTTCAATGCCGGTCACCACGTGGATCGTAGTACGCAGATCGAAAGTTTGCAGGCCACGGCCACCGGCGTCGCGGTCGGCAAAGTTATTGCGCACGGTGTTGAGGATATTTTTGTACTCACCCAGCGTCTTACCGACCACCAGCGGAATAGCGTCTTCCAGCGTTTGACGGATTTTCTCGCCGCCGGGGATTTCCCCCACACCGGTGTGGCCGGCGTTGTCTTTAATCACCACGATATTGCGGGTGAAGAACGGGGCGTGCGCGCCGCTCAGGTTCATCAACATGCTGTCGTGGCCCGCAACCGGGATAACCTGCATGGAGGAGACAACGGGTGTCGAACTGTATGTGCTCATTTTTTTTAATCCTTTTGGTCTATCAATGACGTCCAAAAACGGGGCGTTTTTTGTCAAACGTCCAGCCTGGGATGAGGTACTGCATCGGGCCTGCGTCATTGCGCGCGCCGCCGGGCAGCGTTTTGTATGCCGCGTGCGCTTTTTCGATTTGCGTCCAGTCGATCTCTACACCAAGGCCTGGCGCATCGGGTACGGCGATTTTCCCCTGGCGGATCTCCAGCGGCTGTTTGGTCAGGCGTGCGTCTCCCTCCTGCCAGATCCAGTGCGTGTCGATGGCGGTCGGCGTTCCCGGTGCTGCCGCGCCAACGTGGGTGAACATCGCCAGCGAGATATCGAAATGGTTGTTGGAGTGGCAGCCCCAGGTTAATCCCCAGTCGTCGCACAGTTGCGCCACGCGTACCGCGCCGGAAAGCGTCCAGAAGTGCGGATCCGCCAGCGGGATATCCACCGCGTTTAACATCACCGCATGGCCCATTTCACGCCAGTTGGTGGCAATCATATTGGTCGCTACCGGCAAGCCGGTGGTGCGGCGGAACTCCGCCATCACTTCACGCCCGGAAAAGCCCTGTTCCGCGCCGCACGGATCTTCCGCGTAGGTCAACACATCATTAAGGCCTTTGCACAGGCTGATAGCTTCGTCGAGCAGCCAGGCGCCGTTGGGATCAACCGTGATGCGTGCCTCCGGGAAGCGTTTTTTCAGCGCCCGCACGGTGTCGATCTCTTTTTCGCCCGGCAGTACGCCGCCCTTGAGTTTGAAATCTTTAAAGCCGTAGCGATCCTGCGACGCTTCTGCCAGGCGCACGACCGCATCGCTGTTCATCGCTTCCTGATGACGCAGGTGATACCACTCATGGCTGCCAGGCGTCGCGGCCAGGTATGGCAGATCGGTTTTGGTACGATCGCCGACATAAAACAGATAACCGAGCACCGTTACCGCATCGCGCTGTTTACCGGGGCCAAGCAGTTCGCACACCGGGACATTCAGCGCTTTGCCTAACAGATCCAGCAGAGCGGCTTCCAGTGCCGCCACCGCATTCACGCGCAGCTCAAACGTCCAGGCACCTTTTCCGAAAGTGTCGAAATCCGCCGCCTGGTTGCCTTTGTGTACGCGCTGCACCACTTTATTCAATCGCGCCACTTCCTGCCCCACCACCATCGGCGTGGCGTCAACCAATGTTTTGTAGATCACGTCGCCGCCCGGCGCTTCACCGACGCCAGTGTTGCCGGCGTTGTCGGTGAGCACCACGATGTTGCGGGTGAAGTAAGCGTTATGCGCGCCACCGATGTTCATCAGCATGCTGTCATGCCCGGCCACCGGAATGACCTTCATGTCGGTGATAATGGGACTTGCTTGTGTGTTCATCATTCACGTCCTGTCACAGGTTTCAGCACGATACGCTTGATATCCCCCACCAGAACCAGGTAACTCAGTACCGCCACCAGCGCATGGATACCGACATAAATCAGCGCGCCGTTAAACGAGCCGGTCGTGCCGACGATGTAGCCAATGGCAATCGGCGTCACGATGCCGGAGATATTGCCGAACATGTTGAACAGACCGCCGCTCAGGCCGCTGATCTCTTTCGGCGCGGTATCTGCCATCACCGCCCAGCCCAGCGCACCGATACCTTTACCGAAGAAAGCCAGCGCCATGAAAGCAATAATCAGCGTTTCGGAGTTGGTGTAGTTACAGAACACCATGCTCATGGAGAGCAGCATTCCCAATACAATTGGCGTCTTACGCGCCACGTTCAGCGAGCCGTAACGGCGCATTAACCAGTCGGAAATAATCCCGCCCAGTACGCCCCCCACAAAGCCGCAGATCGCCGGGATTGAAGCAACAAAACCTGCTTTCAAAATCGACATGCCGCGTGCCTGCACCAGATAAACCGGGAACCAGGTGATAAAGAAATAGGTCAGGGCGTTAATACAGTACTGGCCCAGATAGACGCCGATCATCATGCGGGAACCCAGCAGCTGTTTGATCTGTCCCCATTTTTCTGAGAATGGAACATGGTGCGCGCTTTTCGCCTGATCCATATTGATCAGTGCGCCACCTTCAGCAATGTACTCCAGCTCTTTTTTGTTTACGCCCGGATGCTGGTTCGGCTCGTGGATCATTTTCTGCCACAGGAAGCTGATGAAAATGCCAAGACCGCCCATAAAGAAGAACACATGTGACCAGCCCACGGCGTGCGTCAGCCAGCCCATGATCGGCGCGAAGATCACCGTCGCGAAGTATTGCGCGGAGTTAAAAATCGCCACCGCCGTGCCCCTCTCCTGCGCCGGGAACCAGGCTGCAACGATGCGGCTGTTGCCCGGGAAGGAAGGAGATTCGGCCAGACCGACCATAAAGCGCAGGGTGAAGAGCGCAACGATGATGCCGAAGCCGCTAAAGATATCGACGAAACCTTGCAGCAAGGTAAACAGCGACCAGGTGAAGATAGACCAGAAATAGACGCGTTTTGATCCGAAGCGGTCAAGCAACCAGCCGCCCGGTATCTGGCCAATCACATAAGCCCAGGAAAACGCGGAGAAAACATAACCCATACCGACCGGATCCAGGCCTATCGCTTTGGACATCTCTGAACCGGCAATCGACAACGTGGCGCGATCGCCATAGTTGAAGGATGTGACGATAAACAGCATCACCACTATCCAGTAGCGGGCGTTGGTACGCTTTTCAGCGCCGCTCGCCGCCTGGCTAAATGTACTCATGGTTGTACTCCCGAAGCATAAATGTTCTTTTGTCCATTCATCCTGTACGGCGCAACCTGTAGGGGAAGACAGGATGATGTCATTGTGTTTTTGCTGCTCCTGCCGGGTTTGCCACACCCGGCGGGCCGCGTTTTTTTTACTGGCGAGAAAAAGTATATGGAGCGCCTTTTCAACTCTCACCGTGCAACAACACAACATTCGCCGGGCGCGGCTATGCCCTTTAAGGCATTAGCCCAGGCGGATGGGGAGTACTTCACGGAAATGAAAATGGAGCAGACCGAAGGTGGTCAAAAGAGAGGCAGCGTTAAAGAGTGTGAAATGCGTCGCTTGACGCGGCAAAAAGAGAGGTTTCCTCCCCGCGTACGGAGAGGAAGACAGCTTATTTCAGCAGGGTCGCCCAGTGCTCAACCCACGGATTAGAGACGGTTTCAGGTTCCGGGTCTTCGCTGGCGTCAATCAGCAACATCTCGCCGATACGCTGTGCACCTTGCTCTTGCAGCAGGGCATCAAACTGCTTACCCCCGCCGCAGAAATGGGCGTATGTGCTATCGCCCAGGGCAATCACGCCATAGTGCAGATCAGGCTGATACCCCACGGTATCGCGCAGATAATGGAACAGCGGCGCAATACTTTCCGGCAAATCGCCCTGACCGGTCGTGGAGGTCACTATCAGCGCGTAATTGCCTTTGTTGTTTTCCCAGTCGCTGGCTTCGGGATCTTCAAATACCGTCGCCTTGTGGCCCTGCGCCTGTAAGATCTCCTGCGCTTCTTCCGCCACCAGCAGCGAATTGCCGTACATGGTGCCAACAAAAATTCCGACCTTCGCCATAGCTCATCACTCCTTGCGTGATTCCAGATTGCCCTCATCCTGGCGGCTCACTGGCAAGAACTCAACCCTTTCATTTTCAGGGAGAAGCCCGCGCCAGCCAAAGTGCGACAGCGCGCCCATCCAGGTTTCATCCAGCCCGGCGCGGATCGTTAACGGCTCGCCGGTAAAAGGGTGAGTGAGCGTTAACTGGCTGGCATGCAGCATCAAGCGGTTGCAGCCAAAGTGTTCCGCCGCGCTACGATTTTGCCGCAAATCGCCGTGTTTACTGTCGCCAATAATCGGATGGCGCAAATGCGCCAGATGGCGACGCAATTGGTGCTTGCGGCCCGTTTTCGGTTCCAGTTCAACCAGACCATAGCGCGTGGTGGGAAATTTGCTCGTCGCCACTGGCATTTCGCACGTAGCCAGCCCGCGATAGTACGTTACGGCTGGCTGCGCCTCTTTATCGGCACGGGCGAACTTGTCGGCCACTTTATCCAGCTCTTCGGCCAGCGGATAATCCAGCAACGCCTCTTCCATTAGCCAGCCACGCACAATGGCGTGATAGCGTTTTTGCATCTGATGTTGCTCAAATTGCTGTGCTAAGCGGCGACCGGCCTCGCTGGATAAGCCCATTAACAACACGCCGGAAGTGGGCCTGTCGAGGCGATGGGCAGTAAAAACGTGCTGGCCGATTTGGTCACGCACCGTTTGCATGACCACCACTTTTTCATCGCGATCTAACCAGCTACGGTGAACCAGCCAGCCGGAAGGTTTATTCACCGCCACCAGCCACTCATCCTGGTAAATAATCTCCAGCATCAGGCGTTTTCGTCGCTGAACAGCGCATCGAGCTGCTGTAAATGCACCAGCATCACTTCACGGGACGGATGGGTCGCCTCAAGGGCAATTTCATAGTATGGCGCGATGGCGAATGCCTGCGGCAAAGGCTGTTGACTATCCAGCAGAGCGTGCATACGCGGAATAAGCACCCATTGCAGCCATTCGAATGGCTCAAGGGTATCCATGCAAAAAGGCTGCGTGCTTTCAAAGGCGCTTGCCGCTGGCGCGTTGGTTTGCCAAAGATTCTGTTCGCGCAGTTGCGCTTCGAGAAGATGAAGTTGCTCACGCACACGTTGATGTTGAGTCATATAAACCCCCGGAATAATCAGACTGGCGCGCAGCATACCAAAGAGCGGAACAAATAAAAAAAGGGAGCACTGTAAAAACAGTGCTCCCGGTTCGTTTCGCAGCAGTCCCGCTACTCGTATGCTCCCTGCTCATCCATGAAAACTTTTCCTGCGGTCTCCTGACCCGTTCATCCTTAAACAGCGCATCTTGCTCACACCACCCCGATGTGACTTGGCCTCATCCGTAAAGCGTGTCCTGGATCTTCCTGATCTGCCGGGTATCCTTACCGGCTCTCATTCTCCGTCCTGGAGGTGTCCGTTAACGCATTCCAGCGATGTCCCTTTGCTTCGTCCTGAAGCCTTTCCTTGCAGCACCGTCCTGGTGAGTCCTCGAAACAACATCATCCTGATGTACGCTTCGTTGTCAGACTCCGTGTCGACACAGATAGAATCACCGATTCCGTGACGTCTTACAAGAAGACTTAACACAAATTCAGCTTTGAATGAAACCACAACAGGAAAAGGGTTTTAGATTAACCTCATGATTTATATTAATTATGAATGAGAAGGCGCATCAGAATTATGGAAAAAGACCTGGCGATCTCTTACAGGTCGTGTAAGAGATCTCTCACAAGATGAGTAGTATTGAGGATTACACAACGGGTTCGAGCTGGTCGAGGAATGCCGCGAGGCTTGGGGCGAGAACGGTGCGCTGACGCGTACCCAGCGTCTCTTTCACCACTTCGCCGCTCAGGTTACACAGCGAAATCACATCCAGTTCGCTGTCGAGCGTAGCAATAAAAAGTGTAGGCGATAACTTCAGTCTTTTTTGCGTAACCAGGTGACCAATCAGATTTTCCTGCATACGCACGAAGTCATCCTCACTCCACGTTTGCAGCAGCGTCAGCGTCAGTTCGCCAAAACGCGCGGTCATATCACCGGCAAATTGTGTGGTGTAAAAGGTATGGAGCGGCGTTTGTACCACAATTTCCATGGCCTGTTCAATTGGGTTTACATTTCGTTCTGGTACGAACGGTTTTGGCTGCCAGATAACGTATTTGTCGGTGGAAGAAATAATGCACGGCGAGGGAATACCGTAAAGCGCTTCGCTTTGCGGCCAGCTGTCTCGCTGTGTGTGCCACGCATTACAGTAACGTTCCGTAAAGGCTTTCAGGGCATGCGCCGTCTCTTTTTCCACCGATTTCTCTCTTCACATAAGCCAGGATAAACTCTGCGTCATAGTTTACCTGCAAAATGGCGATGAAACATGTCCTCTTATGATAACCATCAGGCGCTGGCTGGCCTGACGCTTGGCAAAACCACCGATTACCGCGACACCTATGACGCCAGCTTGCTGCAAGGCGTTCCCCGTTCGTTAAACCGCGATCCGTTAGGCTTAAAAGCCGACAGCTTGCCTTTTCGCGGCGCGGATATCTGGACGTTGTATGAGCTCTCCTGGCTCAATGCGAAGGGTTTGCCGCAGGTGGCGGTTGGCCACGTTGAGCTGGATCACGCCAGCGTCAATTTGGTGGAATCGAAAAGCTTCAAGCTCTATCTCAACAGTTTTAACCAGACACGTTTTGCCAGCTGGCAAGAGGTACACGACACGTTGCAACGTGATTTAAGCGCCTGCGCGCAAGGCGCCGTGAACGTGGTGCTTTATCGCATTGATGAGCTGGAAGGGCAGCCGATTGCGCATTTCCCTGGGGTCTGTATCGACGACCAGGATATTGAGATCGCAAATTACGAATTTGACGCCGCGCTGTTAACCGATGCCGCCAGCGGAAAGGTTGTGGAAGAGACGCTGGTCAGCCATTTATTAAAATCGAACTGCCTGATCACCCACCAGCCAGATTGGGGCTCAGTGCAAATCCAGTATCGCGGCGCGCAAATCGACCGTGAAAAATTGCTGCGCTACCTGGTCTCTTTCCGTCATCACAATGAATTTCATGAACAATGTGTCGAGCGCATCTTCTCGGATATTCTGCGTTTCTGCCAGCCTGAAAGCCTGAGCGTGTACGCGCGCTATACCCGACGCGGCGGGCTGGATATCAATCCGTGGCGCACCAATACCGATTTTGTCCCTGCAACCGGTCGGTTAGTACGCCAGTAAATCACAACTTTTTATCGCTCTGCGTGGAAGATCCCACGCGACAGGTTGTTAAACGTCATAAGCCAGGGCTATTGTAATCACGGGAAAGATAAAATTTTCGTCCCGTAAGGAGTTCACTTGATTACACATATTAGCCCGCTTGGCTCAATGGATATGCTGTCGCAGCTGGAAGTCGATATGCTTAAACGCACGGCCAGCAGTGACCTGTATCAACTGTTTCGCAACTGCTCGCTCGCTGTACTGAACTCAGGGAGCCAGACCGACAGCAGCAAAGAGCTGCTCTCCCGTAACGAAAGTTTTGATATCAACGTGTTACGCCGTGAACGCGGCGTAAAGCTGGAGTTGATCAACCCACCGGAAGAGGCCTTTGTCGACGGGCGCATTATCCGCTCGCTGCAGGCCAACCTGTTTGCTGTTCTGCGCGACATTCTCTTCGTTAATGGACAGATACATAACGCCGGACGCGTTCAGCATTTAAATCTGGAAAGCTCCATTCATATCACCAACCTGGTGTTTTCCATTTTGCGTAACGCCCGCGCGCTGCATGTCGGCGAAGCGCCGAGCATGGTGGTCTGCTGGGGCGGCCACTCGATTAACGAAACCGAGTACCTCTACGCGCGCCGCGTGGGAACCCAGCTTGGCCTGCGTGAGCTGAACATCTGTACGGGCTGTGGCCCAGGCGCGATGGAAGCGCCCATGAAAGGTGCCGCCGTCGGTCACGCGCAGCAACGTTATAAAGAGGGCCGTTTTATTGGCATGACCGAACCGTCGATCATTGCCGCTGAACCGCCAAACCCGCTGGTCAACGAACTGATCATCATGCCGGATATTGAAAAACGTCTGGAAGCGTTTGTCCGTATCGCGCACGGCATCATCATCTTCCCGGGTGGCGTAGGCACGGCGGAAGAGTTGTTGTATCTGCTGGGGATTTTGATGAACCCGGCCAACAAAAACCAGGTACTACCGCTGATCCTGACCGGGCCAAAAGAGAGTGCGGACTATTTCCGTGTGCTGGACGAATTTATCGTTAACACGCTGGGCGAAGCCGCGCGACAACACTACACCATCATCATTAATGATGCGGCTGAAGTGGCGCGGCAGATGAAAAAAGCGATGCCGCGCGTGAAAGAGAACCGTCGTGAAACCGGGGATGCCTATAGTTTCAACTGGTCTATCCGTATCGCGCCGGATCTGCAGGTGCCGTTTGAACCGACGCACGAAAATATGGCTAACCTGAAACTTTATCCGGATCAGCCGGTGGAAACGTTAGCGGCGGATCTGCGCCGGGCGTTCTCAGGCATCGTGGCGGGTAACGTGAAAGAGCACGGCATTCGGGCGATTGAGGAGTTCGGCCCGTATAAAATTCATGGCGATAGCGACATGATGCGCCGTATGGATGACCTGCTACAGGGCTTTGTCGCCCAGCATCGTATGAAACTGCCAGGCAGCGCGTACATTCCTTGCTACGAAATCTGCGCCTGATCTTCCAGGGCGACGCATAAGTCGCCCTTATACCTCGGATTTTTTCCCTGTATAACTCGCACTCCTATCACCAGCATATTCATATGTTACAGCGCTCCTCAAACGCCGATAAATCACTGCGATAGCGGTTTTTTACAGGGCATTTATCGTCTTTCAGCGGTGTGCGTTTGATCGCAAATCTTGCTGGTGATAGCCTTCGCGCCCATAAATTTCATCTCTCGATCATTAAGCAGAGAGATGGTCTAAATATATCCACATAAAAAGTGATTTATTGCAATTGCGATCCCGATCACTGATAGAGTCATAACATAAATGTATCTTTCCGCCGCAAATAATTGCGGAAAGAAATTATAAAAAAACCGTGATTGACCGAATTTAATATTACCGCCAGCCTGTCAGGCATTTTATTCGCCCGTCATGCCAGCATTTTGCTTTTCCCAGGAGATTTATAAATGGAAACCACTCAAACCAGTACGCTGGCCACATCGGCTACACGAAGTTCATGGCGCAAAACGGATACCATGTGGATGCTGGGCCTGTACGGTACTGCCATCGGCGCTGGTGTACTGTTCCTGCCAATTAACGCCGGCGTTGGCGGTTTAATTCCGCTGATCATCATGGCCATCCTCGCTTTCCCAATGACTTACTTCGCACACCGCGGTCTGACTCGCTTTGTGCTGTCGGGTAAAAACCCGGGTGAAGACATCACTGAGGTGGTTGAAGAGCACTTCGGTATCGGCGCGGGTAAACTGATTACCCTGCTCTACTTCTTCGCTATCTACCCGATCCTGCTGGTCTACAGCGTGGCGATCACCAACACCGTTGACAGCTTTATGACCCACCAGTTGGGTATGACGCCGCCGCCGCGCGCCATTCTGTCGCTGATCCTGATTGTCGGCATGATGACCATCGTGCGTTTTGGCGAGCAGATGATTGTAAAAGCGATGAGTATTCTGGTGTTCCCGTTTGTTATCGCCCTGATGTTGCTGGCGGTTTACCTGATCCCGCAGTGGAACGGCGCAGCACTCGACACGCTGTCTTTGAACAGCACTTCCGCGACCGGTAACGGCCTGTGGATGACCTTGTGGCTGGCTATTCCGGTGATGGTGTTCTCCTTTAACCACTCGCCGATCATCTCCTCGTTTGCGGTAGCAAAACGTGAAGAGTACGGCAACGAAGCAGAGAGCAAATGTTCACGTATTCTGGCGTTCGCACACATCATGATGGTGTTGACGGTAATGTTCTTCGTGTTCAGCTGCGTACTGAGCCTTTCTCCGGCTGACCTGGCATCGGCGAAACAGCAGAACATCTCGATTCTTTCTTACCTGGCAAACCACTTTAATGCACCGATCATCGCCTGGATGGCACCGATCATTGCGATGATCGCCATCACCAAATCTTTCCTCGGCCACTATCTGGGTGCGCGTGAAGGTTTCAACGGTATGGTGATCAAGTCCCTGCGTGGCAAAGGTAAAAGCATCGAAATCAACAAGCTGAACCGCATTACCGCGCTGTTTATGCTGCTGACCACCTGGGCTGTAGCAACCTGGAACCCGAGCATCCTCGGAATGATTGAAACTCTGGGCGGCCCGATTATCGCGATGATCCTGTTCCTGATGCCGATGTACGCCATCGCCAAAGTACCGGCAATGCGTAAATACAGCGGTAAAATCAGCAACATCTTCATTGTTATCATGGGTCTTATCGCTATCTCCGCGATCTTCTACTCTCTGTTCAGCTAATCTCTTTCGCGCCGCTCTCCACGGGCGGCGCGACTCTCATTGCAATGGATAATGCGTCATGATCAGCGTATTCGATATTTTTAAAATCGGCATTGGCCCTTCCAGCTCGCATACCGTTGGCCCAATGAAAGCCGGTAAACAATTCACTGATGATCTGATTGCTCGCCGCATGCTGCACGACGTGACCCGTGTAGTGGTAGACGTTTACGGTTCCCTCTCTCTGACCGGTAAAGGGCACCATACCGATATCGCTATCATTATGGGTCTGGCGGGTAACCTGCCGGATAGCGTTGATATCGATGCTATTCCAGGATTTATTCAGGACGTAAACACGCACGGCCGCCTGCTGCTGGCTAACGGCGAGCACGAAGTCGAGTTTCCGGTCGATCAATGCATGAACTTCCATGCCGATAATCTCTCGCTGCATGAGAACGGCATGCGTATTACCGCGCTCGCGGGCGACAGGGTTCTCTATAGCCAGACCTATTACTCCATCGGCGGCGGTTTTATTGTCGACGAAGAACATTTTGGCCAGACCAACAACGCGCCTGTCGCCGTACCTTATCCGTACAAAAATGCGGCGGATCTGCAACGTCACTGTCAGGAAACCGGGCTTTCACTCTCTGGTCTGATGATGAAGAACGAACTGGCGCTGCACAGCAAAGAGGAGCTGGAACAGCACCTCGCGCGCGTCTGGGAAGTGATGCAGGGCGGTATTGAGCGCGGAATTACCACCGAAGGCGTGTTGCCGGGCAAATTACGCGTGCCGCGCCGCGCCGCGGCGCTGCGCCGTATGCTGGTCAGCAGTGATAACACCAGTAAAGATCCGATGCAGGTCGTCGACTGGATCAACATGTTTGCGCTGGCGGTTAACGAAGAGAACGCCGCCGGTGGTCGCGTGGTGACTGCGCCAACCAATGGCGCGTGTGGCATTGTGCCGGCAGTACTGGCTTATTACGACAAGTTTATTCGTCAGGTAAACGCGAATTCACTGGCTCGCTATCTGCTGGTCGCCAGCGCGATTGGCTCGCTCTATAAAATGAACGCCTCCATCTCCGGCGCGGAAGTAGGCTGCCAGGGCGAAGTGGGTGTTGCCTGTTCGATGGCCGCCGCAGGCCTGGCGGAACTGCTCGGCGCAAGCCCGGCGCAGGTCTGCATCGCGGCGGAAATCGGTATGGAACACAACCTCGGTCTGACTTGCGATCCGGTCGCAGGCCAGGTACAGGTTCCGTGCATCGAGCGCAACGCCATTGCGTCAGTAAAAGCAGTAAACGCCGCACGTATGGCGCTGCGCCGTACCAGCGAGCCGCGCGTCTGCCTGGATAAAGTCATCGAAACCATGTACGAAACCGGGAAAGATATGAACGCCAAGTACCGCGAAACCTCACGCGGTGGGCTGGCGATGAAGATCGTGACCTGCGATTAAGCCCTGCCAGATGCCTCGTTTTGCGAGGCATCTTCCTGATTATCCCCCGCTTCATAGCCTCACGCCGCACGCGATGTTACCCTTAGGCACGATTTCAAGGAGGGTATCTGTGGCTCATCTGTTAATTGTCGACGCGCTTAATCTTATCCGCCGGATCCACGCGGTACAGGGATCGCCCTGTGTAGACACCTGCCTGCTCGCGCTGGAACAGCTCGTTGTTCACAGCCAGCCGACGCACGCTGTGGCGGTATTTGATGATGAGGCTCGCAGCCAGGGCTGGCGTCACCAGTTATTACCCGACTATAAAGCCGGGCGACCGCCCATGCCGGAGACGCTGCATGCCGAGATGCCCGCTTTGCGCAGCGCTTTTGAACAGCGCGGCATTCGTTGCTGGGCCACGCCGGGTAACGAAGCGGACGATCTCGCCGCGACGCTGGCGGTAAAAATGGCGCAGGCCGGGCAGCAGGCGACAATTGTTTCCACGGATAAAGGCTATTGCCAGTTGCTTTCCCCAACCATTCGTATCCGCGACTATTTTCAGAAACGCTGGCTGGATGCGCCCTTTATCGCGCAGGAATATGGTGTCACGCCGCAACAATTGCCGGATTACTGGGGGCTGGCGGGGATCAGCAGTTCTAAAGTGCCAGGCGTTGCCGGTATTGGCCCGAAAAGCGCCACCCAACTGTTAAACACCTTCCCGACGCTGGAAGTATTGTACGAGAATCTTGCGGACGTGCCGGAAAAGTGGCGGCAAAAACTGGAAGCGCATAAAGCAATGGCCTTTACCTGTCGCGATGTGGCGCGACTGCAAACGGATCTGCAACTGGACGGCAATTTACAACAGCTGCGGCTGACACGCTAAGTAAAGCCCGCTCGGTGGCGGGCTATTCGCTTTGCTTCAGTCCTTATTTCAGCCCTTATAAGGATGGTGCTTTAGCCAATGTTCGGCGATATCCTGGCGACGGCAGATCCAGACATCGCTGTGGCTTTGCACGTAATCAAGAAAACGCTGCAGTGCGCGAAAGCGCCCGGGCCGCCCGAGCAGGCGGCAGTGCATGCCAATCGACATCATCTTTGGCGCATACGCCCCTTCTTCGTACAGCACATCAAAACTGTCTTTCAGATAGGTATAAAACTGTTCAGCGGTGTTAAAACCCTGAGCCGTGGCAAAGCGCATATCGTTGGCATCAAGCGTATACGGCACAATCAAATGCGGCTTCCCTTCCACCGTGGTCCAGAAGGGTAAATCATCGCCGTAATAGTCGCTGTCGTAGAGAAAATCGCCCTGCTCGACCACCAGCTTACGGGTGTTTGGGCTGTCGCGCCCGGTGTACCAGCCAAGCGGCTTTTTGCCAAACAGCGTTTGCAGGATCTCAATCGCCTGCTGCATGTGCTGGCGTTCGGTTTGAATATCAAGATCCTGATAATGGATCCAGCGCCAGCCGTGGCTTACCACGTCGTAGTCTGCCGCTTTGATCGCCTCGACGATTTCCGGGTTACGCGCCAGCGCCATTGCCACGCCAAAAACCGTGAGCGGCAGACCACGTTGCTGAAAAGCCTGATGAATACGCCAGAACCCTGCTCGCGATCCATACTCATACAGCGAGTCCATCGACATATGCCGCGCGGGATAGCTGGCAGCGCCAATAATATCTGACAAAAATTGCTCTGAACCCGCGTCACCATGCAGCACATGGTTCTCGCCGCCCTCTTCAAAATTAAGGACAAACTGGACGGCAATGCGCGCGCCGCCCGGCCAGCGGGCATGCGGCGGTTTTCCCGCATAACCCGCCATATCTCGGGGGTAGTTGGCGGTGAAATGCCAGAAAGGTTTGTCCGTTGCTGATTGCATGCTGATTCGACCTCTTTACGGGGCCGCTTTCAGCAAAGCTGTTCGAAACATCCTGAAAGCGGCTTTTTATTGGGATACGCGAGATCGCCGTATTTGCTGGTGCCAAGCCCCAGCGCGAGAAGGGATTCCACCATCTTCACCGCGGCCGTAACGCCGTCGATCACTGGCATGCCAAGCTCTTGCGTCAACTCGCTGGCAAGGTTCGCCATGCCGCCGCAGCCCAGCACTATGGCACCGCTATGATCTTCCCGTTTAGCTTGTATACAACGTTCGCGTACCTTTTGCTGAGCAAGACCCGTGCCATCTTCCAGCGCCAGTACCGGTAAATCGATAGCATGCAGCGCGGCGCAGTGATGTTCGAAGCCATACTGGCGCAATAAATGACGGGCGATAATCACCGTGCGTGGCAGCGTGGTAACAATCGAGAACCGCGTCGCCACAAGCGTTGCCACGTGCATAGCCGCTTCAGCAATACCGATAACCGGCCCGCGCGCCAGCTCGCGCGCCGCCAGTAATCCGGGGTCGCCAAAACAGGCAATCACGTGTCCCTGTGCGCCCTGGGTTTTACCCTGTTTGATTTGCTCCAGCACGCCAATCGCCGCAATAGCTTCATCAAAATGTCCTTCGATTGATTCCACTCCCTGCGAGGGGCAACTGGCGAGAATGGTGGTGCCAGGCGACGCCACGCTGCGCGCCGCGCTGGCGATGGTGGCGGTCATTTCCGGGCTGGTATTGGGATTGATAACTTGTATACAAAACTGGCTCATCAGTGTTCTCCTGGCGCACCAAACAGGCGGGCGAAGTCCGGCACTGTCTCGCCGCTGCGCTCAAAGCGCAGGCTGGAAACAATGTGATCAAAATGGTGGGCCATCGCATCACTGAGCCCCGGCAGATCCTTTTTACGCAGCAGCGTAACCAGTTGGTCATGATCGTCACAGCGGCAACCGCGCTGCCAGGGCGTGCCCCAGGCGGCTATCACCAGCGACGAACGCTGCGCCAGCGTGGTAATAATGTCAGTCACCACCGCATTACCGGAAATGGCCTGCAGCTGGATATGGAAAGCCGCAGAGTGGCGGATAGCCGCCGCGCCATCATGGTTTTGATGCGCCTCTTCTTCCTGCGCGATGATGTTTTCCAGCCCGGCAAGGTGTGGCGGCTGAAGATGTTCCAGCACCAGCGGCAGGTTGGCGCATTCGATCATTTTACGGGTAGTAAAGATAGCTTTTGACTCTTCAACGCCGGGGTTGGCGACAAATGCACCACGTCTGGGCGTCATGGTGATCATTTGCACCGTCGCAAGGCGGGTTAAGACTTTGCGAATCCCGGTACGGCTGACGCCAAAAACTTCCGCCAGCGCCTCTTCCGGCAGTTTACTTCCCGGTGGCAATTGATGTTCAACGATGGCGGTCATTAACGATTGCCAAATGACATGCTCTTTATCTTCCAGATCTGCAGGGGTTCGCAGCCCTATTTGCTGGTTCATAGCGCAATTCCTTTGTTACTCAATTCATCTATTTTTGTATACACCGTTAATTTATTTTGTATACAAAAAATTAAAACCTGGCCTGGTTAATGCAATGAGGGATAGCAGACAACACGTCACTATCTGTATTCAGAGGAGCAGAATCCATGCCAAACCTTGAACCAAATTACGATGCCCGCTACAGCCCGCGCCTGACCAATGAAGATTTAGCGCCGACCCGCCATCAGACCTGGAGCTGGTACAATATTTTCTCTTTCTGGATGTCCGATGTGCATAGCATGGGCGGCTATGTGGTCGCCGCCAGCTTCTTCGCCTTAGGGCTTGCCAGCTGGCAGGTGCTACTTTGCCTGCTGTTGGGGATCTGTATTGTGCAGCTGTGCGCAAACCTGGTGGCGAAACCGAGCCAAATGGCCGGTGTGCCATATGCGGTGATCTGCCGTCAGGCATTTGGCGTGTTCGGCGCGAATATCCCGGCGGTGATCCGCGGGTTGATTGCGTTTGCGTGGTACGGCATTCAGACCTATCTGGCCGCCAACGCGTTGATGCTGGTGATCCTGAAGTTTTGGCCCGCCCTTACTCCCCTGACCAACGGTCATTTCCTTGGCCTGTCACATTTGGGCTGGCTCTGTTTCGGTATTATGTGGGTGCTGCAAGCGCTGGTGTTCTGGCACGGGATGAGTGCGATTAAACGCTTTATCGATATCGCCGGTCCGGCGGTATACGTGGTGATGATGGCGCTGGCGGGATGGATCCTCTGGCAAACGGGTTTCGATGGCATCTCTTTTACCCTCGCCAGCAAACAACTGACGGCCGGTGAGCAAACCTGGCAGATGATCACCGCAACGGCGTTAGTGGTTTCTTACTTCTCCGGCCCGCTGCTCAATTTTGGCGATTTTTCCCGCTACGGTAAAAGCATGCAGGAGATCCGCCGCGGCAACCGCTGGGGACTGCCGTTTAACTTCCTGCTGTTTTCCATTGTCACAGTGGTGATTGTTTCCGGGACCCAATCGCTGTTTGGCAAGATGATCACCGATCCTATCGAAACAGTGAGCCATGTTGGTAGCAGCCTGGCGATGGCAATTGGCCTGCTGACGATGATCACCGCCACCATCGGCATCAATATTGTGGCGAACTTCGTCTCCCCGGCCTTCGATTTTTCTAACTGTTCCCCGCAAAAAATCAGTTTTCGTACCGGCGGGATGATCGCGGCGGTCGGCTCGGTACTGCTGACGCCGTGGAATTTGTTCCAGTCTCCGGAGTTGATCCACTACACGCTGGATGTGCTCGGCGCGTTTATTGGCCCGTTGTTCGGTATTTTACTGACCGATTTTTATCTGATTAAACGCGGAAATGTGTTTGTCGACGATCTGTTTACCGACTCGCCAAACGGGCGTTACTGGTACAAAAACGGCTTTAACCCGAAAGCGATTGCTGCGCTGGCGCCATCAGTGGCGGTTGGGCTGATTATTAGCTTTATTCCGGCACTGCATGAAGTGGCCAACTTTAGCTGGTTTATTGGCGCGTTCCTCGGGGCGGGATGCTACCGCTTTCTGGCGCGTAACGAACGCGAAGGTGTGAGCAGCACATTTACCGCTCAGCGCGTGGCGGCAAAGGAGTAGAAACGACGAAGGCCTGAATCATTGCTGATTCAGGCCTTCTGAATAGTGGCGGAACGGACGGGACTCGAACCCGCGACCCCCTGCGTGACAGGCAGGTATTCTAACCGACTGAACTACCGCTCCGCGTTGTGTTCCTGTTAGGGAACGAGGCGCATATTACGGATTGCACCTGGTGTCGTCAACGCTTTTTCCATCGTTTTGAATTGTTTGCTGCAAAAATCACCCGTGCGGCGATTATCCTGCGTTAACAAAACGGTTTTACCCGCGCCACAGGCAGCTTCCGCCCTTCTTCTGCACTAAATCGAGCCGTGATTCATGGGCCATCAGCTCCTCATCACTGGCTAAAACCACGCGCAAGCGGTTTGCCTGACGAACAACACGCTGGATCCCCGCATCGCCTGTTTGCGTTTGCCCTTCGCCTTCCATCGCAAATTTCATCGATGTCTGGCCGCCGGTCATCATCAGATAGACATCAGCAAGGATTTGGGAGTCGAGTAATGCGCCGTGCAGCGTACGTTTGCTGTTGTCTATTTCGTAACGCGCGCAGAGCGCATCAAGGCTGTTACGCTTGCCGGGGAACATTTTACGCGCCAGCGCCAGGCTGTCGGTAATTTTGCAAAACGTTTCGGTTTTTGGAATATCGCGGTTCAGCTTGCTGAACTCGTAGTCCATAAAGCCGATATCAAACGACGCGTTGTGAATGACCAGCTCCGCACCGCGGATATACTCAATAAACTCATCGGCGATGTCGGCAAAGGTCGGTTTATCGAGCAGGAATTCGTCGGCGATACCGTGAACGCCAAACGCTTCCGGATCCACCAGCCGGTCAGGCTTGAGATAAATATGGAAGTTGTTACCGGTCAGGCGGCGGTTGATCACCTCCACCGCACCGATCTCAATAATCTTGTGCCCTTCATAGTGGGCGCCAATCTGGTTCATACCGGTGGTTTCGGTATCGAGGACGATCTGTCGTGTAATTGCTGTGCTCATAGCGGCCATTTATGTCAGACTTGTCGTTTTAAACACAGGAAGTCTACCAGAGATGCTTAAACAGGTAGAAATTTTCACCGACGGATCTTGTCTTGGCAACCCGGGTCCGGGCGGTTACGGGGCGATTTTACGCTATCGTCAGCATGAAAGATTGTTTAGCGAAGGCTACCGTCTCACCACCAATAACCGGATGGAACTGATGGCGGCTATTGTCGCACTGGAAGCGTTAAAAGAGCATTGCGAAGTGGTGCTCAGTACCGATAGCCAGTATGTGCGCCAGGGGATCACGCAGTGGATCCATAACTGGAAAAAGCGTGGCTGGAAAACAGCGGAAAAAAAACCGGTCAAGAATGTCGATCTCTGGAAGCGACTCGATGCGGCGTTGAGCCAACATCAAATCCGCTGGGAATGGGTTAAAGGCCACGCAGGTCACCCGGAAAACGAACGTTGCGATGAACTGGCGCGCGCCGCCGCGATGAACCCAACGCAGGAAGATGTGGGCTATCAGCCCGAGAGTTAAGACTGGCGGGTCGCCCCCACGGGCTGGCGAACCCGGGGTTTGCTGAGGCTCGACTTCATGGGGTTTAGCGTAAGCGGAATGGTGCGTTTGCGCGCAACAATAAGCTGCATACAACCCAAAGCCGGTAAATGCGTGCTAAGCAGTTTCCCGCCCTGTTTCGTCCAGGGCAGGACGCGAAAGCGGCTATAATGTAACACCTCGAAATTGAGCAACGACAGCCAGTCAAACTGGCGCATCAGGGTGAACATCCGGCTTTTTACCGCGGGTGATCGGCGCGCAAAAGGAACCGCTTTGCAAAGCCCAAGCAGGCTAATCGGGTTGAAACCGCTCATTACCAGCCAGCCGTCGTCAATTAACACGCGATCTACTTCCTGCAATAGCCGATGCGGATCGGTACACCAGGGAAGCGTATGTGCCAGCAAGCAGGCATCCACCGATTTCTCTGCGAACGGTAAATGCAGCGGATCGGCTCTGACCTGCGCTGGTTCGCCGCTAAGGGAAACATTGACCTGGTGGGAAATAGCGCAGCTTTCGGCATTGATTTCCGCGCTCAGATTGCCGATCTTAAGCAAATGAAATCCATACATTTTTGCAAACCACGGCTTAAGTTCTCCTTCCAGCGCTTCGCGGTAATACGCGCCTTTAGGTAAATCGCCCCAGCTTGCCGGTGCGACCAATGTCTTAGGAGTCCTTGCCGGTTTCATCACAACCTTCCGCTACGCTTTGAGAGGTAATTTATGAATCTTAACAGTATTCCGGCATTCCAGGATAACTACATCTGGGTGCTGAACAATGATGATGGCCGCTGCCTGATTGTCGATCCAGGCGAAGCCGCACCGGTATTACGCGCATTAGAAGAAAACCAGTGGCAACCGGAAGCTATCTTGCTTACTCATCATCACAACGACCATGTTGGCGGTGTGAAAGCGTTGCGTCAACATTTCCCTGATGTGGTGGTTTATGGGCCGGAGGAAACGCAAGATAAAGGAACCACACAGATCGTTAAAGAGGGGGACGTTATCTCCGTTTTAGGACATGATTTTTCCGTCTTTGCCACGCCAGGTCACACTTTAGGACATATCTGTTTCTTCAGTTCTCCTTATCTATTTTGCGGCGACACACTCTTTTCGGGTGGCTGTGGGAGATTATTTGAAGGGACGGCAAGCCAGATGTATCAATCCTTTTGTAAGATTAATGCGCTTCCGGATGATACGGTGATTTGCTGTGCACACGAATATACTTTAGGGAATATGAAGTTTGCGATCAGCATCTTACCGAAGGATCCTGCACTTAACGAATATTATCGAAAAGTTAATGAGTTACGTGCGAAAAATCAAAAAACACTCCCCGTAATTCTGAAAAATGAACGACAAATTAATTTATTTTTACGCACGGAAGACACTGATTTAATTGATGTAATTAACCAAGAAACAAAGTTGCAACACCCAGAGGAGCGTTTCGCATGGTTAAGGTCAAAGAAAGATAACTTCTGATATTTCCGGGTTGCCTTTTAAAGACGACGCCGTTATTATCGCTCGTCTTTTAAGCAACTACTATTGACACACACATGAAGGCAAAAGCGATCTTATTCGCCTCTGTCTTGCTTGCTGGGTGCCAGGCGTCTAACCATGACGGTACGGTACAACAGCATGCACAGAGCCTTTCTGCAGCTGGTCAAGGGGAAGCAGGGAAGTTTACTAGTCAGGCGCGGTGGATGGACGATGGAACATTCGCCGCCCAGAATAACAGTGACTTGTGGACCTCCATTAGCGACGAGCTAAAGATGGGAATTCCGGAAAATACCCGGATTCGCGAACAAAAACTCAAGTATTTAAGCAATAAGAGCTATCTCCACGATGTAACTTTACGGGCAGAGCCGTATATGTACTGGATAGCAGGGCAAGTTAAAAAACGTAACATGCCCATGGAACTGGTACTACTACCCATAGTGGAGAGCGCTTTTGACCCACACGCGACGTCTGGCGCCAATGCCGCAGGCATTTGGCAGATCATACCGAGCACCGGGCGAAATTATGGTTTAAAGCAGACTCGCAGCTACGATGCGCGTCGTGACATTGTGGCCTCTACCACGGCCGCGCTTGACATGATGCAGCGTCTTAACCGCATGTTTGACGGCGACTGGTTACTGACAGTCGCTGCTTATAACAGCGGTGAAGGTCGCGTGTTGAAAGCGATGAAAGCCAATAAATCGCGGGGTAAACCCACCGATTTCTGGTCGCTTTCATTGCCGCAGGAAACCAAGATTTACGTGCCTAAAATGCTGGCTTTGAGCGATATTCTCAAAAACAGTAAGCGCTATGGCGTGAGTCTGCCAACACCAGACGAAAGCCGTGCGCTGGCGCGAGTCAGACTGAGCAGCCCGGTTGAGGTCGATCAGTTGGCGGAAATGGCCGGGATTTCGGTGAACAAACTGAAAACGTTTAACGCTGGCGTTAAAGGTTCGACGTTAGGTTCAGCGGGTCCGCAGTACGTGATGGTGCCGAAGAAACACGCCGATCAACTGCGTGAATCGCTGGCATCAGGCGAAATCGCCGCCGTACAGCCAACCCAGCTGGCGGATAACACCCCGCTGACAGGCCGGAGCTACAAGGTTCGCTCAGGCGATACGCTTTCCGCCATCGCGGCGCGTCTCGGCGTTAGCGCAAAGGATATCCAGCAGTGGAATAACCTGCGCGGTTCGAACCTGAAAGTGGGCCAGAGTCTGACGGTAGGCGCAGGTAGCAGCGCGCAGCGTCTCGCCAGCAACAGCGATAGTATTACTTATCGCGTACGCAAAGGTGATTCGTTATCGAGTATTGCGAAACGTCACGGCGTGAACATCCAGGATGTGATGCGCTGGAATAACGATACCGATAATCTGCAGCCAGGCGATCAGCTGACCCTGTTTGTTAAGAACAGCGCCACACCGGATTCCTGATACAAACCGATAAAAAAGCACCGTTTCCCCACGGTGCTTTTTTTTGTCCATAGAAGGCCCCCAGCCAGGCTGGGCGTTCCGGAAAGCTTTCAGCTTTAAGCCAGTTATTGCCTGCTTGTCACCCCTCAAGCCGGTTTACCTGGGGTAAATTCCACCAGCAGCGGGTTGTGATCCGATGCGCGCGTGACCAGCACTGACGCTTCCTGCACATTCAAACCACGATAGAAAACAAAATCCAGCGGACGACCAAAGGCGCGGCGGCGATTGTCATCGGTAAAACGAACCTGTCGCAACGACATATCACGCGTAAAGCGATAGAGCGCATTCATCCTCGGCCGGCTCCAGGCGTTGAAATCCCCTGCCATAATCACAGGTCCGGCGTGGCGCATAATCTGATCGCCAATCGGCAACAACTGCTTGCTGTAGACATCCACGCCCAGACTGAAATTCACCGCATGGACATTCACTACCATCAGGTTACGTAAATCAGGCAGCGGGTACACGGTGACCAACGCTGATTTCGCCAGCCGTAAAATCGGTTCCCGCTCACGTAATGGGCAGCAATAGACCGGGTGAGCGGACGAAAGCGTCATGACGCCAGAGGGATGTTGCGGCAGCACAAACGCGGGAACCTGATCGGCAGCAAGATAGTTAGTGGTCGCAAACCTGACGAGTTCCGGTGTGGTTTGCGCTTCCTGTAACAGCACGAGATGCGCGTCTTTGCCAAAACTCTGCAGCACCGATAACCATTCGGCGCGCTGCTGCTTAAAGATATTCCATACCAGCACACGGATTTTTTCGTCGCTGCTTAAAGGCACACCTGCAGGCAACGCTTTGCCGATGCTCGCGAAAGACCCCGGCGGTAAAATTCGCTCCGCTGGCTGTCCGGCAACATATCGCATGGCATAGGTATTTTTTGGCACTTTCGGCTTCAAACCTCATTGATTTCCACACCCGGTTACCGGGTGGTCATTCAGTTATAGGGATTTTAGCGCACACTTTCAACGCACAATCGGCAGAAAAACCACCGGTTATAGTTAGTGAGCGCTTATTAATGCCGCCAGCGCCGCGCGTGCGTGGCATCGCAGGCTTCAACATGGTTAAATAGCGTATGGATGAATAATATCGTTGCAGTGTTGCTACAGAGGCAATAATGAAAACCACCTCAGAAGAACTCGCGATTTTTGTGGCTGTTGTCGAAAGCGGCAGCTTCAGCCGGGCAGCGGAACGCCTGGGACAGGCGAACTCGGCGATCAGCCGTGCAGTAAAAAAGCTGGAGAACAAGCTGGGTGTCAATTTGCTTAATCGCACCACGCGCCAGCTCAGTTTAACCGAAGAAGGTGAGCGCTATTTCCGCCGCGTACAAAGCGTATTGCAGGAGATGGCGGCCGCAGAAACAGAGGTGATGGAAACCAAATCCACGCCGCGCGGTACGCTGCGCGTTGATGCGGCAACGCCGGTGGTGCTGCATTTCCTGATGCCGCTGATTAAACCGTTTCGTGAACGCTACCCGGAAATCAACCTTTCTCTGGTCTCAAGCGAGACGTTTATCAATTTGATTGAGCGTAAAGTGGATGTGGCTATCCGCGTGGGGAAACTGACGGACTCCAGCCTGCGCGCCCGCCCGCTGTTCAAGAGCTATCGAAAAATTATCGCCTCACCGGATTACATTGCTCGCTATGGCAAGCCTGAAACAGTTGAAGAGCTGCGTAATCATGTGTTACTCGGGTTTACCGAACCGGTCTCCCTTAACACCTGGCCGATTGCTTCTGCCGATGGTCAATTATTTGAAGCCACGCCGGATATCTCCTCAAATAGCGGAGAAACGCTTAAATACTTGTGTCTGAGTGGCAACGGTATCGCCAGTTTATCGGACTATATGATTGATAAAGAGCTGGCAAGTGGGGAACTGGTGGATTTGCTGGCGGATAAGCGCCTGCCGGTAGAGATGCCTTTTAGCGCCGTCTACTACAGCGACCGGGCAGTGAGTACGCGTATTCGCGCCTTTATCGATTTTATCAGCGAACATCTGCCGCAATAACAACAACGGGAGCATGACGCTCCCGTTAAACTCTTGATTAATCCCACTTCGGTGCGAGGCCTTCCGGGCTGACCAGACGGTCATTGCAATCAAGCTTCGCGATTTCCGCTTTATCTTCTGCATCCAGTTTCAGCGACTGTGCCAGCAGGTTGCTTGCCAGATTCTCACGCTTGGTCGAAGACGGGATTACCGCATAACCTTCGCCCATCGCCCACGCCAGGATAACCTGCGCGGGTGTAGCATTATGTTTCTTCGCGATACGGCCAATCACTTCATCTTTCAATGCCTTACCATACGCCAGCGTCATGTAAGAGGTGATATGGATACCGTGCTGTTTCGCCCAGTCAACGACTTTGCGGTTTTGCAGATACGGTGACAATTCAATCTGGTTAGTAGCGATGTTTTCCGCGCCCACAGCGGCAATGGCCTGCTCCATCAGTGGGATGGTGAAGTTTGACACCCCAATCTGGCGCGTCAGGCCCTGCGCTTTTGCCTTCATCAACTCATGCATAGAGACATCAACCGCCACAGCTGCGCCCGGAGACGGCCAGTGAATCAGGGTCAGATCAACATAATCCGTACCTAATTTTTTCAGACTCTCTTTCAGGCTGGGGATCAGTTTGTCTGCGCCCAGATTTTCGGTCCAGATTTTGGTAGTGATAAACAACTCTTCACGCGCAACGCCGCTCTGTGCCAGCGCTTCGCCAATGGCAGCTTCGTTACCGTAGATCTGCGCGGTATCAATCACGCGATAACCCAGTTCAAGGGCATTTTTCACAGAAGCGATAACCGCTTCGTCAGTCAAACGGAAGGTGCCAAGACCAAATGCAGGGATAGCCATAAGAATTCCTCTTTCTGATTTCGTATTGTTTCGTTGCGCTGATTATTCCCCGCTTCAGTGAGGGGAAAAAGAGGCGAAAACGCATAGGTTTTTTGCCGAAGAAGCAAAAGTAAGGAATTCAGGGCGCAAAGATAGTCACTTGCATTTTGAAAGTCACTATGTCACCGTAAGCGCAGAATCTAACCAGTAACCGGGTCAGACCATGAAAAATGAACCGCTTTGCAACGCTCCCTGCCCCATCGCCCGCAGCTTAGGCCGCATTGGTGACAGCTGGAGCATAATAATCCTGCGTGACGCTTTAGCCGGTTTCACACGTTTTGATGAGTTCCAGAAAAGCGCGAATGTCGCCCCCAACATTCTCTCTCGTCGTCTGAAAGAGTTGGTTGATGACGGGCTGCTGGAAAAAGTGAGCTACAGCACAACACCGCCGCGCTATGAATATCACCTGACGGCTCTCGGGCGCGATTTTCGCCCGGTGATCCTTGCTCTGGTGGAATGGGGGAATCGCCACTTCTCGCCAGAAGGCGCGCAAATAGAGTTAGTCGAGCGTGAAACACAGCGCCCGGTCGAGACCATTCTCATTGATAAAGCAACCGGCGATCCCATTACACCGGAGAAATATGCCCTGGTGCCTGGTCCTGCGGCTGCACCGGTTATCCATTACCGCCACGATTATTTGCAACGCAAACGCACGGGCGATAACACGCAAAAATTCGCCCCGCTTCACCATGTGAGCCGCGATCATGACGCGCAGTAACAAGAAAAAGGCACTCACCCTGCTGCTGTTAGCCGCAGCGCTGGTAGCCGCTGCGGGTTATGGCGTGTACTGGTGGCAAAGCGGGCGATTTATTCAGTCCACCGACGATGCCTACGTGGGTGGTGATATCAGCGCCATCTCCAGTAAAGTGTCCGGTTATGTCCAGCAGATTGCCGTTCAGGACAATATGCTGGTCAAAAAAGGCGACCTTTTAGTCCGCCTTGATGACAGGGATTACCAGGCTGCACTGGCGAAAGCCGCGGGCGAAGTCGCCGCGCAACGGGCGGCGCTGGCTGATATCGCCGCGACGCGTCAGTTACAGCTGGCAACCATTGAAGGCGCAACAGCATCGCTGGCTGCTGCTAAAGCGGTGAGTGATAAGTCAGCCAATGACAACCGCCGTTACAGCGCGCTGGTCATGTCCAGTGCCGTTTCTGCGCAGGTGCGGGAAAACGCGGCTGCGGATTATCGCCAGGCACGTGCACAGGAGAGCAAAGCGCAGGCGGATAACGCTGTCGCCACGCGCCAGCTGGCCGTGCTTGATGCACGGGAAAAACAGACGCAAGCCGCGCTGCAGCAGGCCCAGGCGAATCTTGAAATCGCGAAATTAAACCTGAACTATACCGAGATCCGCGCCCCATTCGATGGCGTTATAGGCAATCGCCGGGCCTGGTCCGGCTCCTTCGTCGGCGGCGGCACGCAGCTGCTTTCACTGGTTCCCGCGGAAGGCTTATGGGTCGACGCCAATTTCAAAGAGAGCCAGCTAGCCCATATGCGCCCAGGGCAACGTGCGACCATTGTGGCGGATGTTATGCCGGGTCGAACGTTCTACGGCCATGTTCTCAGCGTTTCCCCCGCGACCGGTTCACGATTTAGTCTTCTCCCGGCAGAAAATGCCACCGGAAATTTCACCAAGATTGTCCAGCGTGTACCCGTGCGTATCGCGCTGGAGGGTGAAGCGGCAAAACTCGGCGTATTGCGCCCCGGTTTTTCTGTCATCGTTACCGTTGACGAAAAGAGCGCGCAATGAGCACCACCGATGCGGTAACGCTGCAACCGGGCGTTTCAATGCCGGTGAGTCAGAAAGTATTTGCCTTCGCGACAATGTGTGTGGGCATGTTTATCGCCCTGATTGATATCCAGATCGTGTCGGCGTCGCTACGGGATATCGGCGGAGGGCTTTCTGCCGGCGATGATGAAACAGTATGGGTACAAACCAGTTATCTGATTGCCGAAATCATCATTATTCCCCTCTCCGGCTGGCTGGCGAGGGTGATGTCCACGCGCTGGCTGTTTGCCGCCTCCGCCGCCGGGTTTACGGTGATGAGCCTGCTCTGCGGCTGGGCGTGGAATATCCAAAGTATGATCGCTTTTCGCGCATTACAAGGGCTGGCGGGTGGCTCGATGATCCCGCTGGTTTTCACCACCGCCTTTGCCTTTTTCCAGGGAAAACAACGCGTCATCGCTGCTGCGACGATTGGCGGGCTGGCATCGCTGGCACCAACGCTCGGCCCCACCGTCGGTGGCTGGATAACCGAGAACTTCAGCTGGCACTGGCTGTTTTATATCAACATCGTACCGGGGATTTACATCACCCTCGCCGTACCACTGCTGGTAAAAATTGATACGCCAAATCCGTCGCTATTGCGCGGCGCGGACTATCTGAGCATCCTGCTGCTCGCGGTATCGCTGGGGTGTCTGGAATATACCCTCGAAGAAGGCCCACGCTGGGGCTGGTTTGACGACAACACATTAGCGATGACTGGCTGGGTGGCGTTGCTGTGCGGCATCTTTTTTGTTGTTCGCACGCTACGCCATACGCAGCCGGTGATGGATCTGCGTGCGCTGAAGGACAGAACGTTCACGCTGGGCTGCTACTTCTCGTTTATGGCAGGGGTTGGCATCTTTGCTACGATCTATCTAACGCCATTATTTCTTGGCACGGTGCGCGGCTTTAGCGCACTGGAAATTGGTCTGGCGGTGTTTTCCACTGGCCTTTTTCAGGTGCTGTCGATCCCGTTCTATGCGTGGCTTGCGAATCGGGTCGATCTACGCTGGCTACTGATGGCAGGGCTGCTTGGATTTGCGTTGTCGATGTACAGTTTTATTCCGCTCACCCATGAATGGGGAGCACAAGAACTACTGTTACCGCAAGCATTTCGCGGCCTGGCGCAACAATTTGCGGTTGCCCCGACGGTCACGTTGACGCTTGGCAGCCTGCCGCCGGCGCGGCTAAAGCTGGCATCAGGTCTGTTCAATTTGATGCGCAATCTGGGCGGCGCGATTGGCATCGCCTTGTGCGGTACCGTGATTAATGACCGAACCAATTTGCACTACAGCCGCCTCGCGGATCATCTCAATAATGCCTCTCTTTCCGTCACGGAATTCGTTCAGAGCAACATCAGCAGATTGGTTAGCCAGGGGATTTCATCAGATATCGCCAGCAGTGCTGCGCTAAAGAATCTTTCGGCCATCACGTTGCGTGAGGCCCGGACACAAGCGTTTTCAGATGCTTTTTATCTGATCATGTTAGGTTTTTTAATCGCTGCGCTGCTGGTTCCCTTAATGAAAAAACCGCAAACAGCGTGAAATTTCAGGAGAATTGATGATGAGCGTTTCAACAAAACGCATCGTGGTAACAGGTATGGGAATTGTCAGCCCGCTGGGTTGTGGTGTCTCGCACGTATGGCAATCGCTATTACAGGGAAAATCCGGGATTTCCCGGCTTGCAGATGAGGTTGTCGACGATATTCCCTGCAAAGTGGCAGGTCAGGTTCCGTCTATTGAAGAGGATCCGCAGTACGGTTTTGATCCACTGGTGGCTATTCCCGCCAAAGAACGCAAAAAAATGGATCGTTTTATTGAGTTCGCGCTGGTAGCGGCAAAAGAAGCTCTGACGCAGGCGAACTGGTTTCCACAGGATCAAGCGAAAAAAGATCGTACTGCCACGGTAATTGCGACTGGCATCGGTGGGTTTAACGAAATCGCCAATGCTGTGCGCACAACGGATGATCGTGGGCCGCGTCGACTCTCCCCTTTTACCATCCCCTCTTTCCTCGCCAACCTCGCTGCCGGGCATGTTTCCATTGCACATGGCTTTCGCGGCCCCATTGGCGCACCGGTTACCGCCTGTGCTGCCGGTGCGCAGGCCATCGGCGATGCCGCACGCATGATCCGTAGCGGTGAAGCGGATATTGCATTATGTGGTGGCAGTGAAGCGGCAATACACCGGGTTAGTCTTGCCGGTTTCGCGGCTGCAAGAGCACTTTCAAACAGTTTTAACGACGATCCAACAGCAGCATCGCGGCCATTTGATCGCGATCGTGATGGTTTTGTAATGGGAGAAGGCGCCGGATTGCTCGTTATCGAATCGCTGGAACATGCCCAGGCACGCGGTGCGACACCGCTGGCAGAACTGGTAGGATATGGAACCAGCGCGGATGCATATCATCTGACGGCAGGCCCGGAAGATGGTAACGGTGCGCGTCGCGCCATGGAAGCAGCCATTCGCCAGGCTGAGATTACCACTGCGGATATTCAGCATATCAATGCGCATGCGACCTCAACACAGGTGGGGGATAAAGGAGAGCTGGCGGCGATTAAGGGGCTTTTTGGTGACGCTCCGGTTGCAATTACCTCAACTAAATCCGCAACGGGCCACTTGTTGGGCGCAGCAGGCGGTATCGAAGCTATTTTCACTATCCAGGCTTTACGTGATCAGGTTGTACCGCCAACGCTGAATTTGCATCACCCTGATACCGAGGCAGAAGGGCTGCATTTAGTTGCGCTGACTGCGCAGCCGCTGGAGATACGTTATGCCTTATCAAATGGCTTTGGATTTGGTGGCGTGAACGCCAGCCTGCTGCTGAAACGCTGGGAGTGACATACGGCAAAAAGGGCGCGATTGCCCTTTTTTATAGAAATAACAGACGAAAAAAAACCGCATCTCGTTAGAGATGCGGCTCTTAAATGAGTGGCGGAACGGACGGGACTCGAACCCGCGACCCCCTGCGTGACAGGCAGGTAT
>NZ_DAMCGF010000018.1:0-78564 GCF_032104925.1 Kosakonia sp.
CTGACGGTGCAGTCGGGCAACGGCGAGTGGCAGCGCAGCGCATTGCCCGGCGGGGTCCAGCCGCGCACCAACACCGAACCGCAAACCAGCCCTACAGCGACCGCCGGAACATCCGGCAGCAGTACGCTTATCCGCCAGGAAAAATTTTCCCCGGTCAGCGAAGAGCTTCGCGAACTTTATATGAGGCCTGATGAGGGGCAATATCGGGCCAGAACAGCAAAAGAGAAAGCAGCCGATGAAAAAATCCTGCTGGATTTGAATTCGGTAAAAAACAGGCAGGAATCAGCTATTCTTGCGGAATATATTGAAGGGGGAGATGGAACTTACCGCACGATAAATAATCATCTGCGGCATATTAGCCCTTCAGCCGAAGGGGAAACACTGGCAACAGAGTTAAAAGCAGCCGTAGCTAAACTGACTGATTATAATGCACCGGCATATCGGGCGGCGACAGTGCCCGCGGGGACGTACGGTAATAAAATAAAAGTCAACGATGTGGTGACCGACGCCGGATTTATGTCCGCATCCGCATTACCGCAGAACTCAATAAACTGGCTTGAGACCTGGACTGGACAATTTGAAAAACAATCTACTGACAAAGTGCTTTTTATTTTAGATCATACCACGCCGAAAAAAATGGCTGCCGGAGGAATGCTCCCGGACCATATTTTAGTTAACCCTAACACGCCGTTAAAAGTTAAAGAGATTCACGCCATCGAAGGAAATGCATCACGCGATCCCATCACTATTGTCAGATTGAAAGATGCAGAACACCCTTTCAGGCATGATATTAAGAATATTTTTTCCGGAAATATTGAATTACCCGCCGTCGAAGTACCCTTCCTGAAAAAATTAGGTCTCCGTCATTAATTTGACGGCCTGAAGTACGACATCTTTTTTATTTGTGCAAAAGAGGTGGTTATGAAAATCGATTCTGTATCCGTTCCTGTTTTTCCCCAGCCGTTTATCCGCGAGGAAACCTCCGCCAAAAACAAACGTGAAATCCCCACCGGCTCGTTATATACCGGCCCGCAAAACAACAATGATGACCGCCCTGTCCGCCCCGATGCCCGCTCGCTAATCTTCACTCCCGACCCGCGCGGCGAAGGGTATCCCTCCATTGAGAAACAGATTGCCGGGCAGATGATCCGCCAGCGCGAAGGGCAGTCCGGCGAATCCGGCTTTACCGCCTCCTACGGCGCGCCCTACGAGGCAAGAAAATCCCTCCTCGCTTACGGCCTGTCGGCGGCGGGCATTCACGATCCGGCCAGCCTGCCCGATAACGGGCATGCCCAGATGACAGCGCTGCTGGACAAAGTGCGCGAACAGTATGCCGCCTCCCCGCAGACGCATTATGACGCGCAGGGCAACACGCGTACGCCATCCCTGCTGGTGGCGGCGGCGCGGGATTTTTTCGACCAGCAGATCAATACCGGCGCGCAGTACAAAACCAACACCCACGATGACGTTCCGGGTCTGGAAGGCAAACCGCTGGCGCAGTACAGCGACCGCGATAAAGTGCAGTCGCTGCGCCATTTTGCCGGGCAGCCGCTGCGCACCGAACAGAATGAACCCACTAACACTGAACTGGTGATGAAAGATATCGGCGCGCTGCTGATGCTCGACGGCATTGCCGCAGAAGCGGGCGCCATGGCGGAGTTTTTCACTGAAAAAGCGGTGACCACGGAAGGCCGGAGCGCGCTGGCCACCCTGCGCAACGCCCCTGAGCAGGCGGCTGCCGGGGAAGCCGGTGTGGCAATGGCCGGCGCAACCGGTACAGAGATGGCAGTGGCCGGTGAAGCCAGGGCAGCCGCCGCCGGAGCCGCCAGGGGAGCACTGGCAGGGGAAACCACGGCGGCAGCGAGCGCAGCGGCCGGAGAAACCGGAACGGCGGCAGTAAACCGGCTGCGTCCTTCGCTGGCGGGCGATATCAGCCAGTACGCGGTAAAAGATGGCGAAGCGCTGCTAAAGGAGAGCCGCGCCAGCGCCGGAGGCATTCATCAGGTTAAGGACGCGGCAGGAAATGACCGCTGGCTGCTGCGCTACCGCGATGGAACAGGTGACAGCAGGGTGTACGAAGTCGGGCAGGATTTCCGCCCAGGCGAAGGGCGGGCGCGCATTATCGACCCGCAGACCCGACAGCCGGTGCTGACGGTGCAGTCGGGCAACGGCGAGTGGCAGCGCAGCGCATTGCCCGGCGGGGGCCAGCCGCAAACCGGCCAGCCATTGAATGCGCCAGCAGGCAAAATGTATGGTAATCCTCGTGCGGATCTTCCCGAGCAACCACTCGACCTCAGTGTCTCCCGGCCAGCATCACTATCGCGTCCAGTGCCGATGGACGTTGATTCTCAGCCAGGCCCTTCGACAGCACTCGACACAGCAGAAACGGAACACCCTCTTGATCTGAGCCTGCCCCGCCGCTTACCGGATGGCCGATCGCCGGAAAACAGCCTGCCACCCACACCCGGCACGCCCATATTCACACCGGCGAGCAGCCGTGCACCAACACCTGTTACCCCCTTCTCACCAGCCATGTCAGAAGGTTATTCCGCAACAGGCCTCCCGCGCACGCCAGGCGCTTCCCTGTTTGGCTCAGAAAACCGAAGTTCCCCCCTTTCCAGGCCGTTAACACCAGGCGCGGAAAGTGAGTTATCGGCCTCCGAAATGCGATCAGGAAACAGTTCAGGGAGGAGTACCCCATCATCCGTCGCAACCTCCGGCGCCGGGTACACGCCTTACGCCGACGATGCGATTAATTTCAACCCCTGGGCGGATAACGTTCAGCTGCCACCAGGAAGCTATCTGAACGATCGCGGCTACATTGAGAGAAGGGATTTTAATAAATTGTACCGTGTTGAGCAGGCAGATCGGGTCGACAGGCGTGGCGATCCGCAGAATGTTGGTTTCAGGGACGGAAATTACTTTGCCGGTGTTGAGAAGATGATGTCCGGCCCCGTGGTATTCGTTGCGCGAACCCGGGAGGGAGCAGAACGTTTTGGTCGGGGCGAGCTGAACAATGGTTTTCATCTGTATGAAATTGATGCGCAGGGCATACCCGGTGTCTCACTTCGGGAAAATATTGAACACAATGAACAATATATGGAGCTAGCAAACACCATGCAGCCAGGATATGTCGCTGGTCTGCGCAGCGTCAATCAGCTGGAAAGGTTTGGCGATTACGCCTGGTCATTCGATGAGGTGCATCTGGCCAACGACCAGGTCACGCCGGATAAAATAACCAAAATCTATTAACCCCCGCAAAGAAACGGCGCCATTACCGCCGCGTAATGGCGCCGCAATGACTTTACTCTCCCCGTTCGGTTTCATTTGCTCCCCTGGTGGTCGCCGCGCTTTCCGTTATGGCAGAAAGGAAACTGTCGGCAAAAGTCTGCCAACCAATCGTATATTTCCCGTGAGGGCTTTTCAGGCACAATTCGTCTTTGGCCTGCCGGGGATCACTTACCAGCGTCCAGCGCGTATCGCCTTGGGCATTTAAAAATTGTTCGGCCTGCTCATATTGCCGTGGATTAACCATTAACATTGCCGCGCGATTAACTTCAGGATGCTTTTGCAACTGTTTGAGAAGTGCTTGTATACGTGCCTTTGCGGGTTCTTTGTCAAATGCGAGGCGCAGCGCCTGGGTAAGCAACTGTTTTGCACACCCGACCGTCTGCTTACGCATCTCTTCCCGCTCTTTTTGCCAGTCATTCAGTAATATCTGTGCCTGTTTCCATAGCGTCTTCGACACCTCTTCATACGCCTGATGGCGAATCCGCTCTGCCGCTAATTGCGCATGTTTTATCGTCTCTCTGGCGCGCAGATTGGCAATGTCGCACGCCTGCTGCGCGACAAAAAAGTTCGCTATATCTTCCCTACGCAGCACCGGTTGTTGCACAACCGAAGCCCCGGCGAGCAGATTAATTTTATGCACCGTTAACATGGCCGTTTTACCGTGGGCGTTCGCGCTGTATCCAGGCGATAACCGCCATCCACAGCATGGAGAGTTTATGCGCTGTGACAGGGATGACTGGCTGGCGCTCGACCTCTTCGACTTTTTCTTTCGGCAGAGAAAAACGCATTCGCGACCAGACAGGCTCACCCACCCAACTGCGAAGCAGGATGATTCCGGTAATGTCCGGATCGGGAGAGAGAGGCGGCGTCCACAGCCCCGGTTTTAACCCCATAGCCAACCGGCGACACCATTGCAAAGCACCTGAAGACATAACACGATAGACCGATTGTGGATGATCCACGCAGACACAAAAAAGGGCTTCAAATAATAAAACGCGCTGGTGTTGTAATAGCTCAATGACGTTAATAACCGACTCAGTTGGCTCAGGAATGGCCGCAGGTTTGACGCCAAAAAGGCTATCAATCCACTGTCTTTGATGTGCTTCAGCATGAGCGATAACCGCATGAATAAGGTGCAACTCTTCCGGCAACGGCCAACTGTGATGACGTTTATGACGCCAGCCATCGCGCCACCAGTGAATCCATCGCAGCATGAAAATCCCTTTAATAAAATTGGTTTTATTTTTTCTGTATAAAGAAATAAAACGAGGCAAGTAAACAGAGGCAACCCATAACATATAATATCATGGTGTTTGGTTTTTTATTTTCCGGCGCAACATCTTGCGTTTTATATTCTGTGGTAGGAATAAAAGAAATAGACAATTTTTTATCATCGGCATCAACCATTCCCGGAATACTGCTCAGCGCCATCCGCCTAATAACAGGCTGTAATTTTTCCACATGAATATCCCGATTATATTTAATAAACACCGCTGCTGAGGCGGGTTGTATTGGCTCACCTGCTGAGATACGTTCCGGCAGAACAATATGCACCCTTGCCATAATGACGCCATCTATTTGCGATAACGTAAACTCAAGTTCCTGAGACAGGGCATAAATATAGCGAACGCGTTCTTCAAGCGGTGATGAAATCATCCCTTCCTTTCGAAAAACATCTCCCAGGCTAACATAGCTCTGGGAGGGCAATCCTGCGGAATGTAATATTTTCACAGCTTCAGGAAGATCGGACATGGCTATCGAAACGGAATAACCCGTTTTATCCGACTGCTTCGCGGCGTCAATACCTTTGTCCTTGAGTTCGGCAACGATGGCGTTAGCCGCTGGCTCAGCAAGCCCCTGATATAACGCCAGTTCACCCTGGCACCCGCAGAGGAAGGTAACCATGAGTAACAGGGTGATGGCGTTAATTGCTCTTATTAACATAATGGGTTTTTATCGTTACTGGAGGTTTGTCATTCGCTCCACGCTGTTGGTCATTTTGCTGATCATTTTCGAGACAAACTGATTATTTAAATAATAGTTTGACATCGAACGGTTGGCTTTCAGCAGATCATAAGGATTATTGCTACCGGAAGCCGCTTTCAAATCCCGTCCCGCCTGTCTGGAGAGCTTTTCTAACATATCAGATAACTGGCGCAGGATAGATTTCGTATCGGTAATGCAATCATTTCGGTCATTGCCCGGCCGATGGTGATTATTTGCACCGGAGCAGTTATTCCCATTATTGCCAGGTCGATTGCAACTATTCCAGTTATTATCAGGGCGGTGGCCACCATCCCAGTTATTATTTGGCTTATGACAATTATTCCAGTTGTTGTTGGGTTTATTGCAGTGATTCCAGTCGTTATTGGGTTTATTACAGTTTTTGCCATCGTCTGGTTTACAGCAGGTATTATTATTTTCAGGCGGTTTAGGAGCAGAACCGCAGCGCGTTAACACATTGTTGTTTTGCTGAAAAACAACCTGCGGGTTGCTCACCATATTTAAAGCTGCTCTGGTAATAAAACACATAGAATACTCCTTTATCGCACAGCGCTATTGTAGAGATGCCATTTAATATTGAATGGCTTTACCCGCCTGCTGCATTGAGTTTTGCGCTTTCGTTGATGAATCGATCAACGAACTGGTAATACCGTTAATGGTATCGGTGATCATTTTGGCTGACTGCGCCTGGGCGTTCATCATGGTTGTTGCAGCGGAAACCATATCCAGTTGTCCCATGGAAGCTAAAGACGCTCCCATTGAAGCTCCTCCGGCCATAACGTTTTCTCCTTATTGATAAGTAGTGACTTGGGGTTGCTACGATTTATTGGTGGCGCTTTTTTATAAAACTGTTCACTTTTCGCGGGACGTTTTATAGGCCTAACTCGCCATTTGCGAAGGTCTGGCTAGCTGGCTTCCATTGCGCTCATCGTGTTACATTTTGGTGACATTCCACCCACGTGTGCCGCTATGACCCTCTCTGTGTTTTGCATCCTGCTGTTCGCCGCGCTGCTGCATGCCAGCTGGAACGCGATAGTGAAAGCGGGCAGCGACAAGCTCTATTCGGCCATTGCCGTCAGCGGTTCCGCCGCATTAATCGCGCTGGTTTTACTGCCTTTTTCTCCGCAGCCGACTCTCGCCAGCGCGCCTTATCTCATTGCCAGTTGCGCCTTACAGGTGATCTACACGGTGCTGGTCGCCAAAACCTATCAGGTGGCGGATATGAGCCAGACCTACCCGCTGATGCGCGGCACCGCGCCGCTGCTGGTGGCGATAATCAGCGTGCTGTGGCTTGGCGATTCGCTCTCCAGTGTGGCTTGGGGTGGGATTGCGGTGATCTGTCTGTCGATTCTCGGCATGGCGTTCAATGGCCGCAGTCAGTCGCATAAAGGCATCTGGCTGGCGTTACTCAACTCCTGCTTTATCGCCGGTTACACGCTGGTGGATGGCACTGGTGTGCGCCTCGCCGGTTCGGCGCTCGGCTACACACTGTGGACATTCTTTATGAATGGCTTCTGCCTGCTGCTGTGGGCGATGCTGGCGCGCCGACAAGAAGTGACACGTTATCTGGCGGTAAACTGGAAAAAGGGATTGCCCGGCGGTATCGGCACGATGGGTTCCTATGGGCTGGCGCTGTGGGCCATGACACAAGCGCCGCTGGCGGTGGTGGCGGCACTGCGTGAAACCTCGATTCTCTTCGGCGCGCTGCTGGCTTTTTTGTTGCTGAATGAGAAGGTCGCCGGACTGCGAATCGTCGCGGCCTGCGGTATCGCCGTCGGGGCAATTTTACTGCGTCTTTCATAAGACAAACTGGCAACAAAAGTTGCCGAAAATCGTTTACAAAACCTGCCTGGCGCAGCATTGCCATTGCTGTGCCGCATAGTGGTTCTGTCATCTGACTGTGCTAGATTTCTCCCGCATAAAGGCTGAATTACAGCCATATATTCTTTATTTCCTCATTTTCTTAAAGTAATCATCGAGATGAAAAGGCAAAGAAACGTCAATTTGTTGTTGATGCTGGTACTGCTGGTCGCTGTCGGGCAGATGGCGCAGACAATCTACATTCCAGCCATCGCCGATATGGCGCGCGATCTTAATGTGCGTGAAGGCGCGGTGCAGAGCGTCATGGCCGCCTATTTGCTGACCTATGGCGTCTCGCAGCTTTTTTATGGCCCACTGGCGGACAGAATTGGACGTCGGCCGGTGATCCTCGCCGGGATGAGCATTTTTATGCTGGCGACGCTGATTGCTATCTCCACGCACAGCCTGGCGGTGCTCATTCTGGCCAGCGCCTTGCAGGGCATTGGTACCGGCGTCGGCGGCGTGATGGCGCGAACCCTGCCGCGTGATCTTTACGCGGGTACAGAGCTGCGCCACGCCAACAGCCTGCTGAACATGGGGATCCTGGTCAGCCCGTTACTGGCTCCGCTGATTGGCGGCGTGCTGAACACGCTGGTGAACTGGCGCGCCTGCTTTATTTTCCTGCTGGCGCTGTGTGTCTTCGTCACCTACAGCATGGCGCGCTGGATGCCGGAAACCCGCCCAACGGACGCGCCGCGCATCCGGCTTATCGCCAGCTATAAAACGCTGTTCGGCAGCGGCGCGTTTAACTGCTATCTGCTGATGTTGATTGGCGGTCTGGCGGGAATTGCGGTGTTTGAAGCCTGTTCCGGCGTATTGATGGGCGGCGTTCTTGGCCTCAACAGCATGACGGTCAGTGTGCTGTTTATCCTGCCGATTCCGGCGGCGTTTTTCGGCGCATGGTTTGCCGGGCGGCAGAATAAGCGCTTCACCACGTTAATGTGGCAGTCGGTGATTAGCTGCCTGGCGGCCGGTATTCTGATGTGGATCCCCGGTTTGCTGGGCGTGATGAACATCTGGACGCTGGTGGTTCCCGCTGCGCTGTTCTTCTTTGGTGCCGGGATGTTGTTCCCACTGGCAACCAGCGGTGCGATGGAGCCGTTCCCGTTTCTCGCCGGAACGGCGGGGGCGCTGGTCGGTGGCTTGCAGAATATCGGTTCCGGCGGGCTGGCGTGGCTTTCGTCACAACTGCCGCAGAACAGCCAGTTTAGCCTTGGGATGCTGATGACGCTGGCCGGGCTTTTGATCCTGCTGTGCTGGCTGCCGTTGGCGTCGCGTTTTGCTCGCCACGAACCGGCGATTTAACCTCATGATGGCCCGACTTCGCGTCGGGCTTGCAGCAATCTGGCGTGATCATCACCTTCAGTAACGGCTCCGGCGCGGGTCGCCATGCGCCCTCTTCACCGTCATAAAATTGCGTATCGGTGTTAATGGCGTACGGGATTTTCACCTTGTTCAGTTCGCAAGCCATAAAACGGGCAAACGCCAGCTGCGACTCGGTTGGCGCGCTTTTCATTGACTCGCCGACTGCCCAACCGCCAACCCAACTGGTATGGCCCGTTTTCTGCTGCCAGCGCACCGCGGTGTTGATACGCGCGCGAATGGCGGCTTTCTCCGCCGCCGTGCCGGAAGTCCATGGATATTTGCCGTTCGCTTTTAGCGGCCCCCAGGGAAAGATGTGCCATTCGGCGAGCAGGAAGTTCTGGCTATGCGGCGGCAGCTTCAGCGAGGGCAGATCTTCAGGAGCGGCACGCATCCGCGGCGCGATAAAAATCATGCGCTGCGGATCGATATCATGCAGCGTTCTGACGACATTTTCATAGGCGCGATTCAGCGCAGAAAGGTCGTGGTTAAGTTTATCGGCCGGTTCATAAATTACATCAAAACCGAGCGTCGGGTGGTCAGTGCCAAAAAAGGTGCCGACGGTTTTCCACCACACCACCAGTTGCGCTTCGTTTTTTGCGTCGGGATCGGCTTTAAAGCTATCGGCCTGATAAGCAATAATCGGAATGACGCCATACGCTTCACAGGCTTCCACCAGTTTTCGCAGATGGATCAGGCGTGCTTCGGTCATATTATCAGCAACGCGAATACGCACATGGCGGATGCCCGCCTCGTAGAAATCACGCACCACCAGCGGGTCAAACTCACGGATTCCCCTGTCGGTACGCGCCCAGTCGACATCCATCCCCACACCCAGCTGCTGCGCGTAATGCGCCGCTGTCAGCGGAGTATCAGCGGCAAACGCAGAGGTTCCCGCCAGCAGCATAGCAACAGCAATCAGTGGCTTTAACACAGTTAACCTTGTGAAAATTGGGGGCGAATACATGTATTTAGCATGCTTTACGCCACAACGTGTAGCGGCAAAACGTAATAAATTCTCACCACGTCTGCACACTTGCACCGACGGCGTATTCCTGTTTTCTTTAACCATCCGCTTTCGATGATGAAGAACCGATGAAAAACGCCGACCTCCAGAAGCTCATCCAGCACGACCCGCTAGTGCAACGCCTGATTGATTTGCAAGAAACGCGCTGGTTTAACCCTAATACTACCTCGGTTGCCGAGGCTTTGCCGCATGTTGGTCTGACACCGCAAGATGTGAGCGATGCGCACGCCCGCCTGACACGCTTTGCGCCTTTTATTGCGCAGGCATTTCCAGAAACCGCTGCCAGCGGCGGCATCATTGAATCCGACGTAGTGCCGATCCCGGCAATGCAGCGCCGTCTGGGGCAAAGCATCACCGGTGAGCTGTGGCTGAAAAAAGACAGCCACTTGCCGATTTCTGGCTCAATCAAAGCGCGCGGCGGCATTTATGAGGTGCTGACCCACGCAGAAAAACTGGCTTTCGCCGCCGGGTTGCTGACGCCGCAAGACGATTACAGCCGCCTGCTCTCGCCTGGATTCACCCGCTTTTTTAGCCAGTACAGTATCGCCGTCGGTTCGACCGGTAACCTCGGGCTGTCGATTGGCATTATCAGTGCGCGCCTCGGTTTTCGCGTAACAGTACATATGTCTGCCGATGCCCGCGCCTGGAAAAAAGCGCTGCTGCGCAGCCACGGGGTGAACGTGGTGGAGTATGCCGAAGATTACGGTGTTGCCGTTGAGCAAGGCCGCCGCGCGGCGCAGGCGGACGCGAACTGCTTTTTTATTGATGATGAAAATTCTCGCACGCTGTTCCTCGGGTATGCGGTCGCCGGGCAACGGCTAAAAGAGCAGTTCGCCCGTATCGGTAAAGTGGTCGATAAAGACCATCCGCTGTTTGTCTATCTCCCCTGCGGCGTTGGCGGCGGCCCTGGCGGTGTGGCTTTCGGCCTGAAGCTGGCGTTTGGCGATGATGTCCACTGTATTTTTGCCGAACCGACGCATTCACCGTGCATGCTGCTTGGCGTGTACACCGGCCTGCATGATGGCATTGCGGTGCAGGATTTAGGCATTGATAACCAGACCGCCGCCGATGGGCTGGCCGTCGGGCGCGCGTCGGGTTTTGTTGGCCGCGCGATGGAACGCCTGCTGGACGGTTTTTACACCGTCGATGACCAGACGCTTTATAACCTGCTGGGATTACTGGCGCAGGAAGAGAACATTTTGCTGGAACCGTCGGCGCTGGCGGGCATGCCGGGTCCGAAACAGATCAGTGAAGAGCGCGATTACCATCAGCTTCACAGCTTTAGCCAGACGCAACTGGCGCAGGCCACCCACCTGGTGTGGGCGACAGGCGGCGGCATGGTGCCCGCAGAGGAGATGGCGCGCTATCTGGCGAAAGCGCGCTAATTTAGCAATGCTGTAAAAAGGCGCATAACGACATCGGGGAGTGCCGCTGTTTGCGCAGGTCACGCATCACCCGCATATAAGGCCCGGAATAGCTAAAGAAGTGGTAATAGCCGTCACACAGCGCGCTTTTGCCCTGTACAACGCGATGTTTCGGGCAATCGCCCTGGCAAAATGGCAGCATATCGCAGCGGCGACACGCCTCGCTAAGCAGACTGGTTTGATGCGGCCCGCCCGCCGCTGCGTCATCGCTGGCATTCACCGTGATAATCGGATTGCCCAAATGGTTATCGGAGTAAACCGACGCGGTATCGCCGTTCGCATGCGGCGCAAACGTGCGATCGCGGGTTTCGCTACAGGAGCACAGGTGTAACGGATAGCCGCTCCAGACATCGAGGGTTTCGTCAAAGAGTGGGATATAAACCCGACCAATATCTTCACGCACCCAGTAGTCAAACACGGTGGTCAGAAAATGGCCCCACGCCGCTGCGCTCACTGATTCCGGCGTTAAATGTCCCTGCGGATCTTGCTCCACCAGCGGAACAAAGTGCATAAAGGGCGTGCCGAGAGCACGCAGAGAAAGGTACAGATGCAGCGGTTGCTGGCTGTTGCGGTGGTTGACGACACAGTTAACACTGAATGCCACGCTATGTTTCGCCAGCCATTGAACAGCATTTAGTGCGTGCTGGTGTGAGGGCTGATTGCTGCGGTTAACGTGACGGATATCTTGCGCCACGGCAGGGGCGTTCATAGAGAGACTCACCCGCCACCCGTGCTCGTGAAAGAAACGGCACAACTCATCATCAAGCGAACTGCCGTCCGTATGGAAGGTGTTTTTGATACGTTTTTTAGCGTACCGCTTTTGCAGCGCAACGATGCGGCGGAAAAAATCCAAACCGCCCTCTTGCCAGGCAAAAGGCACACTAGCAGCGGAGTGGGTAGCGATCTGCTGGCGAATAAACGTCCGCAAAGCGGCATCATCCATTCTCTTTTGCGGCTGTGTTCCCATGTCAGTACAGCGACGACAACGGGCGGGCCTGGCCATAACGTGGCAGCCTGGCATGCGGTGTTCCTCAGAAAATCAGGAGTAATTGTCGGATATGCGTTACAGCAAACAGTAATGCGAGGGAAAGCACCGCGAGGGAGATCAACAATTTGTCACGAACCGCGCCGGATAAGACGAAATCACTTTTATTCACATCCATTAAGATACGTTTATGTGTGTAGCGCCAGAGCAGAAGCGCCACGCACAGCAGTACCGCCAGCGAGATCCAAAACGGCAGCCCCGAATGCTGCCAGTTATGCCTGACCGCCAGCGCCATCAACGCGCCGTAGCCGAACAATGTGCGCAGCCACGCCAGCGACGTGCGTTCCGGCTGCAGGCCGGGGTCCGCTTCGCGGCGCGCTTTGCGGTTATCCGCCATAGAACACCAGCACCATCACCACCAGCGCAACCGCCAGCAGAATAACGCTTATTACCAGCAGGGCACGGGTGTAAGGCAAATCTTCTTTCAGGCGCATCGCTTTTTCATTGCCCAGCCAGCGCAGGTAGCCATACAACGCCAGCCCGCCTGCGAAGAGACACAGCAGCAACGCCAGCACTTCGCGAATCAGCGGCGTGGCAAATTCCGGCGCTAACTGATCCAGACCCACACCGGCCGCCAGAAAACCAAGCGCCGTGCGGATCCACGCAAGAAAAGTACGTTCGTTCGCCAGCGAGAAACGATAGTCCGGCGCCTGGCCAACGCGGGAAATTTTCATCAGGGCTCCTTGTTGGTGTACTGGTCAACAAAGTAGCGGATACGGTGAATTTTTTCGACACGTTTCATATTTGGACCGGCATCCTGACGATGCCGGTCGCGGGGATTAATGCAACTCAGGCCAGAACGCTTTATTGGCTTCGACTAAATCATCCAGAATGGCTTTGGCGACAGAAGCGCTCGGAACCGTTTTGGACAAGGTTATCGCCTGCCACAACTTCTGATAAGAGCGCTGTTCCCACGCATCGACTACCAGTTTTTCCACGGCAACCTGCTGGCTCATCAGCCCCTTCTGGAAATGGGGGATATCGCCAACCGTGAGCGGTTGCGGGCCGTTTTTACCCACCAGGCAAGGGATCTCCACCATCGCGTCAGCATCAAAGTTATGGATCGCGCCGTTGTTCGGCACAATCAGCAGCATCCGTTCCTGAGTGTTAAAGGCGATGGCGGTTGCCAGATCGACGATGTACGACGCATGTTCGTCGATTTCCAGCTCACCTGCCGATGATTTCCCCGCTTCAATAATGGCGCGACAGGAACCAAACACCTGTTTTTCACGGTGATCCATCACTTCATTGGCGCGGGTACGCTCAGGGTTGGAGTGCGCCACCACATAATCCGGGAACAAGTAATACTTCAGATAGGTGTTCGGCATCGTATCCGGGTCAAGCGCCTGCACATCTTTCGCTTTGGCGAAGGTATCGTTCCAGCTTGCTTCGGTGTGCTCATCTTTCGCCGGAGGAACATAGCCATTTTTCGCCACATATTCGCGTAATTTCGGCATTAAATCGTTGCCGTCCAAATCTTCAATCGATGTCCACCAGCCAAAGTGGTTCAGCCCGTAATAGCGCACCCGCATCTGTTTACGATCTTGCAGGCCCACAATCTGCGCCATGCGCCCTTCAATGCCGATGGGCATATCGCAGATATTAAGGATTTTTGCCTGCGGACGCAGGCGGCGCGTCGCTTCCGCCACGATTGCCGCCGGGTTGGAGTAGTTCAGCATCCAGGCATTCGGGGAGTATTTTTCCATATAGTCCACCAGCTCCAGTACGCCACCAATCGAGCGCATACCGTAGGCAATACCGCCTGGGCCACAGGTTTCCTGGCCGACAACGCCGTGGCGCAACGGGATTTTTTCATCCTGTTCACGCATCGGATATTTGCCTACGCGGATATGCGCCATCACAAAATCGACATCGCTAAAGGCGGTTTTTGGATCGGTGGTGTAACTGAATTCAATATCCGGTGCCTGCTCCCGCAGGATGATTTTGCAGGCCTCGGCGATAGTTTCCTGGCGCGCGCCATCGTTGTCATAGAACTTCAGCGCCCGCAGCGGAAAGCGATCGCGATTAGCCAGCAGCATTAAAACGATACCCGGCGTAAAGGTGCTGCCGCCACCGGCAATAACAACGGAGAATTTTTTCATGATACAGCCTCTGTCATGGTAGATGGTTCGGGGGATAAAGGGGTTTTCATTAACGATTCGATTTGGTCGCGTACTTGCGGGACATGCAGCCCGACAATCACCTGGATGGCGTTGCCGCGCCGGACCACGCCGTGCGCGCCAAGCGCTTTAAAGACGTCATCGCTTTGTGTTTTCGCCATATCGACCAGCGCGATACGTAGCCGGGTGGCACAGTTATTCACGCTTTCAATATTTGCGCTGCCACCCAGTGCCTGCAGGAAACCGGCTGCCTGGCCGAGCTGGGTATTCGCTGCCGCTGCCGTGGTTTGCCCGCGCGCGGCTTTGTAATCGGCTTTGCTGTAGAGTTTGATTTCGCTCTCTTCCCGGCCTGGGGTTTTCAGGTTAAAGCGCACAATCAATGTGCGGAAAACCACGAAGTAGAGCGCGGTAAAGCACAGGCCAATAGCGATTTGGGTGAATACCATCGCCGCATGGTTATGGAACATCGGGATCCAGTTTTGCGGCAGGAACTGGTCAAGCAGCCCGCCGCCCATATTGCCGACTACGCCAAAGCTGTACATCACCGTCGCCATGGAGGCGGCGAGTACCGCGTGAATAGCGAACAGCAGCGGCGAGATAAACAGGAAGGTAAATTCCAGCGGTTCGGTGATCCCTACCAGTACAGCAGTGAGCGTGGCGGGGATCAGCAGACCGGCAACTTTGACGCGGTTTTCCGGCGCGGCGGTGTACCACAATGCCAGCGCGATACCGACAGAACCGAAGACTTTCGAGTTACCGTGCAGCGCAAATCCGCCTTCCGGGAACAGAGCTTTCAGCGGCTCGGTGCTCTGGCTGAATTCTTGTAAGTGCTGCGCCCAGTAAACCTGGATGCCACCTTCCACTGCCGCCGGGCCGAAGATAAACGGACCATAGACAAAATGGTGCAACCCGGTCGGGATCAGAATGCGTTCGAGGAAGGTATACACCCACACGCCCAGCGCACCGGCAGAGCGTAAAAAAGCCTGTAAGGATTCAATGCCCAACTGCACTTTCGGCCAGCCGAGCAGGGTTAACCACGCGCAGGGGATCATCACCAGAAAGGCGATAATCACCACAAACGACGTGCCCTGGAAAATCCCCAGAAAGACCGGTAATGGCTTTTCAAAAAAACGGTTATGGATGGCGGTCACAATGCCGGAAATCACGATCGCGCCAATAATGCTGGTATCGAGCGTTTTAATCCCGGCGATCAGCGTTAAACCGCTACCGGCCGTCGGCTCTGCGGAGAAATCCACGCCAAAGAAATGACCCCAGGTCATTCCCATCGCGTTAATAAAGTAGTTCCAGGTTAAAAAGCTGATCAGTACCGCGAGGCAGGCACGCCCCTGCGCTTGTTTTGCCAGGCCAATCGGTAAACCAACGGCAAACAGCAGCGGCATATTACGAAACACGGTCCAGCCGCCTTCTTCGATAATGTGCACAAGCTGCGCGAAAAGATTATCGGGTGCGGTTAATGCTTCACCGACGAAAAGCGGGTTGCGCAGCATAATGGCGATACCCACCACCATGCCCGCGAAGGGAAAAAGCAGCACCGGGGTAAACATTGCGCCGCCGAAACGTTGTATTTGACTGAGCATAGTTAAATCCTCATGAAACAACCTGTAGGGGAGAGGCCTTGTTTTGTTTTAGTGGCCTGAAATGAGCATAAGAATTCACCTTCCTGCCGGCAGGACGCGCCGCTGCGTTCCGTGATCCCTTTCATGGTTTTATTTCACCCCTTCAGGTCTACTTTTTGAGTTAAAAATAGATATGTAGGGTGCGTATGTTCCTGACATGGGGTGTAAAGAGGTATATAGGTGATCTACAAATCGATAGCCGAGCGGCTGCGTCTGCGGCTGAATTCCTCGGATTACAACGTCGGTAGTCCCTTACCGGGCGAAAAAACGCTGGCGCAGGAGTTTGGCGTAGCGCGAATGACCATTCGCAAAGCGGTTGATCTGCTGGTGGTGTGGGGGCTGGTGGTGCGCCGTCACGGCAGCGGAACCTTTGTGGCGCGCAAAGATGTACATCATGAAACTACCAACCTGACGGGGCTGGTAGAAGTGCTGCGCCAGCAAGGGAAAGAGGTACACAGCAAAGTGCTGCTGTTTGAAGTGATGCCTGCGCCACCGGCGATAGCCAGCCAGTTGCGCATCCAAATCAATGAGCGCATCTACTTCTCGCGCCGCGTGCGTTATGTCGAAGGCAAACCGCTGATGCTGGAAGATAGCTATATGCCGGTGAAACTGTTCCGTACGCTCTCGCTGGCGCACCTTGAAGGGTCAAAGTTCGATTACATCGAAAAGGAGTGCGGAATAACGATCAGCGGCAACTACGAAAGCCTGACGCCGGTGCTGGCAGATAAGCAACTGGCGCAAATATTGAACATTCAGGAGCAAACGCCGCTGCTGCGTATCACCTCCCTTTCCTACAGCGACAGCGGCGAGTTCCTTAACTACTCGGTGATGTTCCGTAACACCCGCGATTACCAGGTGGATTACCATTTGCGGCGTATCCACCCGGAAACGCCATTAGCCCATTCCCCAGAAGATCACCGCCAGTAATTGCGGCGTGATAATGCGCAAAAACATCACCAGCGGATAGACCGTGGCATAGGCGAGCGCCGCCGCGCCGCTGGTGGGGTGCAACGCGTTAGCAAAGGCCAGCGCGGGCGGATCGGTCATCGACCCGGCTAACATGCCGCATAAGGTCAGATAGTTCATCTTCGCCAGCATCCGCGCCAGCAAGCCGACAGTTATCAGCGGAACGGCAGTAATGAAAATGCCGTAGCACATCCATTTCACCCCATCGCCGTGGGTCAGAGTAGCGATGAAATCCCCGCCGGATTTCAGCCCAACCACCGCCAGAAACAGCACGATACCCAGTTCCCGCAGCGCCAGGTTGGCGCTGGGCGGCATAAACCAGTACAACTTGCCAATGGTACCAATGCGCCCAAGGATCAGCGCCATAATCAGCGGCCCACCGGCCAGACCTAATTTTAGCGCCGCAGGAAAACCGGGAATAAACAGCGGGATCGACCCTAACAATACGCCGAGACCAATACCGATAAACACTGGCAGCATCTGCACCTGTTGCAGTTTATGTTGCGCATTACCCACTTCATTGGCGACGGCTTCAATCGCCGATGGTCGCCCGACCAGATTAAGAATATCGCCGAATTGCAGGCTGGCGTCGCTGCTCGCCACCAGTTCAACCCCGGCGCGGTTAAGCCGTGAAATCACCACGTCATAGCGCTCTTTAAAGTGCAGGTCGCGAATCTTTTTCCCCAGCACTTTTTCGTTGGTCACCACCACGCGCTCCACTCGCAAATCCGTACCGCGCGTGGATAACGAGACATCAACTTCCTGACCGATAACCAGTTGAGCGTTATGCAGATCTTTAGGTAATCCCACCAGATGCAGCAAATCGCCGGCTTCAATCAGCGTACCGGGCGCAGGCACCATCAACAACTCACCGCGTTTTAAGCGCGAGCAGATGATTTTATCGCTGTTGAGGATCGGCACGTCCTGAATCGCCATCTTGTTGAGATTCGGGTTTTCGACGCGAATATTGATGGTGCGAATCAGCGATGTGCCGTTACTGAGCGTGGCGTCGTGCTTACGCGCTTCCTCATCCACATTGACGCGAAACAGCACACGCAATAACCACATGCTGAGCAAAATGCCGCAGATACCGAACGGATAGGCCATCGCGTAGCTCATCCCCATCTGATCCAGCACCGGGCCTGCAATGCCCAAATCACGCAGGATTTGTTGCCCCGCGCCAAGTGCTGGCGTGTTGGTTACCGCGCCGGAGAAAATCCCCAGCACCACCGGCAACGGAATGGCGAACAGCTTATACAGAATGGCGGTGACAAGGCCGCCGAGAAGCACTATCAGAATAGCGAACAGATTCAGCCGCAGGCCGGAGACACGTAACGAGGCGAAGAACCCGGGGCCGACCTGAATGCCGATGGTATAAACAAACAGGATCAGGCCGAACTCCTGCACAAATAACAACATTGGGCTACTCAATGGAATGCCCAGTTGATCAACAAAGTGGCCGACGATTATCCCACCGAACAGCACACCACCAATGCCAAACCCGACGCCACGAATCTTCAGGTTGCCTATCCATAACCCGACGACAGCAACGAGTGCCAGAACGCTTACGGTTAATGCGATATCACTCATGATCGTTTCCCTGTACATGATGACTACAGGAATATTGGCAGAAGCTGTAATAACTGTATGGGTGATGCTGCACAAAGTGCAGGGATTTTCTCTGCTTCGTGATGTGGCGAAAAGTGCACCAGCAAACGACGGTTGCCCCGAATCAAAGCAGTGCTGTTCGCCTGTCTGACCGCTTCAGGATTGATTCAAACCCTATGCCTGCTAAGCATCAATGCAATCCCAGCCGCAACAATAGGTTATGGCATAGTTAATGCAAAAGACCACTTTTGTTAACAACAGGGTGGCAGAATGACAAATACAACATTGACCAACGTGGTGGTAGCAAGCCCGAAAAAGTGGATGCAACTGGCGCTGGGCCTGGTGTGCATGGTTTCTATTTCCAGCCCGCAGTATGTCTGGGCGCTACTGACGCGACCGTTTATGGAAAAACTGCACGTGCCCCTGGCGGAAATCCAGCTCACTTTTTCGCTGCTGATTATTCTGCAAACCTTCTTCTCCCCCTTTCAGGGGCGGTTAATTGATAAGTTTGGCCCGCGGCGGCTGATTGCCATCGGCACGGTGTTGAGCGGCGTAAGCTGGATGCTGACCGCCACCATCAGCAGCCTGACGGAACTCTATCTCTATTACGGCGTACTGGGCGGCCTTGGCACCGGCATTGTTTATATCGGCGTGGTTGGCCTGATGGTGCGATGGTTCCCGGAAAAACGCGGATTTGCCACAGGGATGGTGGCGGCGGGCTACGGTATGGGCGCGATCCTGACAACTTTCCCGGTGACACAATCGCTGGCTGCCAAAGGGCTGGAGAATACACTGTGGCAATTTGGCCTGCTGATGGCGTTCATCGGGTTTATCGCCAGTCAGGGGCTACGGGCGCCGCACAGCATTCCAACAGAAGAAATTACCAGCAACCTGAAGATGAGCGATAAAAGCGTCGCGCCGAAAGAGATGCTGCGAAAACCGCTGTTCTGGTTGATGTTTGCGATGATGACCATGATGTCTACCTCAGGGCTGATGGTGACGTCGCAGATGGCCATTTTCGCTGAGGATTTCGGCATCACTGCCGTAACGGTAATGGGGATGGCGGCGCTGCCGCTGGCAATGACCATTGACCGTTTTATGAATGGGCTGACGCGCCCGGTGTGCGGTTATATTTCTGACCGGATTGGCCGGGAAAACATGATGTTTATCGCTTTTGGCCTGGAAGGCTGCGCTATGGCGCTGTGGCTGCTATGCAAAGACGATCCGCTGCTGTTTGTTCTGCTTTCCGGGGTGGTATTTTTCGGCTGGGGCGAGATTTTCTCCCTGTTTCCCGCCACGCTCACCGACACCTTCGGTACGCAGCATGCCACCGCGAATTACGGCTGGCTCTATATATCTCAGGGGATTGGTTCGATTTTCGGCGGCCCGCTGGCCGCGCTGCTGTATCAGCAAACCGGTAGCTGGGATCTGGTATTTGGCTGCGCCATTACGCTGGATATTCTCTGTGCGCTGTTGGCGTTTTTTGTGCTGAAACCCTGGCGCCACCGCTTCTTGCAGGGCGTGCGGGCATAAACAAAAAAGGCCCCGCATGCGGAGCCTTTTCGTTACTGACCGTTAGCTGTTTAACGCCGGGCGATTGCTGATGGCAATGCGCTGAGGCGCGGCGCTTTCCGGCACGTTACGCAGCAGATCGATATGCAGCAGGCCGTTGGTGAAGGTCGCACCGGAGACCTCCATATAGTCGGCCAGCGTAAAGCTCAGGCTAAACGGCTGGATCACCAGCCCCTGATGCAGCCATTTCGGCTCGTTGGCCGGTTTTTCCGGCGTACCTTTAACGGTTAAGCGCCCGTTTTCCAGCTGGATATCCAGCTCTTCCTGGCGGAAACCAGCCAGCGCGAGAGTAATGCGGTAGTGATTGTCGTCGCCCTTCTCAATGTTGTAGGGCGGAAACGCCTGTTGCTCACTGGTGCTTTGCAGGGCGTTGGCCAGTTTGTCAAAGCCGATCCATTGACGCAGCAGCGGGGATAAATCGTAGTTACGCATTGTGTTTCTCCTTCTAAGAAGCGAGTGAATACCTGCGAGCGCGTAAGCTCACATATGCTCCCTGTCGGCGAGCATGTCTGGGACGGGCCGCCAGCCGCGACCCTGGATAATTAGTTAATTTCGATACGACGCGGTTTTTTCTCTTCCGGGATCACGCGTTCTAAATCGACATACAGCAGGCCGTTGACCAGATTGGCGCCCTTCACGTGGATATTTTCCGCCAACTGGAATTTACGCTCGAAGTTACGTTCGGCGATGCCCTGATAGAGGTAAGTGCGCTCTTTTTGTTCGTCGGTATGGGCACCTTTCACCACCAGCAGGTTGTCCTGCGCGGTGATTTCCAGCTCGCTTTCCGCGAAACCGGCCACAGCAATAGCGATGCGATAGTGGTTTTCATCCACTAACTCGACGTTGTACGGAGGATAACCGCCATTGCTCTGGTTCTGGTTGTTTTCCAGCAGGTTAAACAGACGGTCAAAACCAATGGCTGAACGATAAAGCGGGGAAAGATCGAAGTTACGCATAGTTAAAGCTCCTGAAATCAGCGAGATTTTTATGCCTTCCACCATGGACAGGCAACTAACGTAGCCGAACACCCTTCCGGCATGTTCCCGGGCTACATTCCTAAAATGTGGTTGAAGGAGAGGTTTTCAAGCCCGCAATTCGGACTTTTTTTTGCACTTTCTGGCACAACGCATAGACTGGGGTAGCAGCACAAAAAGTTAAAGTGCGAATGCCGCCACAGAGCGGAGCTCGAATGCTGTCGCTTTCTCGTTCGGGAGGCTATAACCCCCTGGATAGCATTCAAACGATAAACAACGATGACAAATCGAAAATGAAAACGATTCTGATAGTTTCTGCATTGCTCAGCGGGATGGTGTTGTCGGGGTGTTCAAGCGTGATGTCGCATACTGGCGGCAAAGAGGGGACGTACCCCGGCACACGCGCCAGTTCGGCGATGCTGTCTGATGATGACACCGGCATCGGCACGAAATCACTGGTGGTGCTGGATATGCCCTTTACCGCCATCCTGGATACGCTATTGCTGCCGTGGGATCTTTTCCGCCGCGATAGTTCTCTCAAATCGCGGGTGGAACAAAGCGAGAAAGCCTCGCTTGCAACCGATTCGGTGATCCCCCCCGCGCCCATGCCGGCACATTAAATTACCTGCCGGTTTCCGTCATCCATAGCTGGCGGAAACCGCCCACCTCTTCCATCCAGGCAATCTGCTTACCATCCGGTGAAAACACGACCGCATCTGCCGACGGGGGATTTGCATGATCGGCGCTCAAAAAAGTGATATCGCCATGCTGTGCGTCGCACATCGCAATACGGTTTTCCAGCACAAATCCCAGCGCTTTGCCGGAAGGATGCCAGTTAAAAGCTGACTGAATTCCGTGAGTTGTATGCGTTAACTGGCGCGGTTCGCCGCCGTCCGGGCTTATCAGCCACAATTGCACGATGCCATCGTCGTCGCGCATCAGAAACGCGATTGCCGTGGCTTGCGGATTGCTGCGCACCCAGTGACGCGGCACATTCACTAATCCTGGATAGCGGCGGTGATGGGTAAACGTCAGGCGTTTTTGCATCACACCTTTTGGCGGTGCGGGCAGGGTTTGTTCGCTGCCCGCTAATGGCGCATCGCCCGGCGTTTTCCAGCCCTGTTCATTGCCGGGAAGCGCAACAATAAACAGCTCCGGCACTTTTTCACCGCTGAGCGACAAGGTATCGCCGATAAACGCCAGCCGCTGATTGCCCACCCAACCCTCTTCATACGCGCGGTTGATCTCATCGCTACCCGGTTGTGGCACGGGCGTCGTGCGGCTAACCAAAACACTCCAGTGGCTTCCACCATATTCGCGTGGATGCGTGCAAGGCGGCGTAACCGGGCCAAACGGCACCGCGACACCGACATTGCGTAAATCCAGAGCCGGATCGCGCTCGTGCAATACATGGTCGTTATACGTGAAGCTCACAAACTTGCCATTCGGGCTGAACACATGCACATGTGTGCCGCCGCGTAATGCACCGGGCGTGTAAGGCGCAGTAATGTCCAGCGCATCAAGATTACGGGCGATACCGTTTGCCAACACCACGCCGCGCCGATGGTGAAAATCATACTGCCAGCTGGCGTCCGGGTTTTCCGGACCGTGGATAAAGACATACTCTTGCGCCCGAGGGTTCACCGTCACCACCCCGACATGCGCACCGTGTGTTGCGGTATACAGCACCTCAACGTCACCGTTGCGCACATTGACCCGTTCAATAGTTTTACCAGTAAACGATGCGCCAGAGGGGCGAACATCAAATACCAGCCACTGGCTGTCCGCCGTCCAGGTGTTGATATTGGTAAGTTGATGATTGCGCGGAGCAAAGGTGAGCTGTTTCATGAAAAAACCCTGAAGCCATAATGTCGCTTCAGGGTATAGCAATGGGCGGGATTCGCCTACTCTGCACTTCACGGTCACTTCACAGACTCGGTATAGCCTTCCTCCCTTAACACAGGAGGAAATGATGCAGCATTTTGACGTGGCAATAATCGGGCTGGGGCCAGCGGGGGCAGCGCTGGCGCGGCAGTTAGCCGGGAACCTGAGCGTTATCGCGCTGGATAAAAAGCAGCAGCAGGGCAATAGCGGCTTTAAAAAACCGTGCGGTGGGCTGCTGGCACCCGATGCGCAGCGGGCGTTTATCCGTGCAGGTATTACGCTTCCGGTGCAGGTGATGGCCGATCCGCAGATTTTTAGCGTGCGTACGGTCGATGTGCAAAGTGGCCTTACGCGAAACTACCAGCGCAGTTACCTGAATATCGATCGCCATGCGTTTGATTTGTGGATGAAATCGTTGATTCCCCCCTCGGTCAATGTTTACCACGATGCGCTGTGCCGAAAAATCTGGCGCGAAAACGATCTCTGGCATCTGGCATTTTGCGCCGAAGGCGCGGAATCCACCGTGACATGCCGTTATCTGGTGGGCGCAGACGGCGCAAACTCAATGGTGCGGCGGGTTATTTACCCTGCGCATGACATTCGTAAATATGTCGCGCTGCAACAATGGTTTAAAGACCAGCACCCGCAGCCGTTCTATTCCTGCGTTTTCGATAACGCGACCACCGATTGTTATGCATGGAGCATCAGTAAAGAGGGCTATTTTATTTTTGGCGGTGCGTTTGCGTTGAAAAACAGCCGTGAAAATTTTGAGGCGCTGAAAACGCGGCTTGAGACGTTCAATTTTCGCTTCGGCGAGGTGGTGAAAAGCGAAAAATGTACCGTTCTGTGCCCGTCGCGCTGGGGCGATTTTGTTTGTGGGGAAGATAATGCATTTTTGATTGGTGAAGCGGCCGGTTTTATCAGCGCCAGCTCGCTCGAAGGCATCAGTTACGCGTTGGATAGCGCCGAAATACTCAGCGGCGTGCTTTGCAATGCGCCGGATAATGCGAATAACGTCTATCGCCAAAAAACGCGGCGATTACGCATAAAACTGCTGGGAAAAATCATTAAAAATCGCGTTCTTACCACACCGTGGTTACGCAAATGGATCATGAAAAGCGGCGTTGCGCATATCCCGCTGACCGCAGAAAAACCAACAACAGCGGCAAGGGCGTAGCGCCCTTGCGCATGTTACGGCCTAGTTCAGCGCAAATTTCTCGATCGCGTAGGCAACACCGTCTTCCAGGTTCGATTTGGTGACGAAATTCGCCGCCTCTTTTACCGCCGGAATGGCGTTATCCATCGCCACGCCCACGCCGGCATATTCAATCATCGCGATGTCATTTTCCTGATCGCCAATCGCCATGATCTCCTCTTGTTTGATATTCAGCGCATCGGCCAGCGATTTGACGCCGGTGCCTTTGTTGACGCGTTTATCAAGGATTTCAAGGAAATACGGTGCGCTCTTCAGTACGGTATATTTCTCTTTCACTTCCTGCGGAATACGGGCAATGGCCTGATCAAGAATGGTTGGCTCATCAATCATCATCACTTTCAGCAACTGGATTGCCGGATCCATTTTCTCGGCTTCGCAGAACACCAGCGGAATGGTGGCGACGTAAGATTCATGCACGGTGTAGTAGCTGATGTCACGGTTAGCGGTGTAGAGCGTATTGCGATCCAGCGCATGAAAGTGAGAACCCACTTCACGGGAGAGTTTTTCCAGATAGCGATAATCATCATAGCTCAGCGCAGTTTGCGCGACGGTGCTGCCATCGCTGGCATTCTGTACCAGTGCGCCGTTATAGGTAATGCAATAATCGCCTTCCCGTTCCATATGCAGCTCTTTCATGTAGCTGTGTACGCCCGCATATGGCCGGCCAGTGGTCAGCACCACGTTAATACCGCGTTCGCGCGCAGCGGCGATCGCGTTTTTAACCGCGGGAGAGATGGTGTGGTCCGGCAGCAGCAGCGTGCCGTCCATATCGATTGCAATAAGTTTGATAGCCATGAGATCCCCAGATGAGATATTTCCAGGCTCATGCTAACGCGATTCCGCTCAAAAAACAGCACGGAGAAAGCGGGAAAAGGGGGATGGAAACGGGGCGGGAAGTGCCTCTTTTAAATTTTCCCCTCTCCGGATGGAGAGGGGAAACAGCGGATCAGATATCGATATTCGCCGCTTTCAGGGCGTTTTCTTCGATAAAGGCGCGGCGCGGTTCAACCGCATCGCCCATCAACGTGGTGAACAGCTGGTCTGCGGCAATCGCATCTTTGACGGTCACGCGCAGCATACGGCGGCTGTCCGGATCCATAGTGGTTTCCCACAGCTGATCCGGGTTCATTTCACCCAGACCTTTATAACGCTGGATAGCGAGACCACGGCGGGACTCTTTCACCAGCCAGTCCAGCGCCTGCTCGAAGCTGGCAACCGGCTGACGGCGCTCGCCACGTTCGATAAAGGCGTCTTCTTCAATCAGACCACGCAGCTTTTCGCCCAACGCGCAGAGACGACGGTATTCGCCACCGATAATAAACTCATTATCCAGCGGATAATCCGTGTCGACGCCGTGAGTACGCACGCGAATAATCGGCTCAAAGTGGTTCAGCTCGCTATTAACACGCACATCGTACTTCCACTGGCTACCGTGCTGCTCTTTTTCGTTGAGCTCAGTGACCAGGGCATTAACCCAGCGAGTCACTTTCTGTTCGTCGGAAAGGTCGGCTTCGGCCAGCGTCGGCTGATACACCAGCTCTTTCAGCAGCGCGCGCGGGAAACGGCGCTCCATGCGACCAATCATTTTCTGCACCGCGTTGTATTCAGCGACCAGTTTTTCCAGCGGCTCACCGGCTAACGCAGGTGCGCTGGCGTTGGTGTGCAGGGTGGCGCCATCAAGGGCGATTGCGATCTGGTACTGATCCATCGCTTCATCATCTTTGATGTACTGCTCCTGCTTGCCTTTTTTCACTTTGTACAGCGGCGGCTGCGCAATGTAGACATGGCCGCGCTCAACGATTTCCGGCATCTGACGGTAGAAGAAGGTCAGCAGCAGGGTACGGATGTGCGAACCATCGACGTCCGCATCGGTCATGATAATGATGCTGTGATAACGCAATTTATCCGGATTGTACTCATCGCGGCCGATGCCGCAGCCCAGCGCCGTGATAAGCGTCGCCACTTCCTGCGAAGAGAGCATCTTGTCGAAACGCGCCTTCTCAACGTTCAGGATTTTGCCTTTCAGCGGCAGAATCGCCTGGTTTTTACGGTTACGACCCTGCTTCGCAGAACCGCCCGCGGAGTCCCCTTCCACCAGGTAGAGTTCGGACAGCGCCGGATCACGCTCCTGGCAATCCGCCAGTTTGCCCGGCAGACCGGCAAGATCCAGCGCGCCTTTACGGCGGGTCATTTCACGCGCTTTACGCGCCGCTTCACGCGCACGCGCCGCATCGATAATTTTGCCGACCACGATTTTCGCGTCGGACGGGTTTTCCAGCAGATATTCACTGAGTAGTTCGTTCATCTGCTGTTCTACCGCCGATTTCACCTCAGAAGAGACCAGTTTATCTTTGGTCTGCGAGGAGAATTTCGGGTCCGGCACTTTTACAGAGACGACCGCAATCAGGCCTTCACGGGCATCATCGCCGGTAGCGCTGACTTTGGCTTTCTTGCTGTAGCCCTCTTTATCCATGTAGGCGTTCAGCGTACGGGTCATCGCCGCACGGAAACCTGCAAGGTGAGTACCGCCATCGCGTTGCGGAATGTTGTTAGTAAAGCAGTAGATGTTTTCCTGGAAACCATCGTTCCACTGCAGCGCAACTTCGACGCCGATACCGTCTTTTTCGGTGGAGAAATAGAAGATATTCGGGTGGATCGGCGTTTTGTTCTTGTTGAGGTATTCAACAAACGCCTTGATGCCACCTTCATAGTGGAAGTGATCTTCTTTACCGTCGCGCTTGTCACGCAGGCGGATAGACACACCAGAGTTCAGGAATGACAGCTCACGCAGGCGCTTCGCCAGAATCTCATATTCGAATTCGGTAACATTGGTGAAAGTTTCATAGCTCGGCCAGAAACGCACCATCGTCCCGGTTTTTTCGGTGTCACCGGTAACCGCCAGCGGTGCCTGCGGAACGCCGTGCTCATAAATCTGGCGGTGAACTTTGTTATCGCGCTGGATAACCAGCTCCAGTTTCTGCGACAGGGCGTTAACCACGGAAACACCCACGCCGTGCAGGCCGCCGGAAACTTTATAGGAGTTATCGTCAAACTTACCGCCTGCGTGCAAAACGGTCATGATCACTTCCGCTGCGGAAACCCCCTCTTCCGGGTGAATACCGGTCGGTATACCACGGCCATCATCCTGTACGGAGACAGAGTTATCGCTATGGATCGTGACGATAATGTCTTTACAGTACCCTGCGAGCGCTTCGTCGATAGCGTTATCTACCACCTCGAATACCATGTGGTGCAGACCGGTGCCGTCATCCGTATCGCCGATATACATACCCGGGCGCTTACGCACCGCATCCAGCCCTTTCAGGACTTTGATACTGGAGGAGTCATAAGAATTCGACATCAACGTTTCTCGCTCATTTAATCTTGGGTTAATCCGTTATTTTACCCTTTTCCACGGTGAACATCTTCGAATTTTTGTCCGACATGTCCATCACGTGATCAGCGCTGATAGCGCTGACGAAAACCTGCGACTGCGTAGCTTTTAAGCGGCTGGCTAACAGCCCGCGCTTCGCGTCATCAAGTTCTGAGGCAAAATCATCTATCAGGTATAAACAGCGTCGTCCGCTCTCGCGCGTTAAAAACTCGCCCTGCGCCAGACGCAGCGCGCACATCAGGAGTTTTAGCTGCCCGCGCGACAGCGTGTCTTCTACCGGCGCGCCGTCCGCACGAATGCGGAAATCCGCCTTGTGCGGGCCGTGCGCGGTGTAGGTCAGCATGCGGTCGCGCTCAAAATTGCGCTCCAGCACGTCGCCGTAGTCCGTCTCTTTCTCCCAGCCACGCTGAAAAGAGAACGTCAGGGAAAACTCCGGCAAAAATTGTTGGCAGGTATCCGCCATATCTTCAGCGATAGCGGTGCTGTACTCCGCACGCCAGCGACTGATTTGCTCGGCCAGCGGGATAAGTTCTTTGTCCCACGGACGAAGCTGCGCGTAGTGGCTCACCTGGCGCAACGCGGCGTTACGCTGTTTCAGCAGACGTTTGAGATTGCTCCAGGCGGTGAAAAAACCGGTTTCGTTGTGAAAGCATCCCCAGTCGAGGAACGCTCTTCGGTATTTGGGGCCGCCGTTGAGTAAAGTAAACCCCTCCGGCGTGATCAGCTGCATCGGCATCAGCAGCGCCAGCTCCGCGACTTTATGCCCGTCGGTGCCGTCAATGCGCACTTTGCTGTCGCCGAGCTTGTCTTTGGTCAGGCCAATCGCCGTTTCCCGCTCTTCGCCCTGTAAACGTCCGTGCAGAACAAAAGATTCCTGCTCATGACGGATCACACGGCCGATTTGCAAACTGCGAAACGCCCGCCCATGACCGAGCGTATAGATCGCTTCCAGCACGCTGGTTTTGCCGCTGCCGTTCGCACCGACCAGGAAATTAAAGCCAGGGGAGAGCGCGAGATCCGCATTCTCGATGTTACGGAAGTCTTTAATAAGAAGGCGGGTCAGTGACATAGTTCAGAGCATCAGTCCAGGGGCGTGAGTGTCGCAGCCAGTTCGTCTACCGTCAGCGCACAGAAAGCGGAGCGTACACGAAGTACGTGAGCATTTCGAGCACTGCCGGCAGGCGAAATGGCAAGTAAACCAGCCCCTTTTAATCACTACAAACGCATGGGCATGACAACATAGGCTGCGCTTTGACTCGCCGCATCCTCAATCTGCACACTCGAAACCGAATCGGTCAGCAGAATGCGCACATTTTCGCATTTCAGCGCATTCAGTACGTCCAGCACGTAGCTGACGTTAAAGCCGATTTCCATTTCGCTCCCGCCGTAGGTGACGTCGAGAAACTCTTCCGCTTCTTCCTGCTCCGGGTTGTTGGCGGTGATTTTGATCTGATTCTCACTGACATACAGACGCACGCCGCGGAATTTCTCGTTAGAGAGGATCGCCGCACGGGCAAATGCTTGTTTCAGCGAATCGCAACCCGCTTCGAGGGTCTTGTCCGGGTTTTTCGGCAATACGCGGCGATAATCCGGGAAACGGCCATCAACCAGCTTGGAGGTAAAAATGAAATCGCCAACGTGCGCACGGATGTTATTGCTGCCAATCTGCACGCGCAGCGGCGTATCACCGCCGTCGAGCATACGCATCAGCTCAATCACCCCTTTACGCGGCACGATCACCGAATGATTCGGCAGCGCCTGACCAATCGGCATTGAGCAGACTGCCAGACGGTGACCATCAGTCGCAACCGTGCGCAGCTCTTCGCCTTCGGTTTCAAACAGCATGCCGTTTAAGTAGTAACGCACATCCTGATGCGCCATCGAAAACTGCGTCGCTTCGATCAGGCGTTTCATGGTGGCCTGCGGAAGCGTGAACTCTACTTCGCTTTGCCAGTCGTCCAGATTGGGGAAATCTGCAGCAGGCAGAGTGGAAAGAGAGAAACGGCTGCGCCCGGAACGGATCAACATACGCTCGCCTTCCAGCTGCACAGCGATTTCAGCGCCTTCCGGCAGACCGCGACAGATGTCGAAGAATTTACGCGCCGGTACGGTGGTCGCTCCCTGTTCATGCGGCTGGACTAATGCAAGACGCGCCACCATCTCCATTTCGAGATCGGTGCCGGTCAGCGACAACGCGCCTTCAGTAACCTGAAGCAGCAGATTACCGAGGATAGGCAACGTCGGACGTCCGCCCAGCGGGCCGCTAACCTGTTGCAGCGGCTTTAATAAGTGTTCACGTTCAACGGTAAATTTCATAGCGTCACGAAGATAATGTTCTGATTAAATTGGAAAAATCTTCTTTGATATCATGGCTTTCTTCACGCAACTGCTCAATCTTACGACAGGCGTGCAGCACGGTAGTATGGTCGCGACCACCAAATGCATCGCCGATTTCCGGCAGACTGTGGTTGGTCAGCTCCTTTGCCAGCGCCATCGCCATCTGACGCGGGCGGGCTACCGAACGGGATCGACGCTTCGACAGCAGATCCGCTACCTTGATCTTGTAATACTCCGCCACCGTCTTCTGAATATTGTCGATGGTGACCAGTTTTTCCTGCAACGCCAGCAAATCGCGCAGCGCCTCACGGACAAAATCGATAGTAATCGCGCGGCCAGTAAAGTTGGCGTTGGCGATAACGCGGTTCAGCGCCCCTTCCAGCTCACGCACGTTAGAGCGCAGGCGCTTAGCAATAAAGAAGGCCACTTCACCCGGCAGACGAATATCGTTTTCGTCGGCCTTTTTCATCAGGATCGCGACGCGAGTTTCCAGCTCCGGCGGCTCGATCGCCACCGTTAACCCCCAGCCGAAGCGGGATTTCAGACGATCCTCAACGCCGTTGATCTCTTTTGGATAACGATCCGACGTCAAAATGATCTGCTGATTGCCTTCAAGTAAGGCGTTAAAGGTGTGGAAAAACTCTTCCTGGGATCGTTCTTTATTGGCAAAGAATTGAATATCGTCGATCAGCAGGGCGTCAACGGAGCGGTAGTAGCGTTTAAACTCTTCGATCGCATTGTTTTGCAGGGCTTTTACCATGTCCTGGACAAAACGCTCGGAGTGCATATACACCACTTTAGCGTTGGGCTTTCGCGCCACAATGCCGTTACCCACCGCATGCAACAAGTGCGTTTTACCGAGACCGGTTCCGCCATATAAAAACAACGGGTTATACGCACCGCCGGGGTTGTCCGCTACCTGACGAGCCGCCGCACGAGCAAGCTGGTTAGACTTACCTTCAACGAAGTTATCAAAGGTATGTTTCACGTTAACGTTTGAGCGGTAGGTCGGTTCCGCCGGCGCCGGGACATTATCCCAGCCAGGGCGAGCTGCCGGTGCCGCACGCTGCACCACCACTTGCGCCGCCTGCGCGGGCGCAGCGACAACAGCAGGTTCTTTCAGGGTCTGGCTAACCGGGCGGGTGCCCACTTCAAAACGCAGCTGCGGAACATCCGTGCCGCAGAAATCATTCAGCAGCCCGTTGATATTATTAAGGTATTTGTCCCTAACCCAGTCGAGGACAAAACGGTTTGGCGCATACAAAGCCAGCGTGTTATCGCTCAGTTCCGCCTGCAATGGGCGTATCCACATGCTAAATTCTGTGGCTGGTAACTCATCCTGCAATCGGGCAAGACACTGCTGCCAAAGCGAAAGTGACACGGCGGACTCCACTCGAACGAAAATCGATAAATAGTAAAGACAGAAACATTAATGTTTTTTGACACACGTCGATAAGACCCAACCGGGTGACGTGCGAACCGCTATTTACGGTTTTTTGCCCTGCTCACGATCCTGGATCGCGATCGGGACCGCGGATCATAGCGTAAACCGCGGCAGAGATCTTGTGTTTCTCACAGATTCTTCACTATTTATCCACAGGGCGATTCGGAATCGGGTAAGTGTAAACGATCCAACCAGACGTGCGAGACGATTTACGCCGCATATTGGAAAATTTAATGAGTAACGCCGATTTATTGCTTAAACGATCTAATGAAGATCCAGGAGGATCCTTGCGCTTTGCTGTTGGCTCCGTATAATTCTGCCCCCGGCGCGTGTTGCTCTTGTTGGGCGTCGAATGCTGCTTATTTTTTGTGCGGATCTGTGCAAAAATAGGAGCGCAATAAGGAAAGAGAATTGACTCCGGAGTGTACAATTATTACAATCCGGCCTCTTTAATTACCCATGGCTTGCGCGCCAGTCGTTCGATATCCGTTCAGGCATACGCAAAAGTCAGTGAATTTATTCAAGTTTAGGTAGAAACCGCCATGAAACGCACTTTTCAACCGTCTGTACTGAAGCGCAACCGTTCTCACGGCTTCCGTGCTCGTATGGCTACTAAAAATGGTCGCCAGGTTCTGGCTCGTCGTCGCGCTAAAGGCCGCGCACGTCTGACCGTTTCCAAGTAATAAAGCTAACCCCTGAGTGGTTAAGCTCGCTTTTCCCAGGGAGTTACGTTTGTTAACTCCCACTCATTTCACTTTCGTCTTCCAGCAGCCACAACGGGCTGGCACGCCGCAAATCACCATCCTCGGCCGCCTGAATTCGCTGGGGCATCCCCGTATCGGTCTTACCGTCGCCAAAAAAAACGTCAAACGCGCCCATGAACGCAATCGGATTAAACGTCTGACGCGTGAAAGTTTCCGTTTACGCCAGCATGAACTGCCGGCAATGGATTTTGTGGTGGTGGCGAAGAAAGGGGTTGCCGACCTCGATAACCGTGCTCTCTCGGAAGCGTTGGAAAAATTATGGCGCCGCCATTGTCGCCTGGCTCAAGGGTCCTGATAGCCCTCATTCGGGTCTATCAACGCCTGATTAGTCCGCTACTCGGGCCGCACTGCCGTTTCACCCCAACCTGCTCTCACTATGGAATTGAGGCATTGCGCAGGTTTGGAGTGATAAAAGGCAGTTGGTTGACAGTGAAACGCGTATTAAAATGCCACCCTTTACACCCGGGTGGAGACGATCCCGTCCCGCCAGGACCTTCTAAAACCAGAGAACACTAACGATGGATTCGCAACGCAATCTTTTTATCATCGCTTTGTTGTTCGTGTCTTTCATGATCTGGCAAACGTGGGAGAAGGATAAAAATCCTCCTCCGGCGCAGCAGCAGACCACGCAGACTACGACCACCGCAGCGGGTAACGCAGCCGACCAGGGCGTTCCGGCCAGTGGCCAGGGGAAACTGATTACGGTTAAAACCGATGTGCTCGAGCTGACCATCAACACCCGTGGTGGTGATGTTGAGCAGGCACTGCTTCCGGCTTACCCGAAAGAGCTGGGTTCCAGCGAGCCGTTCCAGCTGTTGGAAACCACCCCGCAGTTTATCTATCAGGCACAGAGTGGCCTGACAGGTCGTGATGGCCCGGATAACCCGGCGAACGGCCCACGTCCGCTGTATAACGTGGAAAAAGATGCGTTTGTGCTGGCTGATGGCCAGAACGAGCTGGCTATCCCGCTGACCTATACCGATGCGGCTGGCAACACCTTCACCAAAGTCTTCACCCTGAAACGCGGTGAATACACGGTGAACGTCGGCTATAACGTGCAGAACGCCAGCGAAAAACCGCTGGAAGTGGCAGCCTTCGGTCAGTTGAAGCAATCCATCAATTTACCGACTCACCGTGATACCGGCAGCAGCAACTTTGCGTTGCATACTTTCCGCGGTGCGGCTTACTCGACGCCAGACGCGAAGTATGAGAAATACAAATTCGACACCATCGCCGATAACGAAAACCTGAACGTCAGCTCCAATGGCGGCTGGGTTGCGATGCTGCAACAGTATTTCGCTACAGCGTGGATCCCGAGCAGCAACAGTGCCAATAACTTCTACACCAGCAATCTGGGTAATGGCGTGGCCGCTATCGGCTACAAATCCCAGCCGGTTATTGTTCAGCCTGGTCAGACTACCGCGCTAAACAGCACCCTGTGGGTTGGCCCGGAGATTCAGGACAAAATGGCTGCTGCGGCACCGCACCTGGATCTGACCGTGGATTACGGCTGGTTATGGTTCATCTCTCAGCCGCTGTTCAAACTGCTGAAATGGATCCATAGCTTCCTCGGCAACTGGGGCTTCGCCATCATCGCCATCACCTTTATCGTACGTGGCATCATGTACCCGCTGACGAAAGCGCAGTACACCTCCATGGCGAAAATGCGCATGCTGCAGCCGAAAATTCAGGCGATGCGTGAGCGTTTAGGCGATGACAAACAGCGTATGAGCCAGGAAATGATGGCGATGTACAAAGCGGAGAAAGTGAACCCACTGGGTGGCTGTTTCCCGCTGCTGATTCAGATGCCAATCTTCCTCGCGCTGTACTACATGCTGATGGGTTCCGTTGAGCTGCGCCACGCGCCGTTCGCCCTGTGGATCCACGACTTGTCCGCGCAAGACCCGTACTACATCCTGCCGATCCTGATGGGCGTAACGATGTTCTTCATTCAGAAGATGTCGCCGACCACCGTGACCGACCCGATGCAGCAGAAGATCATGACCTTTATGCCGGTCATCTTCACGGTGTTCTTCCTGTGGTTCCCGTCAGGTCTGGTGCTGTACTATATCGTCAGCAACCTGGTGACCATTATTCAGCAGCAGCTGATTTACCGTGGTCTGGAGAAACGTGGTTTGCATAGCCGCGAGAAGAAAAGCTCCTGACAGTAAGTCATAGCTCTACGGAAGGCGGTCAACTGACCGCCTTTCTTATTTTGAGATTTCGGAAAATAAACCATGAACCACAACGACACGATTGTCGCCCAGGCAACCCCACCGGGACGCGGTGGCGTGGGCATCCTGCGTATTTCAGGCAGCAAAGCACGCGATGTAGCGCAGGCGGTGCTGGGCAAGCTACCGAAACCGCGTTATGCCGACTATCTGCCGTTTATGGATGTCGACGGCACCGTACTGGACCAAGGCATTGCGCTGTGGTTCCCCGGCCCGAATTCTTTCACCGGTGAAGACGTGCTGGAGCTGCAAGGCCACGGCGGCCCGGTGATCCTCGATCTGCTGTTAAAACGCATCCTGACGCTGCCAGGGCTGCGTATCGCCAATCCTGGCGAGTTCTCTGAGCGCGCATTCCTTAACGACAAGCTCGACCTGGCGCAGGCTGAGGCAATTGCCGACCTGATTGATGCCAGTTCTGAGCAAGCGGCACGTTCGGCGGTTAACTCATTGCAGGGCGCATTTTCCGCCCGCGTGAATCACCTGGTGGAAGCACTTACTCACCTGCGCATCTACGTCGAAGCGGCAATTGACTTTCCGGATGAGGAGATCGATTTCCTCTCCGACGGCAAAATCGAAGCGCAACTGAATAACGTTATTGCCGATCTGGACGCCGTACGCGCCGAAGCGCGCCAGGGCAGCCTGCTGCGCGAAGGGATGAAGGTCGTTATTGCCGGACGCCCAAATGCCGGAAAATCGAGCCTGCTGAATGCGCTGGCCGGACGCGAAGCGGCAATCGTCACCGATATCGCCGGCACCACTCGCGACGTACTGCGCGAACATATTCATATCGATGGTATGCCGCTGCATATTATCGATACCGCCGGGTTGCGCGAAGCCAGCGACGAAGTGGAACGCATTGGCATCGAACGCGCCTGGCAGGAGATCGAACAAGCCGACCGTGTGCTGTTTATGGTGGATGGCACCACTACGGATGCCGTTGACCCGGCGGCGATCTGGCCCGATTTTATTGCCCGTTTGCCAGCAAAACTACCGATTACCGTGGTACGCAATAAAGCGGACGTGACCGGAGAACCGCCTGGCATCAGTGAAGTGAATAATCACTCACTGGTTCGCCTTTCAGCGCGAACCAGTGAAGGTGTGGAGGTGTTACGCCAGCATCTTAAACAGAGCATGGGTTTTGACACCAACATGGAGGGGGGCTTCCTGGCGCGTCGTCGTCATTTACAAGCGCTGGAAACGGCCGCAGAGCATTTGCAACAGGGCAAAGCACAGCTGTTAGGTGCATGGGCTGGTGAATTGCTTGCCGAAGAGCTACGCCTGGCACAGCAGAACTTAAGTGAAATCACCGGCGAGTTTACCTCGGACGATTTGCTGGGGCGCATTTTCTCAAGTTTCTGTATTGGTAAGTAATGACATGGCGGCCGTTTTAACGGCCGTTTGTGTTACTACGGTGGATTTTCCTAAAGTGTTTCGGATCAGCGAAAGAAAGTGTAAATATCCCCGTTAGGACTTTTCAGATGCGAATTTCCGCATTAAAACCTATGCAGTATGGGCGATAATATTGATTATCGATTCGATCAACTCAGACCATTATCACGGAGAGAAAAATGGCGACGCACTTTGCTAGAGGGATTCTGTCAGAAGGGCATCTCATCTCTACCCGATTACCACTAACCTGCCACGATACGGCGCGCCAGCTTCCTGAACACCGCCGCTCACGCTTTCTCGCTTCCCGCGCGTTACTCGCCGAAATGCTGTTTATGCTGTACGGCGCGAGTGAACTGCCGGAAATAGAAGTTGAGCCGAGCGGAAGACCGAGGTTTGTCGACAGCAGCCTGCCGCATTTCTCACTGGCATATGCCGGGAACATGGTCGGTGTGGCTATCACCACCGAAGGCGAATGCGGGCTGGATATGGAGTTACAGCGCGCAACGCGGAGTTTTCATAGCCCGCACGGCCATAAACACACGTTCACCAATAATGAACAGTTGTGGATCAACAACCAAAACGATGCTAACGAAGCGCAAACCCAGCTTTTGACCATTCGCCAGAGCGTAATGAAATTGCTGCACCAGATGCAGGATGAGCCGGGCCAGCTACAGTTATTGCCAGGCTCCGGGCGTCTTCGCACTGCGCAACTGTCGCAGGTGGAAGTGATGTGTGACGCGGAAGATGTATTAATTTGGTCGGTCGCCGTGAGCCCGGCAATCGAAAGCCTGAAGATCTGGGAATTCGACAGTCAAAAAGGGTGGCGTTATCTTTCTGATGTGCAAACGCGCGCTAACGATCCCGCATCCCGCTTAATGCGATTCACCAGCCTGCCTGCGGAAAAAGCGCTGATCCTTAATTGATCCCTACACAGGAGTCATTATGTCTGCTGAACTTAAGGTTGTGACACTTCTCGGAAGCCTGCGCAAAGGCTCATTCAATGCCATGGTTGCACGCACGTTACCGAAACTCGCTCCGGCAGGAATGGAAGTAACGCCGCTACCTTCTATTGCTGATATTCCGCTGTATGACGCTGATATTCAGCAAGAAGAAGGTTTCCCGCAAAGTGTGGAAGCGATCGCGGCACAAATCCGCGCTGCGGACGGCGTGGTCATTGTGACGCCTGAGTATAACTACTCCGTGCCTGGCGGCCTGAAGAACGCCATCGACTGGTTATCGCGTCTGCCTGAGCAACCGCTGGCTGGAAAACCGGTGTTGATCCAGACCAGTTCAATGGGCGCGATTGGTGGTGCTCGCTGCCAGTATCACTTACGCCAGATCCTGGTATTCCTGGATGCGATGGTAATGAACAAGCCGGAGTTTATGGGCGGCGTGATCCAGAACAAGGTGGATCAGCAAACAGGAGAAGTGGTTGATCAAAGTACGCTCGACCATTTGACCGGGCAGCTAACGGCGTTTGGTGATTATATTCAGCGCGTTAAGCGGTAGTGGTAAATCCCTCTCCCTTGCGGGAGAGGGAGAAAGATTAATGCGCGTCAATAAAGATGATTTTCAGCAGGAACAACACCGCAACCACCAGAACACACGGGCTCAGATCGCGCAGACGACCAGTGCCGATCTTCATCACACAGTAAGAGATAAAGCCGAGCGCAATACCTTCAGTAATTGAGAAGCTAAACGGCATCATCACGGCAGTGATGAATGCAGGCACGGCTTCTGTCATATCTTCCCATTTCACGCGCGCCAGGCTGGATGTCATCAGCACACCAACGTAAATCAGCGCACCAGCAGCGGCATAAGCCGGAACCATGCCCGCCAGCGGCGACAGGAAGATAACCAGCAAGAACAGCAGACCAACCACCACCGCGGTCAGGCCGGTACGCCCACCGACAGAGACACCCGAAGACGATTCGATATAAGCCGTCACGGAAGAGGTGCCGATAAACGAACCTGTCACTGAAGAGATGCTGTCAACGAACAGCGCCTGCTTCATGCGCGGGAATTTGCCGCTCTCATCCACCAGCCCGGCTTTATCCGTCACGCCAATCAGCGTACCGGAAGAGTCGAACAGGTTAACCAGCATAAACGAGAAAATCACACCCGCCAGACCGATATTAAACGAACCGGCCAGATCAACGTTGCCGACAACGGACGCCACGCTCGGCGGCGCGGAAACGATGCCGTGGTACTGCACATCACCCATCAGCCAGCCCAGCAGCGTTGTCACAACGATAGAGATCAGCACCGCGGCGTGAATGTTGCGCGACGCCAGAATCGCGATGATAAAGAAACCGAGCACACCCAGCAGAACACTGTGAGACGTCAGGTTGCCAATGCTCACCAGCGTCTCTTTGTTGGCGACGATAACACCGGCGTTTTTCAGCCCCATCATGCCAATAAACAAACCGATACCGCTGGTAATACCAACACGCAGGCTCACCGGGATATTGGCAATCATCCAGTAACGAACGCGGAAAATAGTCAGCAGCAGCAAACCGACCGCGCCCCAGAAAATTGCGCCCATGCCAATCTGCCAGGAGAGGCCCATCGCGCCAACGACCACGAACGCAAAGAAAGCATTCAGGCCCATGGCCGGCGCCAGTGCGACCGGCAAATTCGCCACCAGCCCCATCAGAATGCTGCCAAAAGCAGCAATCAGGCAGGTTGTCACAAATACTGCGCTGGTATCCATTCCGGCGACGCCCAGAATCTGGGGGTTAACAAAAACGATATACACCATCGTCAAAAACGTCGTGAAACCGGCGATCACCTCAGTGCGTGCCGAAGTGCCGTGCTCGCGCAGTTTAAACACGCGGTCAAGCAACCCCTGGCCTGAAGCCTGGGTAGTGTGTTGTTGGCTCATTATCAATTTCCGGAATAGGAGGGAAAATTCGTCGCTATCCTATACCAAAATGAGACAATGTTGACGGTTATCACACACTTTTTTTCATTGAATTTGCTTATACGGCAACGATTGCGTCCCGTAATCTGCGTTAAGTAAACGTTAAACTTGCAATAAAACAGGAAATGGCATGTCCCACATTGAAGCGGTATTTTTCGACTGTGACGGCACCCTGGTCGACAGTGAAGTAATTTGTTCCCGCGCGTACGTGCATATGTTTGAAGCGTTTGGTATTTCGCTCGATCTGAACGAGGTTTTTAAACGATTTAAAGGTATGAAACTGTATGAAATCATCGATGTTATCGGCGAGGAGTACGGTAAACCGCTGGATAAAAGCGCGCTGGAGCCGGTGTATCGCGCGGAAGTAGCGCGTCTGTTTGACAGCGAGCTGGAAGTGATTGCCGGAGCGAATGCATTGCTGGACGCGGTGGCGATTCCGATGTGCGTCGTGTCTAATGGCCCCGTCAGCAAAATGCAACACTCTTTGGGCAAACTTGGAATGCTACATCACTTTCCTGAAAAACTGTTTAGCGGCTATGACATCCAACGCTGGAAGCCCGATCCGGCGATAATGTACCATGCAGCTAAAGCGCTTAATGTCGATCCGGCAAACTGTATTCTGGTGGATGATTCCACCGCCGGGGCGCAATCTGGTATCGCGGCAGGGATGGAAGTATTTTACTTCTGCGCCGATCCGCATAACAAACCCATCGACCACCCAAAAGTGACTATGTTCACTGACCTGGCGCAGTTGCCAGAGCTGTGGCGCGCTCGCGGGTGGCATGTTACGCGTTAATCTAAACCACTAAACAGGATGTTTTTATGGCCCAGACACATCGCCCTCTACCGGTATTTAAATATCACCCGCAGCCTCTGGAAACCGGGGTGTTCTCTGAAGACAAAACGGTCACCTGCGCCTGCTGTCAGCAGCCGACCAATGTCTACTACACCAATCCGTTCTATACCCAGCAAGATGTCGATTACCTCTGCCCATGGTGTATTGCTGACGGTGCGGCCGCAGAGAAATTTGGCGGCAGCTTTCAGGATGAATCCTCTCTGGAGGGTATAGAAAGCGAGTTCGACGACGAAGGCGAATTTACCGGCTTTAAAAATCCCTGGCCGGAAGCCAGCGTGATTGAATTAACCGAAAGAACGCCGGGATATTGTGGCTGGCAGCAGGAATTCTGGCTGGCGCACTGTAATGATTTTTGCGCCTTCGAGGGTTACGTTGGCTGGAAAGAGATTGCCGACAAGCTGGACCAATTTGCCGATCTGCGGGCCGACTGCGATGCTTTCGGCATTGATTACGAGAAGCTCCCCGAATACCTGCTCGACGGCGGTGATTGCCAGGGTTATCTCTTCCGCTGCCTGCATTGCGGGAAACTTCGCTTGTGGGCCGATTTATCCTGATGGAAAACGACAGGAGCACAACAGATGCCTGAATTACTTGCACGTTACCAGGGTTGCCTGCTCGGGCTGGCCGCAGGTGATGCAGTTGGTACCACGGTGGAGTTCAGCGCGAAGGACTCCTTTCCACCCGTGAAGGGGATGGAAGGCGGCGGCCCGTTTCATTTACAGGCCGGGCAGTGGACTGACGATACCTCAATGGCGCTGTGCCTTGCGGAAAGCCTGGTTACCTGTAACGGGTTTGACGCAAAGGATCAGATGAACCGTTATTTGAACTGGTGGAAGTGGGGCTATTTAAGCTCTACAGGTCACTGTTTTGATATCGGCATGACCGTTGCCAGCGCGCTGCAGAAGTTCGCCAATGATGGTGAGCCGTTTGCCGGTTCCAGCAACCCGCGAACGGCCGGCAACGGCTCACTGATGCGTCTGGCGCCTGTGGTACTGTGGTTCTTTCCGGATCAAGCGCAAGTGCTGGAATATGCACAAGCCTCTTCACGCACGACGCACGCAGCGCCGGAAGCACTCGCCAGCTGCCGTCTGTTCGCGCAACAGCTTATGAATGCCTTGCAGGGCAAAAGTAAGCAGGAAACGCTGACCGATATCGCGCAGTTGCCGGAGCAGGAAAACCTGCGCCACATCGCTGAGGGTTGCTATCTGCAAAAAAACCGGGCGGAGATTTTTGGTACCGGTTACTGCGTGCAGAGCCTGGAAGCGGCGCTGTGGTGTTTCGCCAAAGGTAACGACTTTGAAGAAACCATCCTGCTGGCCACTAACCTCGGCGATGATGCGGATACTACCGCCGCCATTGCCGGACAACTGGCTGGCGCGTTCTACGGGGTAAACGGCATTCCGCAAACGTGGCGTGACAAACTCTGGCAGTATGAGGATATAGATAGGCTGGCAAGAAAGCTGCTGGCAAAATCGGCCTGAAAAAAACCCCCTCGTCGCTGAGGGGGTTTTCACATCACTCTTTGGGATCTTTTCCCGCCAGCAGTTTATCCAGTTCATCGCCGCCAACGTGACGGAAATCCTGCCCCTTCACGAAGTAGAAGATGTATTCACAGATATTCTGGCAACGGTCGCCGATACGCTCGATGGAACGGGCGCAGAACAGCGCGGTCAGCACGCTCGGAATGGTGCGGGAATCTTCCATCATGTAGGTCATTAACTGACGCACAATGCCTTCATATTCCTGATCCACTTTTTTATCTTCGCGGTAGATACGCACCGCTTCGTCCAGATCCATACGGGCGAAAGCGTCCAGCACGTCATGCAGCATCTGCACGGTGTGGCGGCCCAGCGATTCAAGGCTTACCAGCAGCGGCTGATGTTGCTGGGAGAATTTTTCCAGCGCGGTACGGCAGATTTTATCCGCCACGTCGCCAATACGTTCCAGCTCAGCGATGGTTTTGATGATCGCCATCACCAGGCGTAAATCGCTCGCCGTCGGCTGACGCTTAGCAATAATGCGCACACAGGCTTCATCGATGGCTACTTCCATCATATTGACCTGCTTGTCACCCTCAACAACGCGCTTAGCCAGCTCGCTGTCCTGGTTGTGCATGGCGGTGATCGCATCAGAAAGCTGCTGCTCCACCATTCCACCCATGGTCATTACCTGAGTGCGAATGCTTTCCAGCTCAGCGTTGAACTGCCCGGAAATGTGTTTGTTAAGGTTGAGATTGTCCATGGTGCACTCCAAATGCCCGACAGATTTCACGTTGTAACAGGGTTGCTGAGACCTTTATGGCTCGGCAAATCAACCATAGCGCCCGGTAATGTAGTCTTCCGTTTGCTTCTTCTTCGGCTTCGTGAACAGATCATCTGTATTGCTGAACTCAATCAACTCACCGAGGTACATAAATGCCGTGTGATCGGAACAGCGCGCCGCCTGCTGCATGTTGTGCGTTACGATAACAACGGTGTAATCCTGTTTCAGTTCCGTAATCAGCTCTTCGATACGACCGGTTGAGATCGGGTCGAGCGCTGAACAGGGTTCATCAAGCAACAGCACTTCCGGGCGGATCGCGATACCACGGGCAATGCACAGACGCTGTTGCTGACCACCGGAGAGAGAGTACCCGCTCTGGTGCAGTTTATCCTTGGTTTCGTTCCATAATGCGGCCTTAGTCAAAGCCCACTGCACACGCTCGTCCATATCCGGGCGTGAAAGCTTCTCAAACAGGCGCACACCGAAAGCGATATTGTCGTAAATCGACATCGGGAACGGCGTTGGCTTTTGAAACACCATCCCTACTTTCGCGCGTAGCAGCGCAATATCCTGCGTGTTAGTCAGAATATTGTCGCCATCCAGCAGGATCTCGCCTTCCGCGCGCTGCTCAGGATAGAGCTCAAACATTTTATTAAACGTACGCAGCAGCGTGGACTTACCGCAACCCGACGGCCCGATAAACGCCGTCACCTGATTTTTGGCAATATCCAGGCTGATGTTTTTCAGTGCATGGAATTTGCCGTAATAGAAGTTCAAATCGCGAACCTGAATCTTGCCCGGCGTCGTTTCAACCATACTCATTTATCTCTTTCCTCAACTCGACGCCGCTTTCGCCGCGTCGCAAAAATTAACCGTGTTTACTCTTCGCGAAAATGACGCGCGCCAGAATATTTAACAACAGTACGCAGAGAGTGATGATCAGCACCCCGGCCCAGGCCAGCTGCTGCCACTCGGCAAACGGGCTCATAGCGAATTTGAAAATCGTCACCGGCAAGTTAGCGATAGGCTGCATCATATCGGTGCTCCAGAACTGGTTGGAGAGCGCGGTAAACAGCAGCGGTGCCGTTTCACCCGCAATACGCGCAACAGCCAGCAGCACGCCGGTCATAATCCCGGAAACCGAGGCTTTCAGGGTAATGGCAGAAATCATCTTCCATTTCGGCGTTCCCAACGCGTAAGCCGCTTCGCGCAGGCTGTCCGGCACCAGTTTCAGCATGTTTTCCGTAGTACGGATGACAATCGGCACCTGTAACAGCGCCAGCGCAATCACACCGGCCCAACCGGAGAAGTGCTGCATCTGCGCGACAACGATGGTGTAAACGAACAGGCCAACCACGATAGAAGGCGCTGAAAGCAGGATGTCGTTGATAAACCGAATAATTTCAGCCAACAGTGATTTACGGCCATACTCCGCCAGATAAATCCCAGCCATAATGCCCAGTGGTGTACCGACAACCGTCGCCCAGAGAATTAACAGACCGCTGCCCGCCAGAGCGTTAGCCAGGCCACCGCCCGCCGTATTTGGCGGCGGTGTCATTTCGGTAAACATCGCCAGCGACATACCATCAAAACCGCGGGTAACCGTCGACAGCAGGATCCAAATCAACCAGAACAGACCAAAGGCCATCGTCGCCATCGACAATGTCAGGGCAATGCGGTTTTTCAGACGGCGGCGCGCCTGCATTTTGCGACGCGATTCAGCCAGTTGCGCGGTACTTTGCATTTCAAGCGTAGCCATTAGCGTGCCCCCTCGTTTTTCGCCAGGCGCATGATCATAAATTTAGAAATGGCCAATACGATAAAGGTGATCACGAACAGGATAAGCCCCAGTTCCATCAATGCCGCGACATGCAAGCCCGATTCGGCTTCGGCAAACTCATTCGCCAGCGCAGAGGTAATACTATTACCAGGCATAAACAGTGAAGCACTGTCGAGCTGGTAGGTGTTACCGATGATAAAGGTCACCGCCATGGTTTCACCCAGTGCGCGCCCCAGCCCCAGCATTACGCCACCAATCACCCCGTTTTTGGTAAATGGCAACACGATACGCCAGATAACCTCCCAGGTGGTGCAGCCAATGCCGTAGGCCGACTCTTTCATCATCACCGGGGTTTGTTCGAATACATCGCGCATTACCGCCGCAATGTACGGAATAATCATAATGGCGAGGATCACCCCGGCAGCCAGAATGCCGATACCAAATGCGGGGCCGGAAAACAGCGCGCCGACAAATGGAATATTAGAAAGGACATTGCCCACCGGCTCCTGAAAGTAAGTCGCGAACAGCGGAGCAAAAATAAACAGCCCCCACATGCCGTACACAATACTCGGGATCGCCGCCAGCAGTTCAATAGCAATACCCAGCGGGCGTTTCAGCCAGTTTGGCGACAGCTCCGTCAGAAACAGCGCGATACCAAAACTCACCGGAACCGCGATAAGTAGCGCTATGACCGAGGTAACAATGGTGCCGTAAATCGGTACCAGCGCCCCGTAGACGTCATTCGGCGCATCCCACTCTTTGGTCCACAGGAAAGAAAAACCAAACTTCTGAATGCTTGGCCATGAGGAGAAAATCAGGGACACGATAATGCCGCTGAGCAGCAATAACACAATCAGCGCAGCCAGTCTTACCAGTGCGCTGAATAACATGTCGCCTTTTTTACCCGGGGGATTAAATGCCGGCTTGGTTGCAGCCATAAATTACTCTTCAGTTTAACGTCTTACGAATTTGCCCGCAGGCACTTGCGCTTGCCGGCCTACAGAAGATCTGTAAGGCGGATGGTGTAAGCGCCATCCGCCATGTTCTTCAAAAACCAGTACTTAGTACAGTGCTTTACCGCTGCTGTCTTTCACGTTGGCTTTCCAGGCAGCGCGAACTTGTTCAACAACGCTATCCGGCAGGGTTGCGTAGTCGAGATCGTTAGCTTGTTTGCCGCCTTTTTTGTAGGCCCAGTCAAAGAATTTCAGCACTTCCGCGCCTTGCTCAGGTTTAGCCTGCTCTTTATGCACCAGAATGAACGTGGTGGAAGTGATTGGCCACACGTCCGCACCTTTCTGGTTAGTCAGGTCCTGTGCGAAAGACTTGCTCCAGTCGATATCTTTAGCCGCGTTGGAGAAACTGGTTTCCGTCGGGCTAACCGCTTTACCATCGGCAGAGAGCAGCTTGGTGTAGGTCAGGTTGTTCTGCTTAGCGTAAGCATATTCAACGTAACCGATAGAGCCCGGCAGACGCTGAACGAACGCGGCGATACCGTCGTTACCTTTACCGCCCAGACCGGTCGGCCAGTTAACGGTAGAGCCAGAACCGACTTTAGATTTCCACTCTTCGTTCACTTTCGCCAGGTAGCTGGTGAAAACGAAGGAGGTACCGGAACCATCAGCGCGGCGAACCACAGCGATGTTCTGTGAAGGCAGTTTCAGGCCTGGATTGAGTTTGGCAATAGCCGCGTCATCCCATTTTTTGATATTACCCAGATAGATATCACCCAGGGTCTTGCCGTCCAGCACCAGTTCACCGGATTTAACACCCGGAACGTTGATTGCCAGCACGATACCGCCGATCACAGTCGGGAACTGGAACAGGCCTTCCTGAGCCAGTTTGTCGTCAGCCAGCGGGGCATCGGACGCACCGAAATCAACAGTTTTAGCAGTAATTTGTTTAACGCCACCAGACGAACCGATACCCTGGTAGTTAATCTTGTTACCTGTTTCTTTCTGGTAGGTATCAGCCCATTTGGCATACACCGGCGCCGGGAAAGTTGCGCCCGCGCCTGTCAGGCTGGCAGCTGCGTTTACAGCAAATGCACTCAGAGAAAAGGTCGCGGCGACAACAGTTGCGACAGTGGTACGCATAACGTTCATAATGTCTCCTGCAAGAATCGTAAATCGTTGTTTAGTGGCTACGATGAGCAAAATAGGACACTTTGATGACAGTTATATGCAAAGATTGTTACTGTTTGATGACAGCAACGGATTGCGGCCAGATTTAACGAATTCAGGATGATTTATCAGCGAGATAAAAAAGTTGATGACGATAAAATGTCAGCAAGATTTTAGTTTTATGACATTAAAAACGTAGCTGAATCTGACAAGAAGTCCTAACAAAACGCGAGAAAAAGCCACCGCTTATCACTTTATTTACGCCTGGATTGCGTCAACGCCTGACGCCGGAATTGGGCTATTTTTAGCGATACACGCCACTGCACTAATTTCGTGAGTTCCGGCCCATTCATCACTTTCCGCGTCAGCCATAACAGAACCATACTACTCCCCCAAAAAACCAGAGACAGTGCGGAAAACGGAGCAATGAGAAGCCATCCTGCCACTGGCACGTTGCAAACACATAACAGCAACCAGACAGCCAGGAATAATTTTAAGGAGAGCGTGCGCCCTTTTTCTACGCCGATGAGCGCCACGACCAGGACTAAAAATACCGCTACACCTGCGATGAAACCCAGGCCACCAATGGCGGTTTTCACCGTCAGCGCAAGGCAAACATAGCTTAGTAACAAGGCATAAAACACCACCGTTACGCTGCCATAAAATGTCATCCCGCCTCTGCCTGCAGGATAAGCCTTTGGCATCTCTTTAAATGCCTCCGCCGCCAGCTTCAACTGTGCCAGCTTGCGACCGGCTATTCCCGCATCAACACCCCGGCAATAATTGATGAGTGCAAGCAATCTTGCACCTGCCATTTTTTCCAACAAACTCATGGCTATCCTTAAAAAAAGAGGCTGCCATCAGGCAACCTCTCTCTACACTATGACAAGCTTAAGACCTTATTCCACAGTAACCGATTTCGCCAGGTTACGCGGCTGATCCACGTCGGTGCCTTTGATCAGCGCAACATGGTAAGCCAGCAGTTGCAGCGGCACGGTATAGAAGATTGGCGCGATCACCTCTTCTACATGCGGCATATCGATAATGTGCATATTGTCGTTGCTGGTGAAACCGGCATCCTGATCGGCAAAGACATACAGCACGCCGCCACGGGCGCGAACTTCTTCGATGTTGGATTTCAGCTTTTCCAGCAGCTCGTTGTTTGGCGCAACGACAATCACCGGCATATCGGCATCAATCAGCGCCAATGGGCCATGTTTTAGTTCGCCTGCGGCATAGGCTTCGGCATGAATATAGGAGATCTCTTTCAGCTTCAGCGCACCTTCCAGTGCGATCGGATACTGGTCGCCACGGCCAAGGAACAGCGCATGATGCTTGTCGGAGAAATCTTCTGCCAACGCTTCAATGCGTTTATCCTGCGACAGCATCTGCTCAATGCGGCTCGGCAGCACCTGCAAACCATGAACGATATCGTGCTCAATGGCAGCATCCAGCCCTTTCAGGCGGCTCAGTTTCGCCACCAGCATCAGCAACACGGTGAGCTGAGTGGTAAACGCTTTGGTTGATGCAACGCCAATTTCCGTACCGGCTTTGGTCATCATCGCCAGGTCGGATTCGCGCACCAGCGAGGAACCCGGAACATTACAAATAGCCAGCGAACCCAGATAACCCAGCTCTTTTGACAAGCGCAGTGCCGCCAGCGTATCCGCCGTTTCGCCAGACTGCGACAGGGTGATCATCAGGCTATTACGACGCACCGCAGATTTGCGATAGCGGAACTCAGAAGCGATTTCGACATCGCACGGAACACCCGCCAGCGCTTCAAACCAGTAGCGGGAAACCATACCGGAGTTATAAGACGTACCGCAGGCAACGATCTGAATATGCTCAACTTTCGACAGCAGTTCGTTGGCATTCGGCCCCAGTTCGCTCAGATCAACTTCACCATGGCTGATACGGCCAGTCAGGGTGTTTTTGATGGCGTTCGGCTGCTCGTAGATCTCTTTTTGCATGTAGTGGCGGTAAATACCTTTATCGCCAGCGTCGTATTGCAGATTAGATTCGATATCAGGGCGTTTAACCTGCGCGCCAGATTTATCGAAAACAGTCACGCTACGGCGAGTCACTTCAGCAATATCGCCCTCTTCAAGGAAGATAAAGCGGCGGGTAACCGGCAGTAAGGCCAGCTGATCGGATGCAATAAAGTTTTCACCCATGCCCAGGCCAATAACCAGCGGGCTACCAGAGCGCGCTGCCAGCAACGTACCCGGATCGCGCGTATCCATGATGACAGTGCCATATGCCCCGCGTAACTGAGGAATAGTACGCAGTACAGCTTCACGCAGCGTGCCGCCCTGCTCCAGTTCCCAGTGCACCAGGTGCGCGATAACTTCGGTATCCGTTTCAGAAACAAACACATAACCGCGTGCTTTTAACTCTTCACGCAGCGGCTCGTGGTTTTCGATAATACCGTTATGCACCACCACAATATGGTCAGAAACATGCGGATGCGCGTTGCCTTCTGACGGTTCACCATGCGTTGCCCAACGCGTATGAGCAATACCGGTGCCACCATGCAGCGGGTGTTCTTCCGCCGCCTGAGAGAGCATCTGCACTTTACCAAGACGGCGCAGACGGGTCATATGACCTTGTGCATCAACCACCGCCAGACCAGCAGAGTCATAACCACGGTATTCCAGACGACGAAGGCCTTCGAGAAGGATTTCAGCTACATCACGTTGCGCGACTGCGCCAACAATTCCACACATATTTTTTGATTCCGATTTTGGCATTATGCCTTTTGTTGTCGGTCAACCTGTTTACACGTCATTCTTCGACGCTGCCTTTGTACAACGCGAATTATTGAGTGTAAGTGTCCGATTATCGGACTCCCCGAGCCTTGTAGAGAGTGGGGTTATTTTTATAGGTACTGCATGCGGGCGGGGGAATTATCTTTCCCCTCATCCCTGAAATCATTACTTCTTCTTCACCGGACGCTGCCAGCCCTGTTTTTGGACCTGCGGCACGCGGCTTAAAACCAGTTCATTTTCGTTAACGTTGCGCGTCACCGTGGTACCGGCGGCAATCGTCGCACCTTTACCGACTGTGACAGGTGCCACCAGTTGCGTGTCAGAACCAACGAAGACATCATCACCAATAATAGTTTTATGCTTGTTCGCGCCATCATAGTTACAGGTAATAACGCCTGCACCGACATTTACGTTGTCGCCAATTTCTGCATCGCCCAGATAAGTCAGATGGCCCGCTTTCGAACCTTTCCCCAGACGCGCTTTTTTCATTTCCACAAAGTTGCCGACATGCGCGCCAGCCAACAGTTCAGCGCCCGGGCGCAAACGCGCAAAAGGCCCGATGGTACATTCCGCTTCCAGACGAGCATCTTCCACAACGCTATATGGGCTGATTTCGCAATCGTCGCCAATTTCGCTGTTTTTCAGAACGCAACCGGCGCCAATTTTCACGCGATCGCCAAGCTTAACGTGACCTTCAATGATGACGTTAGCATCGATCTCGACATCCCGCCCGTGCTCCAGCGTACCGCGCAGATCGAAACGCGCAGGATCGCGCAGCATAACGCCTGCCAGCAGCAATTTTTCGGCTTGCTCAGACTGATAAGCGCGTTCCAGGCGTGACAACTGAAGACGATTGTTAACGCCTTCCACTTCGCTCAGACGCTGCGGGTGCACAGCGACGATTTCACGCCCTTCCTGATAAGCCAGTGCAATGATATCGGTGATGTAGTATTCACCCTGGGCATTATTGTTGGTGAGTTTACCAAGCCAGCGTTTCATATCGCCGCCATTGGCGATCAAAATACCGGTATTGATTTCGTTAATCTTACGCTGCTCTTCACTGGCATCTTTCTGCTCAACAATACCGGTCACAATGCCGTTTTCGCGCGTGATGCGGCCATATCCAGTAGGGTCATCCAGAACCACAGTTAACAAACCGATCCCACCTTGCGGTTTTGCAGCACGCAGACGTTCCAGTGTTTCCACCGAAATCAGCGGCACATCACCATAGAGCATGAGAATATCTTCGTCATCCGCAAAGAACGGTGCAGCCTGCTGCATCGCATGGCCAGTACCCAGCTGTTCAGCTTGCAGAACCCAATTGAGTTTATCGTCAGAAAGGCGTTGTTTGAGCAGATCGCCACCGTGGCCATACACCAGATGGACGTGATTCGCGCCAAGAACAGTTGCGGTATCAATGACATGCTGAACCATCGCTTTCCCTGCAAGCAGATGCAGCACTTTGGGAAGATCGGAATACATGCGTGTACCTTTGCCCGCAGCAAGGATCACCACACTCATTTTTGTGTTCAACATTTGCGTCCTGACTCTATTTTGGGAAAGAAGTAAACCTCTTTCGTGTTGAAAATTCTACATATTTTGTAGCATGAAATGGATTGCCGACGAAACGCTCAAGTTCCGCTATTTCAGGCCATTTGAAGACTATTTGGTGCGCAGAGTAAATCAGTTTGCCGCTGAAAAATAGCGCCATTTCCCGCTGGTGCTAATTCATACAATGAGTTAGCCATTATTCTCATCCTGAATAAAGATCGCACAAAAACAAAACGGCGTTTTAATTATCAAAGAGTGTGACGTACAAAAAAGAAACAGCGTTTCATCTTGATGATAATGGCAGGCAATTATCAATCAGGAGAATAAAATGAATTATAAAATACCTCTGGCCCTCACGATTTGCAGTTCACTTATTTCCGTTCCTGCGTTGGCTGCAACAGCCCCTGTCTGGAAAGCAATTGCTTTTGGGCAATCTACCGACATGAATTTCTCATCGAATGTGTTACCGGAAAAAATAGGCGTCAATGATGTCACCATCGCTGGTAAAAAGCTCTCTGTTGCGGATGAGGCAACGTTAACAAATCCGATCACAATTGAAAGCCGCGGCGGCAAAATTGCCAATTCCCACGACGGACTGACGTTTTTTTATACCCGACTTCCTGGTAACGAAAATTTTGTCTTACAGGCAACCATTACCGTTGAACAGTTCGGTCCTGAAAACGGAGCAAAACCCGCCGCGCAGGAAGGTGCAGGTTTGCTGGTACGAGACGTGATTGGTGCTCCGCGCCAGCAGCCGTTGAAAGAGGGTTATGAAGAGTTTCCGGCGGCATCAAATATGGTGATGAACGCCATTATGACGCAGGATAAAAAAGATAATTTCCGCGTGAAGATGCAAGCGATTACCCGCGAGGGGATTAGCCAGCCGTGGGGGAATGCTGGTGCCACTATCTCGAAACAGAGTTATCAGGAAGAGATTGATCTTCGCCAGACGCCAACCTTTCGCCTGAAACTAGAACGTACCAACGACGGTTTTATCAGCGCATGGGCGCCGCAGGGGAGTGATAAATGGGTCAGCCGCAGCGTACCGCGCGCCGATTTGATTTCGGTGCAAAATAAAGACCACTATTACGTGGGTTTTTTTGCCTCGCGTAACGCCAAAATTGTGGTTAGCGATGCCACATTAACCACCAGCAAAGCCCAGACTATTGATTCTAAACCCTGGCAGGCTAAGCCGTTGCCGGTTGTCGTACAAATAGCCTCTCCCGCCCAGAGCATTGGCGAAGCCTACATAGTGCAGGCACGCGCTAATTATGATGGCTTGTTTAGCGTGCGGCAGAACGAAGTGGTGATCGGTAATGAAAAACCGGTGAAAGCAGGTGAAATGTATACCCTGCCAACTCACCTGGCGGCAGAGAACACTTTTGCACTGACCTTTACACCAACAAGCGGTAAAGAGATAACGCCCATTTCGCAGACGTTCGCTGTCGAAAGGGTTGCCGGAACCATGGCTTCTACTCTGTATGCCGCAGCCGATGGTAAAGCGGATGGTGAAGGTACCGCTGCATCACCACTGGATTTGCCAACCGCTATATCTCTGTTGCCGCCAGGCGGGACGATTAATCTGAAAGCCGGAGATTATGCCCGGGCAGAGATCCCACTCACCGCCAGCGGCTTGCGTGATAAACCAAAAACGCTGCAAGCCGATGGCAAAGCGGTGATCCACGGTTTACTGGTTGATGCCAGCTACTGGCATATCAAAGGTATTGGCGTTACCGACAAGAGCCTGCGTGTGCAGGGTAGCCATAACGTGATCGAAAAAGTGGTCGCCTGGCGTAATGACGATACCGGCATTCAGATCTCCTCACCGGAAAACATTGGCCGCGCACTGTGGGCGAGCCATAACCGCGTGATCGATGCTGAGTCCTGGGGTAATGAAGATCCCGGCAAAATCAACGCTGACGGCTTCGCGGTGAAGATGCGCGTCGGTGACGGTAACCGCCTGGAGAGATGCTACTCCCATGACAATATCGATGACGGCTTTGATTTGTTTAATAAAATTGAGGACGGCGGCAACGGTGTTGTGGTGATCGAGAATTCTATTGCCAGCAACAATACCAGCAACGGTTTCAAACTGGGGGGAGAAGGGCAGCCAGTGGCGCATCAGGTGCGGAACAGTAAAGCGATTGCTAACCATCTGGACGGTTTCACCGACAATTTTAATCCTGGTGCGCTGGTGGTAGAGAACAATATCGCTGCGGATAATCAACGCTTTAACTTTATTTTTCGCCCAAGCCCCTATGGTGATGCTTCCACTCAGGGGAAATTTACCCACAACAAATCCGTGCGCAGTGCGCCGGGCCGCTATGACGATGCGGTGGTCGGAAATATTGATGAGACGAATTATTTTATTGAGAAAGGGCAGAGCGTGAACAACAAGGGGAAAACACTGGATAGTGGGGCGGTGCTGGCGGAACTGAAGATGTAGCCAGATGGCGCTCGCTTATCACACAACGGTAAGCGTGGCGCCACTCGGCATATCAGCAATTAATGATTGAACGTACCGAAAGAGATGTTCATGTTGCTGAAGAGAGCGATGATTTTGTTGATCAGTTTCATAATGGTTTCCTGCTTTGACTGAAGGTTATTTTCTGTGATGAACTTCACAAAAAAGAGTCTACGCCTCATTTTTTAACCGATCAACATTTTTGTGATATGCATCACAAAATAATAAAACACATTTTCAGTTTCATATTTACTGGAACGCAGCCATAAAAAAAGCCAGCCTGGAAACCAGACTGGCTTTTTAACGTTCAAGCCGGTGTTACATCGCTTTTTTGGTCAACTCGATAACACGCAGTTTCGCGATGGCTTTCGCCAGCTCCGCAGACGCCTGAGCGTAATCCACGTCACCGTGAGAGCTATTAATGTGCTCTTCTGCTTTACGCTTCGATTCCAGGGCTCGCGCTTCGTCGAGATCCTGGCCACGAATAGCGGTATCAGCCAGAACGGTCACGCTGCTCGGTTGCACTTCAAGAATGCCGCCGGACAGATAGATAAACTCTTCATGACCGAACTGTTTTACGATGCGGATCATACCAGGCTTAATGGCGGTGAGCAGCGGTGCGTGACCCGGGAAAATACCCAGTTCACCTTCACTACCCGTTACCTGGATTTTTTCGACCAGACCAGAGAACATTTGTTGCTCTGCGCTGACGACGTCCAGGTGGTAAGTCATTGCCATATCACCCTCCGATTAAGGCGTTAAAGTTTTTTGGCTTTTTCCACTGCTTCTTCGATGGAACCAACCATGTAGAACGCCTGCTCCGGCAGGTGATCGTATTCGCCTTCCATAATGCCTTTAAAGCCACGGATGGTGTCTTTCAGGGAGACATATTTGCCCGGAGAACCGGTAAATACTTCCGCTACGAAGAATGGCTGGGACAGGAAGCGCTGGATCTTACGTGCGCGAGCTACCACCAGTTTGTCTTCTTCAGACAGCTCATCCATACCGAGGATGGCGATGATGTCTTTCAGTTCCTGATAACGTTGCAGCAGAGACTGTACGCCACGCGCGGTGTCGTAGTGTTCCTGACCAACAACCAGCGGATCCAGCTGACGGCTGGTGGAATCCAGCGGGTCAACGGCCGGGTAGATACCCAGAGACGCGATCTGACGGCTCAGTACCACGGTTGCGTCAAGGTGCGCAAAGGTGGTGGCTGGTGACGGGTCAGTCAAGTCATCCGCAGGTACGTATACCGCCTGAACGGAGGTGATAGAACCGGTTTTGGTAGAGGTGATACGTTCCTGCAGAACACCCATCTCTTCCGCCAGCGTTGGCTGGTAACCTACCGCTGAAGGCATACGGCCCAGCAGTGCGGATACTTCAGTACCGGCAAGGGTATAACGGTAGATGTTGTCGACGAACAACAGAACGTCACGACCTTCGTCACGGAACTTCTCAGCCATGGTCAGGCCGGTCAGCGCAACGCGCAGACGGTTTCCCGGCGGCTCGTTCATCTGGCCGTAAACCAGGGATACTTTATCCAGAACGTTAGAGTCGGTCATTTCATGGTAGAAGTCGTTACCCTCACGAGTACGTTCACCCACGCCCGCAAAAACAGAGTAACCGGAGTGCTCGATCGCGATGTTACGGATCAGCTCCATCATGTTTACGGTTTTACCTACGCCCGCACCACCAAACAGACCGACTTTACCGCCCTTGGCGAACGGACACATCAGGTCGATAACTTTGATGCCGGTTTCCAGCAGTTCCTGAGAGCTGGAGAGCTCTTCATAGGAAGGTGCCGCGCGGTGAATCGCCCAACGCTCTTCTTCACCGATGTCGCCTTTCATGTCGATCGGCTGACCGAGCACGTTCATGATACGACCCAGTGTAGCTTTACCTACCGGGACTTCGATCGGGTGCGCAAGGTCATTAACTTCCAGACCACGACGCAGGCCGTCAGAAGAACCCATGGCGATGGTACGTACGATACCGCCGCCGAGCTGCTGCTGAACTTCCAGCACCAGCGTCTCGTTACCATTTTTAACCTCAAGAGCATCGTACACGCGCGGTACGGCATCCTGAGGGAATTCGACGTCAACTACGGCGCCGATTACCTGGACAATTTTTCCAGTAGCCATCATGAATCCTCTACGAATTAACCTGGTTATACCGCGGATGCACCACCGACGATTTCGGTGAGTTCCTGAGTAATGCTGGCCTGACGAGCTTTGTTGTATACCAACTGCAGCTCTTTAATCAGGCTGCCGCCATTGTCGGTCGCGGCTTTCATCGCCACCATACGTGCGGCCTGCTCGCTGGCCAGGTTTTCCACAACACCCTGGTAAACCTGAGATTCAACATAACGACGCAGGAGAGTATCCAGCAGCGCTTTTGGATCAGGTTCATACAGATAATCCCAGGATTTACGCTTCAACTCTTCATCTTCTGCAGCCGGTAACGGCAGCAGCTGAGTGATGGTCGGTACCTGAGACATGGTGTTGATAAATTTGTTGCTAACAATATAAAGCTTGTCGAGACGACCTTCGTCGTAGGCTTGCAACATTACTTTTACCGGGCCGATCAGCTCTGACAAGGACGGGTTATCACCCATACCAGTCACCTGAGCGACAACGTTGCCACCTACGGAATTAAAGAAAGAGACGCCTTTAGAGCCGATCATCGCGAGCTCGCTCTGAACGCCTTTATCGGACCACGCTTTCATATCCGCCAGCAGTTTTTTGAACAGGTTAATGTTCAAACCACCGCACAGACCACGGTCGGTCGACACCACCAGGTAGCCCACGCGTTTAACGTCGCGTTCTTCCAGATAGGGGTGCTTATATTCCAGATTACCGTTTGCAAGGTGACCAATCACTTTGCGCATGGTATCTGCATAAGGACGGCTGGACGCCATGCGATCCTGCGATTTACGCATTTTGGAAGCGGCGACCATCTCCATCGCTTTAGTGATCTTCTGCGTGTTCTGGACGCTTGCGATCTTACTACGTATCTCTTTTGCGCCGGCCATGAGCTTCTCCTCAATGCCTTGCGGCCTGCCCTAAGACAAGCCGCCAGACGTTACCAGGATTGGGTTGCTTTGAAGGAATCGAGGAGGCCTTTCAGCTTGCCTTCGATTTCGTCGTTATAGCCACCGGACTGGTTGATCTCTTGCATCAGCGGAGCGTGATCACGGTCAGCGAAAGCCAACAGAGCGGCTTCGAAGCTACCGATTTTCGCCAGTTCCACATCTTCGAGGTAACCGCGCTCAGCTGCGAACAGCACCAGGCCCTGTTGTGCAACAGACATAGGGGCATACTGTTTCTGTTTCAGCAGCTCGGTCACTTTCTGACCGTGGCTCAGCTGTTTACGGGTCGCTTCATCCAGATCGGACGCAAACTGCGAGAACGCCGCCAGTTCACGATACTGCGCCAGTGCGGTACGAATACCACCGGACAGTTTCTTGATGATCTTGGTCTGAGCTGCACCACCCACACGAGATACGGAGATACCCGGGTTAACCGCCGGACGAATACCGGAGTTAAACAGGTTGGTTTCCAGGAAGATCTGACCATCGGTAATAGAAATTACGTTGGTCGGAACGAACGCAGAAACGTCACCCGCCTGGGTTTCAATGATCGGCAGTGCGGTCAGAGAACCGGTTTTACCTTTCACTTCACCTTTGGTGAAGTTTTCAACGTATTCAGCATTAACGCGGGATGCGCGCTCCAGCAGACGAGAGTGGAGATAGAATACGTCGCCCGGGAATGCTTCACGTCCTGGCGGACGACGGAGCAGCAGGGAAACCTGGCGGTAAGCGACTGCCTGTTTGGACAGGTCATCGTATACGATCAGCGCATCTTCGCCGCGGTCGCGGAAGTATTCGCCCATTGCGCAACCGGCATACGGCGCCAGGTATTGCAGTGCAGCAGATTCAGAAGCGGTTGCAACAACAACGATGGTGTTGGACAGTGCGCCGTGCTCTTCCAGCTTGCGTACCACGTTAGCAATGGTAGAAGCTTTCTGGCCGATAGCGACGTATACGCATTTGATGCCGGAATCGCGCTGGTTGATGATCGCATCGATTGCCATCGCGGTTTTACCGGTCTGACGGTCACCGATGATCAATTCACGCTGACCACGACCGATTGGGATCATGGCGTCAACGGATTTATAACCCGTCTGAACCGGCTGATCGACGGACTGACGATCGATAACGCCCGGGGCGATAACTTCGATTGGCGAGAAGCCATCGTTATCAACCGGACCTTTCCCGTCGATCGGCGCGCCCAGGGTGTTGACCACACGGCCAAGCAGGCCACGGCCAACCGGAACTTCCAGAATACGGCCAGTACACTTCACCTTCATGCCTTCGGCGAGGTCAGCGTACGGACCCATCACAACTGCACCTACGGAGTCGCGCTCCAGGTTCAGTGCGATAGCGTAACGGTTACCCGGCAGAGAAATCATCTCGCCCTGCATACAGTCGGCCAGGCCGTGGATGCGGATAACACCGTCACTTACAGAAACAATAGTACCTTCGTTGTGAGCTTCGCTCACAACACTGAACTGAGCAATGCGCTGCTTGATCAGTTCGCTGATTTCGGTGGAATTCAGTTGCATGCTCCAGTCCCCTTAAGACTGCAAGACGTCTGCAAGGCGTTCAAGACGGCCGCGTACGCTGCCATCAATGACCATATCACCCGCACGGATGATTACGCCTGCCATTACAGACTTATCGATATTGCAATTCAGCTTCACTTTGCGTGACAGACGTTTTTCCATCGCGGCGCGGATCTTCGAAAGCTGTTCTTCACTCAGTGCGGACGCGGAAGTCACTTCGACTTCTGCGATAGCCTCGCTGGCTGCGCGTAACTGAATAAACTGCTCAAGAACATCAGGAAGCACTTTGATTCGACCATTTTCAGCCATCACCCGGATCAGGTTCTGACCTTTGTCGTCAAGTTGCTCCCCACAAACTGCGATAAACGACTTAGCGAGCGTTTCCGGTGCTAACGCGCCGGAGATAAGCTCTGCCATGTCTTCATTTTTCGTCACCTCGGCGGCGAACGCCAGCATATCCTGCCAGCGGTCAACGCTCTGAGTTTCGACGGCAAAGTCAAAAGCTGCTTTGGCGTAGGGGCGAGCTACCGTTACAAATTCAGACATCAGCCCCTCCTCCTTACAGTTCAGCGACCAGTTTATTCACGATGTCGCTGTTAGCAGCTTCATCCACGGAACGCTCGATGATTTTCTCGGCGCCGGCTACTGCCAGCAGAGCCACTTGCTTACGCAGCTCTTCGCGGGCGCGTTTGCGTTCGGCGTCAATTTCCGCCTGCGCCTGCGCCACGATTTTGGTACGTTCCTGCTCGGCTTCTGCTTTCGCTTCGTCCAGGATCTGAGAACGACGTTTGTTCGCCTGTTCAATGATTACCTGAGCTTCAGCTTTCGCTTTTTTCAGCTGGTCGGTCGCATTGGCCTGTGCAAGGTCAAGGTCCTTTTTAGCTCGTTCCGCGGAAGCAAGACCGTCAGCAATTTCTTTCTGACGTTTTTCGATGGCAGCCATTAACGGCGGCCATACGTACTTCATGCAGAACAGAACGAACAGGACAAACGCGATGGCCTGGCCGAGGATTGTTGCGTTTAGATTCACAGCACAATGCCTCTTATCTGGTTAACGTTCTAAACAATTGCTTGAAAAGCAACCCTTACTACGCGACAGCAAACATCACGTACAGACCCAGACCCACAGCGATCATCGGGATAGCATCCACCAGACCCATTACGATAAAGAACTGAGTACGCAGCAGAGGAATCAGATCCGGCTGACGCGCAGCGCCTTCCAGGAATTTACCCCCGAGGATGCCGATACCGATCGCAGCACCGATTGCCGCCAGACCCATCATCACAGCGGCAGCCAAGTACAGCAGATCCATATTCAGGTTTTCCATGACAGTCTCCAGTTTGTTTCAGTTAAAACGTAGTAGTGTTGTTAAAAATCAATGCTCTTCGGATGCCATCGACAGATAGACAATCGTCAGAACCATGAAGATAAAGGCTTGCAGCGTAATAATCAGGATGTGGAAAATGGCCCACGGCACATTCAGAACCCACTGTGACCACCACGGCAGAAGACCCGCGATCAGAATGAAAATCAACTCACCCGCGTACATGTTGCCGAACAGTCGCAGACCGAGTGAAACCGGTTTGGACAGCAGGCTCACGCCCTCAAGGATAAGGTTTACCGGAATAAATACCGGATGGTTGAACGGCTGGAGAGTCAGCTCTTTAGCGAAACCGCCAATACCCTTCATTTTGATGCTGTAGAACAGAATCAGGATAAATACGCCCAGCGCCATCGACAGGGTGATGTTGACGTCAGCAGACGGCACCACGCGCAGTGCAGGCAGACCCAGGACGTGCTCGCCAATCCACGGAAGGAAGTCGATAGGCAAAAGATCCATCAGGTTCATCAGGAATACCCAGACGAAGATCGTCAGGGCCAGTGGTGCGATAAGCTTGCTTTTGCCGTGGTACATGTCTTTGACGCTACCATGAACAAAACCAATCACCAGCTCAATCGCCGTCTGGAATTTCCCCGGGACACCGCTGGTGGCTTTTTTCGCTACGCTACGGAACATCACCAGGAACAACAGACCCAGAACCACTGAGAAAAACATGGAGTCGATATTCAGCGTCCAGAAAGTGGCCGGGGGGTTATGCGGATCCACCAGTGAGAAGGTACGCAGGTCAATCTGAAGGTTATTCAGATGGTGACCGATGTACTCCTGCGGTGTTGAGTATTCTCCTGCAGACATGATGCCTCTTACCCTTTGTTGTTAATTACAGCAGGTGCCAGTATCTGAACTACCAGCACCGAAACCCACGTGACTATCAGCGGCAAAAAAGCCACCTTGAAAACCGCCAGCGCCACCACCAGTAACACGAATGTCATCAACACCTTGAGCGCTTCACCGAAGGCGAAGGTCCAGGCCACGCGGCCTTTAGCGGGTGTATGCGCCTGATGACGCCAGGCAAAAATCATAAACAACATATTCGGCAGTAAGACTGCCATACCTCCGCACACGGCGGAAATGCCCCAGAAGGGGTCTTTGAGGCTAAACAGCAATCCACTTGCCATTACTGCCAGAAACTGAATAAGCAGAAGCCTGCGAGCAACGTTTCGACTATAGAGCGACACAGACATTGCGTTTCTTAACTCCTGCTCCCTTTGAGGTATGCCGCGTGTCGTATAAAACGTTCTTTGGAGCCCGGAGTCAAGCATCAAAAAGCGGTCAAATTATACGGTGCGGCCTCGTGATTTCAAACAATAAGTAGCGAAAAGGTGAATAAATGTTTAAATATTTTTCCCAAGCGCTATTTTTAAACTTTTGCAGAAACTGTGAACCTTCGAGCAAAAGTGCAAATAACGCGAAATTCCTGCTGGCAAAGCGTGCACTCGGTCACAAAATAAACATTTATGCACTCGCCTTATTTATCGCAGCAGGAATTTGATACTTTTCATCTTTCTGATATTTAAGCCGATTTATCACAACTCTTTTTAAAACACTCACATCTACTATGAAAACGATTTATTGACATTTTTAATAATTATTTAACAACAATATTTCGTTATCGAGGCCGATTTTTAGCGGACTGATATTTTCACAGTTGATTATTTTAAGCGTGAATAAAATTCACAGCGTTAAATGTCAGAAAAATCCTGGTAAAAATACGGTTAAATGTAACTGAACGTATCACCGTTTTTAATGTCGTTTTTTAACATCGCGGCAACCGCACGAATGATACATTTTTTGATAAAAATTAAACTTTATTTGCTTTAACGACGACTAAATGACGCTCGCCATCCAGGTGCGGAACATGCAGTTTAACAATTGTTTCTACACACAAATCAGCGGGTAACAGCGCAATTTCCTCTTCCGGCACTAAACCTTTAAGCGCATAGAAACGCCCTTCTTCGCCAGGCAAATGCCGGCACCAGTTCACCATGTCATTCAGCGAAGCAAAAGCGCGGCTGATAACACCGTCAAATGGCGGTTCTGCCGGGAAATCTTCGACACGACTCTGCACCGGTTCGATATTGCTCAGTTTCAATTCATGCTGAACCTGGCGTAAAAACCGTACCCGTTTGCCAAGGCTGTCGAGCAACGTGAAATGCGATTCAGGGCATACGATAGACAACGGAATGCCAGGCAATCCGGGGCCGGTCCCAACGTCAATAAAGCGTGAACCTTGCAGGTAAGGCGCAACCACAACGCTGTCGAGGATATGGCGGATCAGCATCTCGTTGGGATCGCGTACGGAAGTCAGGTTGTACGCTTTGTTCCATTTGTGCAGCAGTTCGACGTAAGCCACCAGTTGTTGTTGCTGGTGATCGGACAACGAAATACCTGCTTCATCGAGCAGACGAGAGAGTTTGTTAAGCACGGTTGTTACCTGTGGAATTAAAATGCCCGGTAAAACCGGGCAGATAAGTAAGATTAGGCGCTACGGCGCAGCATACCTTGTTTTTTCAGCCACACCAGCAGAATGGAGATCGCCGCCGGGGTAATGCCGGAAATGCGTGATGCCTGGCCAATGGACGACGGCTTATGATCGTTAAGCTTGGCGATCACTTCGTTGGAAAGCCCGTTAACCTGGCGGTAATCCAGCGTTGCGGGCAACAGCGTATTCTCATTGCGTTGCTGTTTTTCGATCTCATCCTGCTGACGCGCAATATAACCCTCGTATTTCACCTGGATTTCCACCTGCTCGGCAGCTTGTTGATCGTCCAGGCCCGGAGCGAACGGCGCCAACTGAACCAGTTGCTCGTAGGTCATCTCAGGACGACGCAGCAGATCTTCGCCGCTGGCTTCGCGCGATAACGGTGCAGTCAGATGTTCGTTGACCGCAGGCGCATGTTCAGAGGCTGGCGATACCCACTGAGATTTCAGGCGCTGACGTTCACGCTCGATAGTCTCCAGTTTTTCGTTGAAACGCGCCCAGCGCTCGTCATCCACCAGACCCAGCTCACGACCCGCTTCCGTCAGGCGCAGATCGGCATTGTCTTCGCGCAGCATCAGGCGGTACTCCGCGCGGGAGGTAAACATACGGTACGGCTCTTTTGTCCCCAGGGTGCAGAGATCGTCCACCAGTACGCCAAGATAAGCCTGATCGCGACGCGGCGCCCAGCCCTCTTTTTCGGTAGAGAAGCGCGCGGCATTAAGCCCCGCCAGCAGCCCCTGGGCCGCAGCTTCTTCGTACCCGGTGGTGCCGTTAATCTGGCCGGCAAAGAACAGACCCTGAATAAATTTGCTTTCAAGCGTAGGTTTCAGATCGCGCGGATCGAAGAAGTCGTACTCAATGGCGTAGCCAGGGCGAACAATCTTCGCGTTTTCCATCCCCTGCATGGAACGCACAATTTGCATCTGCACATCAAACGGCAGGCTGGTGGAGATACCGTTCGGGTAAATTTCGTTGGAGGTTAGTCCTTCCGGCTCAAGGAAGATCTGGTGCTGATTGCGATCGGCAAAGCGCATGACTTTATCTTCGATCGACGGGCAGTAACGCGGGCCGATCCCTTCGATAACACCGGCATACATCGGGCTGCGATCGAGGTTATTGCGGATCACATCGTGGGTTTTTTCATTGGTATGCGTGACATAGCACGGCACCTGACGCGGATGCTGCGCGACGTTGCCCATAAACGAGAACACCGGCATCGGGTTATCGCCATGCTGCTGGGCCAGAACGCTGAAATCGATAGTGCGCGCGTCAATACGCGGCGGTGTACCGGTTTTCAGGCGGCTGACGCGCAGCGGCAGTTCGCGCAGACGACGCGACAGCGGAATCGATGGCGGATCGCCCGCACGACCACCGCTGTAGTTATCAAGACCAATATGGATTTTACCGTCGAGGAATGTCCCTACGGTCAGCACCACCGCTTTCGCACGGAATTTGAGCCCCATCTGGGTCACGGCACCCACAACGCGATCGTTTTCGACGATCAGATCTTCAACCGCCTGCTGGAAGATCATCAGGTTCGGTTGGTTTTCAAGCGCTGTGCGCACTGCCTGGCGGTAAAGCACGCGGTCTGCCTGCGCACGTGTCGCACGGACTGCCGGGCCTTTGCTGGCGTTTAGTATCCTAAACTGAATGCCCGCCTGATCGATCGCCTTCGCCATCAGCCCGCCGAGCGCATCCACTTCTTTTACCAGGTGTCCTTTCCCAATACCGCCGATCGCCGGGTTGCAGCTCATCTGCCCCAGCGTGTCGATATTGTGTGTCAACAGCAGGGTCTGCTGACCCATACGCGCTGCGGCCATCGCGGCCTCAGTGCCTGCATGACCCCCGCCAATGATAATGACGTCAAAAGGATCCGGATAAAACATGGTGGTATGCCTCGCCTGAGCGGTTAGAAATTGGATTGAAGCCTGGGCCGTGGATTCTACTCAACTTTAGTCCAGTGAGAAAGGATCGGATCCCGGCTATTAAAAAGAAGATCTTTTATATGTAGAGATCTGTTCTATTGTGATCTCTTATTAGGATCGACAGGCGCTGTGGATAACCCTGATCATCACTTTAAGATCAAGTCATTAGTCAGGATCATTAGCTGTGAATGATCGGTGATCCTGAACCGTATAAGCTGGGATCAGAATGGCTAGTTATACACAAGTCAAAAACTGAACTGCAGTTGCTAATGGGATAACTACCGGTTGATCAGTGCTTTTAAGCATAGTTATCCACATCTGATCGCACGATCTTTAATCGTTATTGAGTAAATTTTTCCAAGATCCCAGCCATTCTTCCGCTGGATCTTCCGGAATATCGTGATCAAGGATGTTGATCTTCAGCGTTTCGCCGATCTGTTTTGCTCCGCACGCCGTTAATGAAGCTTCCAGTTTTTCGATCGCCTGACAGAACGTGTCATATTCGCGGCTACCGATACCGATAGCGCCAAAGCGTACCTGGGAGAGATCCGGTTTTTGCGCGTTCAAATCGTCTAAAAGCGGCTGCAGGTTTTCGGGCAGATCGCCCGCACCATGGGTGGAACTGACCACCAGCCAGGTGCCCTGCAAAGCAAGATCCTCTAAAAGCGGGCCGTGCAGCGTCTCGGTACTGAAACCCGCGTCTTCCAGCTTTTCCGCCAGATGTTCTGCCACATATTCCGCGCCGCCAAGGGTGCTGCCGCTAATAAGAGTGATGTCTGCCATGAAGCCCGCTCCGTTTTACCCGCCATTCGGCGATAAATAGGGGGGCATTGTACGCTGTGAATGGGCTGGGATCTACCTGTGGACAATACGGGTATTATTTGAGGATGAAAACGCCCGGTTAAGGGCGGATCGTGCGCATGATCGGGTTTTGCAGGGAGATTAGCGTCTCCGTGGATTGAATTTCATCAATTGTTTGGATCTTGTTGATAAGTACCTGCTGCAAGGCGTCAATGGATCGACACATTACCTTAATAAAGATGCTGTAGTGCCCGGTGGTGTAATAAGCCTCGGTCACCTCTTCCAGACTTTCCAGCTTCGCCAGCGCGGAGGGGTAATCTTTGGCGCTTTTCAAAATAATGCCGATAAAACAGCAGACGTCATATCCCAGTTGTTTCGGGCTTACATCAATGCGCGCACCGGTAATGATCCCTGCCTGCTTCATTTTCTCTACGCGTACGTGAATAGTGCCGGGGCTGACGCCGAACTGTTTGGCAAGCTCGGCATAGGCGGTGCGCGCATTTGCCATTAAGGCATCCAGGATGCCGCGGTCCAGATTGTCGATCTGATAATTTTCCATAGAATTTTCTTATGAAGAATAATGATTCTTTCTATTTTAGCTTGCTGTATTAACGAATCAAAAGCGTTACCGGCTTTTTAATTATGAATTATTGAGTTATTGCGATGTTTTATTGCTTAATGCATAGCAACAGGACACAGGAGTAACATAATGAAAACCGCTTACATCGCCAGACAACGTCAGATTGCTTTCGTGAAATCTTTTTTCTCTCGCCAGCTGGAGGAGAAACTGGGGCTGATTGAAGTTCAGGCGCCGATCCTTAGCCGCGTGGGTGATGGCACGCAGGATAACCTGTCGGGGTGTGAAAAAGCGGTACAGGTCAATGTGAAAACGTTACCGGATGCCCGTTTCGAAGTGGTGCATTCACTGGCTAAATGGAAACGTCAGACGCTGGGCCAGCACGACTTCAGCGCCGGTGAAGGGCTATACACGCACATGAAAGCCCTGCGCCCGGATGAAGATCGCCTTTCTTCTATTCACTCCGTCTATGTGGATCAGTGGGACTGGGAACGCGTACTCGGTGATGATCAACGCAAGCTGGCCACGTTAAAAAGCACCGTAGAGGCGATCTGGTCAGGGATCAAAGAGACTGAAGCTGCCGTCAGCGAGCGATTTGGTCTGGCACCGTTCCTGCCAGAGCAGATCCACTTTGTACACAGCGAAGCGCTGCTCAGCCGCTTTCCGCATCTCGACGCCAAAGGTCGCGAGAGAGCGATCGCGAAAGAGCTGGGCGCGGTGTTCCTGATGGGCATTGGCGGCAAACTTAGCGACGGCAAGCGTCATGATGTGCGTGCGCCGGATTATGATGACTGGAGCACGGCAGCGGAAGCGGGTTTCAGCGGTCTGAATGGCGATATTCTGGTGTGGAATCCGGTACTGGAAGACGCGCTGGAACTGTCGTCGATGGGCATTCGCGTCGATGCCGACGCCTTAAAACGCCAGTTAAAGCTGACCGGCGATGAAGATCGCTTACAACTGGAGTGGCACCAGGCGCTGTTGCGCGGTGAGATGCCACAAACTATCGGCGGCGGCATCGGTCAATCGCGCCTTACCATGCTGCTGCTGCAATTACCGCACATCGGGCAAGTGCAGTGCGGCGTGTGGCCTGCGCACGTCCGCGAGCAGGTTTCCGGCCTGCTTTAACGCCGCCAGCGCCGTAACAGGCGGCTGCGCATCCCGGTGTCGAAGCGCCAGATATGGTCGAAGATACGCATGATGCCGGGCTTGCCGTGGGACGACATCGCCACCGCGTGAAAGCGATGTTGATGAATATGCTGGAGTTCCTTTACCTTACTGACGACATCGTCCGGCAGGCGCTGGGCGATAAAATCCGAAATCACCACTGCATCCGCGTCATACCACTCTCCGCCCTGCATCCGTTCGATGATCGCGCGAAAACAACTCGCCAGATCGGTGCCACCGCGAAAGCGCTGGCTGAGAAAACGGATCGCCTGCTCCAGCCCCTGCGCACTGGTAAGTTCATAGCGCACCACTTCGCTGGAAAACAGCATAATAAAACAGCGCCGTTTGTCCGCCAGCGCCACGCGCATTAACGCCAGGCAGAACGCTTTGGCACACTGCTCATTAAAGCCGCCCATGGAACCGGAGGTATCGACACAGACAATGAAGGGGCCGCGCGGTTGCTGGTCAAAATCCTGGTGAACGACCGGGCGTTCCGTCACTTTTTCCCGCCAGGCATCGCCATGCAGGCGATAAGTCAGCAACTGTTTTTCCACCAGCCGCCGGTAAAACTCATACTCCAGTTCGGTAATACCCAGCGTTGCCAGCTCCGGCGGCAATAAGCGCAGGATATCGTCGCTCTGGTGCAGTCCGTCAACCTGCTCCGGTACGATTGCAGGTTCGCGCACCATGGTGCGGAAGGTTTCCATCGGCGCATCTTTACGCGGCACCGACCTGGCTTCCCGTGAGCGGCCAAGCTGTTCCGCCAGTTGCTGGAGTTCCGGTTGCTCTTTGAGAAAATCACCGTACTTCACGATCAGCTGATAATCACCGCGTTTGAGCTGCCCGGCGCTCATATCCCATAGCCTGCCTGCGGCATTTTCATTTTCGATCAGGACCGGTTCTAGCTGGCCGCTGAGCGTCATGCGTTCCTGCACTTCACTGAGCAGCTGCTCACGCTCCTCTTCCAGTAACTGCTGGTTGAAAGCGGTAGTTTGCACCACCAGGCTCAGCCGCCAGCGTTGCAAAAACAGGGTATGCAGCGCGGGAGTGAAAACCGGGTTATCGGCGACCATTTGTCGCGCCTGGGTGGCAAAAGGGGAGTGCAACTTTTCCAGTAATGCCAGAATTTGTGGTAACTGAATGGTAAATTGCGAAGTCGAAAGTAACTGATTTTGCTGGTAGCTAAGCACCTCTTGCGCCAGCTCCGGCGGCACTTCCGCCTCTTTCAGATGCTTTTTCAGTGCCTCGCGCCAGCGCGGCACATCTTCTGTTATCGCATGTTTGAGTTTGGGAAATTTTTCGAAAAACAGCGCCAGTTGCGGTGAAGCCAGCAGGAGGACAATTAGTTCTTCAACTAACGCCTCCTCACTGATGGTGAGTATTACATTCAGAGTTTCCAGCGTTAGCATTGCCGCGCCTGTTGGATCTGCGCTCTGACATCCTGCAGGCTGGCTTCAATGCGACCTAACCAGTCGGCGGCAATAAACAGGCATTTTTGCTGTTCGCTAAAGCGGGTGTGCTGCTGGTGCCAGGTATTGTCCAGTGCTTCCAGTTGTTGCTTGATCTCTTCCGGCACATTTTCAGTGGTACTGCCACCGGACAGGGCAAGACGCGATCCTTGCAGGCTGACGTCGCGGATCAACAGATGCAGGCTGGTATCCACTTCCAGATTCAGCACTTGCGCAAAACCAATGCCGTTGAGTTTGCCGCGGATCTCACCGCCTTTCGCCAGCCACTGCTCCAGCGCACCGCGTTCAATAGTGACGTGGATAACCTGCAAATCATGCAGTTTTAACGGCTGTTGCAGAAGGAGGGTCAACACCGGTTCGGTTAAACCGGCGGGTAACTCATAATGCGGCTTACGGCTGAACATCCCGCCCTGACGGCTCACTTTGAGTGCTGTTTTGTCGCTTTGTTGTTGCTGAAGTTGCAGGTGGCGCTGCGAAATTGTGGTGAGCTGCGCAATCATCGATTGCTGCTGCCAGGCGTGCCCGGTCATCAATACTTCCAGTTGCTGCTCCAGCAGACGCATGCCTTCCGCATCGTGCCACAGGCAATCTTTCAGCAGGATTAAATCAATCGGCGCGACTGCATCGCGACCGCTGAAAAAGGCGCTGGCCTGTAACAGGCGGATAGCCTTTTTCCAGCGACGATCGGAAACATACGGCGCGCTCGGCAACGCATCAAGCTGCTGGCGCAACGTATAAATAAGCTCAAAGACATTATCCGGCAGTTTGACCTTGCCAATCTCCTGTTGCCAGCTGGCGTACTCTTCATCGGTGATTTGCAACTCAGCTGGCACCGGATTGTCGTTCTCATCCTGCTGGCTAATCAGCATCGAGCGGAAATTGCCCTTCTCCTGTACTTTGTCGAGCCACAGGCGAATCAACATGCGGTCATATAGCGCTTCAAGGCTGCTGTCCGCTTCGGGCAGTTCGTTTGAGGCGGCCACCAGCAGGCGCATGGGGATTTTCTCTTCGCTGGCACCATTGCGAAAACGCCGTTCGTTAATTGCGGTCAGCAGGGTGTTGAGAATGGCCGGACCGGCTTTCCAGATCTCATCCAGAAAGACAATTTCAGCTTCCGGTAAATAGCCGCTGGTTAAACGCTCATAGCGGCCTTCATCTTTCAGCGCCTGAATGGAAAGCGGGCCAAACACCTCTTCCGGTGTGGAGAAACGGGTCATCAAATATTCGAAAGCGCGGGCATGTTTGAAGGCAAACTTCAGACGGCGAGCAATCAGGCTTTTGGCAATGCCCGGCGGGCCAAGAAGAAACACACTCTCACCGCTTAGTGCCGCCAGCAAACACAGGCGAATGGCGTGGCTGCGCTCGAAGAGTCCTTTTTCCAGTGCGCTGCTTAAGCGGGAAATTCTTTCTGCTAATAAATGTGAGTGAGCCATAATAGATTTGCGTCCTTTCGCCGTGTTATCCGGCTTGCAAAAGCGAGTATAGACGTTCCTGAAAGGGCTTGTAATAGACTGAAGAACGGCTTTATTTTCTTTGCGCCAGATTAATGTGGCCGCATTTAGGGGTACGATTTCGCAAATAATCGTGCATACTGTGCGCTTTTTGTGGGCCAAGGGACTAAGCACACATTGTGGCATTCAATTAAAAGATTAGTCTATGAGCACTGATAATAAGCAATCATTGCCCGCGGTTACGCTTGCGGCGATTGGGGTTGTCTACGGTGATATCGGTACCAGCCCGCTTTATACACTTCGTGAATGTTTGTCCGGTCAGTTCGGCTTTGGTGTTGAACGGGATGCTGTGTTCGGCTTTCTGTCGCTCATCTTCTGGCTGCTAATTTTCGTTGTCTCCATTAAGTACCTGACCTTTGTGATGCGGGCAGATAACGCCGGTGAAGGCGGGATCTTAACCCTGATGTCGCTGGCCGGGCGCAATACATCCGCAAGGATGACCTCGGTGCTGGTGATCATGGGACTGATTGGCGGCAGCTTCTTCTATGGCGAAGTGGTCATCACGCCCGCCATCTCGGTGATGTCGGCGATAGAGGGGCTGGAAATTATCGCGCCTTCGCTCGACGCCTGGATTGTGCCGCTGTCGATTGTGGTGTTAACCCTGCTGTTCGCGATCCAGAAACACGGTACTGGTCTTGTGGGTAAGCTGTTTGCGCCCATTATGCTGGCGTGGTTTTTGATTCTCGCGGTGCTCGGTGCACGCAGCATTATTGATAATCCTGAGGTGTTGCAGGCGCTGAACCCCGTTTGGGCGGTGAACTTCTTCCTGCAATATAAAGCTATCTCCTTTGTGGCGCTGGGCGCGGTGGTGCTGTCGATCACCGGGGTGGAAGCGCTGTATGCGGATATGGGCCACTTCGGTAAGCTGCCGATCCGCGTGGCGTGGTTTATCGTTGTGCTGCCGTCGCTGGTGCTGAACTACTTTGGCCAGGGCGCGCTGCTACTGAAAACGCCGGAAGCGATTAAAAACCCCTTCTTCCTGCTTGCGCCGGAATGGGCGCTGATCCCAATGCTGATTATCGCCACGCTGGCGACGGTGATTGCCTCGCAGGCGGTGATTTCCGGCGTGTTCTCGCTGACGCGCCAGGCCGTGCGTCTGGGGTATCTGGCACCGATGCGCATCATCCATACCTCGGAGATGGAATCCGGGCAGATCTATATCCCGTTCATTAACTGGCTGCTCTACTTTGCAGTGGTGCTGGTTATTGTCAGCTTTGAGCACTCCAGTAACCTGGCGGCGGCGTACGGTATCGCCGTAACCGGTACGATGGTGCTGACCTCGATTCTCTCCACCACGGTGGCGCGCAAAAACTGGCACTGGAACAAAGTGCTGGTGGGGCTGCTTCTGCTTTTATTCCTCTCTATCGATGTGCCGCTGTTCTCGGCGAACCTCGATAAAATCGTCTCCGGCGGTTGGTTGCCATTAACCCTGGGGCTGGTGATGTTCATGGTCATGACGACCTGGAAGAGCGAGCGTTTCCGCCTGCTGCGCCGTATGCATGAACACGGTAACTCTCTGGAGGCGATGATTGCCTCGCTGGAGAAATCACCGCCGGTGCGCGTACCGGGCACAGCGGTGTATATGTCGCGGGCATTGAACGTTATTCCGTTCGCGATGATGCATAACCTGAAGCACAACAAGGTGCTGCATGAGCGAGTGATCCTGCTGACCCTGCGTACTGAAGATGCGCCGTACGTGCACAATGTACGCCGGGTGCAGATTGAGCAATTGTCGCCGACTTTCTGGCGTGTGGTGGCGAGCTACGGCTGGCGCGAAACGCCAAATGTGGAAGAGGTGTTCCACCGTTGCGGGCTGGAAGGGCTGAACTGTCGCATGATGGAAACCTCGTTCTTTATGTCACATGAGTCGTTGATTCTGGGCAAACGTCCCTGGTATTTGCGTCTGCGCGGTAAGCTTTATCTGGTGCTGCAGCGCAACGCGTTGCGTGCACCAGACCAGTTTGAGATCCCGCCAAACCGGGTGATAGAACTGGGAACGCAGGTCGAAATTTAATGCTAATAAAACCCCTCGATATGAGGGGTTTTTGCTATTAATTACTGTCTGTTTCACTTAAAACAGGAAAGCTGTTTTTTTCATCATTTCGACAAGCGAAACGTTTCGATATCGATCACACTTCTGTAACGGCAAGATGGTTTTCTGCACATTCTTCGTACTACACTGCATCCAGCGAAACGTTTCGCTGATGGAGCATAAAAAATGAAAAAAGGTCGTGTGCTTAACGCTGATATCTCGTCAGTCATCTCTCGTCTTGGTCATACCGATTCGCTGGTGGTGTGTGATGCCGGGTTGCCGGTGCCGCGTAACACGCAACGTATTGATATGGCATTAACGCAGGGCGTGCCTTCCTTTATGCAAGTACTGGAAGTGGTGACGGCGGAAATGCAGGTTGAGTCCGCGATTATCGCCTCGGAGATTAAGCAGCATAATCCGCAGCTCCATGAAACGTTGCTCAAGCATATTGAGCAGCTGCAGCAACACCAGGGAAATAACATAGAAGTGCGGTACGTTACGCACGAGCAATTTAAAAAACACACCGCGGACAGTCATGCGGTGATTCGCAGCGGGGAGTGTTCCCCGTTTGCGAATATCATTCTCTGTGCTGGCGTGACCTTCTGAGGCCATCATGGACGCGTTACTACAACTCAAAGGCATCGACAAAGCCTTTCCCGGCGTAAAAGCCCTCTCCGGCGCGGCGCTGAATGTTTACCCAGGCCGCGTAATGGCGCTGGTGGGTGAAAACGGCGCCGGCAAATCAACGATGATGAAAGTGCTGACGGGTATCTACACCCGTGACGCCGGTTCGCTGCTGTGGTTAGGCAAAGAAACCACCTTCACCGGGCCGAAATCCTCCCAGGAAGCCGGTATTGGCATCATCCACCAGGAACTGAACCTGATTCCGCAACTCACCATTGCCGAGAACATCTTTCTCGGCCGCGAGTTTGTGAATCGCTTTGGCAAAATCGACTGGAAAAAGATGTTTGCCGAAGCTGACAAACTGCTGGCGAAGCTGAATCTGCGTTTTAAAAGCGAGCGGCTGGTCGGCGAACTGTCGATTGGCGATCAGCAGATGGTCGAAATCGCCAAAGTGATGAGCTACGAATCGCAGGTCATCATTATGGATGAGCCAACCGATGCCCTGACCGATACCGAAACCGAATCGCTGTTTCGCGTCATTCGCGAGCTGAAATCGCAGGGGCGCGGCATCGTCTATATTTCTCACCGCATGAAAGAGATCTTCGAGATTTGCGATGACGTGACCGTCTTTCGTGACGGGCAATTTATTGCCGAACGCGAAGTAGCCACGCTGACCGAAGATACGCTGATTGAAATGATGGTAGGCCGCAAACTGGAAGATCAATATCCGCGGCTGGATAAAGCGCCGGGCGAAATTCGCCTTACCGTTGATAAGCTCTGTGGGCCGGGCGTGGAAAACGTCAGTTTTACACTGCGTAAAGGCGAAATTCTTGGCGTGGCCGGATTGATGGGCGCGGGGCGCACCGAGCTGATGAAAGTGCTGTATGGCGCGCTGCCGCGCACCAGCGGTTATGTCACGCTCGACGGCCATGAAGTGATCACCCGCTCACCGCAGGACGGGCTGGCAAACGGTATTGTTTATATTTCGGAAGACCGCAAGCGCGATGGCTTAGTGCTCGGCATGTCCGTGAAAGAGAATATGTCGCTGACTGCGCTGCGTTATTTCAGCCATGCGGGCGGTACGCTGAAACACAAAGATGAGCAGCAGGCGGTAAATGATTTTATTCGTCTGTTTAATGTGAAAACGCCTTCTATGGAGCAGGCCATTGGTTTGCTCTCCGGCGGGAATCAGCAAAAAGTGGCGATTGCTCGCGGTCTGATGACCCGACCGAAAGTGCTGATCCTCGACGAGCCGACGCGTGGTGTCGACGTTGGGGCGAAAAAAGAGATTTATCAGTTAATTAACCAGTTTAAGGCCGATGGCCTGAGCATCATTCTTGTCTCCTCCGAAATGCCGGAAGTGCTGGGCATGAGCGATCGCATAATGGTGATGCATGAAGGGCATCTCGGCGGTGAATTCACGCGCGAGCAGGCCACTCAGGAAGTGTTGATGGCTGCCGCTGTGGGCAAGCTTAATCGTGTGAATCAGGAGTAAAAAAGATGACTACCCAGGCTGTTTCTGGTCGCCGTTATTTCACCAAAGCATGGTTGATGGAACAAAAATCGTTGATTGCCCTGCTGGTGCTGATTGCGATTGTCTCGACCATGAGCCCCAACTTTTTTACCGTCAATAACCTGTTAAACATTCTGCAACAGACCTCGGTCAACGCCATTATGGCGGTCGGTATGACGCTGGTTATTTTAACCTCGGGGATCGATCTGTCCGTCGGTTCCCTGTTAGCGCTCACCGGCGCGGTCGCCGCCTCGCTGGTGGGAATGGAAGTTAACGCGCTGGTGGCGGTTGTCGGCGCGCTGGCGCTCGGTGCGGCTGTTGGCGCACTGACCGGTACGATTGTCGCGAAAGGCCGCGTGCAGGCGTTTATCGCCACGCTGGTGATGATGTTGCTGCTGCGTGGTGTGACGCTGGTTTATACCAACGGTAGCCCGGTGAATACCGGTTTTACTGATAACGCGGATGTGTTTGGCTGGTTCGGTATTGGTCGCCCGTTCGGTATTCCGACACCGGTATGGTTGATGGCTATCGTCTTTATCGCGGCATGGTATCTGTTGCATCACACCCGTTTGGGCCGCTATATCTATGCATTAGGCGGTAACGAGGCGGCGACGCGCTTGTCCGGTATCAGCGTTGATAAAGTCAAAGTTATCGTTTACTCCCTGTGCGGCCTTCTGGCCTCGCTGGCGGGCATTATTGAAGTGGCGCGTCTTTCCTCGGCGCAACCTACTGCGGGAGCAGGTTATGAGCTGGATGCTATCGCTGCGGTTGTTTTGGGTGGGACCAGTCTCGCAGGTGGCAAAGGGCGTATTGTCGGTACACTAATCGGCGCATTGATCCTTGGCTTCCTCAATAATGGATTGAATTTGCTGAGCGTTTCCTCCTATTACCAGATGATCGTTAAAGCAGTGGTGATTCTGCTTGCGGTGCTGGTAGACAACAAAAAGCAGTAATTACCTACACAACAGGACTCATGAAAATGAACATGAAAAAACTGGCCACTCTGGTTTCTGCTGTTGCACTGAGCGCCACCGTAAGCGCAAACGCGATGGCGAAAGACTCTATTGCTCTGGTGATTTCCACGCTGAACAACCCGTTCTTCGTTTCCCTGAAGGATGGCGCGCAGAAAGAAGCGGACAAACTGGGTTATGACCTGGTGGTACTGGACTCGCAAAACAACCCGGCGAAAGAGCTGGCGAACGTGCAGGACCTGACCGTGCGCGGCACCAAATTGCTGCTGATCAACCCGACCGATTCCGACGCTGTAGGTAACGCTGTGAAAATGGCAAACCAGGCGAAAATCCCGGTAATCACCCTTGACCGTGTGGCTTCCAGCGGCGAAGTGGTAAGCCATATCGCTTCTGATAACGTACTGGGCGGCAAAATCGCCGGTGATTACATTGCTAAGAAAGCGGGCGAAGGCGCGAAAGTGATCGAACTGGCGGGCATTGCCGGGACGTCCGCTGCGCGTGAACGTGGTGAAGGCTTCCAGCAGGCAGTTGCTGCGCACAAATTCAACGTGCTGGCTAGCCAGCCGGCTGACTTCGACCGCACTAAAGGCCTGAACGTGATGCAGAACCTGCTGACCGCGCATCCGGACGTGCAGGCTGTTTTCGCACAGAACGATGAAATGGCGCTGGGTGCGCTGCGCGCACTGCAAACTGCCGGTAAAACCGATGTAATGGTGGTTGGTTTCGACGGTACGCCAGACGGCGTGAAAGCGGTTAACGACGGTAAACTGGCGGCGACTATCGCTCAGTTGCCGGAGCAGATCGGCGCGAAAGGCGTGGATACCGCAGACAAAGTGCTGAAAGGTGAAAAAGTCTACGCCAAAAACCCGGTTGATCTGAAGCTGGTGGTTAAGCAGTAATTCGTCATTCTGGTGGAGGGCGCAATCCCGCCGCTGGAGGGACAATACAAAAAAGAAAAGCATGGCACGCGCCACCGAAAGGTGGCGCATTTTACGGACAAGCTCATCATGAAAACCGCAGGCAAACTCGTTGTCCTTGGCAGTATCAATGCCGATCACATTCTTAACCTTGAATCTTTCCCTACTCCGGGCGAAACCGTGACGGGCAGCCAGTATCAGGTGGCTTTTGGCGGTAAAGGGGCAAACCAGGCGGTAGCTGCCGGGCGTAGCGGTGCGGATATTGCGTTTATCGCCTGTACCGGCGATGACGATACCGGTGCGCGCGTGCGTAAACAGCTTGAGAGCGACAATATTGATGTTGCGCCGGTGAGCGTTGTCGCGGGCGAATCCACAGGTGTTGCGCTGATTTTCGTCAACGGTGAAGGTGAGAATGTTATCGGTATTCATGCGGGAGCGAATGCGGCGCTCTCAATTGATCGCGTCAACGCGCAGCATGACCTGATTGCGCAGGCTTCTGCGCTGTTAATGCAACTGGAATCACCGGTTGAAAGCGTACTGGCTGCGGCGCGTATTGCGCATCAGAACAATACCACCGTGGCGCTGAATCCGGCACCGGCGCGCGAGCTTTCCGATGAACTGCTGGCGCTGGTGGATATCATCACGCCAAATGAGACCGAAGCGGAAAAACTCACCGGAATTAAGGTGTCCAGCGACGAAGACGCCGCGCGGGCTGCACAGGCGCTGCACGCCAAAGGTATTAAAACGGTGATCATTACTCTCGGTAGCCGTGGTGTCTGGGCCAGCGTTAATGGCGAAGGCAAACGCGTACCGGGCTTTAAAGTGAAAGCCATCGACACCATTGCGGCGGGTGACACGTTTAATGGCGCGTTGCTTACCGCGCTACTGGAAGATAAACCTCTGGATGAGGCGATTCGTTTTGCTCATGCGGCGGCGGCGATTGCCGTCACGCGTAAGGGTGCGCAACCGTCTGTGCCGTGGCGCAATGAGATTGACGATTTTCTCTCTTCGCAGAGGTGACGCTTGGCGACCATGAAGGATGTTGCCCGCCTGGCGGGCGTTTCCACTTCAACCGTTTCCCACGTAATTAACAAAGATCGCTTTGTCAGTGAGGCTATCCGCGAAAAAGTGGAAACGGCGATCAAGACGCTGAATTACGCACCTTCTGCTATCGCGCGTAGCCTGAAGATCAACCAGACGCGTACGATTGGCATGCTGATCACCGCCAGTACTAACCCCTTTTACTCGGAGCTGGTACGCGGCGTGGAGCGTAGCTGCTTCGAGCGGGGTTACAGTCTGGTGCTGTGCAACACCGAGGGTGACGAGCAGCGGATGAACCGCAACCTGGAAACATTGATGCAAAAACGCGTCGATGGGTTGTTGTTGCTGTGTACCGAAACGCACCAGCCTTCGCAGGAGATTATGCAGCGCTACCCTTCAATTCCCACAGTAATGATGGACTGGGCGCCCTTCGACGGCGACAGCGATCTGATTCAGGATAACTCGTTGCTCGGCGGCGATATGGCGACCCAGTATTTGATCAACAAAGGCCATACGCGTATTGCCTGCATTACCGGTCCGCTGGATAAAACTCCTGCACGTCTGCGGCTGGAAGGGTATCGCGAAGCGATGGCCCGTGCCGGGTTGGTGATCCGTGAAGGGGATGAGATCGAGAGCGATTTTGAGTTTGGCGGCGGTTTCGACGCGATGCAGGCATTGCTGGCAATGCACGAACGCCCGCAGGCGGTATTTATTGGTAATGATGCGATGGCCGTTGGCGCCTATCAGGCGCTGTACCAGGCGGAGCTGAAAATCCCGCAGGATATGGCGATCGTCGGTTATGACGACATTGAACTGGCGCGCTACATGACGCCGCCGCTCACCACTATTCATCAGCCGAAAGATGAACTGGGTGAGCTGGCGATTGATGTGCTTATTCACCGCATTGCGGAGCCTGGCCTGCAACAGCAGCGTTTGCAGCTCACGCCAATATTGATGGAGCGCGGCTCAGCCTGACTTTTTGTGCCGTTCTTTAATCAGGTTGCGACCATCTTTTGCTTTCAACAACATAAACACTAACGCGGAAATCAGTGTGATCGCGCCCATAGTGATAAAGGTGTAGTGGAATTGTTCCACTGTGTTTGTGCTGTCAAACCCTTCATAGAAACGCAGCACCGCTGCGCTAACCGCCACGCCGAGGCTAATCGACAGTTGCTGTGTTACCGCCAGCACACTATTACCGCTGCTGGCGTTCTCGTCAGTTAAGTCTGCAAGCGTAATAGTGTTCATTGAGGTGAACTGCGTGGACATTGCCATCCCAAGGATGAACAGCGGCAATACCAGCATCCATATTGCCATTGCCGGTGTTTGTAAGGCGAACTGGGCAATCATCAAACCAATAAACAGCGTGATACCCACCAGTGTTTTACGGTAACCAAGCCAGCGCAATATCTGGGTTACCATCGATTTTGCGAGGATAGAACCCAGCGCGGTGGGAGCCATCATGCAACCGGCGATTAATGCCGGATACCCGAACCCCACCTGTAACATCAGCGGCATCAGGAAAGGAACGCAGCCGGTACCCAACCGCGAAGCTATGTTCCCGGCGATCCCGACGGAGAAGGTGCGGGTGTTAAACAGGTTGAGTGAGATCAGCGGCGTTGGATGGCGGCGCGCGTGGCGAACGTAGGCCAGTAGCAGCAAAATGCCGCTCAGAATGATAGTAAAAGCGATCCAACTGGCGACCAGCTTCTCACCGAACAACTCCATTCCGCTTGAGAACAGCACCAGGCTCAAACCGAACAGGAAAAAACCGCCCATATCGAAACTGCGGCGTGGCGTGGTGAAGTTCGGCATGTATTTGCGGGCATAAAACAGACCGGCGAGGCCAATCGGAATATTAATTAAGAAGATCCAATGCCAGCTTGCCCAGGTAACTAACACGCCGCCCATTACCGGTCCCAGAATCGGCCCGACCAGCCCTGGCATGGTGACGAAGTTCAGTACCGGCAGCAATTCGCTACGCGGATAAGCCCGAAGCAAAGCCAGGCGTGCAACCGGCATCATCATCGCGCCGCCGATCCCCTGAATCACGCGGAACACGACCAGCATCGGTAATGAATTAGAAAGTGCGCAGGCCAGCGAGCCAAGGGTAAACAGGCTAACTGCCAGCATAAAGACGCGCCGTGTGCCGAAGCGATCGGCCAGCCAGCCGCTCATGGGGATAAGCATGGCGACGGTCAGTGTGTAGCTGATAATCGCCGATTGCATTGCTAAAGGGGAACGCCCAAGGCTTTGTGCTATTGCGGGGAGTGCGGTGTTAAGGATCGTGGCATCCAGTGCCTGCATAAAAAAAGCCATTGCCGCAATCCACGGCAGGCCGGCCATACTGCGCGCTTTCTTCTCTGTCATACCTGGTCCTGTTAATTCGGCGTATTCAATAATAGCTGGCACGCCCGGAACGCGCTGTCGCCATCGCTTTCCTGGATGGCGTCCACAATCGCCTGGTGAAGGTCGAGCTTGACCACTTCATTTTGTGTAATAGAGGTAAAGTAGGTGTGATAGATAGAATGAAACAGTGTGGAGAATGAAATAAGAAACGGGTTATCGCTCATCGCATAAATATGTTCATGCCATGCCATATCGACTTCTACCCAGCGTTCGCGGTTGAAGTTCTTTTTCAGCAACACCATCTCTTCCATTAATGTATTGAGATACGCTTTTTGTTCCGCGCTACCCAGCGTGGCGGCGAGCAGACACGCCTGAGGCTCAAGACTGCTGCGCATAATGAGAAAGTGTTGAACAACGTCCTGGAAGTTATCCTCATGCATCCACCAGGAGAGCAGTTCCTTATCAAGGAAGTTCCAGTTTCCGCGCGGCATGACGCGAGTACCAATACGCGGGCGGGGAAGCACCATCCCTTTTGCGGTTAATGTCTTTACCGCTTCTCTGACCGCGGTGCGGCTTACGCCAAACTTCTCACCCAGCTCCATCTCACCTGGCAGAATACTTCCTGGAGCATATTCTCCCTTCAGGATTTGTTGCGCCAGTTTCTCAGCCAGAACCCAGGAGATGTTTTTCTGCGCGGCAAGTTGTTGTGCGTTTAGCGGCATTTTTACTTCCTTATTTCTTTATTTCACTGGCTAGTATGCCATTCGATACCTTTCAGTGGTGGTAAAAACAGCGAAATCGGCAATTTATGCCGCTTTTTACCACGCTTTGTTGAAAAAAGAGACGGTTGAAAAGTTTTTTGAAATTAGGGGTTGTCAGCGGGAATTAA
>NZ_DAMCGF010000019.1:0-60692 GCF_032104925.1 Kosakonia sp.
GGTGGATTACCCCCAAACGAATCGGAAAACCGATACTGGAAAAACTCTAAAGCGGCGGCCAGTTTTAGTTGACCACTACAGATGCAGAGTCAGCGCATCTGAATAAATGGATGGACTATATTGATGCGATCAATGCTATTGACACATCATCAGACGTAATCGAATGGCCAGCAGAACCTGGGGTGTGACATGACCTTTCTAAGTTATTACACGACGCTACAACAAGCTGCTGACGCAACTAAACGTAATCTTGTAATTGATACAGACTATTACTTTTCAACTAATGAAATAGTTGATTTTAATAACAAGGTTGTATTCATCGATTGCCAGTGCTCATTTATAGGCGATGGAACGATAAAATTCAAAAATATGGGGAAGGGATCAGTAATTTACCGACCTTGCATGAAATCTCAGACTACACCATATGTCATATTCCGATATAACAGCGAAGGTGAATGGAGATCAAGCAGTGATGTACTTGCGTCAATTTCCCAGTCGAGGGAGCAAGGATATCAGCCAACAGTGAATGATCAGGATATATACAGTCAACTACCTGATTATATAAAGTCGCAAAATGTGTACAGTGAACTTTTGCTATCTTCAAATTGCTCAAATGTAACTATAGAAAGTCCAACAGGTGAATTCGCTCTCATTCGTTCAGAAATGAACAACAATGTTATTGTGCGTGATCCTGATATTCTTGGTGGCAAGGGATATGTCGGGACGATAGATTTTTGTGAATCTTGATGACAGCTCTTATGGGCATGGAAACAAAGTTATTGGAGGGCAAGTCAGGTATGGCTCGTTTAGTGGCGTAACCTTTATCAGACAGAAAGGATATGATGGTGGCGTTAAAGACTTCAAAGCATACCGTTGTGGTGAGAGCGGTGTAAAAACATATCAAAATGAGATAAACGGACGTTCAGCCAGATGTTATCAACTTACATTATGACAACATAACCGCCGAACAGGTTTATTTTGATGGGTTAGATGCAAATGCAGATTTTGGTGTTGTGACAAACCGTATTGATGATTATCCGATATCCCAATACCCAAATCGTAAGCTGCCAACGAAACACAGAATAAGCAATATTCATTCCATTGATGTCAAAGGTGTTGGTGCCTGGTGGGATGGGCAGGGTATTGTGGCAAGAAATATCACCGTTGAGAACGGCCATGGATGCGGAATATGGGATGTTGGAACAAACAATATTCTGATGAACGTAGAGACAATCGGCTGTAATTCAGATAACGGAAATTATAATCACATCACCTGTGAAGGATCAAATCAGATTATCGGAGCAAGGGTGACAATATACGGCTGTATAACAGGGTATGCCGTATATGCACCTGGTAGTCAGATTGGTGATGTCTACACAAATAAAGGTACAGGTTCAGGTGTGATTCTTGTTACACAGATTAATCATTAGCCAAACGAGCAGCGCAAATTGTTAAATATTTACATGCTGCATATCGTCAATAATAGAAATTATTTACCGTCTATAACCACATCATTTGCATGACAGGCGGCACGTGCCGCCTTTTTGGTTGGGTAATGATATGCTCCACATAAAGCCACAGAAAAATAAATCATTGATATAGGGTCATAAAATAAGTGACCAGACATAATAGAAGTAACAAAGCATGTAAATACAAAGTTTAATGCGCTTTCTCTTGGTGAGATATGAAGCGTTATGTAATTAATTACAGTTAAAAACGTGGATACATAAATTATCGACGATATGATACCCATGAAAGAAATAAGATCTACAAGCTCAAATTCTGTTAGATATTCTTTATAATCTGAAATTTGCATACCAAAAAACATATCAAACAGTGAATAGTTTGCAAGCAAAGGCAATAATCGTTCATTAAAGTTATATGGTCTGTATGAGAAAATGGAATTTGCAGTGTCATAATTTAAAATTCCAGAATAAACCAGAACCGGTATTGCTATTAATGACGAAAAAACAAATACAGAAACTTTTTGCCAACAACTTCTTAAGAAATAAAATAATGGAGCAAGAAGAAATGTAATGTACACTGACTTAGTGCCAACGATCATGAGAGATGATAAAGTTAGCAACCAATAAAGTTTGCTTTTATTATTATATCTTACCTGCCAGTAGGTTGCATAAATTCCAGCTATATAGAAATAAGTAGATACGTTCTGCTCAAGAATGAACCCGTTATAACCGAATCTTGTGTCAATCCACGATCCGTCAAGAGCTCGTATGTGTCCATACGTTCTGATCCATTCAATGTCAAATAAAAAAGCAGACCAGGAAATAATGCAATTAATTATAAACAAATAGAAAAATACATTGCCAATTATTTTTTTATTTCTTATTGATAAGCAGGCGCACAATATAACAATTCCTGAAATGTACTTAAATAATACATATAATGAATTGTAGTCCTCACCGTACTCGATGAAGTGACCAAGCGAAAACCATAGAGCTATAAAAAAAAGCACGTATAGTGATGTTATTATGTGCCTTTCTCTTATCCTGAAAATGCAAACAAAGAAACAAATAACAACAAACACAAATCGAAGATAACTTGATGGATTTATGTTATTGTAATACCTTTCATATTTTTCATACCCTTCAGAAAAGAACATGACAATAAATGATGCGGCTATAAAAAATGAAGAAATATCTAATTGGTATGGTGATTTATTATTTTTCATATTATTTAAGTATAATTATCGACAGTCCGCAGCATGCAATAAAAAAAACAATAAGAAACTTTTCAAATCCGTCGATGTCTTTTGATGATGAGTGTTTGTCTGTAACCATATATTCACCAATGAATTATAATCTTCACAATTTGCACACACTGTGTATGAATTCTACATCCTTATCTTAAAATGATCGAGTAAAATCCATGCTTTTTCTTCATGGCCCGATAAAGGATGTGTGGATGCAAAGTCGCTTGACAGTGGTGCTGGACGTGGATTGCTGACGTACACCATTACCCGTCTGCATGATGACGGCATTATTTAATGGGACAGATTTGAGACATGCAAAGCTTTGCATCGGTTTGCATGGCTTTGTATCTTTTTACAAGATGGGTCGTGTGAGCGCTGGTTTTACTGGCTATGCTATTGAGTTAAAAGATAGTTCTTATAATTCGTAATGTGAAGGTCGTAGGTTCGACTCCTATTATCGGCACCACCTTCCCTTTAAAATTAACCGGTTATGCTTCATTGATTTTGTTTTGTCCGACCCGGCATTTTTCGTGTTGAGCATGCAAGACGTAACGCGACATCGCGTCATATCATACCTCGCTTCATTGTCGATACTTCATTTATGATAATAACAACAGGCTGGATTAAATAATCCGACGCTGCATATCTCGTGAAGCTGACAGAACGTAAATAGGAAATATCTCATCCTCTCCCGTTAAAGATATATTTTGTATTTAGCAGGACCTGTACATGGTGCGCGCAAATAAAATTTGTGGCGTGTATATTAATGGCCGGTTCATAACATTATGCACGCATGTTGAATTTATCGCCATTTTATTGATAGGGATGATCGTGATGAGAAAACTTATAGCTCTATTGTCTATTTCGATTTTAAGTGGATGCGCTCAACAACCGCTCGTAACGGTAAATGCGTTATCTTCAGGCCAGAGTGTAGGGAAGCGCTTCATCATCCTGCCAGCAAGTCAGGCGCTCTATGACGCTAACCAGATTGAATACAATCAAATTGCCGCAGTAGTTTCTGCATCGCTGACACGTCAGGGATATATACAAGTTAATGAGCCGGAAAAAGCCGATCAGGGAATATTATTAGGATTTGCAAGAAGTGGGGAGGTGACCAGCACACGGAATGTCACTGTGCCGATGTATGGCCAGACCGGTATTAGTTCAGCGACGACATACGGAAATGCCAATACCACATATAACTATCTCGGTGGCGGTAACTTAACGTCGAACATTACAGGCAGCGCAACGACGGTCTACACACCGACCTATGGAATTACCGGATCATATGACACAACAATTACCAATACATCATATGGAACAGCGGTAGCACTCAATGCATACGACGCTAAGGTATATCTGAAAAGTAACCGCGTAAATCTGCTGTGGAAGTCAAGTGCGGCCATCGTATCTTCCAGAGCTGACAGTATTGCCGATTACAGAGGTCTGGCGTTAATTGCGGCTAATTATGCCAATATGAATACTAACGGTGATACCCATTTGAGAATCGATCCACGTAATCCCACTCAGTAATTTAAACGGGGTGTGATAAATACGATGGAAATTAACACCCCATACCAATTAAAAAAGACAGTGCTATTGAGATGAGTCGACCTTTCAACATTCCCTTCCTGATATTCACGCTACGGAAAATAGCGTTTTACCCATAAAAAAAGCGCCCGCAGGCGCTTAGAGTGTGTTGTTCGACAACGGCAGACTTATTTGGTCAGTTCAGCCGTCATATGAACATTATTATTAGTGTTGGCTTCAATGATTTTATATGAAGCGCCTGCCTGCTGTGCTTTGGCAGCAATTAAGGATTCCGCCTCGTCAAGCGTGGACGCCGTGGCGGTTACGCTCTGAGCGAAAGCGCCAAATGAGAGGACGGAAAGCACAGTAGCGACAGCAAGTGAATTGATGGTTTTCATAATGTTATTCCTTAAATTTTTATTTGTGCTGGGCGATAACGCCCAATTCAACATCTGTAGTGAATGCCGGTTTTATACGGCAGCGTTTATTTGTAAATCACCGCGGTGCCGTGCAGGGTGTTCGGGCCGGTCACGGAAGTAATACGGAACGATTTCGCGCCCATTTCATCGGCTTTCTGCGCCAGTTCGCTTTGCAAAGAGGAGAGATTGGTGCCGGCATTGGCAGAAATCACGCCCACTTTTTGTTGGTCAGCCGGAGTGGACTGCACTTCGACGGCGGCTACGCTTGCGAAAGAGAGGGAACTAAGTACAGCGACGGCGATCAGGGATTTGATGGTTTTCATAATTTTGCCTTCTGAATCTGGATTTGTGTGAGGTCGTAAGTATTAACTTAACGATCGATAGGTAAATCATAAATGTGATCTGCATCACTCGTCAATACTATTTTTATAATGATCGTTTAAATAATTTAAAATAACTTATTATTCAAATAGATATGTCGTGTATTTTTTCGAAAAATTTCCGCTGGTCAGCCGCTTTGCAATGTTTTTATAATGATTATTAACTAAATTGATGTGAACGAGGGAGGAACAATGGCAACCGACGTCACATGCTGTACGAGAAAAGGTCGCGGACGGCCAAAAATTTTCGATCGGGACGCAATGCTGGATAAAGCGATGATGCTGTTCTGGGAGCAGGGTTATGAAGCTACATCGCTGGCAGACCTGGTTGAAGCCACTGGCGCAAAAGCACCGACGCTGTATGCGGAATTTAACAATAAAGAGGGATTGTTCAGAGCCGCGCTTGATCGCTATATGGCTCGCTTTTCCGCTATACACCGGGCAGCGCTTTTCTGCGAAGAGAAAACGGTTGAGCAGGCGTTGCGCGATTATCTGCACGCGCTAGCCAGTTGTTTTGCCGGTAGTGATACTCCGGCAGGCTGCTTTTTAATCAACACTTCTGCCACGGTTTCCGCTTCATCAGAACCGATAGCGGACTCTATCCGGGAACGGCAAACGGCGCAGGAGCAAACTCTGCTGGCTTTTTTGCTGCAACGCCAGTTGCGTGGTGAGATCCCGTCGCCAACAGATGTGCAAACCACCGCGCTTTTTTTAAGCTGTATTATTCAGGGCATGTCGGTCAGCGCGCGCGAAGGTGTCAGTCTGGATAAACTGCAGCAGATTATCGACACGACGCTGCGGTTGTGGCCGGTATTAATCAGCCAGAACGAACGGAGCGCCGGTTAAGAGAATGGTGGACAATGCGTTTGAGGATGACCATCCGCGGGCGAGAGGATTTTTCGCCCGCGGTGAAACCATCAGTGATGCAGCATTTCGTCAACAATCTGCGCTTTAGTCATATTGTACGGATAATATGTCGGCCAGTTATCCATCTCTTTTAACAGCGCGTCTTGCGATTCGTTGCCCATAAAAATATGGAAATGTTGCGACTGGCGCGGGCCGATAATATGGTCGCTGAACTGCACATATTTTGGCGCTTTTGATTGCGCGTCTTTACATTCAAAGAGATAACGCACGCCTTTTTTCCCGGAGGAGTAAGTCAGGATTTTATAGCCCGCGTAATCATAACGGCAGGAATTGACTGTTTTGCCAACGTGAAATTCCATTACGTTGTTTTCTATGCCAATCATTTCTACATCGGTGGCGTAACCTTTTTGGTAATAGGCGCGATACTCTTCAACGCTTTTACCGCCTTGTTTTGCTTTTTTCTCCAGCACCGGATCAAGATCGCCGCTGAGCAGATACGGGTTCACGGATTGCCAGATCCCGTCCCAATCGGACAATGCCCGGTCTTTTACGTCCTTATCATCAAAAATGCCTTCGCTGGCTTTACGCTCCACTTCTGAAAGCGGTTTGCCGTGGTGCTCATGCGCCAACGTTGGCGCGCTCATTAGCAGCACTCCCATGCCAAGTACAAAGGCTGATTTCTTCATGATCATATTGCGCTCCCTGGTTATCATTTGTTACGAAGTGAGATGTTATAATATAACAAAATCAAATGCCACATCGCTTTCAATTCACCAGCCAAATGAGTGGGGCGCCGTACAACATAGCAATATCTATATGTTTATGATTAATAGGTAATTTTTGCGTTTTTTATTCGGCTATGGCATTCTTGCCGCTCTTTTCGCAGCGTCTGCGTTTTTGCCTTCGCCTGTGGGCATTCAGGGGTCAGCAATGAGTTTTTACGCAATAAGTATTCTTGCTTTCGGCATGTCGATGGATTCTTTTGCTGCCGCTATCGGTAAAGGGGCGATGTTAAAACGTCCGCCAGTGAGCGAAGCGCTACGCACCGGGTTGATTTTTGGTGTTATTGAAGCCATCACCCCAATTATTGGGTGGGCCGCAGGTTTGGCCGCCAGCCAGTACATTATGCAGTGGGATCACTGGATAGCCTTTGTTCTGCTGTTTGTGCTTGGTGTGCGCATGATGAAAGAAGGACTGACTAAAACTGCGGATGAAGAAGCCGAAGCGCCGCGCCGCCACGGTTTCTGGTTGCTGGTCACCACCGCTATCGCTACCAGCCTTGATTCGATGGCCGTTGGTGTCGGTCTGGCGTTTCTCAATGTGAACATTGTGACGACGGCGCTGATGATTGGCCTTGCGACCACCATCATGGCCACCACCGGGATGCTACTGGGGCGTTTTCTTGGCACGGCGATCGGTAAATGGGCGGAAGTGCTCGGCGGTGTTGTGCTTATCTGTATCGGCAGCTCAATTCTGGTTGAACACTTAGGCTTACTATAACTTGCCCGAACGTGTGAAATCGTCAACAATGCGTGCTCAGGTGATGGCGTTCCACCTGACCCAACCGCTTCTCTGAGAAGCTGATGACGCCTGGTATGTCTCTGTCATGAGGCATGTCGGGCGTTTTCCTTTGGTGTTCCCTGCATGCCTCGCACTTTTGTTGATGAGGAAAAACATGCTCAAATCTTTATTTGCCGTAATCATCGGTGGTTCTGCAGGCTGCGTGATCCGCTGGCTGCTCGCGATTCGTTTAAATACGCTGTTTCCCAATCTGCCTCCCGGCACGCTGCTGGTAAATTTACTCGGCGGGCTGATTATTGGCGGCGCGCTGGCGCTCTTCACCCGCCAGCCGCATCTGGATCCCAACTTGCGGCTGCTGATCACCACAGGCTTATGTGGCGGCATGACCACCTTTTCCACTTTTTCGCTGGAGATTTTTACCCGGTTGCAAACGGGCAACTATGCGTGGGCGCTGGCTTCGGTGCTGGTGCATGTAACGGGATCGATTTTAATGACGGCGCTGGGGTTTGCGCTGATAAACACCTGGTATGGATAAAACAGGAAGGGGGGCAATGCGCCCCCCTTTTCTCAGCGCATTTCACGCCGCCATTTGCAGGCACGCTTGTGCGCAAGCCCGGCAACGTTTAGCGCACTGCTGGCAGTGCTGATGTTGATGCCGGCTGCACTCTTCGGCGCAGGCTCTGCACACATCGACGCAAATCCGGCACAGCGAGGGTAAATGCTTACTTTCCAGCGCCATAAATTGACCGGCAAGGCGGCACAGGGCGGCACATTGTACGTCCAGCTTGATGCACTCACGCATCATGTCGATATTCTCTTCCTGCAGGCAAGAAAGCGCACAGTGTTCGCAAGCCGCAGCGCATTGATAACAGGCTTCTGCGCATCGTTGATGTTCTGTATGCATGGTTTATCTCCATAATATTTGTGCGTCATAAGATAAGTGTGCACAGAATATTTATCCCTACCATTTTATTTACACATTTCATCACATCTGTCCTTTTATTAGGCGAGGGAAATTTTACTAACCCGCTTATAAGTATAAAGATTTATTTTTAATGCAACATATGTGTTTAAATATTTCTTTAAAGATTATTGTTTTTATATTGATATATTTTCGGATGATCAATTGACTAATCGTGATAAATAGCCAGACTTAAGACTCCAACGCGATTGATATGGGTTATTAACCGTATCGATTATATCGAAAACGAGATGTGGAGATATAACATGGCCGAACATAGAGGCGGTTCCGGTAATTTCGCTGAAGATCGTGAAAAAGCGTCAGAAGCGGGGCGTAAAGGTGGTCAGCACAGCGGTGGTAATTTTAAAAATGACCCCGAACGTGCATCCGAAGCCGGTAAAAAAGGTGGTAAAAATAGCCACGGCGGCGGCCAGAAATAGCCGTTTCGCTAGTTCTTTTTATTATCTGTAAAGTTCAGAACGGCAGCGGGCCGGAAACGGCTCGTTTATTTTTTAATTAACACTGTTTTGAAAATAAGAAAATAGAGGTATTAATGAGTTCGAACAATAATGATGAGGGTGAGAGGATATGCACATTACCTGAAGATTTATCTGAGCATTTATCTACTCATTTAATTGAAGATTCTCACCATCCTGCCGAAGTAATTGCCATTAATTTTACCGAAGCAGTTGATTTACGTCTCCCACCTTACAAGAAACGTCTTGTGCATAAAATGGCCAGTCGCAAACAACCCCCAAAAGGCAATAATCAATAAATCCTTTTCACCTTTCTAACGGCGTTGTGCTTCTTCAACGCGGAGAACTCTTCTTTTCAAGTTATGCCGCTGAAAGAGACAGGAAACTTTCAGTCATTCGTTTTTACGAAAACGATCAGAATAATTTTTAGCGCATTGAAAACGAATAAAAAATAACCTTCAGGCCGGCAAATCCGCGTTGTACCTGAAGGCATGCAATTGCATTTTCGTTACTAACAATAAGCGTGCTAATTATTAGCAAATTTCAACAAGAAAATCGCTATAAAACAGCGAGTTGCGATGAAATAAACCGATCTTTTCGAATGAATTTTTTTATCGTTAACACATTGATGTTATTGATGATTTGTCTGCATTTCATCCATCAGGCGCTTACAACCCAACCGGTGTCGCAGCGGCTACCGGGCCTTATGGTATTTTTTTTGCCTGCCGCCTGGCCTCTATAACAGCGGAGGATCTATAGTGAGTGAACTGAAGGCAACGAGAGGAGGTTTCGTGTTCAACGTTGAAAAAGATGACCCTCGTGAAGCGCCGGAATCGGGAGATAAAAAACCCCAACCGGTGAAGAAATAAATAAAAAGGTCGCTACGGCGGCCTTTTTATTTATTATTCAGTTTGTTACAGCAACACCTTGAAGAGACTCGCGCGTATCTCAACGGCCTGGTTTGTTTATCGAACGCAAATTGACGCCTGCTGGTTGGCTCTGTTTCTTATCAATACTCTGGCGCGCACATCTGGCTTCAGGCATCGCAATCCACCCAGCCTCGCGCCGCTGTGGGCATCATGACGGCCCGGAAGGCGGATAAACCGATTTCGGCACGCGATTTTTACCATCATCAGCAGGCGCTGCGCCTGCTGCTGCGGCTGACATTGAGTGGCAAATTGCATGTTTGCGCAGGGCTTGGCCATCTCAACCTTGCTGCGCGGTGGGCGGACAGGATCTTGTTGTTACACCGGGGAAAACGGCTGGCACAAGGCACGCCGGAACAGATGATTCAGCCACCGCTTATCGCGCCGTGGTACGGTGCCGGGGGCGAGGTGATCCCGCATCCGGGCGGGGACACGCCGCCGCTTTTTCTCTTGGTCTGATAAACGCCACTGTTGGCTGATGAAGCCGTATTTTTGCTAAAGTTTAGTGTGACTTAACTGATGCGGAGATCGGCAATGACCTTACCGCCTTTGCAGGCGCTCATCTGTTTTAATGCTGTCGCTCAACACGGCAGTATGAAAGCGGCGGCAGCGGCATTATCCATCAGCGCCAGCGCAGTGAGCCAGCAGATTGCCAAACTGGAAGCCTGGGTTAATGTACGGCTGTTTATGCGCGGTTCGCGCGTGCTGACGCTGACGCCGGAAGGGAAAATTTACCTGCGGGCCATTCAGCCTGCCTTTCATCAGATTTCACAAGCCACCCACCGGTTAATTGACGCGGCGGCGCACCGCCGTGTGAGCGTCAGTTGTTCAACGGAGTTTGCCATGCACTGGTTGCTGCCAAGGCTTGGCGGTTTTGAACGTTATTACCCGCATGCCGAGGTGCTTATCACTACCACTACGCGGGACGTTGATTTGAAAAGGGAAGGGATCGATTTTGCTTTTCGCCGCACGGTGCAGGCCGGGAGTGAAGGTATCCTGCACCCGCTGGAGAACAGCGGCGGGATGCTGCTGATTTACGATAAATCGGCGCTGTTAGAACCTCTTTGCCACGCCTTTCGCGACTGGCTGTTGGCCGCCGCGCAGGAACATCATTGGCCGGAACGGTAAACGCAAAAGGCGCGGCATGTTCGCGTTCCGGCAATGGCGCGCTCATCGGCGGTTACGCATATTTCCACCACAATCGATGCAGTTCATATCCCTTGTCACCGGGTTCGGGCCGCTTTTCCCAGGGTTTATCGATAATAAAGTGCAGGTTTTTTACCTGCGCTAAATCCCACATTTGCGGATGCTGGAGCGGCAACGTTTTTAAGGCGTTATAACCATAATGCAGCGGTAGCCAGCGGTCGCGGAACACTTCGTTCAGAAAATCCTGCTCGGCAAAAACATAGCCCGAAATATCGGCTTTCTCAGCCAGCTTCGCCATCATCTGCTGATAAAGGGCATTATCCGGCGTGAGCAGCAGAAACCCGCCGTTCAGGTAGTTATCCAGCGACGCCGGTGGGTTGGCATGCATTTGCGCGTCCGTACACCAGCTGTAATAGCAGTTTTCCGGCCGCCAGCTCGCCGGATAGCTTTCGATATGGTTAGGGTTACAGCGACAGGCATGGCAGGCGGCAATGGTGCCTGCGGCCAGTGGCAGTTCAAAAAGGTGATCCATATTTTGCAGCACCAGCATATCGGCATCGAGAAACGCCACTCGCTGGTATTCCTCAAGCGTCCACACTGCCAGTTTGCTCCACACGTCGGCAAAACGGGCGTTTGCATAGCGGCTTTCAAGCGTGGGATCGGGGCCGATAACCGGCACTTCCCGCACTTTGCAGCCTTGGGCGCTCAGGTGCTGGCGCGTGCTGTCGTCAATGGCGTCGGTAACCATCACCACCAGCGGCCACGGCGAACCGCTGGCGCGCAGCGAACGGTGCAGTGTTTCTACACCCGGCAGGTAATCTGGCTGCGTCAGGAGAGTTACCCAGGCGAATGCGGCGCTCATGACAACAGCTCCGTCATAAAGGTGTTGAGAAATTTGCCCTGCGGATCAAAACGCTGGCGTATAGCCTGAAACGCCGTCCATTGCGGGTAGAGCGCGGGCCAGTCGTATAACGTCGGATCGAAGTATTTCCCCCAGTGCGGCTTCCCGCCTTCTTCTGCCAGCAACTGTTCGGCGGCGCGCAGAAACGCCAGCCCTTCTTCAGAGAGCGAGCCGTCTTCGGCGTAATAGACCACAAAGCCAAAAAAACAGGTCGCTTGCTGCCAGGCCGGGCTTAGCCATGCTCCGGAAGGCCCGGTGCAGCGCAAAATAATCGGATAGTGCATATGCGGGTGCGATTGCTGATGCCACGCTTTAATGCGCGCAATCACCGCCGGGGCACGCGCCAGTGGAATACCGATCTCAATATTGATTTGCGGCGTGGCGATACCCCGGCAGAACACCTGGTAGATATCACCAATCACATCTGAAAAGTCTTTAAAGCGCGTTACGGTGCGAAACGGCTTGCCGTTTTCATCAACAATATTGGTGTCGTCATGCATCTGCTCCAGCGTTTTTTCCACCGTGTCGTTCATCTGCGTGTCGGTCTCTTCCCGTTCCACCAGATCTCCATGATTAGCGCGCCATAGCGCCATTTCATCGGCGGTGGATTCGCGCGCGTTCCAGGTGTGAACTTTGTTTTCATCCGGGAACCACCACGTTTTGCTGAACGCCCACTGCTGGTTCCAGCTAAGCAAGTCTTGCGCAAGATTCCCGGCGCTGCTGGCGCTTTTAAAGCAGGTATACAGCGTTGCCGGGCGCGTGCGCAGGGTGACGGCGGTAATCGCCCCCAGCGTGCCGAGCGCCAGTTGCGCGGCGGCAAACGCTGGATGCTGGCGGTCAAGCTCGTGGATCTGCCCGGCAGCATCCACCAGCCGGATACGCAGCGCTTCATCCGCCAGCGAGCTTTGCTGCATGCCCTGGCCGTGGGTCCCCGTTGAAATGGCGCCTGCCAGCGTTTGCGAATCGATCACTCCCGGCGACGCGTACAGCATGCGGTTCATGACGGTGAGGAGTTCAAACACTTCGTGCAGCTGCGTCCCGGCGCCAAACGTTACGCTGTCGTCATCCACCGCCAGCACACCGCGCAGCGCAGAGATATCAATTAGCGTATCGCCCGGCTGGCTCAGTTTCAGCATGTGCCCAGGCGACATGCGACTGCCCATCACCCGCACGCGCCCGGCAGCGGCGGCAATAACCTGCTGCAACTGCGCTTCATTTTCCACATGGATGACGGCGTTTTTGCTGGCCAGTACCGCGTTTTTCGCCCAGTTGAAAAGGTGCGGATCTTGCGGGTCTGCATGCGGCTGTCGGCGTGGAAAAAGGGTCTGCGTGTCGTTCATGGGCGGCTCCTCGCTCAGATTTTTATTTATTAAACAAGCGTAGCGCATCACAGAAACGTGTGAGTGTTGGCGCGGCTTTTCAAGGCGCTTCGGCGTGGCGCAACAGAGGGCGGGTGACTGTTAGCCTGGCGTAACACCAGGCAGGTGGAATACCAAATTAAGCTCCCTGCTTGCCACGGTATCGCGGACGTAACGCTGTGCGGCCTGCTGAGTGAGGATTTACCGCGTGATGGTCGAAATGGCCCCGCGCGACATAACGGCGCGCGGCGGAGTGAAAAGGTTAGCGGTTTAATAACGTTATTAATGTTGCCAGCGCATATTTTACCGACTGCTCAATCACGCTTTCGCAATCCCCGGCAAAGTGGCGCAGTGCCGTGATCGGCGCTTGCCCTGGTAGCGCCCAGGCAAACCACACGGTTCCGGCCGGCGTGCCATCTTCGCCGCCATCCGGGCCGGCATAACCGGTGACCGCAATCCCGACCGGTTCATGGCTGACCGCGCAAGCGCCTTGCACCATCTCGCTGGCCGTCTGCTCGCTCACCGCCGTCCAGCGCGCCAGCGTTTCTCGTTTGACATGCAACAGGGTACTTTTCGCTTCATCGGTAAACGAAACAAACCCGCAGCCAAAGAAGGCTGGCGTATCGCCTGCGGCGCACAGTGCGGTGGCGATTTGTCCGCCGGTACAGGATTCCGCCGTGGTAACGCGTAGCTGTTTTTGGGTAAGCAACTCACCCAGCTGCGCTGCCAGCATTGGGATAGGCAGGCAGAGCAGCGCATTCATGTTGTTCGTTAAGGTAATGTCTTCATTCATAGGCTATTTTTCGTAAGGTCGGTTGTGACTCGGTAAGCAAAGTATAGCGAGCGAAAAGTCATGATGAGTTTTTGGGAATAATCGAGATATGGCCGTTGCGCTCAAGAATGGCGAATTTAATCTCCGCCAGATCGGCGATGCCCTGGTTATTTCGTGCTGACACCATAATGTCGTCGCGCGTGATATCGGCTTCGCGCATCTTGTTTTCCAGCATTTGACCATTCTCCACTAACACCACCGGTGTGCCGTCGATCAGGTTTTCCGCCCCTTTGACATACTTCTTCAGCGTGCCAAATAAGATATCCACCACCACCAGCGTGATAATGGTCAGCGCCGCGCCGGTCACGGAGAAGTCATTACCGAGTAGCGCTTGTTGCGTGGCTTCACTGATGATCAGCAGCAAAATCAGATCAAAAGAGGTCATCTGTAGCAGCGCCCGGCGCCCGGCGATTTTGAATACCACCATCAGTACCAGATAGATAGCTATCGCGCGTAATACCATGTCCATCGCGTTCTCCTCAGGGCCAGATAAACTGCGTCAGGGTAAGCGGGGGGGCGTTATTCACTGCAATCCGCTGCGTGCTGTTACCGACGCCGAGCGGTGTCAGCCCCAGCCATACGGTCAGCGGTTTATCGGCGGCGGGGCGGGTATATTCCAGCACCAGTTCGCCGCTGCGGCTGAACATGTTGAGCGGTTGTGGTTGCAGGGTGCGGATCTCGAAATCGTGCATGAAATCGCCGCCCAGGGTGAAAGTAATGTGGTTGTCGGCCGTAGCACTGGCGGTTATCTGCATATCCAGATCGCTTTGTAGCCGACCAAAGCGGTCGTACTCGACGGTAAGACGGTGATCGGCGCTGGTCGCCGTTTTTTTGCTCAGCCAGCCTTGTGAAAAGAGCCCGCACAGCCCGGCAATCACAATGGCGATAAGCGCTATCGCCCCCCATTTTTGCACCTGCATTTCAACATGCAGCCAGAAGGGGTTATCTTTCACGGGCCATGTTCGCTCTGCGTCAGCGCTGCTTTTTTTCTCCATACGCCCTCCACGGGTTCGCCGTAAATAACGTAAAGAGTGTAGATGACGGGGGGAGAAAGAGCGCTTCGTCACGCCAGCGCTCTGTGTTGAGATCAGCGCGTAATACGGGGTGTCACGCGCCCGTGCAGCGCCGGGTTGTCGCTTTCGTCTTTCAGTTGCACACCGGTGAGACGGCGCAGAAATGCCTGTTCCAGCAGCCAGGCGAGCTTAAACGCGGCGGCCTCGTAATTGAGCCCTTCCGGGCGAATGTTAGAGATGCAGTTGCGCTCGGATTCAATGCGCTGGCGCGCGGGTTTCCAGGTTAGGTAGACGCCGAGGCTATCCGGCGAGGATAACCCTGGACGCTCGCCAATCAGTATCGCCACCGCTTTACTGCCCAGCGTTTCGCCAATGTCATCGCCAAGCGCCACGCGCGACTGGTGCGCCAGCACGATGGGGCCGAGAGAAATGCCCAGCGTGTCCAGATAGGGCAGCAGGGCGGTGATAAGCCCGACAGACTGACGGTGTACGGCGTGGGAAGAGAGCCCGTCGCCAATCACCAGCAGCAGATCGTGCGCGGGCGGGCGGTGTGCGGCAAGGGTTTCGCGGCTCTCATCACTCAATCGGCGGCCCAGATCCGGGCGGTTCAGATAGATATGCCGGTCGGCAGCGGCACTGTGCGCATCCAGCGTTTTTAAGCCAAGCGCATGGAGTTGTTGCGCCAGGCTTTCGCTGTCGAACGGCTGGTGAATGGCATCACGCGCCTGGGCGTGCGCGAGGCCAAAGTTGAGCACCTCCCGCGTCGGCAGGCTGGCGCCGCTGCGCCCCAGCGCAATGCGGGCATCGGTAAACTCACGCAGCAGTGTCCAGGCATCGGGTCCATTCATGCGTGCGCTCCTTGTGGCATAACGGTCAGCAGCGGGTGGTTAGCGCCGGTCAGGCGCAACTGACCGTGGGTGTCGATAATTTGCATCTTTGTTAGCCACTCGGCGAACTCCGGCGCATGTTTCAGCCCCAGCAGGCGGCGGGCGTAGAGCGCATCGTGGAACGAGGTGCTCTGGTAATTGAGCATGATGTCATCCGCGCCCGGTACGCCAATCAGGAAGGTCAGCCCGGCGGTACACAGCAGCGTCAGCAGCGTGTCCATATCGTCTTGATCCGCTTCAGCGTGGTTGGTGTAGCAGACGTCGCAGCCAATCGGCAGCCCCATTAGTTTGCCGCAGAAGTGATCTTCCAGACCGGCGCGGATGATCTGCTTGCCATCGTAGAGGTATTCCGGGCCGATAAAACCAACCACGGTGTTGACCAACAGCGGGTTAAAATGTCGTGCCACCGCGTAAGCGCGCGCTTCGCAGGTTTGCTGATCGACGCCGTGATGCGCGTTAGCTGAGAGGCAACTGCCCTGGCCGGTTTCAAAATACATTACGTTGTTGCCCAGCGTGCCGCGCTTCAGGCTCAGCGCCGCTTCATGCGCCTCCTGCAATAGCGCCAGGTTGATGCCAAAACCGCTGTTAGCGGCTTCCGTCCCCGCCACCGACTGGAACACCAAATCAACCGGCGCACCGCGTTCAATCAACTGGATGGTATTGGTGACATGCGTCAGCACACAGGACTGGGTAGGGATGTCAAAACGCTCAATGATGTCTGCCATCATGTGGTTGAGCTTTTGCAGTACCGGCAGGCTGTCGCTGGCCGGGTTAATGCCCACCACCGCGTCGCCCGCGCCATACAGCAGGCCATCGAGCATACTGGCGGCAATGCCTTTCAGATCGTCGGTCGGGTGATTGGGCTGCAAACGCACACTGAGATGGCCGGGCAGGCCAATGGTGTTGCGAAAACGGGTGATCACGCTGCATTTGCTGGCGGCGAGGATCAAATCCTGGTTACGCATCAGCTTACTGACGGCGGCAGCCATTTCCGGAGTGATCGCCGGGGCAACATGGCTAAGCGTGGCGGTATCGGTGCTGTCGGCCAGCAGCCAGTCGCGGAATTCGCCCACCGTCAGATGGGCAATCAGGGCAAACGCGCGGCTATCGTGGGTATCAATGATTAACCGCGTCACTTCATCGTCTTCATACGGGATGAGCGGAGAGGCGAGGATCTCGCGCAGCGGCACATCCGCAAGGGCGATTTTCGCCGCCATCCGCTCTTCTGCCGACTGCGCCGCCACCCCGGCCAGCACATCCCCGGATCGCGCCGGGGAGGCTTTCGCCATCAACGTTTTCAGGCTGTCGAACTGATAAGTACGGTGAGCCAGCGTGGTTTTATACATTCCGTCTCCTCAGGAGAGCGCCCGCAGTTGCGGATCCATCTCGGCACGTTCACGCGCGTGCGCCGTTTTACGAAACCACATATAGCCGCCCAGCATCATCAGCGCGAAGATCAGTGCCAGCAGCGTGTTGTACCAGACCATCGCCACCAGGCAGAGCACCGCCATGCCCAGCGCAAACGCGGGGGCATACGGGAACAGGGGCGCCTTAAACGGGCGCTCAAGTTCCGGTTCGCTGCGGCGCAGCTTAAACAGCGCGGCCATTGAGGTGATATACATAACGATAGCCCCGAAAACGGACATCGTCACAATACAGGCAGTGAGCGGCATGCCGCTGATGGTGACCAGCGAGTCGGAGAAAATCGCCGCAATCCCGACCACGCCCCCGGCGAGGATCGCCAGATGCGGCGTGCGGGTTTTGCGGTTGAGGTTTGCCAGGCTTGCCGGCAGATAGCCCGCGCGCGCCAGCGAATAGATCTGGCGTGAATAACCCATAATGATGCCGTGGAACGATGCCACCAGGCCAAACAAGCCTAGCCACACCAGCATATGCAGCCAGCCGCTGCTGTTGCCGACCACTACTTTCATCGCCTGCGGCAGCGGATCGTTAATATTCGACAGCGTGCGCCAGTCGCCAACGCCACCGGCAAAAATCATCACGCCAACCGCCAGCACGGTGAGGGTCAGAATACCGCCGCCGAGTGCACGCGGAATGGTGCGTTTCGGATCTTTAGCTTCTTCCGCTGCCATAGAAGCGCCTTCAATGGCGAGGAAGAACCAGATGGCGAAGGGGATCGCGGCAAACATGCCCGGCAGCGCCAGGCTGCTGAAGCTCTCTGCGCCTGCCCAGCCGTTGGCGGTGAAGTTGCCCCACGAGAAGCCCGGTGCCACCACGCCCATAAACACCAGCAGTTCGAAAATGGCCAGCAGGGTGACAATCAGCTCAAACGTCGCGGCAATGCCGACGCCGAGAATGTTCAGCGCCATAAAGATGAGGTATGCGGCGCACGCCACCCATTTCGCATCCAGCGACGGGAACTGCACGTTCAGGTACGCGCCAATCGCCATTGCGATAGCCGGAGGTGCGAAAACAAACTCGATTAAGGTGGCAAAACCGGCAATAAACCCGCCCGTTGGCCCAAATGCGCGGTACGCGTAAGCGAAAGGGCCACCGGCATGAGGAATGGCAGTGGTTAGCTCGGTAAAACTAAAGATAAAGGCGCAATACATCGCGGCAATTAACAGTGCGACAATCAAGAAGCCGAGCGTGCCGGCCTGTGACCAGCCATAGCTCCAGCCAAAATACTCCCCTGAAATCACCAGCCCGACGGCAATGCCCCACAGACGGAAGCTGCCCAGTGTTCTTTTTAGTGTTGTTTGTGTGCTCATGCTTTACTGCCTCGCCATTGAATACAGTTAGCAGTAAAGGTGCAAAGGCGGTGCCAAAAGATATATTCCTTTATTAATTAATTGGTTAAATAATTATGGCTTTGAAATGATGCATGGCTTGCACCGTGGCAGATCGAATTCTGGTGCAGGCTGCCCTGCAATGGTGAAACTGGCGAATATGCTGCTTAAGGTGAAATTAATTGCCGACGGATTAATAAAAAAAGGCGATAGCCCGGTTTCTGGAAATGTTATAGGGAATAACTGGAAATTTAAATCCGACTATTCTTAACCCTTTTTTGTCATATCAGGCTTTAATTAAAGTGATGATATGTTATTTTAATGGCGTAATTCACAATAACTTAACATGTTGATTTTACAGCGTGATTTATTTCTTTTTTTGTGAGGTGCAACACATATCATTAGCGTAATAACCTGATGTTAAATCTAATCCGGAATAATGGGTTGACCTGAATTGTCTGGCACTTTAGTTTGACACAATAATTTTCAGCCAAACCCAGGATGATATTTAGCAAAGGAGGACGTCATGGCCTGGCGACCCATTTTATATGTCATTTTTACCGACAACCCTCGTTTAAATAGCCGACGAGCACAGTTGCGGCTGGTGCATGGCTGACAGGATCCGTTAAAAAGCCGTCACGCATAACGCGACGGCTTTTGTATTTTGTGCAGGTTTACGTTATGCCGTTTCTGTTTCCGGCTGCGGCAGATGCGCAGCAATATAACGCTCGTAGCGGTTCGCTTTCAGGTGCGTTAAATCCACCAGCACCAGGCCATCCACGCAGTTGTTGAAATCCGGGTCGCAGCCGAAATCAATAAATTGCACGCCGCCTGGCTCACACAGTTCGGAATATTGTTTATACAGGGGCGGAATGCCGCAGCCCAGGTTTCCCAGCAGCGATTTCAGCCGCGTCAGATCTTCGGTGTAGTCATCGCCGGTAAACTGCGCCAGCACTTCCGGCATGCTGGCAGGCCACGGGCGGCGCGATGACGCCAGCGGCCAGGTTGCCGGGAACCACAGGCGGTAGAACGCCACCAGCAGATCGCGCGCCGCAGGCGGCATACCACCGGAAATAGAGACCGGGCCAAACAGGTAGCGATACTGCGGATAACGCGCCAAATAGGCACCAATACCCGACCACAGATAATCCAGCCCGCGACGTCCCCAGTAGCGTGGCTGAATAAAGCTGCGCCCCAGTTCGATGCCGTGGCGCAGCACATCTGCCATGCGATCGTCGTAATGGAACAGGCTGTAGCTGTATAACCCTTCGACGCCGCGCGCCGCCATTTGCTGCGCGGTTGGCATAAAACGGTAAGCGCCGACAATTTCCAGATCGGCCTCATCCCACAAAATCAGATGCAGGTAATCGTCGTCATATTTATCCGTATCACGACGTTTACCGCTGCCTTCGCCCACCGCGCGGAAGGCGATTTCACGCAGTCGCCCCAGTTCGCGCAGCAGCGGCGCATCTTCCTGCCCTTTACGCTGCCACAGATAGATGACCTTGCCATCAGCGGTGCGGCCGAGGCATTCGGCGTTGTTAAGCTCCCGGCGCAGCGTAATGCGCTCTTCCGGACGTGCGATGGCACACTCGGTTTTGAAGGGGCCGGGCAATCCCTTGCCAAGACGCAGGACATGTTTGCGACACTTATCGGCCAGCTCGCGCGGCGCGAGCTGCGGCGTGTGCCAGCTGTCCCAGGGAATACGTTCACCGATTTTAATCGGCAACGCGCTGTCGCGCCGGCGAAACATCTGCTGCATAAGCAGTAAAAAGGGCAGCGTTTCAGAGACCATCGCGCTGGCGTAGAACAAGGCGCTGTTGCGCGCGTCAATCCATACCGGCAGTAGCGGGGTGCGGAATTTGCTGGCCAGTTTAATAAACCCGGCGTGCCAGCCTTTGTCGCGAATGCCTTTGCGCGTCAGGCGCGAAACTTCCCCGGCCGGGAAGAAGATCAACACGCCGCCGCCTTGCAGATGGTTTTCCATTTGCTGCAAGGAGGATTTACGCGTACGTCCACCCATGTTATCCACCGGAATAAACAGCGAGCTGAGCGGCTCAAGGTGCGTCAGCATGCGGTTGGTGACCACTTTCACATCGCGGCGAACGCGGGAAACCGCGTACATCAGCGCCAGCCCGTCGAGCGTGCCTGTCGGATGGTTGGAAATGATGACCAGCGGGCCATGTTCAGGGATTTGTTCGAGGCAGTGAGCGGGAACGGTGCAGCGGATTTGTAGATGTTCGAGTACTTGTTCCACCATATCCAGCCCTTTCAGGTGGGGGTGGCGCGCGGCGAACTGCTGAAACTCTTGCTCATAGAGCAGGCGTCTGAGCAGATTTTTTTGCCAGGGTGCTGGCCTGGCCTGTGGCCAGAGATCCTCAAGTACATTGTCGAGACTAAACATGGTGATTCCTCCTCCCGTCTTGCCGATGACAGTAAAGGGCGAAGATGACGCTTACATTTCATTACAATGAATAAATGACACTTTAAAGACGCGAGGAGAATCAGAAGCAAAGGCAAAAAAAAGCGGGCCAGGCCCGCTTCGTTCAGAGGATGCCGCGTTCGGCGAGATCGAGGGCGAAATAGCTGAAAATCAAATCCGCGCCGGCGCGTTTAATCGCACCCAGGCTTTCCAGTACTACTTTGTCTTCATCAATCGCGCCTGCCTGAGCGGCAAACTTGATCATCGCGTATTCGCCGCTTACCTGATAAGCGCCCAGCGGCAGCTCGGTACGCTCGCGGATATCACGCAGGATATCGAGATAAGCGCCAGCCGGTTTCACCATCAGGCAATCTGCGCCTTCGGCCTGATCGATTAGCGACTCGCGAATCGCTTCGCGACGGTTCATCGGGTGCATCTGATAAGTTTTACGATCGCCTTTCAGTGCCGTGCCCGCTGCTTCGCGGAACGGACCGTAGAAGGATGAGGCGAATTTAGTCGAATAGGACATGATCGCGGTATCGGTAAAGCCCGCCGCGTCCAGCGCCTGACGGATCGCCTGCACCTGGCCGTCCATCGCCGCCGATGGCGCGATGAAATCGGCGCCTGCCGCGGCGGCAATCACCGCTTGTTTACCGAGGTTAATCAGGGTGGCGTCGTTATCCACGCCGTGATCGCACAACACGCCGCAGTGACCGTGCGAGGTGTATTCGCAAAAACAGGTGTCGGACATCACCACCATTTCCGGCACTGTCTCTTTGCAGATGCGCGACATCCGCGCCACCAGGCCGTTTTCCTGCCAGGTATCGCTGCCGGTCGCATCGGTGTGATGCGAAATACCAAAGGTCATCACTGAGCGGATCCCGGCCCTGGCGATGCGTTCGATTTCGCGCGCCAGATACTTTTCCGGAATGCGCATCACGCCCGGCATAGCGGCGATAGCTTTGTAATCGTCGAGCTCTTCTTCAACAAAGATCGGCAACACCAGGTCGTTTTTGCTCAGTGTTGTCTCTTCAAACATGGCGCGCAGCGCAGGCGATTTGCGCAGGCGGCGGGGGCGAGTAATTAAATCGGTCATGGTATGCCTGATGTTTGTGGAACAGATGGCGGCATTGTAGCCGAAAAGGCGGCGGGCTGTTTTACCAAAATCGCTGTTAAAAGGGGAAGGCAGGCGGCAAACCGCCTGCCTTTTGCCGCATCAGGAGGCCGGGACCACCAGCGGCTTATTGTTGCTCAGCTCGCTGACCAGGTCGTTCGCGCCGTCGCTCATGCTGGTAAAGCGCGTCAGCGGTGAACGGGTCATCACCACAAAGACGCCGACGTTATGCTGCGGCACCATCGCTATATAGGTGATGAAACCGCCACCGCCGCCGGTTTTCTGGATGATGCCAGGGTGGCCGTCTTTCGGTGCCATATAGACCCAGCCAAGACCCAGCGCGTCGGCTTTGCCAGGAACATCCATGCCAATCACCTTGGTGAGCTGATTACGCGGGTAGATCAGCGTTTGCATCCGATCGGCCTGGCTGTTGCGGGTATAGAAATCGGACGAGAGGAACTGCTGCATCCAGCGCATCATATCGCCCGGCGTGGAGTAAACGCCGCCGCTGCCAATCGCTGCCAGCGTGTTATCGCACGGGCTGGCGCCTTTTTCCGCTACCATCAGACGCTTGCACTGATCCGGCGACGGCGTAAAGGTGGTGTCTTTCATCCCCAGCGGGCGGGTTATCTGCTCTTCAAATAGCTGCGGATAGGGTTTTCCGGCCGCCTGAGAAAGCGCATCGGCCAGCAGGTCAAAGGCCAGGTTGGAGTAAGACGCCTGCGCGCCCGGCGCGGTTTTTAGCTTCGCGGTGGAGAGCCAGCTCCAGCGCTGTTCGCGCGTTGGCCAGACAAATACCGAGCGGTGCGCCGCGCCACCAGGCTGCTCACGCGGCAGGGCGCTGGTATGGGTCGCGAGGTTAACCAGCTTGATCGGCGTGCCTTCGTAGGTCGGTACGCGCGCGCCAGGTGGCGCATATTTGCTTAATGGATCGTCAAGACGCACCCGGCCCTGATCGAGCAGTTTCACCAGCATTTCGCTGGTCATCAGCTTGGAGAGCGAAGCAATACGGATAACCGAATCCAGCTGCGGGCGCACATTATTGCCCGGACGGGTTTCACCAAAACTTCTGAACACGCGCTGGTTACCGTCGATGACCACCATTGCCATCCCGGTCGCACCGCTACCGTAATAGATGTGGTTGGCGTAACGATCGACAATGTCAGAGGCAAATACCGGATCGGGAGATTGTTGCGCCGCACGGGCGCTGGTCATACTCAGCGTGCAGAGCAACGCGGAGAAAAGCAGACAACGTTTCAACGAAGGGGATCCATATAAGAATGGGAACGATAGAGGATATTTATACTACCCGGCGATTCGATGCAAAGCACCAATAAGCGTGTTATTTCGCCCTAATACGTAACGATGGGTAAATATGAAATTTTTTCCCTATGACTCTGGTGTAAGGCGGCTGTGATAACCTCTTTCTTTCCCACACTCAGGAGTCAGGTAATGGCAAGTCAACGGGTAGTGATGGTGGTGGATATGCAAAACGGCGTGTTTGCCACAGAGCGTATTCAGCGTGAGCAATGCGTGGCGCGTATTAATCAACTGACCGCGGTAGCGGATACGGTGATTTTTATTCAACATGCCGAGGCTGGTGGGCTGGAAGAGGGCAGCGACGGGTTTGCGCTTCTGCCGGAGCTGACGCAACCGGCGAACGCGCTGTATGTCACCAAAACTGCCTGCGACGCGTTTTATCACACCACACTCGAAAGCGTGCTGCATGAGCATGACATTCGCGCTTTTGTGATGTGCGGGTGCGCCACCGATTACTGCGTGGATACCACGCTGAAAAACGGCGCCAGCCGTGGTTACGCCATTACCGTCGCGCAAGATGCGCACACCACGGCGAATCGCCCGGCGGCGCAGGCCACGGTGTTAATCGATCACTATAACGAGGTGTGGCGCACGTTAACGGTGCCGGGCAACCCGGTGTTAGTGAAACCCGTCGAAACAATTCTTCACGAATGGCAAACGAACTAAGGCGTTAAGCTCAGGTCAGATTTAACCAGACGGCGCCGCATTTCGCGGCGCTTTTTTTGTCGCGGCCCATTCAGGGGCTTACACACAGTGATGCACAGCATTTGTCGTAAATAATAAGAAGTGAGCAGGAGAGCATTATGTTTAAGTCCTTCTTTCCGAAACCGGCGTTGTTCTTTTTGTCGGTGTTCATCTGGACCGCGATTACCGTGGTTTTCTGGCAGGCCGGTGGTGAAGCATGGTTGATGCGTCTCACCGGTGCGTCTGCGGATGTGCCGATTAGCGCCGCGCGTTTCTGGAGCCCTGGCTATCTGTTGTTTTATGCCTACTATCTGCTTTGTGTCGGCGTGTTTGCGCTGTTCTGGTTTACCCTCTCGCCGCATCGCTGGCAGCGCTGGTCGATTCTCGGCACCGCGTTAATTATCTTTGTGACCTGGTTTTTGGTGGAGGTGAATGTCGCCATTAACGCCTGGTATCAGCCGTTTTACGATCTTATCCAGACCGCACTCAGCGCGCCGAACAAAGTCAGCATTCATCAGTTGTACAGCGAGATTGGCGTGTTTTTGTGGATCGCACTGATTGCCGTAACGGTGGCGGTGCTCAATAACTTTTTCGTCAGCCACTATGTGTTCCGCTGGCGCACGGCGATGAACGAATACTATATGGCGCACTGGGAGCGTTTGCGCCATATCGAAGGCGCAGCGCAGCGCGTGCAGGAAGACACCATGCGTTTCGCCTCGACGCTTGAAGATATGGGCACCAGTTTTATTAACGCTATCATGACGTTGATTGCTTTTTTGCCGGTGCTGGTGGCGTTATCGCCGCATGTACAAGAGATACCGGTGGTCGGGCACATCGCTTATGGCCTGGTGATTGCCGCCGTGAGCTGGGCATTGCTCGGCACCGTGTTGCTGGCGTTTGTGGGCATCAAACTGCCGGGCCTGGCGTTTAAAAACCAGCGCGTGGAAGCGGCTTACCGTAAAGAGCTGGTCTACGGCGAAGATGATGCCGGTCGCGCCAGGCCGCATACCGTTGCAGAGCTGTTCGCCGCCGTGCGCCGTAACTATTTCCGGCTCTATTTCCACTATATGTATTTCAATATCGCCCGTATCCTGTACATGCAGGTTGATGTGGTGGTTGGCCTGATTGTGCTGTTCCCGACGATTGCCGCCGGGGCTATCACTTTCGGTCTGATGCGCCAGATAACCAACGTGTTCGAGCAGGTGCGCAGTTCGTTCCAGTATTTGATCTCTTCCTGGACGACGCTGGTGGAGCTGATGTCTATCTACAAACGTTTACGCAGTTTTGAGCGTGCGCTGGATGGGCAGGAGATCCAGACTGTGCCCCATACTTTTGGTTAACACAAGGAACGTTATGGTTTACGTCCCCCGTTTTGGCTGGTTGCTGGCGACGTTGATTCTCGCCGGGTGTAGTACGCAGGGCACGCTTTCGCAAAAGGAAGCCGAAGCTGAAAAAGAAAAAGCGCTTGAACAACAGCAGAACAAGCCGATGGATGTCGCAAGCGTGGTGCGGCGAACCATTCCCGCCAGCGTGAAAGATCGCGAAGGCTGGGCGCAGGATCTGGCGACAACCTTTAGCAGCCAGAAGCTGTCGCCGACGCTGGAGAACATCTGTTCGGTGCTGGCGGTGGCGCAGCAGGAATCCAATTACCAGTCTGATCCGGTGGTGCCGGGGCTGAATAAAATTGCCTGGAAAGAGATCGATAAGCGCGCCGAGCGGATGCACATCCCAACGATGCTGGTGCATACCGCGCTGAAAATCCCGTCGCCGAACGGTAAAAGCTACAGCGAACGGTTGGACAAAGTGCGCACGGAAAAAGAGCTCAGCGCCATTTTTGATGACTTCATTGGCATGGTGCCGATGGGGCAGAAACTGTTTGGTTCGCTCAACCCGGTGCGCACCGGCGGGCCGATGCAGATTAGCGTCGCCTTTGCTGAGCAACATACGGATGGTTATCCATGGAAAATGGAAGGCACCGTACGCCAGGAGGTCTTCAGCCGCCGCGGTGGATTATGGTTTGGCACCTATCATCTGCTCAATTACCCGGCCAGTTACACCGCATCCATCTACCGTTTCGCCGATTTCAACGCCGGGCTGTATGCCAGCCGTAACGCGGCGTTTCAGAACGCCATCAGCAAAGCGACCGGCGTGAAACTGGCGCTCGACGGCGATTTGATTTTATACGGCAGCAGCGATGCGGGTAGCACGGAATTAGCCGTGCGCAAACTGGGCGCTTCGCTGGGCATGAGCGATCGTGATATCCGTCGGCAACTGGAGCGCGGAGACAGCGACAAGCTGGAAGAGACCAAACTCTATCGCGAAGTTTATCGGCTGGCCGAGAAGAAAAGCGGCAAACCATTGCCGAGAGAGGTACTGCCGGGGATCAAGCTGGAAAGCCCGAAGATCACGCGCAACCTGACAACAGCATGGTTTGCGAAGCGCGTCGACGATCGTCGGGCCGCCTGCATGGCGCAGAACTAGCGCGAATGGTGGTGTCGCCAGCGTAAGATAAGGAAGATGACGCCGAGCAGGGCGCTTCCCGCGAGGAAAGGCACAAGACCGAAAATCGTGCCGACGCCCATTCCCATTTCTACGTGCGGGCGGGTGGTGTCCTGCACTTGCATCAGATGCTCGAACACGCCCGGTGCATGCACCAGCAGGTTCAGCAGCTGCGCACCCGCCCAGAAGCAGAGTAGTACGAATACGGCGTAAGCAATATTACCCGGTCTGGAGGTGTCACGTTGTTTTGCGCCCTTAAAGGGTTTTGACATAGTAAAGTCAGCCATAAGACCTCCGGTACTCTTTACTTTTTAACGCTCGATGTAGTTGGCGCGTGGCCTCAACTGACGGTAATTTTGGCAGTTGTACCGCTTTGTCAACATCAGAATGGTGATAATTTCGCCCCGGGAATGATTCCAGTTGGATGATTTTTGCCGATGCTCACATTTCTGTAACGTTTTAATTACCTTGGTAACATTTCAGAATTTCCGCATACGCCACAGACGGTAAGCGGCGATTGTGCGATGATGCCGTTTTGACTGCCGGAGTTGTCATGAAGCTGCCTGTAAAAATCCGCCGTGACTGGCACTATTACGCGTTTGCGATTGGGTTGATATTTATTCTGAATGGCGTGGTCGGGCTGCTGGGGTTTGAAGCCAAAGGCTGGCAAACCTACGCGGTGGGGCTGGTAACCTGGGTGATTGGTTTCTGGCTGGCCGGGTTAATTATCCGCCGCCGCCCCGAGGACGAGGAGACGGCGGATAAACCGCAGTGATTAGTTATTAACGGTAATTTTCAGCGCGCTGTTAGACTGATGGCGCGCAATAGCCAGCTCAATCAGGCGCGTGATTAACTCGCTATAACCAATGCCGCTCGCCTGCCACAGTTTCGGGTACATGCTGATATTGGTGAACCCTGGCAGCGTGTTGATTTCGTTGATGATTACGTCGTTTTCCGGCGTCAGGAACACATCCACGCGCGCCATCCCTTCACAACCCAGCGCCTGATAAGCCTGCACGGCAATGCCGCGGATTTTATCGTTGATTGCCGGATCAATGTCGGCGGGCACAACCACCTGAGCCCCGTTTTCATCGATGTATTTGGTGTCGTAGGCGTAAAACTCGCTATTAAGCACGATTTCGCCACAGGTACTGGCCTGCGGTGAGTCATTACCCAGCACGGCGCATTCAATCTCACGGCCTTTGATGCCGGTTTCAACCACCACTTTTTTATCGAATTCAAACGCCAGGTTGACCGCCGCCTGGTACTGCGCTTCATTCGTCACTTTGCTGACGCCCACGGAGGAACCCTGGTTGGCGGGTTTAACAAACAGCGGCAAACCGAGCCTGGCTTGCACATCGCTGAAGCTAATTTGCCCGCGATTGGCGCGAGTTAGCGTAATAAACGGGGCGATGGAAAGCCCGGCGTCGCGTAACAGGCGCTTGGTAACGTCTTTATCCATGCAGGCTGCAGAGGCGAGCACGTCGGAGCCGACAAACGGCAAGTTCGCCAGACGCAGCATGCCCTGTAATGAACCATCTTCGCCCAGCGTGCCGTGAACAATCGGGAAGATCACATCGACATTCGGAAGCGGTGTGCTGTTTTCTGCCCGGATCAGTTGTTGCTGTTGGATCCCCGGCACCAGCGCCACGCTATTTTCCGAGGGGTTTAAGGCGATACGCGCCGGATCGTTGGCGTTTAGCAGGTAATTATTCGCATCGCTGACATGCCACTGCCCCTGTTTATCGATCCCCAGCAGCACCACGTCAAAGCGTGATTTATCCATGGCGTCGACGATATTTTTCGCCGACTGTAACGACACTTCATGTTCCGCTGATTTGCCGCCAAAGACGACCCCTACCCGCAGTTTTGCCATTTCTCCGTTCACTCACACTGAATTCACAAAGCACATACCATAGCACGTCAAAACGCACGATTCGCGGCCTTCTGCCATAATGTTTTCTGGAAACCAGAAGGAGGCGACGTGAGCGGGAAAGGGCTGATTGTTTTGTGCATCCTTCTGGCGGTGATTTGGGTTGGCTACCGCGCGTTGCCGTCTTACTACAACCCGTTTGCGCCGTTGCAGCTTAGCGACCCGCCCGGGCGCATTACGCAGTTCAAACTGCGCCGCTTGCCGCCGCAAGCCTGTGCGGAATTATTGTCGCAGGCGAACCAGCAACGCCTGATCTCGTCGGCTCCGGTTGCCGACAGTGCCGGAGATTGCCCGTTAACCAATGTCGTACGGGTACGCGACTTTGGCGCGGTTAAACTGAGCAGCAGTTTTCTCGCCAGTTGCCCGCTGGCGCTCAGTTCCGCGCTGTTTGTCGAGCAACAGGCGCGGCCACTCACCGAACGCTTTATGGGCAGCCAGCTTACGCGTATCGATCATCTTGGCAGCTATGCGTGTCGCAATATCTACAACCGCGCCGATGCGCGACGTAGCGAGCATGCCAGCGCCGAAGCGCTTGATCTCAGTGGTTTTCGACTGGCGAATGGCCAGTCCGTGACGGTACTGAAGGGCTGGCGGCAGGCGCGAACGCAGCCGTGGCTGCGGGCAATGTTAAGCGCCAGTTGCGGCTATTACGGTAACGGCCTTGGGCCGGAGTACAACGCGGCTCACGCTAACCATTTTCATCTTGGCATGCGCGGCTTTGGCCTCTGTCGCTAAGCATAATCCACTGTCAATAATGGGGTTTTTCCTCCGGGCGGCGGCATGAAACGCAAGCTGACAGATAAAATACCGAAATCGCCGTCACCGCATCTCTGGTGACTCATCGCTGGCGCATTCTTGTTAACCTGTGCGCTGTTTGTCAAAATCTCAACAATTACGCGTACTTATGGAATCCTGGAAGGTCAATCTTATCTCGGTCTGGTTCGGTTGTTTTTTCACCGGTCTGGCCATCAGCCAAATTCTGCCGTTCTTGCCGTTATATGTTGCGCAATTGGGCGTGACGTCCCATGAAGCGCTGTCGATGTGGTCAGGCTTAACGTTCAGTATCACCTTTCTGGTTTCGGCGATTGTTTCGCCCATGTGGGGCAGCCTGGCGGACCGGAAAGGGCGCAAACTGATGCTATTGCGCGCCTCGTTAGGGATGGCGATCGCGATTCTGTTACAGGCGTTTGCCACCAATGTCTGGCAGTTGTTGATCCTGCGCGGTGTGATGGGGCTGACGTCTGGCTATATTCCCAATGCGATGGCGCTGGTGGCTTCGCAGGTGCCGCGCGAGCGCAGCGGCTGGGCGCTAAGTACGCTCTCCACGGCGCAGATAAGCGGCGTGATTGGCGGGCCGCTGATGGGGGGTTTTCTCGCCGACCATGTGGGGCTGCGCATGGTGTTCCTTATCACGGCGATATTGCTGATCGTGAGTTTCCTCGTCACGCTGTTTTTAATTAAAGAGGGCGTCAGACCCACGGTGAAAAAGGGCGATCGCCTGAGCGGCAAGGCGGTGTTCTCTACCTTGCCGTACCCGGCGCTGGTCATCAGTTTGTTTATCACCACCATGGTGATTCAGCTGTGCAACGGCTCTATCGGCCCGATCCTGGCGCTGTTTATTCAATCTTTGTCACCGCATACCACCAACATTGCTTTTCTCAGCGGGCTTATCGCCGCTGTGCCCGGTGTCTCGGCGCTGATTTCCGCCCCGCGCCTCGGCAAACTGGGGGATCGCATTGGTACATCGCGCATTTTAATAGCGACGATGGCGGTGGCCGTGGTGCTGTTTTTCGCCATGTCGTTTGTCACGTCGCCGCTCCAGCTTGGGATCTTGCGCTTTATGTTGGGTTTTGCCGATGGCGCCATGCTGCCCGCCGTGCAGACGTTGCTACTGAAATACTCCAGCGATCAGGTCACCGGGCGTATTTTCGGGTACAACCAATCGTTTATGTATCTGGGAAATGTTGCCGGGCCGCTGATGGGAGCCACCGTATCCGCGATGGCGGGTTTCCGTTGGGTATTTGCCGCCACGGCCGTGGTGGTGTTTATTAATCTCTGGCAATTACTGCTGGCGTTTCGCCGGGTAAAACGCTAACGCAACAGGGCCGAAATAATATAAGTCTGCTTCGGCCTTACTATCGTTTTTTCTTATGCAAATAAGCCTGGCGCTTTTTTTTATTTATCGCTAAGCCACTCAAAGGATTTGCCATCGAAGCGGGAGAAACGTTTCGTTACCCCTGTTTTTTAAATGACTATTAAGCCTTGTGAGAAAATCCGCAAAAATAATACATGTATCTACTTTGCAACATCAAAACTCAATGCTAACGTCTTTGAAATCTCGTAAGGAAATAGCGCTATGAAAAATCTCATTGCAGAGTTATTGGTCAAGCTGGCAGAAAAAGAAGAAGAGTCGAAAGAACTGGTCGCTCAGGTTGAAGCGCTGGAAATCGTGGTGACCGCGCTGCTGCGCCAGATGGCGACGACGGAACAACAGGCGTTAATTCAGAGTATTGAAGGGGCGCTGGAAGAAGCCCGGCCGGGAACGCACGTTACCCATCAGGACGCGGAGTTGCTGCAACAGTACGTAAAAAAGCTTTTAAGGCACCCGCGCAGCTAAACCTCTGACGCGCTGCCTGCACTGTCATATCACTGTCATCTGCGCTACCTATAGTCGCTCTGTTTTATTTTCTTTAAGTATTTGTACATGGAGAATATTAAAGTGAAACAGAGCGCATTATTTCTTGCATTATTACCTCTGATGTTTACCCCAGCTATTTATGCCGAAACGACGTCGGCACCGGTTCTTGATAATCGTGCTGCTCACGGCGATATTTCCACGCCTGGTGGTGCGCGCCGTTTAAGTGGTGACCAAACCGCTGCTCTGCGTGATTCCCTCATGGATAAGCCCGCCAAAAATATTATTTTGCTGATTGGCGATGGCATGGGAGATTCCGAAATTACCGCCGCGCGAAATTACGCCGAAGGGGCCGGTGGATTTTTTAAAGGTATTGACGCACTGCCGCTGACCGGCCAGTACACACACTATTCGCTGGACAAAAAAACCGGCAAGCCGGATTACGTCACTGATTCCGCCGCATCCGCCACGGCCTGGAGCACCGGCGTGAAAACCTATAACGGTGCGCTCGGCGTCGACATTCACGATAAAGATCACACCACCATTCTGGAGATGGCCAAAGCCGCCGGTCTGGCGACGGGCAACGTTTCCACTGCGGAACTGCAAGACGCTACGCCCGCCGCGCTGGTTTCTCACGTTATTTCACGCCGCTGCTACGGCCCGACGGTGACCAGTGAGAAGTGTGCGCTTAACGCGCTGGAGAAAGGCGGGAAAGGGTCGATTACCGAACAACTGCTGAACGCCCGCGCGGATGTCACTTTGGGCGGCGGTGCGAAAACCTTTAGCGAAACCGCGACCGCTGGTGAGTGGAAAGGGAAAACGCTGCGTGAACAGGCGCAGGCGCGCGGCTACCAGCTGGTCGGTGATGCCTCTTCGCTGGCGGCGATCAGCGAAGCTAACCAGGATAAACCGCTGCTGGGGCTGTTCTCTGACGGCAACATGCCGGTGCGCTGGGAAGGGCCAAAAGCCTCGCTGCACGGCAATATTGATAAACCTGCCGTGACCTGTACGCCCAACGCGAAACGCACCGACAGCATACCAACACTGGCGGCGATGACGGAAAAAGCTATTGATTTGCTCAGCAAAAATGAGAAAGGCTTCTTCCTGCAAGTGGAAGGCGCGTCGATCGATAAACAGGATCACGCGGCGAACCCGTGCGGTCAGATCGGCGAAACGGTTGATCTCGACGAAGCTGTGCAGAAAGCGCTGGAATTTGCCAAAAAAGATGGCAATACGCTGGTGATCGTGACGGCGGATCATGCCCACGCCAGCCAGATCATTCCGGCAGATACCAAAGCGCCAGGCTTAAGCCAGGCACTGAACACCAAAGACGGCGCGGTAATGGCCATCACTTACGGCAACTCGGAAGAGGAGTCGATGGAACATACCGGAACGCAGGTTCGCATCGCGGCTTACGGCCCGCATGCGGGCAACGTGGTGGGGCTGACAGATCAGACCGATCTGTTCTACACCATGAAAGCAGCGCTGAATCTGAAGTAACAGCCTCCCGGCGGTAAATCTTTGCTGCCGGGTGGTTTTTTCACCAATTAGTACCATCCTTAAAAGGCACATTAAGAGAAGGATGGTGCTATGAAAATAACATTACTGGTTACCCTCGTTTTCGGTCTGCTGTTTGTCACGGCGTTAAGCGCCGCCGAAAAAACACTGACCCCGCAACAACAACGTATGACCCTCTGCAATCAACAGGCGACGGCGCAAACCCTGGCGGGAGACGCCCGTAAGAAATACATGAGTGACTGCCTGAAAAACACCAAAACTGAGCCCGGACAAAAAAGCCTGACGCAGCAGCAGCAGCGGATGCGCGAATGTAATGCCCAGGCGACGCAACAATCCCTGAAAGGCGAAGATCGCAGTAAATTTATGAGCGGTTGCCTGAAAAAACCGCAATAACGCATCGGGTGAGCATCGCGTTTTGCTCACCCTCTTTTCGGAATTTGCCCCGTCTTTTTGCCCGCCCGCTAATCTCTGCCAGGCTTACTTTGTGAGCTTCGTTTTATTTTCCCTTTTCCTCGTGGTTGTGCGCTGTCTGGCGTTACGCCCGTTTTCGCAACACTGACACGGGAGCAAAGCGATGAACTATCAATATGTTACTGAACTTAATGCCTTACCGGAAAGCCAACCGGTCAAAGTGGATGTCGCGGGAACCTCAATGATCCTTATCCGCACCGGGGCGAAAGTTCGCGCCTTTCAGAGTAAATGCCCGCACGCAGGCGGGCCGCTGGAGAAGGGCGCCGTGTGCGATGGCAAACTGGTCTGCCCGTGGCATAAAGCCGCGTTTGATATCACCAATGGCGAATGGCGTGAACCGCTGGCGCTGCAAAACCTCAAGCAGTATCCGGTGATGCTTGAGCAAAATCGTGTACTGGTGAACCCGCGTCCACTTTCTCCCGCCAGCCATTCGCTTATCCGTGGCGAGCGCCCGCAAACCGCCGTGATCCTGGGAACAGGTGCCGCTGGCAGTGCGGCGGCGATAACGCTGCGTGACGCCGGGTTTAACGGTCACCTGGTGTTGATCGATAAAGAAGATGATGCGCCCTACGATCGCACTGCGCTGAGCAAATTCGTTCCGGCGGGAAAAATGAAAATCAGTGACGTTCCCCACTTGCTGGACAGCGCCTTTTACAGCCAGCCCGGCGTCGAAAGCCTGCGTGAAGAGGTGGCGAATATTGATTGCCACGCTCACCAGCTTACGCTTGCCGGTGGCCGACAGATCGCTTTCGACAAACTACTGCTGGCCACCGGTGGCCAGCCAGTATGGCCAGATATTCCCGGCAACCACCTGGCGGGTGTGCATGTGCTGCGGGGTATCCACCAGGCTGAGCGTCTGCTCAATGAAGTCGAACAGGAGCAACAACTGGTAGTGATCGGTAATAGTTTTATCGCCATGGAACTGGCGGCGGCGCTGCGTAATCAGGATATCGACGTGACGGTGTTATCGCGCCATGCGCTGCCGTTTGTACCGCAGTTCGGTGAGGTGGTGGGGCGGTATTTTATGGATCTGCATAAACAGAACGGCGTGAAGTTTGTTACCGGCGAACCGGCTGCGCTGGAGGGGAACGGCCATGTGCGGAGCGTAACGTTAAAAGATGGCCGTTCCGTACCAGCACACGTAGTGGTATTTGCCACGGGGGTGCAACCGGTGACCGATATGGCACACGATTTGCCTCATGAAAAAGATGGCAGCCTGACGGTGGATGAAACCTTGAGCGCGGCGCCGGATGTCTGGGCGGTAGGGGATATCGCCAGCTACCCGGCCCCGGAAGGGCGTCGTCGCATTGAACACTGGCGTGTGGCGCAGCAGCAGGGACGGCTCGCCGCGCTGAATATGCTGGGTGAACGGCACACCTTTGATCGGGTGCCCTTTTTCTGGACGACCCACTTTGGTAACCGCTTTGAATATCTCGGTTACACCCGTGAGTGGGACAGTATGAAAATGCTGGGATCGTTTGATAATAAACGTTTTGCCGTGCTCTACGGCGAAGAAGGCGTACTGAAAGCGGTGCTGAGCTGCGGCGAGTACAGTGAAACGGCGGGCTTACTGCTGAAAATGCAGCAACCGATTAGCATGCATGCTGCCAGCGAAATGCTGGCCTGAGAAATCGCGCCACGCGACATCGCGTGGCGCATTAGTTAGCTACTCATTTTGTCAGACTTCGCCATACACGCGGCAATCGCTTCGATCACCGCAGAGCGGAATCCTTTCTCTTCCAGCACTTTTACCGCTTCAATGGTGGTGCCGCCAGGCGAACAGACCATATCTTTAAGCTCGCCCGGATGCTTGCCACTTTCCAGCACCATTTTTGCCGAGCCCATCACCGCCTGTGCGGCAAATTTATAGGCCTGCGCGCGCGGCATCCCGCCCAGCACAGCGGCATCGGCCATCGCTTCGATAAACATAAACACATATGCCGGTGCGGAGCCGCTGACGCCAACCACCGGGTGGATCATCGGTTCGGCAATCACTTCCGCTTCACCAAAGCAGCGGAAGATATTCAGCACATCGGCGGTATCTTCCGGCGTGACCAGCGCGTTAGGCGTCACAGAGGTCATGCCCGCATTCACCAGCGACGGGGTGTTGGGCATGGCGCGGACGATTTTGCGGTCGTGGCCGAGCGCGCGCGCTAACTGATCAAGCGTAACGCCGGCGGCGATGGAGACCACCAGCGTCTCTTTGTTCAGGCTGGAGGCGATATCGTTAAGCACTTTAGCCATAATGTTCGGTTTGACAGCGCCAAAGACGATATCGGCAATCTGCGCCACTTCCTGCGCGCTTTGCGCGGCGTTCACGCCAAACTGATCATGCAGGGCAGCCACTTTCTCCGGCGATGGGGTATACACCCAGATTTGCCCCGGCAGCACCTGACCGCTGGCAATCAGGCCGCCAACAATCGCTTTTCCCATGTTACCGCAGCCGATAAAACCGATTTTCTTCTCCATCACATCCGTCTCTCTGCTTGTAAATGTTTGTGCGATATAGCTTAACGTGGATTGGCGGCGAGGGCGAAAGGATCTCTCCTTTCCCCGACAGGAAATTAAAGCGACAATGCGCCAAAACCAGAAAGGAGTAACGATGGCGATTTGGGTTGATGCGGACGCCTGTCCGAACGTAATCAAAGAGATTTTATTCCGTGCCGCCGAGCGCACACAGACCCCGTTAACGCTGGTGGCGAACCAAAACCTGCGTGTGCCGCCGTCGCGGGTGATCCGCTCCATCAGAGTGCCTGCCGGTTTTGATGTCGCCGATAATGAAATTGTCCGGCTGTGCGAAGCCGGTGATTTGGTGATAACGGCGGATATTCCGCTGGCGGCGGAAGTGCTGGCAAAAGGCGCGGCGGCGCTGAACCCGCGCGGTGAACGCTATAGCGAGGCAACTATTCGCGAAAAGCTGATGATGCGCGATTTTATGGATACCCTGCGCAGCAGCGGTATTCAAACCGGTGGCCCGGACAGTCTGTCACAGCGGGATCGCCAGCAATTCGCCGCCGAGCTGGATAAGTGGCTGCTGGCCGACAAGCGCCGCCAGAGCGAGTAAATTCTGCGCATCCCCGTTTGATATGTTACTGTTTGCCGCCTTGCGGGCTTGCCAGCCTGTGTTACATTCAGTAAGGTTGCCGCGACACGTGCTGCCATAGAATCTTTACAGATGAAACCCAGATTAACTCTGGTTTCGCTTGAGGTTTTTATGGGCGCAGACATAAAAGTGTAACGTTAATTTTACGATGAATTTCGTACTAGTTTGGTGATATTATCGCTGTCTTATTTTCCGTCCTGCACTGTGCAGGACCCGGAGGGAACACCTGCTCATGACGCTCCCCATTTTTCTTATCGGCGCACGTGGTTGCGGTAAAACGACAGTTGGTCGGACGCTGGCGCTGGCGCAGGGATGCCAGTTTATCGATACCGATTACTGGTTGCAGGAAAATGCCCAACAGACCATCGCAGCGATTGTTGAACAGGAAGGGTGGGACGGATTTCGCGCACGGGAAACCGCCGCGCTGGAAGCGGTTAGCGCGCCATCACGCGTGGTGGCGACCGGCGGCGGGATTATCCTTCGCGAATACAACCGCCGTTTTATGCGTGAACACGGCGTGGTAATTTATCTCTGCGCGCCGGTCGATGTGCTGGCTGACCGGCTGGAGGCTTTTCCCGAGGAGGGGCAACGCCCGACGCTAACCGGTAAGCCCATCAGCGAAGAGGTCAGTGAAGTGCTGGCGCAGCGCGATGCGTTGTACCGTGAAGCTGCGCATTATGTAGTGGATGCAGCGCAGTCGCCGGATAAGGTGGTGTCTGATATTGAAGCGGCATTGCAACTGGCGCGCGCCAGTTAGCGAAACGTTTGTCTATACTTATTGCTCGACCCGCAAAATGAGGAAGAGCTATGCCGACCAAACCGCCATATCCGCGTGAAGCCCGTGTTGTCGCCGTTGAAAAAGGTGCGAATGGCCCGACAGTGACCTGGTATGAACTGCGCGCCGACCATCCGAAACCGGATACCTTAATTAGTGAACACCCCACCGAGCAGGAAGCTCTGGACGCCAAACGGCGTTATGAAGATCCGGACAAAAGCTAAGCCGCATCTTGCAGGCTGGATGATTTCCTGAACATTACAAAAAAGGATCTACGTCACGTTTTTAAACTGGCTGAATAATAGCCAGCGGTTACTCTTTTATGGTTACTGGAATTTATATGAACACAGGGGTGGCATGTTCTCTTTACACAACAGCCGTCAAAACGGCGTGATCGAGAGCGAATAAGAACAAGCAGTGATGAAAGGCGGAAAGTAGAAAATGAGCGCGACCTTGGCGATCCTCACCATCGGTGTGGTACCGGTAAAAGAGATTTTCCCGCTCCTTGCGGAGCACGTTTCAGAAGAGCAGATCACCCATCTCAGCCTGCTGGGTAAAATGGATCCGGATGAGGTGCGACGTGAATACGCCGTTGGTGCCGGGGAGCACGCCATTCCCACTCGATTAAGCGATGACAGCCTCGGGATGGTTTCCCGCGAGAAAGTGGAGCGCGATCTGCAAGGTATCATCGAGGTGCTGGATAACCAGGGTTATGATGTCATTTTGCTGATGAGTACCGCTGATATTCGTGGTTTTGTTGCGCGTAACGCGATTTTGCTTGAGCCGCAGCGCATTATTCCGCCGCTGGTCGCTTCCATTGTTGACGGGCATCAGGTGGGCGTGATGGTGCCCATTCCCGAACTGATGGCGCAGCAAAAGAAAAAATGGCAAGTGCTGGAAAATGAACCTTACTACGTGCTGGCCCATCCTTACCTGGCGACAGAACAGGAATTAATTGCCGCGGGTAAAGAGCTTATTGAGCGCGGTGCGGATGTGCTGATGCTGGATTGTCTTGGTTTCCATCAATATCATCGCGATTTGCTGCAAAAAGCGCTGGATGTGCCCGTTTTGTTATCGAATGTGCTGGCCGCGCGGCTGGCATCTGAACTGCTGGTTTAGACCAGCAATCGTGTGAATTTCTCGTGACAGAAGCAAAGCCCGGCCTCTATAGTGTTTTTCCATACATTTTCTTTATAAGGGCCAGTTCATGCTTCAAAGTAACGAATACTTTTCCGGTAAAGTGAAATCCATTGGTTTTACCAGCAGCAGCACTGGCCGTGCCAGCGTTGGGGTCATGGCGGAAGGGGAATACACTTTCAGCACCGCGCAGCCGGAAGAGATGACGGTAGTAAGCGGCGCGCTGAATGTACTGCTGCCGGGCGAAACTGAATGGAAAGCTTACGCCGCGGGTGAAGTGTTCAACGTACCTGGCCATAGCGAATTTCATTTGCAGGTGGCGGAACCGAGTTCTTACCTCTGCCGTTACCTGTAATGCAAAACGCCCGGAAAATCCGGGCGTTTGTCTGTGGAGAAAAGGTTAGCGCTGCGCTTCGCCGCCTAAGCCTTCCACCAGGTTTTGAATCAGCGCCGCCAGCTCGCCGGTCATCAGAATAAAATCGGCATCGAAACGCTGGGCAAAATCTTCGCGATCGATATCTTCGTTCTGATCCCGCAGCTCATCGCAGAATTTCAGGCGTTTTACGGAACCGTCATCGCACATCAAGAACTGGATACGCTGCTGCCAGTCGAGCGCCAGCTTAGTGACCACTTTGCCTGCCTCAATGTGTACGGCGATTTCATCGCTCACCAGATCCTGTTTTTTCGCACGGATCACGCCGCCATCTTCCAGCATCGCTTTCAGCTCTGCTTCGTCCAGCAACTGGAAACCCTGCGCTACCGTACCGGAACGCACCCATTCGGTGAGCGTCAGTTCGATAGGATTTTCCATCGCCAGCGGTACGACCGGCAGCGAACCGAGGCTTTTACGCAGCAGCGCCAGCGTGTCTTCCGCTTTTTTGGCGCTGGCGCAGTCGACCATAATCAGACCATTCACGGTGTCGATCCACATCATGGTCTGGCTGAAACGGCTGAACGCACGCGGCAGCAAGGAGTGCAGCACTTCGTCTTTCAGCGAATCTTTTTCGGTTTTTTTCAGCTTGCGACCCTGCTCGGCTTCAAGACGGGAAATTTTTGCTTCCAGCGCTTGTTTGACTACCGGCGTCGGCAGAATTTTTTCCTCTTTACGCGCACAGATAATAATCTGACCGTTGTTGCTATGGGTCAGCGCGTCGCTGTGTGAACCCATCGGTGGAACCCATCCGGTTTTCGCCATATCCTGACTACCGCATGGAGTAAACGATAGTGGGGCAAGCTGTTTTTCCATCTCTTCCGCACGCAGCGCAACATCGCGGCTGAGACGGTATACCATTAAATTTTTGAACCACAGCATGATTTTTTCCACGGCCTTGTCGTTAAATGCAGCGGGCATGATAGCGAATTGTCGCCGCCGTTGCATTGCTAATGCGTGGTCCACTATGAGGAGTTTGATGTGCGTATCGGTATCGACTTAGGTGGTACAAAAACAGAAATTATTGCGCTGGGCGAACAAGGCGAAGAGTTGTTTCGCCACCGCCAGGCCACGCCGCGTGACTATTGGCAAACCATTGAGCTAATCGCTTCGTTGGTGGATCTCACGGAAAAAGAGACCGGGCAGCGCGGCACGGTAGGCATGGGCATTCCCGGTTCGATTTCGCCCTACACCGGTGTGGTGAAAAATGCCAATTCAACCTGGTTGAACGGTAAACCGTTCGATAAGGATTTGAGCCAGCGGTTAAACCGCGAAGTGCGGCTGGCAAACGACGCCAACTGCCTGGCGGTTTCCGAGGCGGTGGACGGCGCGGCAGCCGGTGCGCAAACGGTGTTCGCGGTGATTATCGGCACCGGCTGCGGTTCCGGCGTCGCGCTTAACGGCCACGCACACATTGGCGGTAACGGCACCGCAGGCGAGTGGGGGCACAATCCGCTGCCGTGGATGGATGAGGATGAGCTGCGCTACCGCACCGAAGTCCCCTGTTATTGCGGCAAGCAGGGCTGTATTGAAACCTTTATTTCCGGCACCGGCTTTGCCACGGATTATCAGCGGCTTAGCGGCAAGGCACTCAAAGGCCATGAAATCATGCGGCTGGTAGACGAGCAGGACGCGGTGGCGGAACTGGCGATCGGCCGGTACGAGCTGCGGCTGGCAAAATCACTGGCGCATGTGGTGAACATTCTTGACCCGGATGTGATTGTGCTGGGCGGCGGCATGAGTAACGTCGAGCGGCTTTACCAGACCGTACCGGTTCTGCTGCGCAACTGGGTATTTGGCGGTGAGTGCGAAACGCCGATCCGCAAAGCGCTGCACGGCGATTCCAGCGGTGTACGCGGCGCGGCATGGCTGTGGCCGCAGGGCGAATAAACAACAAGGGCGCGGTTGCACGCGCCCTTATTTTTAACTCACCGCGAATTTCCCGTCGAGTTTGCTGTAGCCCAGCCCGTTAATTTTCTTCACTTTGATCTGCACCGGGATGCGCTCTTTCATCGCTTCCACATGGCTAATCACGCCGATGGTTTTGCCGCTGGCGTTCAGCGCGTCAAGGGCATCCAGCGCCGTATCCAGCGTTTCACTGTCCAGCGTGCCAAAACCTTCATCGAGGAACAGCGAGTCGATGCGGGTTTTATGACTCACCAGATCGGAGAGCGCCAGCGCCAGCGCCAGGCTGACCAGGAAGCTCTCGCCGCCGGAAAGGGTGCGCGTATCGCGTACCGCGTCCGCCTGCCAGGTGTCGACCACCTCCAGCTCCAGGGCGTCGCTCTCCTTACGTTTCAGCAGATAACGACCATGCAGGCGATTAAGCTGGTTGTTCGCCAGCCAGACGAGGTTATCCAGCGTTAAACCCTGGGCGAATTTGCGGAATTTATCCCCCTCTCTGGAGCCGATAAGCGCGTTCAGATGTCCCCAGTCGTCATACAGCACGCTGGCATGCGCCATCTCCTGCAATACGTTTTGCTGGCGCTTGCGGTTATCTTCGTCCTGTTTCAGCTGTTGGCGGAATTCACCCTGACGAGTGGTGTTTTCCCGAAGCTGGCGCGAAATAGCCTCCAGCGTCAGGCCAATGCTTTCAGCCGTGGCATCCGGGGCGAGTGCCGCAGGCGGCTGTGCCTGGTGCGCATTTAGCGCCTGTTCAGCGCTGTTCGCTAGTGCCTGTTTCTGCTGGCATTCGCTGTCGAGCTTCTGGCGTAACTGCTCAAGGCGCTGGCGTTCAGGCTCGGTGAGCAGGGCGTCGAGAAAGGCCTGATGATCGGCGAAAACGCTTTTCCCCAGCGCATCGGCAAATTGTTGCTCCAGCGCGGCTGCGGTTTGCTCCTCTTGCGCCAGTTGCTGGTGCAGAGTTTGCCACTGGCTTTGCAGCGCAAGACAGGCATCGTGTACTTTCCGCCAGCCTTCCAGCGCTACTGTCTGCCCATCGCTGGCGGTGTCGCTTTCCGGTAGCGTCTCAAGGATCGGCGTGAGCTGCGCCATCTTTTCGTGCAGCGCACTGAGCTGCTGCTGTTGGTGTTGCCATTGTTCGGCTTCCTGCGTGCGCGCCGCCAGCCACGGCTCCTCTTCGCCTTCCGCTGGCAGGATCAGATCCAGCTGCTGCAGTGTGGTCGCCAGTTTTTCACGGCGGGCAACCACAGCTTGTTGATACTGCTCGCTTTGTTGATGAAGTTCGCGGATTTGCAACTGCAGTGTCTGGCGCTGGTTTAGCAAGTAAAGCTGATGTTCATAAGCATCCTGCGCGCTTTGCCAACTGGTAAGCTCGCGATGCGGCTCCAGCGTGACGCTGAGCGCGGCACAGGCTTTTGCCCACTCCTGCAACCAGTTTTGCTCCTCTTGTTGCAGGTTTTTCACTTCGCGCTCATCTTTTTCGTAGCGTTCAGCCAACCCTTTCAGGCGCTCGCCAAGCGCGACGCCATCCTCTTTGACCTGGCGCACTTCCAGGTCCAGCGCGCTGCGCCGTGCCTGATTGACGCCTGGCTCAAGGGTTTGATAATGCGCAATTGCCGGATGTTCGGTTGCGCCACACAGCGGGCAAGGGTGACCCGGTTGCAGACGCGCGCGCTCGCTTTCCAGATCTTTGATGCGGTTTTCCAGCTCGCAAATGGTCGTGACTTCCGTCAGCAGCTGGTTTTTCTCTTTATACAGCTCGCGTTTGCGCGCCAGTTCAGCGCTGATCTTTTCCTGCTCGGCGCGTAAATCAAGCAAGCTCTGCTGGCGCTGCGCCAGCTGTTTGCGCAGCGGAGCAAAACGGGCATGCAGGGCGGTAAGTTGCTGGCGCAGCGGGCGGTTTTGCGCGCACAACGCCATTGCCGCAGCCGTCTCTTCCGCGCTCATTGCCAGTGTCGATTCAGGTAAGGTGCGCAGTTTCGTCTCGTAAGTCTGCACACGCTGTTGCAGGCCGAGCCACTGTTTTTTCTCTTCTTCCAGCTGGTTGAACAACACACGCCAGCCGGTTAATTCGTTCTGCCAGCGCTCAAAACGGGCATTCTCAACAAGCCAGCTTTCCAGCGTTTTCTGCGTTTTCTGCAATGTTGCATGCTGCTGCTGGGCGCTAAAACGAATGTGTGCGCGCTGTAACAGGCTGGCATGTAAGCGAGTATTTACTTCTTCGCTTTGTGCGCGGGTGCGAACCAGCGCTTTACGCTGCTCCTCAAGCCGATCCCATAGCGGGCGCAATTGCAGCGCCGGTTGCGCACGTTCCAGCGCCGCTAACTGCGGCTGGGCACCGGCCAGCGCTTGCTGAGCCTGTACCAGTGCGGCCTGCGCGCGTCCGCGCGCGGCGCGTAACTCCGCGTCGCGGTTCAGCCAGTTGGCCTGCGCCTGTATGTCGCGCTGCCCTGCCAGCAAACGTTGCTCTTCGTCAGTAAGCGCCTGCAAACGTTGCGCAAGCTGCTGGCGCTGCTCATCACTAAGCAGTTCCACGCCTTTTGCCTGCGCCTGCAACTGCTCCAGCCGGGTTTTCGCCGCTTTGTGTTTTTCAAACACCATGGCGGAAATCTGGCCGTAAATCTCGGTGCCGGTCAGCTCTTCGAGCAACTCGGCGCGTTCGCGCGGCTTCGCATTGAGGAATGCGGCAAACTGCCCCTGCGACAGCAGCATAGAACGGGTAAAGCGGCCATAATCCAGCCCGGTCAGTGAGGCGGTAAGATCAAGCTTATCTTTCACTTTATCGGCAAGGATTTTGCCATCGGCGCAGGCCGCCAGCTCAACGCGCGGGGCTTGCAGGTTGCCATCCGGCAGCCCACGGGCGCGGCTCTGGCTCCAGAACGCGCGGTAGGCGACGCCTTTCACTTCAAACTCCACCTCGGCCAGGCAGTCGGCCGTATCGCGGGTCATTAAATCGTTTTGCGATTGCGAAAGGGTGCTCAGGCGCGGTGTTTCGTGGTACAGCGCCAGGCAGATAGCGTCGAGCAGCGTGGTTTTCCCCGCGCCCGTCGCGCCGGTAATGGCGAATAAACCGTTACTGGCAAACGGCTCTTCGGTGAAGTCTATTTTCCACTCGCCTTTAAGCGAGTTCAGGTTTTTTAGCCGCAGGCTCAGGATTTTCATGCTTCATTCTCCTCATCCAGTGCCTGGCGCGCTTCGCTAAATAGCGTGTGTAACCGTGCATTTTGTGTGTCGTCGAGTTCTGCCAGCGCAAGGCGGCGGGCAAACACCTCTTCCACTTTTAATTCGTTTAAGGTTTCGCGTAACTCGCCGGAAAGAATTCGTTCGCGCTGCTCGCGGCTGCGGCGCACCAGCAGCACTTCGACCGGCAAATCTTCGGTTACCAGCTGGATTTTGCGTTGCATATCCGCCAGATATTCATGGCTTTCGATTTCAATATCCAGCCAGACGGGTGGCTCTGCGGGGGCATTGCGCCACTGTTCTAACTGACGGCAGATTTCAGCGAAATCGCCTTTGATCACCGCTAACGGTTGGGTTGCCGGCACCTCCAGCGCCGTGACATCGGCGAGCTTACCTTCGGCGAATGTCACCAGATTGACGCTTTTGCTTTTCCCGGTTTCATCAAAGCTCAACGCAATGGGCGAACCGCAGTAACGGATGTGCTCAAGGCCGCCAATCTTCTGCGCGCGATGAATATGGCCGAGCGCGAGGTAATCCACAGGGGGAAAATTTTGTGCAGGGAAGGCGTCTAACGTGCCGATATAAATATCACGCACCGCGTCACTTTTACTGGCACCCACCGTGGTTAAATGGCCGCTGGCGATAATCGGCAGTCGGTTGTCACCGCGCAGTTCACAGGCCTCAGTAAATTGTTGTTGATAGTAATCGGTGATCGCCGCCAGTAAATGCTGCTGTTTTTGTTGCCCGGAAAGCCCCGCCTGGCTAACGGTAATGTCGCGCGGGCGTAAAAACGGCACCGGGCAAAATACCGCGCCGGGTTCGCCATCGCGGCGCTTTAGCAGGAACGGCCTGGCGCCTGCACTGGCCACCACGGTGGTTTTCAGGTAGGCGAGGATCTCTTTTGATTCATTCAGCGTGGCCACGGAATCGTGGTTTCCCGCCAGCACGATAAGCTGGCAGCCCGTCTGCTGGAGTTTGACCACAAAGCGGTTGTAAAGCTCGCGGGCGTAGCTTGGCGGGGAACCGGTATCAAAAATATCGCCTGCGACAATAATGGCATCCACCTGATGCGTTTCGGCGGCGGCGAGCAGCCAGTCGAGAAAAGCGTCATGTTCGGCGGCGCGGTTTTTACTGTAGAAGTTTTGACCCAGATGCCAGTCTGAAGTGTGAATGATGCGCATAGCGGTTCCATGGCGAAAAAGCGTAAAGCAGATTATAAACATTAAGCAGATGAGGGACATAACCGAACGCAAATTTGCGTTGTCACACGGCCACCGGGCGGGTCATATAGCGGTCATCTTATTCATAAATCTGTCATAAAACTGACGCATAATGGCGCCGCTACATATACTGACGACTTAATTAAAACAGGGCGAATTATGGCGAGACGAATTCTGGTCGTAGAAGATGAAGCACCAATCCGTGAAATGGTGTGCTTCGTGCTCGAGCAAAATGGTTTTCAACCGGTGGAAGCTGAAGATTATGACAGCGCGGTGAACCAACTTAACGAACCCTGGCCCGACCTGGTTTTACTGGACTGGATGCTGCCTGGCGGTTCTGGCATTCAGTTTATTAAACATCTTAAACGCGAAGCGATGACCCGTGATATTCCGGTGATGATGCTGACCGCGCGCGGGGAGGAAGAGGATCGCGTTCGCGGTCTGGAAACGGGGGCGGACGATTACATTACCAAGCCATTTTCACCGAAAGAGCTGGTCGCGCGTATTAAAGCCGTGATGCGCCGTATTTCACCGATGGCGGTGGAAGAGGTGATTGAAATGCAGGGGCTGAGCCTCGATCCTTCCTCTCACCGCGTGATGACCGGTGAAAATCCGCTGGATATGGGACCGACAGAGTTTAAACTCTTACACTTCTTTATGACTCACCCGGAACGTGTTTATAGCCGCGAACAGCTGCTGAACCACGTATGGGGAACCAACGTTTACGTTGAAGACAGAACCGTGGACGTGCATATTCGCCGTCTGCGCAAAGCGCTGGAACACAGCGGCCACGATCGTATGGTGCAAACAGTGCGCGGCACGGGATATCGTTTTTCGACCCGTTTCTGAAATTTGACAGGAGTGTGACGCGTGCTGGAACGGCTGTCATGGAAAAGGCTGGTGCTGGAGCTCCTCCTTTGTTGTATCCCCGCCTTTATTCTCGGCGCGATTTTCGGTTACCTGCCCTGGTTTTTGTTCGCCGCGGTAACCGGGTTGCTGATCTGGCATTTCTGGAATTTACTGCGTCTTTCCTGGTGGTTATGGGTCGATAAAAGCATGACGCCGCCGCCGGGAACCGGCAGCTGGGAGCCGCTACTGTACGGGCTACACCAGATGCAGATGCGTAACAAAAAGCGCCGCCGCGAACTGGGAAATTTGATCAAACGCTTTCGCAGCGGTGCGGAATCGCTGCCGGATGCGGTGATCCTCACCACGGAAGAAGGGGCGATTTTCTGGTGTAACGGTCTCGCGCAGCAGATGCTGGGGCTGCGCTGGCCGGACGATAATGGCCAGAATATCCTTAACTTGCTGCGCTACCCCGAATTTACGAAATACATCAGGAACCAGGAGTTTGGCCGACCTCTGCACCTGGTACTAAATAATGGGCGGCATCTTGAGATTCGCGTCATGCCCTACAGCGAGCAACAACTGCTGATGGTGGCGCGCGATGTGACGCAAATGCACCAGCTGGAAGGCGCGCGGCGTAACTTTTTCGCTAACGTCAGCCATGAACTGCGCACCCCGTTAACGGTGCTGCAGGGCTACCTGGAAATGATGCAGGAGCAAACGCTGGAAGGGGCGCCGCGCGAAAAAGCGTTGCACACCATGCGTGAACAAACGTCGCGGATGGAAGGGCTGGTGCGTCAGCTACTCACGCTGTCGAAAATCGAAGCCGCACCGACGCTACCCCCTAACGAGACCATTGATGTACCGATGATGCTGCGGGTTGTCGAACGGGAAGCGCAAACCCTCAGCCAGCAAAAACACACGTTCACGTTTGACGTGGATAACACGCTCAAAGTGCTCGGGAACGAGGAGCAGCTGCGTAGCGCAATCTCTAATCTGGTGTATAACGCCGTCAACCACACGCCAGCGGGCACACACGTTATTGTGCGCTGGCAGCATGTACCGCAGGGCGCCGAATTTAGCGTGGAAGATAACGGACCGGGCATTGCCGCAGAACATATTCCGCGCCTGACTGAACGTTTCTACCGGGTGGATAAAGCCCGCTCGCGGCAAACCGGCGGCAGCGGTCTTGGATTGGCGATTGTCAAACACGCGGTAAATCACCACGAAAGCCGCCTTGATATCGTCAGCGAGCCGGGCAAGGGCACTCGCTTTAGCTTTGTTCTGCCGGAACGTCTGGTTGCCAAAAAAGCCGCTTCCTGAAGGCGCTGTCAGCATATCTTTCCAGCGGCCTGCGAAAACAGGCCGCTTTCCCGCACCGTCTACCACAGCTGAAACGTATTTTGTACGTCTGCTGCTTTTTTGTTCGCATGATCAGCCATGTGTTTTTCCTATAAATGGAGTATTTGACTGCCTGTTTTTTGCAATGCAGCATAACCATCTGGTTTTGCGATCCCACCTTGCCTTTAAACGTTATAAGCGTTTAAATTGCGCCCCATACATTGTCAGACCGACTGTGTTTACGTGGTAAATCGAAAAACTATTCTTCGCCACGTTGTACATAAAGCATTTCCCGCTGATTTTTCACGCAATTGGCGTTTTATTGTTCGGTTGGGAAAGGCCAATAATTCATCACTTTACGACACCACATCCACAGGCAGTAAAACTTATGACCCATCACTTAAAACCACGAGACATAGTCGCTCTGGGCTTTATGACCTTTGCCCTCTTCGTAGGCGCAGGTAACATCATTTTTCCTCCGATGGTCGGCTTACAGGCGGGTGAACACGTCTGGACGGCGGCGTTTGGCTTTCTGATTACCGCTGTGGGTTTGCCGGTGCTCACCGTTGTCGCACTGGCGAAAGTGGGTGGTGGCGTCGATAGCCTGAGCACGCCGATTGGTAAAGTGGCGGGTGTTCTGCTGGCGACGGTTTGCTATCTGGCAGTTGGGCCACTGTTTGCGACGCCGCGTACGGCAACCGTCTCGTTTGAAGTCGGGATTGCACCGCTGACTGGCGAAGGCGCAATGCCGCTGCTGATTTACAGCGTGGTTTACTTCGCGCTGGTGATCCTGGTGTCGCTCTATCCTGGCAAACTGCTTGATACCGTGGGTAACTTCCTTGCCCCGTTGAAAATCATCGCGCTGACTATCCTCTCGATCGCCGCGATTGTCTGGCCGGCGGGTTCCATCAGCCATGCGCTGGACGCCTACCAGAACGCCTCTTTCTCCAACGGTTTCGTCAACGGCTACCTGACGATGGACACCCTGGGCGCGATGGTTTTCGGCATTGTGATTGTCAACGCGGCGCGTTCGCGCGGCGTGACCGAAGCGCGTCTGCTGACCCGTTACACCATTTGGGCTGGCCTGATGGCGGGCGTGGGTCTGACGCTGCTTTATCTGGCGCTGTTCCACCTGGGTTCAGACAGCTCTTCGCTGGTTGATCAGTCTGCCAACGGTGCCGCCATTCTGCATGCTTACGTTCAGCACACTTTCGGCGGTGCGGGCAGCTTCCTGCTGGCGGCGCTGATTTTCATCGCCTGCCTGGTGACGGCGGTTGGCCTGACCTGCGCCTGTGCCGAGTTTTTCGCGCAGTATCTGCCGCTCTCTTATCGTGCGCTGGTGTTTATTCTGGGTATCTTCTCGATGGCGGTGTCCAACCTCGGGTTGAGCCACCTGATTCAGATTTCGATTCCGGTGCTGACGATGATCTACCCGCCCTGTATCGTACTGGTGGTGCTGAGTTTTACCCGCTCCTTCTGGAACAGTTCAACACGCGTTATCGCACCGACCATGTTTATCAGCCTGCTTTTTGGTATCCTTGACGGCGTGAAAGCCTCCGCGTTTGCTGAACACCTTCCTGCCTGGACACAGCGCTTGCCGCTGGCGGAGCAGGGACTGGCCTGGTTGATGCCGGGTCTGGTGATGGTGATTCTGGCCGCAATCTGGGATCGCGCCGCCGGACGGCAAGTGACTTCCAGCGCGCATTAACAGCAGCAAACACGGTTTGTTTAACCACGGGGTACGCGCTCCGTGGTTTTTTATTTTTGTGTTGAATAATGGCAGTGGAAACGATGGAAAGTACTAATAAGCTGAAGCGTGGGCTAAGCACCCGCCACATTCGCTTTATGGCGCTGGGTTCAGCGATTGGCACCGGGCTGTTTTACGGCTCCGCAGACGCCATCAAAATGGCCGGGCCAAGCGTGCTGCTGGCTTACATTATTGGCGGTGTCGCCGCGTATATCATTATGCGTGCGCTGGGCGAAATGTCCGTGCATAACCCTTCTGCCAGCTCCTTCTCTCGCTACGCGCAGGAAAACCTCGGCCCGCTGGCTGGTTATATCACCGGCTGGACCTACTGTTTTGAAATCCTGATTGTCGCCATTGCCGATGTGACCGCTTTCGGCATCTATATGGGCGTCTGGTTCCCGACGGTGCCGCACTGGATTTGGGTGTTGAGCGTGGTGCTGATTATCTGCGCCATTAACCTGATGAGCGTGAAGGTGTTCGGCGAACTGGAATTCTGGTTCTCGTTCTTCAAAGTCGCCACGATCATCATCATGATTGTCGCCGGTTTCGGCATCATCATCTGGGGCATTGGCAACGGTGGCGAACCGACCGGCATCAGCAACTTGTGGAGCCAAGGCGGCTTCTTCAGCAATGGCTGGCTCGGCACGGTGATGGCGCTGCAAATGGTGATGTTCGCCTACGGCGGTATTGAAATCATCGGTATCACCGCCGGTGAAGCGAAAGATCCGGAAAAGTCGATCCCGCGCGCCATTAATTCAGTGCCGCTGCGCATACTGGTGTTCTACGTCGGGACGCTGTTCGTGATTATGTCCATTTATCCGTGGAACCAGGTAGGAACAGACGGCAGCCCGTTTGTGCTGACCTTCCAGCATATGGGCATCACCTTTGCCGCCAGCATTCTTAACTTTGTGGTACTGACCGCCTCGCTTTCCGCTATCAACAGCGACGTGTTTGGTGTCGGGCGTATGCTGCACGGCATGGCCGAGCAGGGAAGCGCGCCGAAGATGTTCGCCAAAACCTCGCGCCGCGGTATTCCGTGGGTAACGGTAATGGTGATGACGGTCGCGCTGCTGCTGGCGGTCTATCTGAACTACATCATGCCGGAAAATGTCTTCCTGGTGATTGCTTCGCTGGCGACCTTCGCCACGGTGTGGGTGTGGATCATGATCCTGCTCTCGCAGATTGGTTTCCGCCGCCGCCTCTCCGCTGATGAAGTGAAAGCGCTGAAATTCAAAGTTCCGGGCGGTGTGGCCACTACCGTTGCCGGGCTGATTTTCCTCGTGTTTATTATCGCGCTGATTGGCTGGCACCCGGACACCCGCATCTCGCTGTATGTCGGTTTCGCGTGGATTGTGCTGCTGCTGATTGGCTGGATGTTTAAACGCCGCAAAGCCTGATAACCAACCGTGCCGGATAAGCGGTATGCTTATCCGGCAGCGCTTGTGCCGCTGGTGATGATGTTACTGGCGGCCGTTATTTTTCTCCCTGAAGCAGGATGGTTTGCGCCGGTATCAATGACGCAGCCGCGAATTCATTAGCCTCTCTGCGGCCTCCGCGCTCTTCTTTCAAATGCCATAAAAGGCCTTTCTCTCTCCCGGATCAGCGTGGCTGTTCAGTTTAAGCCATTTATTCATCTATAGTTTTTATCAAGATACAAGCGCGTCTGTCTGCGAGTCCGGACTGCCGCACGGCGAGGGCTGGCGACCCTCTCGCCAAATTCCATCTGCGCCCTCTCTCTCACCCCCGGAAAAAAGCGGAAAGAAGGAGGCAGGGCGAGAATCGCTGTGGAAGAGTGGCGTCATTTTGAGCAAAGGGGATTTTTTGATGTTGAATGCATGGCATTTGCCCGTCGCGCCGTTTGTGAAACAGAACCAGGATCAATTAGTTATTAGCCTTTGGTTAACCGGTACTTCGCTGCCGGAGCGGGTGACGCTGCGGACGGAAATCGATAACGAAGAGACGCCAGTGGTGATGCATCGCGCGCGCAAACCAACAGCCGATGGTGTGACTGTCTGGCGTGCCGCGATTGATGTGACGAGCGGGCAGCCGCGTCGTCGCTACAGCTTTAAGCTGCTATGGGAAAACCGCCAGCTCTGGTTTACCCCGCAGGGCTTTAGCCACTTTCCACCCGCGCGGCTTGAGTTGTTCGCCATTGATGTGCCGGACAGCGGGCCGCAATGGGTGGCGGATCAGGTGTTCTACCAGATTTTCCCGGATCGCTTTGCCCGCAGCCTGCCGCGCGGCGAAGAGCAAGACAAAATCTATCATCACGATGCGGCCGGGCAGCCGATCGTCATGCGTGAATGGGACGATCCACTGACTGGCGAAGCGGGCGGTTCGACCTTTTATGGCGGCGATCTTGACGGCATCAGCGAGAAACTACCGTACCTGAAAAAGCTCGGCGTCACCGCGCTGTACCTTAACCCGGTATTTGTCGCCCCCAGCGTACATAAATATGACACTGAAGATTATCGCCATGTTGACCCGCAGTTTGGCGGTGATGAGGCGTTGCTGCGCCTGCGGCACAACACGCGCGAAGCAGGCATGAAGCTGATTCTGGATGGCGTCTTTAATCACACCGGTGATTCCCACGCCTGGTTCGACCGGCACAACCGCGCAACGGGCGGAGCCTGTCACAACCCGGACTCACGCTGGCGTAGCTGGTTCAGTTTTGATGAGAACGGCCACGCCCGCGACTGGCTGGGCTATGCGAGCCTGCCGAAACTCGATTACCAGTCGCCCGCGTTAGTTGACGAAATTTATCAGGGCGAAGAGAGCGTGGTGCGCCACTGGCTGAAAGCGCCGTGGCAGATGGATGGCTGGCGGCTGGATGTGGTGCATATGCTGGGCGAAGATGGCGGGGCGCGTAACAATTTGCGCCATGTCACGGGCATTACACAGGCGGCGAAAGAGACTCAGCCGCAGGCGTATGTCTTTGGCGAACATTTTGGCGATGCGCGCCAGTGGTTGCAGGCGGATGCTGAAGACGCGGCAATGAACTATCGCGGTTTTACCCTGCCGGTGTGGGCTTTTCTGGCGAAGACCGATCTCTCTTATGATCCGCAAAAAATCGATGCGCAAACCTGTGCGGCATGGATGGATAACTACCGCGCGGGGCTGTCGCATCAGCAGCAATTACGCATGTTTAACCAGCTCGACAGCCACGATACGCCGCGCTTTAAAACCGTGCTCGGCAATGACATTGCGCGCTTACCGTTGGCGGTGGTCTGGCTGTTTAGCTGGCCGGGTACGCCGTGCATTTATTATGGCGACGAAGTGGGGCTGGATGGCGCTAACGATCCGTTTTGCCGCAAGCCGTTCCCGTGGGACAAAAAGCGCCAGGATGGCAAACTGCTGGCGCTTTATCAGCGTATGGCGAAGTTGCGTTCACGTTCACAAGCGTTGCGCTACGGCGGCTGTCTGGTGATTTACGCGCACGACAATGTGCTGGTATTTTTGCGCGTTTACCGTCAGCAACGGGTTATGGTCGCCATTAACCGCGGAGAAGCCTGTGAAGTTGTGCTGGAGGATTCACCGCTGTTACGGGGGAAAAGCTGGCGGCTTCAGGAAGGTACAGGTACGCTACAGGATGATGTGCTGACGCTTTCAGCCATTAGCGCATCTGTCTGGTCCGCCGCCTGAATCGCCACGCGAAAAGGGGCGGGCATTACGTCTCCCCTTTAGCGAAGGCGATAGTACATGGATGGTCTTTTACTCTTTGGCGTGGCGGTGCTGTTTCTGGCACTGGTGGTGGTGCCCATTGTGGCTATCACCGCCTGGCGGCGCAGCATTGCCACCCAGAATGAACTGCAACAACTGCGTCAGCGGCTGAGCATACTGGAACGGCAGTTTTCGGCGACGCCGGAAAGCCGTGAACCAACGCCAGTGGCGGCGGCTGAAATTGCGCATCCCATTGAACCGGTTGAAATCCCTCAACCCGTTACGCCGGTAGAAAACCCGTGGGGGCGAAAAGTCGAACCGACCGCGCCGGCGGAAAACCCGTGGGGACGCAAAACCGAAACACCTGCGCCGGTTATGTCCGCGCCTGCTATTGACGAACCTGCCGTAACGACAAAAACACCGGAAACCGCATCGTGGGGAATGGTAACGTCGCTGGTGCGCTGGTTTATGCAGGGCAACCCGCTGGCAAAACTGGGCGTTATCCTGCTGTTTATCGGCCTCTCCTTCCTGCTGCGCTACACCGTGGAATATGCGTTGTTCCCGCTGGAACTGCGGCTGGCCGCTGTCGCGCTGGTGGCGATTGTGCTGCTCGGGCTTGGCTGGCGGCTGCGACATAAACAGACGGTCTTTGCCCTGATACTGCAAGGCGGCGCGGTTGGCGCACTCTATCTCACCGTTTTTGGCGCGTTTCGTCTGTGGCAGATGCTGCCGATGACGCTGGCCTTTGTGCTGTTAATTGTTATCTGTGCGGCGAGCGTTGGCCTGGCGGTACTGCAAAAAGCGCTGAGCCTGGCGTTGCTGGCAAGCCTTGGCGGCTATCTCGCGCCGATCCTGCTCTCTACCGGCGGCGGCAGCCATGTCGCGTTGTTCTCGTTTTACCTGCTGCTGTCGGTGGGCATTCTCGCCATCAGTATCTGGCAGCACTGGCGCGAATTGAACCTGCTCGGCATGGTCTTCACTTTCGGCGTTGCCGGGCTGTGGGGAATGGATAATTATCGCCCGGAATTCTACCTCAGTTGCCAGCTGTTCCTGATGGCTAACATTCTCATCTTCGGTGTACTCAGCGTGGCGCTTTCGCTGCGCGCACAGCGCCGGGGCGAGCGCATTATTGATGGCGTTTTACTCTTTGCCCCGCCACTGGCGGGCTTTGGCATGCAGTACGCCATCACGCAACACTGGCATTATGGCCCGGCATTTAGCGCACTGGGCTTTGGTCTTTTCTACCTGGCGCTGGCGGTGCTGGCGCTTAAACGCTTCCCGGCGACCGCAAAACCGCTGGTACTGGCGGCGCTGGCGCTCGGCGGCGCGTTTGCCACGCTCGCCATTCCGCTGGCGCTGTCGGCGCGCTGGACGGCGATGGCCTGGGCGCTGGAAGGGCTGGGGATTTTGTGGCTCGGCACACAGCAAAATCTGCGCCGCATGAGCTACAGCGGCAGCGCCTTACTGCTGCTGGCGTTGTGCAGCGCGCTGTGGGCGGCGGCGGACGGCATTAACGCCGTGTCGACGTTGCTGATCTTCGCCGTGCTCAGCGCATGCTGGCTGGCAGCCTCCTGGTTGTGGCGTGGTCTGCGGCGAGAGGGAAGCTGGCTATTGCTGGTGGGCGGCATCGTGTTTTGGGTCGTTGCGCTCGGCGGGGCGTCTCAGGCTGCGCTGCCAACCTCTGTCGACAACGGGTTTGGCGTGCTGACGTTGCTGGCGCTTTCCGTATGGTTATGGCGTGCGGGCAGCTTGCGCTGGTCGTGGCCGGAACTGGGTTACGCCCGCTGGCTGTTATGGCCGGGAATGGCAGTCATGCTGGTCTGGCAGATTATGACCCAGGGGCACCTGCTGGCAGCGGGCTGGCCGAATCTGGCCTGGTGTATTGCGCTGCCTGCCGCGTTCCTGCTGCTTTATCGCGAGAGAGAAACGATACCCGCGCGGGTGTCGCAGGGGTTGCATATCGCGTTGTTATGGATGCTGCTACTGGCGGCAGGTACTGAGCTGTGGTGGTTCGTCGATGGGCTGGTGTGGGGGAACGAACCCTGGCAGCTCGGGCTGCCCATGGTAGCGGGTGGTGTGGTGATTGCGTTGGCACTGGCGGCTATTCGCCGTCAGTTCTGGCCGTGGCGCGTCTGGCCCGCGCTGTATGGCGCGTTGGGATTATTACCGCTGGTTCCTGTGCTGCTGTGTGTGCTGGTGTATGCCAATCTGAGCGACGGGGTGGTGATGGGCATGACTTATCTGCCAATTATTAACCCGCTGGAAGAGGGCGCGGCGTTTGCACTGCTCGGCGTCTGGCTGTACAGCCGTTTTGCCGAAGCGCACTATCCGGCCATTGCACCGCAACTCTGGCGTGCGCGCCCGTGGGTGCTGGCGGCGCTTGGTTTCTGGTGGCTAAACGGTGTGTTACTGCGTCTGCTGGCTTATTACGGCGACGTGGCCTGGGAGAGTGAAAGCCTGTGGCAGTCGCGATTGATTCAGACCAGCTTTGCGCTGTTCTGGATGCTGATCGCGCTGGTGGTGATGATCCGCGCCACCCGTCAGCATACGCGCCAGCAGTGGTTGTGCGGCAGTGTGTTGCTGGGCGTGGTGCTGGTCAAATTAATGCTGGTTGACAGCGCCGGCGGCGGTGGGCTTTCGCGAGCAATTGCCTTTATTGGCGTGGCGGTTCTGGTGCTGATTGTGGGGTATTTTTCACCCCTGCCGCCAAAAGCCGTGCGGGAAGAGGACAAGGGAGAAGAGTAATGAAAAAGTGGCATGGATTACTACTGGCCGCACTGGTGACAACTGCAGGCGCGGCGATAAGCAGTGAAGCTGTTCCGGATTCACCGCAGGATTACGCGTTTGGCGCGACACTCGATCTACCGCAACCGGCATCCTGGTATCGCGTCGATCTGCCGCAGGAAACTTACGCGCAGAGCGTCTGGCCGGATCTGCGTGATGTGCGGGTGTTTAACCACGATGGCGAGCGTGTGCCGTTTACACTGGAAACACAGCGTGCCACCGCGCGTGCGCCAGAGCCCATTGCGCTGCGCGTGTTCCCGCTGGATACGTCGCCGGTTGACACTGGAACAGAAGGGCAGAATGTGGTGCGTTTGCACTCCTCCTCCGGCGTCGATATTCGTATTGAAGGCGAGCCCGACGAGGTGGTCGGGCAGAGCTATTTGCTGGCGTTCCCGGAAAATACGCCGGAAAACTTCACTCTCGCGCAACTGAAGCTGGCCTGGTCGGAACCCGTAAAAAACTGGCGTGGCAAAGTGACGCTCTTTTTCAGCAGCGATATGCGCAACTGGACGACATTGCAGCAAGACATACCGGTGATGGAGCTGGCGAGCGGCAGCGATCGGTTGACGCTCGATCAGATTAACCTCGACCAGCCGATGCCTGCCGATGGTGTACGTTATTTGCTGATGGTGTTTGATACTCCGAACCTGCCAGTGACGATTACGCAGGTCACCGCGCGACCTGGTAGTGAGCCAACACCGCTGGAACAGGTGGAGATGGCAGGCCGCGAACAACGGATTTCCGCAACCGAAGCACAGTATCAGTGGACGCAACCGCAGCCATTAAGCGCGCTATCGGTGAGGCTTACTGAAGAGGGCGTGTTGCCGGTGGCGATTGACTGGCGTAGCAGCGCCAATGGCGAGTGGAAACCGTTAAGTAAAACGGTGCTGTGGGCGCTTAATGGGCGTGTTTCCGCGCCGCTCAGCCTGCCAGGCGATGTCGTGCAGGCGGTGCGCATCACCACGCTTGATGCCCGTTTACCCGAAGCATTGCCGCAGGTGACCGGCAGCCGCGACCGACAATCGCTGGTCTTTAATGCGCAGGGCAAGGGGCCGTTTATGCTGGCGTGGGGTAACCGTGCAGCGGCGCCTGCTGCGGTGACAATGGAAGGCCTGATCCCGGAAGCGTTGCGTAAACAGCTCGATCTTACGGCGATACCGGAAGTGCAGGTGCAGGATCGGGTGGCGCTTGGCGGCGAGGAACGGCTAACGGCGACATCACCAGCAGATCGCCAGCAGACATGGAAAGCTTTGCTGGTGTGGGGTGTCTTACTGTTGGGGGTTGCGGTGCTGGTATGGATGGCTCTGCGTATCTGGCGTGAAGTAAAGACACGCGAATAACGATCCGCTTGTTAAGGGGGCGGTATTGGTTTCGCCCCTGAACGCTGTGCCGGAACTTAACAAGCAGCCGCGGCCCATAGGGCTGGTTTGCCATCCAAAGACAATAAGGCCGACCCAAACTTGTTGACGACGACGCCCACCGGGCGTTGTTTTCAGCTTTCCATAAAAAAGGCCCGCAGTGCGGGCCTTTATCAATGCAGCCAATTACAGGCTGGAGACGTTTTCGCTCAGGTATTTTGCCACGCCGTCCGGAGAGGCGTTCATCCCTTCTTTACCTTTTTCCCACTGAGCCGGGCACACTTCGCCGTGCTCTTCGTGGAACTGCAGCGCGTCAACCATGCGCAGCATTTCATCGATGTTACGGCCCAGCGGCAGGTCATTGACGACCTGGTGGCGCACGATGCCGTTTTTGTCGATCAGGAAAGAACCACGCAGGGCAACGCCCGCGTCCGGATGCTCGATACCGTAAGCCTGCTGAATTTCACGTTTGATGTCAGCGACCATCGCGTATTTCACCGCGCCGATACCGCCTTTCTCAACCGGCGTGTTACGCCATGCGTTGTGAACAAACTCGGAGTCGAAAGAGACACCAACCACTTCCACACCGCGGCTTTTGAACTCTTCGTAACGTTTGTCAAAAGCGATCAGTTCAGACGGGCAAACGAAGGTGAAGTCCATCGGCCAGAAGAACAGCACGGTCGCTTTACCGTCGGTGTGCTGTTTGAAGTTGAAGTTTTCAACAATTTCACCGCTGCCCAGAACGGCTGCGGCAGTAAAATCCGGTGCCTGACGAGTAACCAGTACCATATGTACTCCTGTGATTTACAAGGTTAATAGAACGCAACGCGGGCCAGTATAGGGAGAGGGGTAGGGTAGCTCAAAGCGCCACTGACAATCGCTGGTATAGGTTTTATCTATCGATTGCTTCTGCAATAACGGTTTCCAAAATAGCGTAATACCCACACAGTGCAAGCGTTAAAGCTGCTGATCTTTGGCCTGCGCCATCATGCGCGGATAGAATGCCCAGAATTGCGACTCCAGCGCAGTGTAGTTGGCGTCCAGATCCTGCCAGGAGTCACGCAGTGCGTCCAGCCGCGGGCGACGGTTCGCCATGCCGTTAAGCACATTCTGGATAAAGGCCATCTCGCGGTAGCGCTCCAGCCAGCGCTCTGACCAAAGGTAATTGTTCAAATTAACAAATCGCGGCGGAGAATCAGGCAGAATCGTCGCCACCTGCGCACGGGCGTAGCGAACAAAATCCTCCAGCGGGAAATCCGGCGAGATTTGCGCCCAGTGGCGGGAGAGGAAGTGATCCCACATCACGTCCAGCGTGATCGGCGCAACCCGGCGGGTTTCGGGGCGGAACCACTCGCGGGCGGTTTTGACTTCCGGCAGGTTGTCGGTCATGACGTCGATACGGCGATGCATCTGGATCCCGTCAACGATCTCCATCGGGTAGAGGTCTTGTGGGTTGCCGCGAACAAAATCCGCCAGCAGGTTGCCGGGTAGGGAACTGTCGGCAAGATGGGCTAAGTGCAGGTGTGCTAAAAAATTCATGCTTATTGTTTGTCCAAAAGCGGCTAACGGTTGCAGCGAAGGGGCGTGGGCACTAGACTACCCGCCTCTTAAATATGTATCGAGTTAGTGTCATGCGCGTTGCCGATTTTTCCTTTGAATTGCCCGAATCCCTGATTGCCCACTATCCGCAGCCTGAGCGCAGCAGTTGCCGCTTGCTGTCGCTGGATGGCCCAACAGGCGCGCTGACGCACGGTACTTTCACCGATTTGCTCGACAAGCTCAACCCCGGCGATCTGCTGGTGTTTAATAACACCCGCGTAATTCCTGCACGCCTGTTCGGTCGTAAAGCCAGCGGCGGCAAGATTGAGGTGCTGGTTGAGCGTATGCTCGACGATAAACGTATTCTGGCACATATTCGCGCCTCTAAAGCGCCGAAACCGGGCGCGGAACTGCTGCTGGGTGATGCGGAAGATATTCAGGCGACGATGGTGGCGCGCCATGACGCGCTGTTCGAAGTCGAGTTTCACGACGAACGCCCGGTGCTGGATATCCTTAACGCAATCGGCCATATGCCGCTGCCGCCCTATATTGACCGCCCGGATGAAGACGCGGACCGTGAACTCTACCAGACCGTGTACAGCGAGAAGCCTGGCGCGGTGGCCGCACCGACGGCAGGGTTGCATTTTGATGAACCGCTTCTGGAACGTCTGCGTAATAAAGGCATCGAGATGGCGTTTGTGACGCTGCATGTGGGGGCGGGAACTTTCCAGCCGGTGCGCGTAGACAGCATTGAAGACCACATTATGCATTCCGAATACGCCGAAGTGCCGCAGGAGGTTGTTGATGCGGTGCTGGCGGCAAAAGCGCGCGGCAATCGGGTTGTCGCCGTGGGAACCACGTCCGTGCGTTCGCTGGAAAGCGCCGCGCAGGCAGCAAAAAAAGATCTGATCGAGCCGTTCTTCGGCGATACGCAGATTTTCATTTATCCGGGTTACCAGTACCGGGTGATTGATGCGCTGGTCACCAACTTCCACTTGCCGGAATCGACGCTGATCATGCTGGTTTCCGCCTTCGCCGGGTACCAACACACCATGAATGCGTACCGCGCCGCAGTTGCAGAGAAATATCGCTTTTTTAGTTACGGGGATGCGATGTTTATCACGTACAATCCGCAAGCCATTTTAGAGCGTCCTTAACAACGCGATACGGACTGCGTGTACGCGCCGGTTGCTGCACGCTGTGCGTGTCCAATCTGGCTGCGCCAATACGCCTTGAGTGCGTATTGGTTAATTCGAAGTTGTGGAGTGATTCCGCAACGGGATAGTTATCATCAGACTGTTTCTCTGATGCTGGAGAAGAAATGAAATTTGAACTGGATACCACTGACGGACGCGCCCGCCGCGGTCGTCTGGTGTTTGATCGCGGCGTGGTTGAAACGCCCGCGTTTATGCCTGTAGGCACTTACGGCACCGTAAAAGGGATGACGCCGGAAGAAGTTGAAGCCACCGGCGCGCAGATTATCCTTGGCAACACCTTCCACCTGTGGCTGCGCCCGGGTCAGGAGATCATGAAGCTGCACGGCGATCTGCACGACTTTATGCAGTGGAAAGGCCCAATCCTTACCGATTCCGGCGGTTTCCAGGTGTTCAGCCTTGGCGACATCCGCAAGATCACCGAAGCGGGCGTGCACTTCCGTAACCCGATCAACGGCGATCCTATTTTCCTCGATCCCGAAAAATCGATGGAGATTCAGTACGATCTCGGTTCCGATATCGTGATGATCTTCGACGAATGTACGCCGTATCCGGCGGACTGGGATTACGCGAAACGCTCTATGGAGATGTCCCTGCGCTGGGCGAAACGCAGCCGTGAGCGTTTTGATGGGCTGGGTAACAAAAACGCGCTGTTCGGTATTATTCAGGGCAGCGTTTACGAAGATTTACGCGATATCTCGGTCAAAGGTCTGGTAGAGATTGGCTTTGATGGCTACGCTGTCGGCGGTCTGGCTGTGGGCGAGCCGAAAGAAGATATGCACCGTATTCTGGAGCATGTCTGCCCGCAAATCCCTGCAGACAAACCACGATACCTGATGGGCGTCGGTAAACCAGAAGATCTGGTTGAAGGCGTGCGACGCGGCATTGATATGTTTGACTGCGTGATGCCGACGCGCAACGCCCGTAACGGTCACCTGTTTGTGACCAATGGCGTGGTGAAAATCCGTAACGCGAAATATAAAAGCGATACCGGCCCGCTTGATAGCGAGTGTGATTGCTATACCTGTCGCAATTATTCTCTTGCTTACTTGCATCATCTCGACCGTTGCAACGAAATATTGGGCGCGCGTCTCAATACCATTCATAACCTGCGGTATTATCAGCGTTTAATGGCTGGTTTACGCAAGGCTATCGAAGAGGGTAAATTAGAGAGCTTCGT
>NZ_DAMCGF010000020.1:0-55905 GCF_032104925.1 Kosakonia sp.
GGCGTGCCGAGTCCACCCCCTGGGTGATCTCGATACGTACTTCTGCGTGCAGCACAGCTGCCCACAGCATTAGAAAACCAAATGCAACACGTAATGCCTGCTTCATCATATCTCCCTTATCCGGGCGGAAAACCCGCGATAATTTAGCAGAATTTTAACAAACTCAATAGACAAAACTACCCGCCTCAGGACACCCTCAGCACGATCTCCCCCGCAGATTGCGAGGGAAAGTGTACCTTAAGGTTTAAAGTCCAGCGGCGCATTTTTGAACACTTCATATACAGCCTGACTTGGCGGTTTCGGCATTTTTGCCTGTCGTGCTGCAGCAAGCGCAGCCTGGCAAAGGGCCGGATCGCCACCTTCCGACTGAATATCTAACAGCATACCGTCTGGCGCCAGTTTGACACGTAACGTACAGGTTTTCCCCGCATAGGAGGAGGCGTCATAGAAGCGGCTTTCGATAGCCGATTTAATCTGCCCTGCATAGTTATTGATGTCTGCACCTGACGCGCCGTTGTTCTTAGTGTTACCAGAACCGGCGGGAGCTGCATTATTCCCTTTCGCTCCACCACCCGTTTTCGGTGCATTCTTACCGGAGCTTAAATCACCAAACAGATCGTCAACGCCTGCGGCATCTGCTTTCTCGGCGGCGGCTTTCTTGGCGGCTGCGGCCTTCTCTGCAGCCGCTTTTTTATCGGCAGCTGCTTTTGCTGCTGCAGCTTTTTTCTCGGCGGCAGCTTTTTCAGCGGCGGCTTTTTCGGCTGCAGCCTTTTCAGCAGCCGCTTTCTCCGCGGCGGCGGCTTTCTCCGCTGCCGCTTTTTCGGCGGCAGCTTGTTTAGCCGCTTCAGCCTGCGCTTTTTTCGCGGCTTCGGCCTCGGCTTTTTTCTTCGCTTCAGCAGCTGCTTTCGCCGCTTCCGCTTCGGCTTTTTTCTGTGCGTCTGCGGCAGCTTTCGCGGCTTCGGCTTCCGCTTTTTTCTTCGCGTCGGCAGCCGCTTTCTTCGCAGCTTCTTCTGCTGCTTTTGCCTGCGCGTCCGCTTTTGCTTTTGCGTCAGCTGCGGCTTTCGCGGCCGCCTCTTCAGCTTGTTTCTGCTGCTGTTGAGCCTGTTTTGCCGCCTCTTCCGCTTTTTTCTGCTGCTCAGCCTGTTCGCGCGCCGCTTCCTGCGCTTGTAAACGCTCCTGCTCCAGCTGTTTTAAATGCTCCTGCTCGGCAGCCTGCTTTTCACGCAGCTCTTCCGCTTGCTGTTGCGCCTGTTTTTCACGCTGCTCTTTGGCGCGCTGCGCACTGGCTTGCTGCTGCTGCTGGCGGTTGTAATTTTCCACCACAGCGCCCGGATCGACCATCACCGCATCAATCGCAGAGCCACCGCCACCGCCTGAAGAAGCATCAATATGCTCATCAAACGAGCTCCAGATCAGCAGCGCCACAAGAATTACGTGTAGCACAGCCGAAATGATTATTGCTCGCTTAAGCTTGTCGTTTTGTACGGTTGCCTTTGACACTCTCGGTTCCCAAAAACTGTCCGCCTGTTAAGCCGGTGATCAGATAGGCTGCGTCATCAAGCCGACTGATTTCACACCCGCGCTATGTAACAGGTTCAGCGCTTTAATGATTTCATCGTACGGCACATCTTTCGCCCCGCCGATTAAGAACACGGTTTTCGGATTGGATTGCAGGCGACGCTGCGCCTCCGCAATCACCTGCTCCGGCGGCAGTTGATCCATACGATCTTTTTCCACCACCACGCTGTACTGTCCGACACCGGAAACCTCAATAATGACCGGAGGATCGTCATTGGTACTGACGGTTTGCGACTGTGTCGCATCCGGCAGATCAACCTCTACGCTTTGCGTAATGATCGGTGCCGTCGCCATAAAGATCAGCAGCAGCACCAGCAACACGTCCAGCAACGGTACGATGTTGATTTCAGACTTGAGGTCACGACGGCCCCGTCCACGCGATCTGGCCATGGCTTACTCCTTGCTGCTGTCGCTGCTGGCAAATGCCTGGCGATGCAGAATAGCCGTGAACTCTTCCATAAAGTTGTCGTAATTCAGTTCCAGTTTGTTCACACGCTGGTTCAGTCGGTTATAAGCCATAACCGCAGGAATGGCTGCAAACAGACCGATAGCTGTTGCGATCAACGCTTCGGCGATACCAGGCGCAACCATTTGCAGCGTCGCCTGCTTCACCGCGCCCAGCGCGATAAAGGCATGCATGATCCCCCATACCGTACCGAACAGCCCGATATACGGGCTAATAGAACCTACGGTACCAAGGAAAGGAATATGGTTTTCCAGCGTTTCCAGTTCACGGTTCATCGAAATACGCATCGCCCTTGATGCCCCTTCAACAATCGCTTCTGGCGCGTGGCTATTTGCGCGGTGCAGTCGAGCAAACTCTTTGAAACCACTATAAAAAATTTGTTCCGAACCGCTTAAATTATCACGGCGTCCCTGGCTTTCCTGATACAGACGAGACAGTTCGATGCCGGACCAAAACTTGTCTTCGAAGGCTTCCGCTTCGCGCCCTGCAGCGTTGAGGATGCGCGTTCTCTGGATAATAATGGCCCAGGATGCGATAGAAAAACCAATCAAAATCAACATGATAAGTTTGACCAGAAGGCTAGCCTTCAGGAACAAATCAAGGATGTTCATGTCAGTCACTGCTTAAACTCCGCGACAATAGACTTGGGAAGCGCACGAGGCTTCATTAAGAGTGGATCAACACAGACAATCAGCGCTTCAGCTTCGTTCAGCACTTTATTCTCTGCATTGACAATCCGCTGCGAGAAAACCATCGAGGTTCCGCGCATTGATGTAATTTCCGTTTGGACTTCGAGCATGTCGTCGAGTCTGGCGGGTGCAAAATACTCCAACGTCATTTTGCGTACCACTAACGCAATGCGTTCAGCCAGCAGAGCCTGTTGACTCAAGTGATGGTGACGCAGCATCTCAGTGCGGGCTCTTTCATAAAAAGCAACGTAGTTGGCATGGTAAACCATGCCACCGACATCGGTATCTTCGTAATAGACCCGAACCGGCCATCGAAACAGCGTTGTATTCACTTTACATCCCGGTAATGCAAAAAAAGTTAGAGCTTTTAAACTTCGCTACTATACGCGCGGGCAAGATGCTTTGGAATGGGTTGAGGTAAACGGAGAGTAAAAATTTATGGGCTTTTGCAAGCCCATGAGGATAGCGGATATTTCTTATTCAAAAGAAGAAGAAAACAAGCCCGGCAAGCATTACGACAAAAGCGACTGGCGGGCAGAAAAAACCCTGCCAGTGAAGCGCGCGCGGGCGAAAGCCAACACCGTGAACAACACCGGCGCATACCGCCCACATTAATAACAGCCCGTGCCAAATCTCCAGCTCGCTGGTTTTGGCCGCGAAACGGGAGGGATCCCAGAAGATACAGCCCGCCAGCAGTAATGCCATTATTAAGGAAAGGGCCCTTAACGGGCCCTTGTCCATTACCGCATAGAGTTTTGCGATAATTTTTTCCATCAGTGTTCTTCTTTCCCGGCTTTGGTCGCTTCAACATGTTCCAGCGCCAGCGCGGTAATCACTCCGAAAGCACAGGCAAGAAGCGTTCCTAAAATCCATGCGAAATACCACATATTCTGCTCCTTACTTAATACATAGAGTGGGTATTGCTTTCAATGTGCTCTTTGGTAATGCGACCGAACATTTTCCAGTAACACCAGATGGTGTAAAGCAGGACAATCGGTACAAAAACCAGCGCCACATAGGTCATCAGATTCAGTGTCAGCTGCGTCGATGTCGCGTCCCACATGGTCAGGCTTGCTTTCAGCATGGTGCTTGACGGCATGATGAACGGGAACATCGCGATACCCGCAGTCAGGATGATGCATGCCAGCGTCAGTGAAGAGAACACGAACGCCCAGGCGGCTTTATCCAGACGCGCCGTCAGCACGGTCAGCAGTGGCAACACCACACCCAGCGCCGGCACCAGCCACAACACAGGCATGTTGTTGAAGTTAGTCAGCCAGGCTCCCGCCTGTACCGCCACTTCTTTGGTCAACGGGTTAGACGCGGCATGATGATCTATCGCGGAAGTCACCACGTAACCGTCGATACCGTAAACCACCCACACGCCCGCCAGTGCGAAGCAAACCAGCGTAACCAGCGCGGCAATTTGCACCGTGGCACGGGCACGCAGATGCAGTTCGCCAACGGTACGCATTTGCAGGTATGTCGCGCCCTGGGTCAGGATCATCGCCACGCTCACCACGCCGGCCAACAGACCAAACGGATTCAGCAACTGGAAGAAGTTACCGGTGTAGAACAGGCGCATATCGTTATCAAGATGGAACGGCACACCCTGCAGCAGGTTGCCGAATGCCACACCGATCACCAACGGCGGAACAAAGCTGCCGATGAAGATGCCCCAGTCCCACATGCCACGCCAGCGCATATCTTCAATCTTCGAGCGGTAGTCAAAACCAACCGGACGGAAGAACAGTGAAGCGAGCACCAAGATCATCGCCACATAAAAACCGGAGAACGCGGCAGCGTAAACCATCGGCCAGGCGGCAAACAGCGCGCCACCGGCGGTGATCAGCCAAACCTGGTTACCGTCCCAGTGCGGCGCGATGGCGTTAATCATCACGCGGCGTTCGGTGTCGCTACGACCCAGCACGCGGGTCAACATCCCCACGCCCATGTCGAAGCCGTCGGTGACCGCAAAACCAATCAGCAGAATGCCAACCAGCAGCCACCAGATAAAACGTAATATTTCATAATCAATCATTTGACGACTCCTGTCTTAGCGTGCCGGCTGAGAAGCCACGGTGGACTGCTCGTAGTGATAGCGACCTGTTTTCAGACTGCTCGGCCCAAGGCGAGCAAATTTGAACATCAGGAACACTTCCGCCACCATAAACAGCGTATAAAGGCCGCAAATCAGAATCATGGAGAACAGCAGATCGCCAACGGTCAGCGATGAGTTCGCAACCGCGGTCGGCAACACTTCACCAATCGCCCACGGCTGACGGCCGTACTCGGCAACAAACCAGCCCGCTTCAATAGCAATCCACGGCAGCGGGATGCCATACAGCGCAGCGCGCAGCAGCCATTTTTTCTCACCGATGCGATTACGAATCACGGTCCAGAAAGAGGCAGCGATAATCAGCAGCATCAGCACGCCAGCGGCCACCATTATACGGAACGCGAAGTACAGCGGCGCAACGCGCGGGATGGAGTCTTTGGTCGCTTGCTTGATCTGCGCTTCGGTCGCGTCTGCCACATTTGGCGTATAGCGTTTCAGCAGCAGGCCATAACCAAGATCTTTCTTGATGTTATTGAACTGGTCACGAAGGGCCTGATCGGTAGAACCTGCGCGCAGTTGCTCCAGCAACTGATACGCTTTCATACCGTTACGGATGCGCTCTTCGTGCTGCACCATCAGATCTTTAAGACCAATAACCGGCGTATCAACAGAACGGGTGGCGATGATGCCGAGCGCATATGGGATCTGGATAGCAAATTTGTTCTCTTGCTTATCCTGGTCCGGCACGCCAAACAGGGTAAACGCCGCCGGTGCAGGCTGGGTTTCCCATTCGGCTTCAATCGCAGCCAGTTTGGTTTTTTGCACGTCACCCATTTCGTAACCGGATTCGTCACCCAGCACGATAACAGACAGCACTGCGGCCATACCGAAGCTGGCAGCAATAGCGAAGGAGCGTTTAGCAAAAGCGATGTCGCGACCGCGCAGCAGATAGTAGGAGCTGATACCGAGGATAAAGATGGCACCGCAGGTATAACCAGACGCAACAGTGTGAACGAATTTCACCTGCGCTACCGGGTTAAGTACCAGTTCAGCGAAGCTCACCATCTCCATACGCATGGTTTCAAAGTTGAAATCAGAAGCAACCGGGTTTTGCATCCAGCCGTTTGCCACCAGAATCCACAGTGCGGACAAGTTGGAGCCAAGAGCCACCAGCCAGGTCACTGCCATGTGCTGTACTTTGCCCAGACGATCCCAACCGAAGAAAAACAGACCTACAAACGTAGACTCGAGGAAGAAGGCCATCAGACCTTCAATGGCCAGCGGCGCACCGAAGATATCCCCAACATAATGGGAATAGTAAGACCAGTTAGTCCCGAACTGGAACTCCATCGTCAGACCGGTAGCCACGCCCAGTGCGAAGTTGATACCAAACAACTTGCCCCAGAACTTGGTCATATCTTTATAAATCTGTTTGCCGGAGAGGACGTAGACCGTTTCCATAATTGCCAGCAGGAACGCCATACCGAGCGTCAGTGGCACAAACAGAAAGTGGTACATCGCGGTCAAGGCAAACTGTAAGCGCGACAGTTCGACTATATCTAACATTATGACTCCTTGCTCATCGCATGAAGACTCCGAGAGTAAACCCCGTTAGCGAAGGTTCACACGCATGCCCCAATACAAAATTGCTGCACTGTTTTATTCACGTCACATAAAGCGTGACAATGAATGAAAAAAGTTACAACCAGGTTAATAAAAAACTCGAATTGATCTCTCGAATATATTACTCCGCAAAGCCCTTACAATAAAAAGGTTTTTATTGAGTTAGTTTTACGTTTTTCGACAGTGATCAATTTATAGCGAATTTACCACTTTTGCACCAATTTGATCGGCGACAATTTAACGATTTTCAGCATCTTTTCCAAGCTTTTAAATATTGATTTAAATCAATTTTATTCAGCATTGTTAATTTTGTATCCGGTGTGGAATCACAGTAAAAACATTGTTAACAACATGTTCATTTTAACGCCATTCATGGTTATCAATCGGCGGGTAAAGATAAATAATGGCGACTTTATTTAACGTTTATCATTCATGTAAAAAATGAGACAACCGCGGCAACTTAAAGGGGGCGTAAAATTAGAGCGGATGATTATCTTGTTTATTTTACAATTATTTCACTTTCGCGATTATCATACTTAACACCGCGCAGTGATTATTCGTTATATTTCCTGGGGCATTAATACCCTTTTATTTTACAGGTTATTACTGACAAGCATCCAGCGCCGGGTTGCCCCCCAGACGATAAGCGCCAGCAACGTTACTGCTGCGCCAAGCAAGCAAACCCCCTGCCAGCCGAAAACAGCATAAATCGCCGTCGTTGCCATGGCACCCAGTCCGCTGCCGAGAGCGTAAAACAGCATATACAACGCCACCAGTCTGCCGTGTTGCGAGGCATGGCTACGCAAAATCAGGCTCTGATTGGTAACATGCAGCGCCTGGCTGCCAAGATCGAGCAAAACAATGCCGAGGATAAATAACGCCAGAGAGTGTTGTAACTGTGATAGCGGCCACCAGGCCAGTAGCAACAAGAGGAGCGCCAGTAAACTCGTGCGCTGCGCATTGCCGCGATCTGCTTCGCGCCCGGCTTTTGCCGCTACCAGCGCGCCCGCAACGCCCGCCAGGGCAAACAAGCCAATTACCGTATGGGAGAAACCAAACGGTGCGGTACTTAACAGCAGCACCATTGCGCTCCAGAAAATATTAAAAGCGGCAAACATCAACAACGCCAACACACCACGGATTTGCAATACGCGATCGGTACGCAACAGACCCAGCATTGAGGCCATCAAACGTAACCAACTGACAGAAATCATCGCGCTGCGCATAACAGGTAACCGCCGCCAGAGCAGCAGCAATAACACCAGCATCAGCGATGCCGAGACGCCATAAACCGCGCGCCAGCCCGCTAAATCGCTAATAACACCGGCAAAAACTCGCGCTAATAGCAGGCCGATAAAAACGCCGCCTTGCGCCGCACCCACTACCCTTCCCCGCTCCTGTTCATTAGCAATGCTGGCTGCGCTGGCAATCAACCCTTGTGTCATTGCCGTGCCCAGCAACCCTGTTGCCAACATGCCGGCAAGCAACACCGTTGCCGATTGTGCCAGCGCGACAGTGGCAAGCGCACCCACCAGTGCCAGCAACTGCACTAACAATAACCGACGTCGCTCAACAAGATCGCCTAATGGCACCAACAGCAGTAAGGCCAGCGCCGATCCCACTTGCGTCGCCGTCACCACGCCGCCGACAGCTGCCTGGCTAATAGCAAAGCTCTGTGCCAGTGCATCCAGCAACGGCTGCGCGTAATAGACATTCGCCACACATAAACCGCTGGCCACGGCAAACAGGGCGATGACACTGCGCGGCGTTGCCTGTGCGTTTTTATTCATACTTCCATCCTGGTTGCAAAACGAAACTAGTTGAAGGGTAGATAAACCAGTTTTAAAATGCAACCAGAATGCTAACCGGAGATTCACCATGCCACTGAATACTCAACCTTGCCCCGTCGCGCGTTCTGTCGATTTGATTGGCGATCGCTGGGCACTCCTTATCGTGCGTGACGCTTTTGATGGTGCGCGACGTTTTGGCGATTTTCAGCGTGGTCTTGGCGTGGCGCGCAATATTCTTACCGACAGGCTACGCAAACTGGTGGAAGCGGGTATATTCACCACGCAGCCAGCATCAGATGGCACGGCGTATCAGGAGTATGTGCTGACCAAAAAAGGCGAGTCGTTGTTTCCGGTGGTCGTGGCGCTACGCCAGTGGGGCGAACAGCATCTTTTTGCACCGAACGAGCCGCATTCCGTGTTGATTGATAGCCAAAGCGGCGAAACCATTCTGCCGATGCAACCGCAGGCGGCAGACGGGCGTATCCTTAGTGCGGCAAATACGCAGGTACGTAAACTGCAGCCATAAAAAAGGCCGCTACGGGAGCGGCCAACCATGTCGAAAGGATACTTGCTCCCCTACATGGAGGAGCAATGAGGTTTTATTTGATAACAGATTTCAGCGCTTCGCCGATATCGGCCAGGCTACGTACGGTTTTCACACCCGCCGCTTCCAGAGCAGCGAATTTCTCGTCTGCGGTACCTTTACCACCGGCAATGATGGCGCCTGCGTGGCCCATACGTTTGCCTTTCGGCGCGGTCACACCAGCGATATAACCCACCACCGGTTTGGTCACATGATCTTTAATATACGCCGCAGCTTCTTCTTCCGCGCTGCCGCCGATCTCACCGATCATTACAATCGCTTCGGTCTGCGGATCTTCCTGGAACAGTTTCAGGATATCGATAAAGTTTGAACCCGGGATCGGGTCACCGCCGATGCCCACACAGGTGGACTGGCCGAAACCGTAATCTGTGGTCTGTTTAACCGCTTCATAGGTCAGCGTACCGGAACGGGAAACAATACCGACTTTACCAGGCTTATGAATATGACCAGGCATGATACCGATTTTGCACTCGCCTGGGGTGATAACACCCGGGCAGTTCGGGCCAATCATGCGCACGCCAGCTTCGTCCAGCTTCACTTTCACCGTCAGCATATCCAGCGTCGGAATACCTTCAGTAATGGTGATAATCAGTTTAATGCCCGCATCGATGGCTTCGAGGATCGAGTCTTTGCAGAACGGTGCCGGAACATAGATCACGGTAGCCGTCGCGCCAGTTGCTTCAACCGCTTCGCGCACGGTGTTAAACACCGGCAGGCCGAGGTGCGTGGTGCCGCCTTTGCCCGGCGTAACGCCGCCAACCATCTGGGTGCCATAGGCAATTGCCTGCTCGGAGTGGAAAGTCCCCTGGCTTCCGGTGAAGCCCTGGCAGATAACTTTGGTGTTCTTATCAATCAAAACAGACATTATTTCCCCTCCACTGCGGCAACAACCTGCTGTGCTGCATCCGTCAGACTTTTCGCTGCAATAATATTCAGGCCGCTGTCCGCCAGGCGTTTCGCGCCCAGTTCAGCATTGTTACCTTCCAGACGCACAACCACCGGTACGTTAACACCTACTTCTTCTACCGCGCCGATGATACCGTCAGCGATCAGGTCGCAACGCACGATACCGCCGAAGATGTTAACCAGTACCGCTTTCACGTTCTCATCGGAAAGGATAATTTTGAACGCTTCGGTCACGCGCTCTTTGGTCGCACCGCCGCCCACATCCAGGAAGTTCGCCGGTTCGCCACCGTGCAGTTTCACGATGTCCATGGTGCCCATCGCCAGACCTGCGCCGTTGACCATACAGCCGATGTTGCCATCCAGTGCAACATAGTTCAGTTCCCAGTGCGCCGCCTGCGCTTCGCGCGGATCTTCCTGCGACTGGTCGCGCATTTCGCGCAGTTCCGGCTGGCGGAACAGAGCGTTGCCGTCAGCACCCAGTTTGCCGTCGAGGCAGATCAGATCACCCTGTTTAGTGATAACCAGCGGGTTGATTTCAATCAGCGCCAGATCGCGCTCAAGGAAAATGGTCGCCAGGCCCATGAAAATCTTGGTGAATTGCTGAACCTGCTTGCCTTCCAGACCCAGTTTGAACGCCAGGTCACGCCCCTGATACGGCATCGGGCCGGTCAGCGGGTCGATGGTGGTTTTGTGGATCAGGTGCGGGGTCTCTTCCGCCACTTTCTCAATTTCCACGCCACCTTCGGTGGAGGCCATGAACACGACACGGCGAGAGCTACGGTCAACCACCGCGCCCAGATACAGCTCTTTGTCGATATCGGTTGCCGCTTCAACCAGAATCTGGTTTACCGGCTGGCCGTTCGCGTCTGTTTGGTAGGTCACCAGGCGTTTGCCCAGCCAGTTTTCCGCGAAGGCGCGAATATCTTCTTTGCTGTTGACGACTTTTACGCCGCCCGCTTTACCACGGCCGCCGGCATGGACCTGGCATTTAACCACCCAAGGGCCTGCGCCGATTTTGGATGCCGCTTCTTCGGCTTCACGCGGGGTAGTACAGGCGTAACCAACCGGAGTCGGCAGACCTGACCGGGCAAACAGTTGTTTCGCCTGATACTCGTGTAAGTTCATGTGTTCTATCCATCCTTCATTTAATTTGTCACGCCGGATGACGGCTTACAAAGCAGGTGTTCGTTATAGTGGCCCGGCAACTGACGTTGCCGGGCTAAGGACACTAGACGTCCAGCAGCAAGCGAGTCGGATCTTCCAGCAGCTCTTTGATGGCTACCAGGAAACCAACGGATTCGCGACCGTCAATCAGACGGTGATCGTAAGAGAGCGCCAGGTACATCATCGGCAGGATCTCAACCTTGCCATCAACCGCCATCGGGCGATCTTTAATGGCGTGCATGCCGAGGATCGCGCTCTGCGGCGGGTTGATGATCGGTGTAGACATCAGCGAACCGAACACCCCACCGTTGGTGATGGTGAAGTTACCGCCGGTCAGATCGTCAACGGTCAGTTTGCCGTCACGGCCTTTCACTGCCAGCTCTTTGATTTTCTTCTCGATATCCGCCATGCCCAGCGTATCGACATCGCGCAACACCGGTGTTACCAGACCACGCGGCGTGGAAACCGCCATGCTGACATCGAAATAGTTGTGGTAAACCACGTCATCGCCATCGATGGACGCGTTCACTTCCGGGTAGCGTTTCAGCGCTTCAACCACCGCTTTCACGTAGAAAGACATAAAGCCCAGGCGGATACCGTGACGTTTTTCAAACGCGTCACCGTACTGCTTACGCAGATCCATAATCGGCTTCATGTTGACTTCGTTGAACGTCGTCAGCATGGCGGTAGAGTTTTTCGCTTCCAGCAGACGCTCGGCAACGCGTTTGCGCAGACGGGTCATCGGCACGCGTTTTTCGGTGCGGCCAGCCAGCGGTGCCACCGGGGCGCTCGCCGGAGCAGCAGCTGGTTTTTCCTCTTTCGCCGGTGCTTTCGCCAGATGTTTCTCAACATCTTCGCGTGTAATACGACCGCCAACGCCCGTGCCTTTGATAGCGCTGGCTTCGAGGTTGTGCTCAGCCAGCAGGCGACGGATCGCCGGGCTCAGTGCGTCATTGTTTTGCTCTTCCAGCGAGGCCTGCTGGCGCTGTGCCGGCGTGGACTCTTTCTCTTCAGATTTGGCGCTGCTCTCTTTACCAGAGCTGTTGCCCTCTTTCAGGCGGCCCAGGATCTGGCGGGAGGTCACAGTGGTGCCTTCATCTTCCAGCACCGCGTCCAGAATACCGTCTGCCGACGCCGGTACTTCCAGTACCACTTTGTCAGTTTCGATTTCGACCAACACTTCGTCGCGTCGTACGCTATCGCCTGGTTTTTTGTGCCAGGTCGCAACGGTCGCGTCAGCAACGGACTCGGGCAGATCGGGAACAAGAATATCTACGCTACTCATTATTTATCCTTTAATTAATCGACGTTCAGCGCGTCATTTACCAGATCTTGTTGCTGTTTCTGGTGAACGGACAGGTATCCCACCGCCGGAGAGGCGGAGGCCGGGCGACCTGCATAACGCAGAGCGGCCCCAAACGGAATCACATCACGGAAATGATGCTGGCTGCAGTACCAGGCGCCCTGGTTAAGCGGCTCTTCCTGGCACCAGACAAAATCATGTACGTGAGCGTAAGGTTTTAGCGCTTCCTGCACCGACTGGTGCGGGAACGGGTAAAGCTGTTCGATACGCACAATCGCGACATCTTTCTGGTCGTTTTTACGACGCTGTTCCAGCAGATCATAATAGACCTTACCAGAGCAAAGGATCACGCGCTTAACGCCTTGCGGATCAAGATCATCCACTTCGCCAATCGCCGGCATAAAGGTGCCGTTCGCCAACTCATCCAGCGTGGAAACCGCCTGCGGATGACGCAGCAGCGACTTCGGCGACATCACCACCAGCGGACGACGCATACCGCGCAGCGCCTGGCGACGCAGCATGTGGTAAACCTGCGCCGGGGTAGACGGCACGCAGACCTGCATATTTTGCTCAGCACACAGTTGCAGATAACGCTCCAGACGCGCGGAGGAGTGCTCCGGGCCCTGGCCTTCATAACCGTGCGGCAGCAGCATCACCAGGCCACACATACGGCCCCATTTCTGCTCGCCGGAGCTGATGAACTGGTCGATAACCACTTGCGCGCCGTTGGCGAAATCGCCGAACTGCGCTTCCCAGATGGTCAGCGTGCGCGGTTCTGCCGTGGCATACCCATATTCAAACGCCAGTACCGCTTCTTCGGAGAGCACGGAGTCCCACACGCGGAACGCCCCCTGCGAATTGTGTACATGGCTCAGCGGCGTATAGGTAGAACCGTTCGCCTGGTTGTGGATCACCGCATGGCGATGGAAGAAGGTGCCGCGGCCGGAGTCTTCACCGGACAAACGTACCGGAATCCCTTCATCCACCAGCGTGGCATACGCCAGTGTTTCTGCGCCACCCCAGTCGAACAACTTCTCGCCGCTCGCCATCAACTGGCGGTCAGCGTAAATCTTCGCCACGCGGGACTGCATTTCGATGGCTTCCGGCACCGTACTGATGCGTTTTGCCAGCTCCTGCAAGCGCTTCATTTCCACCTTGTTCGGGTAGCTCTCATCCCACTCGTGGTTGAGGTACGGCGACCAGGTAAAGGAGTGCATATTCATCGGACGCCATTCGGCGACCACACACTCACCCGCATCCAGCGCATCGCGGTACAGGTTTACCATTTCGGTGGCATCTTCCAGCGTAATGGTTTTTTCCTGCTCCAGGCGATCGGCGTAGATTTTGCGCGGCGTCGGGTGTTTTTTGATTTTCTGGTACATCAGCGGCTGGGTTGCGCTCGGCTCGTCGGCTTCGTTGTGGCCGTGACGGCGGTAGCACACCAGGTCGATAAAGACATCGCGTTTGAAAGTATTACGGAAGTCGAGCGCCAGGCGAGTGACGAACGCCACGGCTTCCGGATCGTCCGCATTAACGTGGAAAATCGGCGCCTGCACCATCTTACCGATGTCGGTACAGTATGGCGTAGAGCGCGCATCCAGCGGGTTCGAGGTGGTGAAGCCCACCTGGTTGTTAATGACGATACGCACCGTGCCACCCACTTCGTAGCCGCGTGCTTTCGACATGTTCAGGGTTTCCTGCACCACGCCCTGGCCCGCAACGGCGGCGTCGCCGTGAATGGTGATTGGCAGCACTTTATTGCTGCTCGGTTCGTCAAGGCGGTCAAGACGCGCACGAACGGAACCGATAACCACCGGGCTGACAATCTCGAGGTGTGACGGGTTAAACGCCAGCGCCAGGTGTACCAGGCCGCCTTCCGTTTCCACGTCGGACGAGAAGCCCATGTGGTATTTCACGTCGCCGGTGCCGAGGTGTTCTTTATGTTTACCGGCGAATTCGTCAAACAGATCCTGCGGCTGTTTACCCAGCACGTTAACCAGTACGTTCAGACGTCCGCGGTGCGCCATACCCAGCACCACTTCACGGGTACCGCTCTTGCCCGCATGACGGATCATCTCTTTGAGCATCGGCACCAGCGCATCGCCGCCTTCCAGCGAGAAGCGCTTCGCACCGGGGAATTTCGCGCCCAGATAACGTTCAAGACCTTCTGCGGCCGTCAGTTCAGTCAGGAAGCGTTTTTTCTCTTCGCTGCTAAAGCTGGATTTACCGGCTGCGGATTCGATGCGTTGCTGGATCCAGCGCTTCTCTTCGGTGCTGGTGATATGCATATATTCCGCACCGATCGAACCGCAATAGGTCTCTTTCAGTGCGTTAATCAATTCGCCCAGCGGCATGGTGTCTTTGCCAATCGCAAAAGACCCCACGTTAAAGCTGTTCTGGAAATCGGCTTCCGTCAGATCGTGATAAGCCGGATCGAGATCGGGAACCCTCTCTTGCTGCCACAATCCCAGCGGATCGAGGTTCGCATGTTGATGACCACGAAAACGGTATGCGTTGATAAGTTGCAGGACTTTAACCTGCTTCACATTGGTGTCGGGGTCGGAAATAGAGGAAGAGTAACGTGAAGCATCTTTCGCCAGCTGACGGAAATAATCACGCGTCTTGGAGTGGAACTGATCCGGTTTGACTCCGGTGCCCGGTAACTGCTGGAACATAGAACGCCAGTTTGCATCTACCGAGTCAGGATCGGTTAAGAAGTCTTCATAGAGCTGTTCTATCCAGCTCTGGTTCGACCCAGAGAGGTAAGAAGAGTCCAGCCAGGCTTTCATTGCGCCGTTCTGCATCGTGATCCCTTAAGCATTGTTATGCTTACTTCGCCGTGGATAACTACGACGTACACCCGTTAGCGCACGTCCCAGGGTTCACTTGCGGGCTCTTGGTGGCCCGCGAAGGAACCTTTAAAAACTGCCTAATCTTCGCTGTCCGGGCTGCGACTGCGTTGGCTACCTTTGCTTACCCTGGTCACATAGTTGACTATGCTCCCAGGGATGCGCTCAGTTGCCGCCTTGTCTCGCACCAGACATCTCGATTATGTCTACTGTGGCGGTTTTTAAAGGTTTCCTGCTTCCTTGTTACCCGGCGGCGCTAACGCTGCCGGGCAAAAAAAACATCACTATTAATGTAGGCCGGATACGCGTCAGCGCCATCCGGCACTGACATTTATGCGCTTCGTTGCAACAACATCGACTTAATATGGCCGATGGCGCGCGTCGGGTTCAGCCCTTTCGGGCATACACTGACGCAGTTCATAATGCTGTGGCAGCGGAATACGCTGAAAGCATCGCTTAACCCTTCCAGACGGTTATCGGTTTCCGTATCGCGGCTGTCGATCAGGAAACGGTACGCCGCCAGCAGACCGGCCGGGCCGATAAATTTGTCCGGGTTCCACCAGAACGACGGGCAAGATGTCGAGCAGCAAGCGCAGAGGATACATTCATACAAACCGTCGAGTTTTTCACGCTGGTCAGGTGACTGTAAGTGCTCTCTTGCTGGCGGATTTTGCCCATTATTCAATAAGTAAGGCTTAATCTTCTCATATTGGGCGTAGAATTGTCCCATGTCCACCACCAAATCGCGGATTACCGGCAGACCAGGCAGAGGACGGATCACAATCTTCTGTTTGCCGTTGCCCAGAGCGGAAATCGGGGTGATACACGCCAGACCATTCTTACCGTTCATGTTCAAACCATCAGAACCACACACCCCTTCACGGCAGGAGCGGCGGAACGACAGCGTAGGATCTTTTTCTTTCAGCTGCATTAACGCATCCAGCAGCATCATGTCACGCCCTTCTTCGCCCTCCAGGGTGTAATCCTGCATGCGCGGCGCGTCATCAACGTCCGGGTTATAGCGATAAATCGAAAATTCGAGTTTCATTATCCTGTCTCCGCATTAATAAGTACGAATCTTCGGCGGGAATGCCGGACGCAGTTTCGGTTCCATATTGACGCTGCGACGCGTCATGGACTCCGTTTCTGGCAGATACAGGGAATGGCACAGCCAGTTTTCGTCGTCACGATCCGGATAGTCGAAGCGGCTATGCGCGCCACGGCTCTCAGTACGGAAGTTTGCGGAGACCGCCGTTGCATACGCGGTTTCCATCAGGTTATCCAGCTCCAGGCACTCAACGCGCTGGGTGTTAAATTCGGTGGAGGTATCGTCCAGACGGGCGTTTTTCAGACGTTCGCGGATCACTTTCAGTTGCTCAAGCCCTTTCGCCATCGCATCGCCTTCGCGGAAGACCGAGAAGTTATGCTGCATACACTCTTGCAGCGCTTTACGAATGGTGACCGGATCTTCGCCATTGCGGTTGTTGTTCCAGCGGTTGAGGCGCTCAAGGGAACCTTCGATATCAGACTCGCTGGCATCGCGCAGCGCGCCCTGCTCGGCGATCGACTCTTGTAAATGCAGACCTGCCGCGCGACCGAACACCACCAGATCCAGCAGCGAGTTTCCGCCCAGACGGTTAGCACCGTGTACGGATACGCAGGCAATTTCACCTACGGCAAACAGCCCCGGAATGACGACATCTTCGCCCTTCTCGTTCACCGTCAGCGCCTGGCCAGTGACTTTGGTCGGAATACCGCCCATCATATAGTGGCAAGTCGGGATGACCGGGATCGGCTCTTTCACCGGGTCGACGTGCGCGAAGGTGCGCGACAGTTCAAGGATCCCCGGCAGGCGCGATTCCAGCACCTCTTTACCCAGGTGATCGAGTTTCAGTTTCGCGTGCGGGCCCCACGGGCCGTCACAGCCGCGACCTTCACGGATTTCGATCATGATGGAACGCGCCACCACATCACGACCCGCCAGGTCTTTGGCGTTTGGCGCATACCGCTCCATAAAGCGCTCGCCATGTTTGTTCAGCAGGTAACCGCCTTCCCCGCGGCAACCTTCCGTTACCAGCACACCCGCGCCCGCGATACCGGTCGGGTGGAACTGCCACATTTCCATATCCTGCACCGGTACGCCTGCGCGCAGCGCCATACCCACGCCGTCGCCAGTATTGATATGTGCGTTGGTGGTGGACTGGTAAATACGGCCCGCGCCGCCGGTCGCCAGCACGGTTGCACGCGCTTTGAAGTAGACCACTTCACCGGTTTCAATACACAGTGCGGTACAACCCACCACCGCACCATCCTGGTTTTTCACCAGATCCAGCGCGTACCACTCGGAAAAGATCGTCGTGTGATTTTTCAGGTTTTGCTGATAAAGGGTGTGCAACAGCGCATGACCGGTACGATCCGCTGCGGCTGCCGTGCGCGCCGCCTGCTCGCCGCCGAAGTTTTTCGACTGGCCGCCAAACGGGCGTTGATAGATACGGCCATCATCGAGACGGGAGAACGGCAGACCCATATGTTCCAGCTCAAGAATCGCTTCCGGGCCGGTTTTACACATATATTCAATGGCATCCTGGTCACCGATGTAATCGGAACCTTTTACCGTGTCGTACATGTGCCATTCCCAGTTATCTTCATGGGTATTACCCAGCGCAACGGTAATACCGCCCTGCGCAGATACGGTGTGAGAACGGGTTGGAAAGACTTTAGAGAGCAGCGCACAGGTTTGCCCGCTCTGGGAAATTTGCAGCGCCGCGCGCATACCTGCGCCACCGGCACCAATAACAACAGCATCAAATTCTCTGACTGGCAGTTTCATTACACACCCCACACCACAACGAATCCATAAATCACGTAAGCCGCGAGTGCAACGACGATAGCCAGTTGCAGAACCAGGCGCACAGCCAGCGGTTTAACGTAGTCGGTCAACACCTGCCACATGCCAATCCAGGCATGGATCAGAATCGAAAACAGCGCCAGCAGCGTGAAGACTTTCGTGAAAGCGGAGGAGAAAAAACCAGTCCATACCACCCAGGTCAGATCGCCGTGCGTGGCAAAAAAACCGACCATATAGATGATGTATAACGTCAGGACGATGGCAGTAGCACGGACAAGAATAAAATCATGTACGCCGTTGCGTCCTAATGCGGAGGCGTTGCTTACCATACGAGGACTCCTGCGAGAATTGAAAGCACGACAGTGATTGCAAAAGAGAGATTAGCGGAACGCTTTCCTGCTTCGAAGGTTTCTTCCAGCCAGCCAAAATCCATTAACATATGGCGAATACCGCCCACAGCGTGATAAGCCAGCGCTGTCAGGATGCCCCAGAAAATGAATTTAACGAAAAAGCTGCTCATGATGGCAGAGGCGGTCAGGAAGCCCTCTTCGGACGACAGCGACAGGCCCAATAACCACAGCAGAATGCCAACCGCCACGAAAGTAATGACGCCGGAAACGCGGTGGAGAATGGAAGCTATAGCCGTAACAGGAAACCGAATTGTTGTCAGATCCAGATTGACAGGTCTTTGTTTTTTCACATTTTTTATCATGAATAACGCCCACATGCTATTCTTATAGTTTCCTTCCTCCGGTCTGCGTGCGGGTCAGACAGCGTCCTTTTCTATAACTGCTCGTCATGCAAAAAATTAGCTTCCAGATGCTAAACGACAGGTTACAACGCTGGGTGGCTCGGGATTGCAGGGGTATTCCGGAGACCTGGCGGCAGTATAGGTCGTTCACAAAATCATTACAATTAACCTACATATAGTTTGTCGGGTTTTATGCAGAACAGTGACCCCCATCACGATAACAACATTCTTTTAAATTTTAATCATCTGATTTGACAAAAGTTAAACATTCTTGTTACAAACTACGCCAGAAAGGGCTTATAATTCGCAAAAGTTATGGGGTCTTACTTTCACCTGAGAATAAGTTATGTAACAGTGTGATGGTATTGACCGATGTAATCAGGACAGTTATTAGTGGTATACAGGTTTGATAAATTCGGACTGCTAAGACGCTGATTTGCTGTTTTTTCACTGTGTTTTCAATGTGTACTTGCACGCGCCCATCGCTCTGTACCCTGGTACCTCCTCTCAACAGAGCTGCGAGCTAAATAACAAACTGGTAACGTTGACGGGCAGTTGAATGCAAATCCGGTGACTGGCGGTCTTAAGCAATAAGGCGCTAAGGAGACCGTAAATGGCTGATAAGAAAGCAACCATCACCTACAATGGTGACGCTGCTATTGAACTGGATGTGCTAAAAGGCACGCTCGGTCAGGATGTGATTGATATCCGTAGTCTCGGTTCAAAAGGGGTATTCACTTTTGACCCAGGTTTTACCTCTACCGCATCATGCGAATCGAAAATCACCTTTATCGACGGTGACGAAGGTATTCTGCTGCACCGTGGTTTCCCTATCGACCAACTGGCGACCGAATCCAACTATCTGGAAGTCTGCTACATTCTGCTGTACGGCGAAAAACCGACGCAGGAACAGTTTGACGAATTCAAACTGACCGTAACGCGCCATACCATGATCCATGAGCAGATCACCCGTCTGTTCCACGGTTTCCGTCGCGACTCGCACCCAATGGCGGTGCTGTGCGGTGTGACCGGCGCGCTGGCCGCGTTCTACCATGACTCACTGGATGTTAACAATCCGCGTCACCGCGAGATTGCCGCGTTCCGCCTGCTGTCGAAAATGCCGACCGTCGCGGCGATGTGTTACAAATATTCCATTGGTCAGCCGTTCGTCTACCCGCAGAATAACCTCTCCTACGCCGGTAACTTCCTGCACATGATGTTCTCCACGCCGTGTGAACCGTATGAAGTGAACCCGGTACTGGAACGCGCAATGGACCGCATTCTGATCCTGCACGCCGACCATGAACAAAACGCTTCCACCTCTACCGTGCGTACCGCTGGCTCTTCTGGCGCGAACCCGTTCGCCTGTATCGCCGCGGGTATCGCCTCCCTGTGGGGACCGGCACACGGCGGCGCCAACGAAGCTGCGCTGAAGATGCTGGAAGAGATCAGTACCGTGAAACACATTCCGGAATTCCTGCGCCGCGCCAAAGACAAAAACGATTCGTTCCGTCTGATGGGCTTCGGTCACCGTGTCTACAAGAACTATGACCCGCGCGCGACCGTGATGCGTGAAACCTGCCACGAAGTGCTGCGTGAGCTGGGCACCAAAGATGATCTGCTGGAAGTGGCGATGGAGCTTGAGCACATTGCGCTCAACGACCCGTACTTTATCGAACGTAAGCTCTACCCGAACGTCGACTTCTACTCCGGTATCATTCTGAAAGCGATGGGTATTCCTTCTTCCATGTTTACCGTTATCTTCGCGATGGCGCGTACCGTGGGCTGGATTGCACACTGGAACGAAATGCACGACGACGGCATCAAAATTGCCCGTCCGCGCCAGTTGTACACCGGTTATGAAAAACGCGAGTTCAGCTCCGATCTGAAAAAAGATTGATAGCTAACCCGCAGAAAAAAACGCGCCTTCAGGCGCGTTTTTTATTTTAATGCTGACAAGCCGGGCACCAGTAAAACGGCCGGGACGACATGGTGGTTTTCGCAATTATCCCGCCGCAACGCTCGCACGGTTCGCCTGCGCGGTGAAACACCTTAAAGCGAAACAGCGCGCCGTGGTGTTGATTCTCATCCACCACGCCGCGTGTCTGGTACGACAAACGCGGAATATCCAGCAGCGCATGCGCTAACACGTCGAGTTGTTCTTCGCTTAGCTGCGAAGCGTTACGTTGCGGTGTCAGGGCGCTTTGCCAGAGAATTTCGACGCGCAGGTAATTTCCCAGCCCGGCAAGAAAGGCCTGATCGAGCAATAACCCGGAAAACTGGCGACGGCGAAAACGGGGAGATAACAACCGCGCTTTTACCTGCTCTACGGTTAGCGTCATATCCAGCACATCCGGGCCAACACGCTGTAAAAACGGATGCTGCGCCAGTTGTTCCGGGGTGAGTAACGCAATGTCCGATGCGCTGTACAGCAAAATCGCCTTCTGCTCCGTTTGCAGCCGCACACGCAGCACACGGTTGGTTTGCGGGATCTCACCTGCCCCGACCACGCGCCAGACGCCGTAAAGCTGGTTATGGCTGTAAAGCGTCAGTCCACCAGAAAAATGCGTCAGAAGCGCTTTTCCCCGCGTTTCAATGTTCTCAACGTACTGCCCCACAAGATCAGCGGCGAAACCTTTCAACGACGGCAGGCCAAACCAGACATCCGTCAATGGTTTGCCTTTAACAGCGGCTTCAAGCGTGTCCGCCGCCCGGCGGATCTCCGGTCCTTCCGGCATAAAAACTCCTTGCGTTAGTGGGCGGAAATCATCACACCACGTTGGGCAAAGGCACCGTGTAAGCGGCGGGCAAACAGCAGCGCGTGCTCGCCATCACCATGCAGGCACACCGTTTGCGCCTGCACATTAACAAACTCACCGGTGACACACCTCACCCGCCCTTCCAGCACCATCTCCAGCGTTTGCGCCAGCGCCAAATTGTCATCATCAATCAGTGCGGCAGGCTCACTGCGCGGCACCAGCCGACCATCGCGAAGGTAGCCGCGATCGGCAAACACCTCCTGGCGCGTACGCAAACCATAACGCTCTCCGGCACGAATTAACTCGCTGCCCGCCAGCCCAACCAGAATCAATGCGGGATCTGCATCGTAAACCGCTCCAGCAATGGCATCGGCCAGCGCCACGTCATCCGCCGCCTGGTTGTAGAGCATACCGTGCGGTTTCACATGGTGCAGTTTGCCGCCTTCGGCACGCACCATCACCGCCAGGGCACCAATTTGATACAGCATCTGCGCATAGACAATATCCGGTGGCAGGTACATCGGCGTACGGCCAAAATTCTCCCGATCCGGAAAAGAGGGATGGGCGCCCACCGCCACGCCGTTACGCAATGCTTCGCGCACACAGCTCAGCATGGTTTGCGCATCGCCTGCGTGGAAACCACAGGCGATATTGGCGGAAGAAACAAGCTGGAGTAGCGCCGCATCGTTGCCACAGCCTTCGCCGAGATCGGCGTTTAAATCAATCTTCATTGTGCAGACGCCATGCCAGTTGATCGAGATAGATACGCTGCTCGCGCCGCGCCTTCAGTGCCTCATCCAGCGAGCACTGGACAAAGTGTATCGGCTGCCCGAGTGGGATTTGCGCCAGATGGTACATATCCGCCTCGATAATGCAGGCAATTCGCGGGTAGCCACCTGTGGTCTGGGCATCATTCATCAGCACTATCGGTTGCCCGTTAGAGGGAACCTGCACCACGCCCGGCAACAAGCCGTGGGAAAGCAGTTCGCGTGACGTAGTGCGCACCAGCGGCTGGCCCTGTAAACGATAACCCATGCGGTTACTCTGCGGGCTTATCTGCCACGGCAAACGCCAGAGCGCCTCCTGCGAGGCGTTGTCAAATTCGTGATACTCCGGCCCTGGCAATGCGCGAATACGGTTGCCCCACAGCAACTGTTTTACCCCTTGCTGCGTGTGAAAATGACGGACAGGTTCGCCCAGTGGCAACACATCGCCATCGCGCAATAATCGCCCTTCCAGCCCGCCGATAGCGGTTTTCAGATCGGTACTGACCGAGCCCATCACCGCAGGTACTGCAAAGCTACCCGCTATCGCCAGGTAACTGCGCACGCCATGCAGCGGCCTTTTCAGCACCAGCCGCTGCCCGGCTTTTGCCGCAAATCGCCAGCCGGTCCACACCGCTTTACCGTCAAGTTTCGCCTCACAGCCTGCGCCAGTGAGCGCAAACCAGACATCGCGACCAAACTCCACTTCGCACTGACCAAAGGTGATTTCCAGTGCCGCCGCCTCCGGCGCGTTTCCCACCAGCGCATTGGCAATTTGCAACGCGGGTTCGTCCAGCGCGCCACAATAACTGACGCCGGACTGGCGCAAGCCAATACGTTTGCCGCCCTGCAAGGTGGTATACATTCCCGCGCGGATAATTTTCAGCATACGCCCTCCTTGCGCGGCACAAACCGCAGCGTGTCGCCCGGACGTAATAGCACCGGCTCCGGCAAGCGCGGGTTGAACAGCGCCAAATCGGTACGGCCAATCAGGTTCCAGCCGCCAGGCGTTTCCAGTGGGTAAATGCCGGTTTGCGCGCCGCCAATGGCGACAGAGCCAGCGGGAACGCTCACTCGCGGTTCAGCGCGGCGCGGTGTGGCGAGCGCCTCCGGCATCCCGCCCAGATAAGGGAAACCAGGCTGGAAACCAAGAAACCACACCACGTAATCGACAGAAGCATGCAGCTCAACAACCTGCTTTTCCGTCATCCGGCAGTGTTCCGCCACCAGCCCCAGATCCGGCCCGGCCGCTTTGCCGTACAGCACCGGGATCTCAATGGATCGTGACTCGGGCTCCAGCGCCTCGCTATCTTCCCACCAGCGCTGTAAACGCTCAATCGCGTCGAGCGCCAGCGAATGCGGATCGCGCAGCACCACCGTAATGTTATTCATCCCCGGAATGGCTTCCACCACGTCCGGCACGTCCGCCAGCCGCTGCGTCAGCCGCCAGATACGCTTTTGCGTCGCCAGTTGTACCGGAGGCTCCAGCTCCAGCACCACCGCGCTTTCACCTAACAAATAACACCGTGCTCGCTGCACTTGTACTCTCCTTACGCCGGGTTCGGAATATCGATAAACGTGACGTCAAGATCGGTATTTTCATTCAGCCAGTCGCTGAGCGCGCGAATACCGCCGCGCTCGGTAGCGTGGTGGCCCGCAGAGTAGAAATGCAGCCCCTGTTCACGGGCAGAGTGAATGGTCTGCTCGGAAACTTCGCCGGTGATAAACGCATCAACACCGAAACGGGCCGCTTTATCAATAAAACCCTGCCCGCCGCCGGTACACCAGGCAACGCGGGTGATTTTTTCCGGCCCGGTATCGCCACACCACAGCGGCTTGCGCCCGAGACGCGCTTCAATCCACGACGCCAGCTCCAGCCCCGGAACCGGCATGGAGAGTTCGCCCCACGGCAGCAGCTCTTCAATTTCGCCCATTACGTTAATGCCGAGCAACGCCGCCAGTTGAGCGTTATTGCCAAGCTCCGGGTGCGCATCGAGCGGCAGGTGCCAGCCGTACAGGTTGATGTCATTGGCCAGTAACGTTTTCAGGCGATTACGCTTCATCCCGCGAATGATCGGCGCTTCGTTTTTCCAGAAATAACCGTGATGCACAATCACCGCGTCCGCCTGCTGGCGTACCGCTTCGTCCAGCAATGCCTGGCTTGCGGTCACGCCGGTGATAATTTTCTGTACCGTTTCCCGCCCCTCAACCTGTAGCCCGTTCGGGCCGTAATCACTGAACGCCGCACTGTTAAGTTTTTCGTTAATCAGTTTTTCCAGCTCGGTATTTTTCATCATTACTCCTTTACGCTTTACGGGCAGCTTCATAGGCCGCCAGCGTGGCGGTACGCGCCTGTTTATGGTCAACAATCGGGCGGGGATAATCGAGTTTTACCCCGTGTTTATCCGCCCAGTCCCAGGGTTGATGCACCGATTTTTCCGGCACATTTTTCAGCTCCGGTAGCCAGTGGCGAATAAACGCGCCGTCAGCATCAAACCGTTCGCCCTGCGTGGTCGGGTTAAAAATTCGAAAATAGGGAGCCGCATCGGTGCCCGTCGAGGCCGCCCACTGCCAGCCGCCATTGTTTGCCGCGAAATCGCCATCGATCAACTGCGACATAAAATAACGCTCCCCATGGCGCCAGTCGATAAGTAAGTCCTTGACCAGAAAGCTCGCGGTTATCATCCGTAAGCGGTTGTGCATCCAGCCGGTGGCGTTCAACTGGCGCATCGCCGCATCAACAATAGGGTAGCCGGTATTGCCGCGTTGCCAGGCTTGCAGATGCCCGGCGTTTTCCTGCCACTGCACCTTATCAGTCCAGGCTATAAAAGGACGATGCTTACAGAGTGCCGGATGATAGGTCATCAGATGGCGATAAAATTCGCGCCAAATCAGCTCATTCAGCCACACGGCTCCCGGTCCGCCGTCGAGCGCCCGCGGTTGTTCAGCCAGCAGACGATGCAGGCACTGGCGTGGTGATAACGCGCCAGTCGCCAGACACGCCGACAAGCGGCTGGTGCCTTCGATTGCCGGGAAATCGCGCAGCTGCTCATACGCCGCCGCCTGCTGCTGGCAAAACTGACGAAGCCGTGCGAGAGCGCTTTTCTCATCGGCCGGGAACAGGTTTTCGTCAAATTCCTGCTGCGGATAATCAAGCGTAATCGGTTTTATTACGACCTCGACGCCTTCACGCGGGTGCGGTGCGGCGACACACTGAGGCAGATCCGCTTTCAGCCGACGCAGAAAGGCATTTTTAAAGGGCGTAAAGACTTTATACATCTCATGATTGCCGGTCATCACGCTACCAGGTGCCAGCATCACGCTGTCGTCAAAACCCTGGCAGGCAACATTTGGCAGTGCCTTTTCGACGGCCACGTCACGCTGTCGTTCGTTAAATTCGTATTGATAGTTATAAAAAAGATGGCTGACTTGCTCGCGCCCACAGACATCCACCACCGTTTGTACGCTGTCGGTAAAATCTGCCGCTTCCCGGTAGATCAACGGAATGCCCTTTTCCGCCAGCGCCTGCTGCAAGGCGTTGAGATGCGCATTGAGACAGGCAGCCTGGCGTGGCGCCATATTATGTTGCCGCCACTGTGCCGGCGTGGCGATAAACAGGGCTTTTACCTGCGCGTTATCGCTGCGACAGGCGGCAGCAAGCGCAAGATTGTCGTGCACGCGCAAATCCGCGCGAAACCAGACCAGATGGGTGGTCATACCGCTCCTAATATCCTTAATGTAAGCACCACGCCTTTGGCCGGGAGTTAACATGGCGTAGCCCGGCCAGGGACGCGTCGGGAAATTCAACCATATAGTGTTTGAGTAAGGTCTTCGGTGCAAGCCGTGGCTGGGGTCGCTGGCGGTAACATTCAATCAGCGTGGAGAGGGCTGGCTGCTGGCGGGCATAAAGCGTTTGATAAAAACCAGGCATCAACGCCCTGGTATGATTGCGCCGCGTGGTTAGCGCCAGGCGGGTCGGAGCAAATATCTGGCGGGCAGAGAGCGACTTAGCCGCGAGCGCAAGCCCTGTATAACAACCGTAAAAAAAGACAGGTTTCCCGGACAAACAGGCATGAATGCCAGCGGGGATGTTCTCGCGCATTACGGCTCCTTTTTCTACCCCGGTAAGGGTAGTCACAGGCCGCAGGTAAAAAAAAGCCACCGCAAAAGCGGTGGCGATGAGGTTTGCTGTGTGTCGTCGATTAATAAAAGTCGCAGGCTACTTTCTCTGCCTGCTCCATCCACACCGGTTTATCGCTGGTTTTTGCCCAGACGCGATGCAGATAGCTATAAAAACGTGCGCGGTCTTTCCAGAACAACATTACCGGCAACGCCAGCACACCCGCCAGAACGGCGAAAGCACGTCGCATCAACACAATATGAGCCGGAAACGCTTTGTATGTGTCCATAATTCTCTCCCCTTTGTCAGGCCGGTAAGCAGCACCGGAAAATAATTAGCCCCCACTGAAAGTCACTAACGTAAAAACCAGGGCGGCACTGAAATCTGGTTAAAATAGTACCGTTTTGTTTGTAATTTTACTACTCATCCGACCACTATTTTTTGTCAATTTAGGCTTTATTTACATTGAGCCGGTAAATAAGTTACAAAATAGTTAAATTAATACTAACCATCAGTTAAATTGTGGATTATTTGATAAACAGGGCTGCCCGGGGAAAGGGGCAACGCGCATTCACACCACTCCCCCGGCTCATTCCGCGCGATTTTTATATTTTTTTTACACCTCGCCCGCCGATTTTTGCGAAATCTTTGCGTCGAAAATTCTACTTTTTCTGCACATCGTTAAATCACCCCGGAGGTGGATTGTGAGTGCAGGCGTAGTAATCGGCATCGTGCTGGTTTTCCTGTTATTGGGCTATCTGGTTTATGCCCTGATCAACGCGGAGGCTTTCTGATGGCCGCTCAGGCGTTTCTTCTGATTGCCAGCTTTCTGCTGGTATTGTTTATCCTCGCGCGCCCGCTCGGTTCGCTGCTGGCGAAAATGATCGCCGGGCAGCCGCTGCCCGGCGTGCGCGGTGTGGAAAACCTCCTCTGGCGCGGGCTTGGTATCGATACCCGTGAAATGAACTGGCGGCACTATTTACTGGCGATTTTGTGGCTGAACATCTTCGGCCTGGTGCTGCTGTTTGCGATGCTGATGTTGCAAGGTATTCTGCCGCTCAACCCACAAAATCTGCCGGGGCTTTCCTGGCATCTGGCGCTGAACACCGCCGTCAGCTTTATCTCTAACACCAACTGGCAGGCGTACTCCGGGGAGAGCACCCTGAGCTATTTCAGCCAGATGGCGGGACTGACGGTACAAAACTTCTTATCCGCCGCAACGGGCATTGCTGTGGTCTTTGCGCTGATCCGCGCTTTTTCACGTCGCAGTATGGAGACGCTCGGTAACGCCTGGGTTGATATCACGCGCATTACCCTGTGGCTGTTGCTGCCTATCGCACTGCTGATTGCGCTGTTTTTTATTCAGCAAGGGGCGCTGCAAAACTTTTCGCCGTACCAGGCTTATACCTCGCTGGAAGGTGTGCAACACCTGATGCCGATGGGGCCTGTTGCGTCGCAAGAAGCGATAAAAATGCTCGGCACCAACGGTGGCGGCTTCTTTAACGCTAACTCGTCGCATCCGTTTGAAAACCCTACAGCCTTAACCAATTTTGTGCAGATGCTGGCGATCTTCCTGATCCCGGCGGCGCTGTGCTTCGCTTTTGGCGATGCGGTCGGCGATCGCCGCCAGGGACACATGTTGCTGTGGGCAATGTCGATTATTTTCGTCATCTGTGCCGGGATTGTGATGTGGGCGGAGTTGCAGGGTAACCCGCACTTCCTGACGCTCGGCGGCGACAGCGCCATCAATATGGAAGGGAAAGAGAGCCGTTTCGGCATTCTGGCCAGCAGCTTGTACGCCGTGGTCACCACCGCGGCCTCTTGCGGCGCGGTCAACGCCATGCACGACTCGTTTACCGCGCTTGGCGGCATGATCCCGATGTGGCTGATGCAGATTGGCGAAGTGGTGTTCGGCGGCGTGGGTTCGGGTCTGTACGGCATGCTGCTGTTTGTACTGCTGGCGGTGTTTATCGCCGGGCTGATGATTGGCCGCACACCTGAATTCCTCGGCAAGAAAATCGATGTGCGTGAAATGAAAATGACCGCGCTGGCGATCCTCGTCACCCCGGCTCTGGTGCTGATTGGCACCGCGCTGGCGATGATGACCGACGCCGGTCGCAGCGGCATGTTCAACCCCGGTATTCACGGCTTTAGCGAAGTGCTGTACGCCGTCTCATCTGCCGCCAATAACAACGGCAGCGCCTTTGCGGGCTTAAGCGCCAATACGCCATTCTGGAACTGTTTGCTGGCGTTCTGCATGTTCTTTGGCCGCTTTGGTGTGATTGTGCCGGTGATGGCGATTGCCGGTTCGCTGGTGGCGAAGAAAATTCAACCGACCAGCTCCGGCACGCTGCCAACGCATGGCGCTCTGTTTATCGGCCTGCTGATCGGCACCGTGTTACTGGTCGGCGCTTTAACCTTTATTCCAGCCCTGGCGCTTGGCCCGGTGGCGGAATACCTGCAATTTTAAGAGTGGCGGAGACGCGTTATATGAGTCGTAAACAACTGGCGCTTTTCGAACCGAATCTTGTTCGCCAGGCGCTGATGGATTCCGTGACCAAGTTAAGCCCGCATGTGCAGTGGCGTAACCCGGTAATGTTTATTGTCTGGATTGGCAGCGTGTTAACTACCCTGCTGGCGCTGGCAATGGCGACCGGTCATCTCGACGGCAGCGCGTGGTTCACCGGCGCGATCAGCGTGTGGCTGTGGGTGACGGTTCTGTTCGCCAACTTCGCCGAAGCGCTGGCCGAAGGCCGCAGTAAAGCACAGGCCAACAGCCTGAAAGGGGTGAAAAAGACCGCCTTTGCCCGCAAACTTCGCGCCCCGCAGCATGACGCGCAAATCGACCACATTCCGGCGGAAGATCTGCGCAAAGGCGACATCGTGCTGGTGGAAGCAGGCGACATTATCCCCTGCGATGGCGAAGTGATCGAAGGCGGCGCGTCGGTGGATGAGAGCGCGATCACCGGGGAATCCGCACCGGTGATTCGTGAGTCCGGCGGCGATTTCGCCTCAGTAACCGGCGGTACGCGTATTCTCTCTGACTGGCTGGTGATCCAGTGCAGCGTTAACCCTGGTGAAACCTTCCTCGATCGCATGATCGCGATGGTGGAAGGCGCGCAGCGGCGTAAAACGCCGAACGAAATCGCGCTGACCATTTTGCTGGTGGCGCTGACGATTGTGTTCCTGCTGGCAACGGCAACGCTGTGGCCCTTCTCCGTGTACGGCGGCACGCCGGTGAGTGTCACCGTGCTGGTTGCCCTGCTGGTATGTCTCATCCCAACCACTATCGGCGGACTGCTTTCCGCGATTGGTGTCGCGGGGATGAGCCGCATGCTGGGGGCAAACGTGATTGCCACCAGCGGTCGCGCGGTGGAAGCGGCGGGCGATGTCGATGTGTTATTGCTGGATAAAACCGGCACCATCACGCTGGGTAACCGCCAGGCGTCAGACTTCCTGCCCTCCCGGGGCGTGGATGAAAAAACGCTGGCCGATGCCGCGCAGCTCTCCTCGCTGGCGGACGAAACGCCGGAAGGCCGCAGTATTGTTATTCTGGCGAAACAGCGCTTTAACCTGCGCGAGCGCGACATGCAGAGTCTGCAAGCGACTTTTGTGCCGTTCACCGCGCAAACCCGGATGAGCGGGATTAACGTGCAGGACCGGATGATCCGCAAAGGTTCCGTCGATGCTATTCGCCGCCATATCGAAGCAAATGGCGGTCAGTTCCCGGCTGATGTCGAAGCGCTGGTCGAACGCGTGGCGCGCCAGGGAGCAACGCCGCTGGTGGTTGCCGAAGGGGCAAAAGTGCTGGGCGTGATTGCGCTAAAAGATATCGTCAAAGGCGGTATTAAAGAGCGTTTTGCCCAGTTACGCAAAATGGGTATTAAAACGGTGATGATCACCGGTGATAACCGCCTGACCGCCGCCGCGATTGCCGCTGAAGCGGGTGTCGACGATTTTCTGGCCGAAGCGACACCGGAAGCCAAACTGGCGCTGATCCGCCAGTATCAGGCAGAAGGCCGGCTGGTAGCGATGACCGGCGATGGCACCAACGACGCCCCCGCGCTGGCGCAGGCGGATGTGGCGGTCGCGATGAACTCCGGTACGCAGGCGGCGAAAGAAGCGGGCAACATGGTGGATTTGGATTCCAACCCCACCAAGCTGATTGAAGTGGTGCATATCGGCAAACAGATGCTGATGACGCGTGGTTCGCTGACCACCTTCAGTATCGCTAACGATGTGGCGAAGTACTTCGCCATTATCCCGGCAGCGTTCGCGGCGACCTATCCGCAACTGAATATGCTCAACGTGATGCATCTGCACTCCCCGGCGTCGGCGATTTTGAGTGCCGTTATTTTTAACGCGCTGGTGATTGTGTTTCTGATCCCGCTGGCATTGAAAGGGGTGAGCTACAAACCGCTGACCGCCTCTGCCATGCTGCGTCGCAACCTGTGGATCTACGGGCTGGGCGGTTTGATCGTGCCGTTTATTGGCATCAAAGCGATCGACCTTATTCTCACGCTGTTCGGCCTGGTGTAAGAGGAAGATAAAAATGGCTTTATTACGTCCCGCATTTCTGCTTTTGATACTCTTTACCCTGATTACCGGCGGGCTTTATCCGCTGCTGACTACCGCGCTGGGGCAGTGGTGGTTTCACGATCAGGCCAACGGCTCACTTATTCGTGAAGGCGACAATGTGCGTGGCTCTCGCCTGTTAGGCCAGGATTTTACCCAGCCGGGATATTTTCATGGTCGCCCTTCCGCCACGGCGGACGCGCCTTATAATCCTATGGCGTCCGGCGGCAGTAACCTGGCGGGTAGCAACCCGGAGCTGGATAAAGAAGTGGCGCAGCGCGTCGCGCAACTGCGGGCCGACAACCCGCAAGCGGATACGCATGTACCGGTAGAACTCATTACCTCCTCGGCCAGCGGCCTTGATGGTCAGTTATCTCCGCAGGCCGCGGAATGGCAGATACCGCGGGTGGCGCAGGCGCGCAACCTGCCGGTGCAGGTGGTGGCGAAACTGGTGGCGCAGCACACGTCAACGCCGCTGGTGAATTTTATCGGCCAACCGGTGGTGAATGTGGTGGAACTTAATCTGGCGCTGGATGCGCTCAAGGACAAATAAAGCATGACTGATGAGCCTTTGCGCCCCAATCCCGACCGCCTGCTGGAGCATGCCGCCACCGCGCACCGGGGCAAGCTAAAAGTCTTTTTCGGCGCCTGCGCCGGGGTGGGGAAAACCTTTGCGATGCTGCAGGAAGCACAGCGACTGCGGGCACAAGGGCTGGATATTCTGATTGGCGTCGTGGAAACCCATGGTCGAAAAGAGACCGCCGCGCTGCTGGAGGGGCTGGCAACGCAGCCCGCCCGGCGTATTCACCATCGCGGACGCTTAATTCAGGAGTTTGATCTGGACGCCGCCCTTGCGCGGCGTCCGGCGCTTATTTTGATGGACGAGCTGGCACACAGTAACGCGCCCGGCTCGCGCCACCCGAAACGCTGGCAGGATGTCGAAGAGCTGCTGGAAGCGGGAATTGATGTTTTTACCACCGTCAACGTTCAGCACCTCGAAAGCCTGAACGACGTGGTCAGCGGCGTGACCGGGATTCAGGTGCGCGAAACGGTGCCGGACCCCTTCTTTGACAGCGCCGATGAAGTGGTGCTGGTGGATTTACCGCCGGATGACCTGCGCCAGCGTCTGCACGAAGGCAAAGTCTATATTGGCGGTCAGGCGGAACGCGCGATTGAGCACTTCTTCCGTAAAGGCAACCTGATTGCCCTGCGCGAACTGGCGCTGCGCCGCACAGCCGATCGGGTGGATGACCAAATGCGCGCCTGGCGTGACCGCCAGGGCGAAGAAAAAGTCTGGCACACGCGCGATGCGATTTTGCTTTGCGTAGGCCACGGCGCAGGCAATGAGAAGCTGATCCGCACTGCCGCACGCCTGGCGGCCAAGCTCGGCAGCGCCTGGCATGCGGTGTATGTCGAAACCCCAACATTGCATAAACTGCCGGAGCCGCAGCGGCGGGCGATTTTAAGTTCGCTGCGTCTGGCGCAGGAGCTGGGCGCAGAAACCGCCACCCTTTCCGATCCGGCGGAAGACCGCGCCATTTTGCGTTACGCGCGCGAACATAATCTCGGCAAAATTCTGATTGGCAGACGCAACAAACGCCACTGGTGGAGCCGGGAATCCTTTGCCGACAGGCTCGCCAGGCGCGCGCCGGATCTCGACCTGGTGATTATCGCGCTGGAAGATGCGCCGACTCCCCTGCCCGCCCGCGCCGGGGATATTCGCCCGTTTATGGATCGCTTTCGCGTGCAGCTTAAAGGCTGTCTCGTCGCGCTTGCGCTTTGCGCCGCCATTACCCTGATAGCTATGCAGTGGCTGACGGCATTTGATGCCGCCAACCTGGTGATGATCTATCTGCTTGGCGTGGTGCTGGTGGCGCTGTTTTTTGGCCGCTGGCCCTCCGCTTTCGCCACGGTAATTAACGTTGTCAGCTTCGATCTCTTTTTCATTGCCCCGCGCGGCACGCTGGCGGTGTCCGATGTGCAGTACCTGCTGACCTTTGGCGTAATGCTGACGGTAGGCCTGGTGATAGGCAACCTGACGGCCGGTGTTCGTTACCAGGCGCGCGTGGCGCGCTACCGGGAGCAGCGCACCCGTCATCTGTATGAGATGTCAAAAGCGCTGGCGGTTGGACGTAGCAATCAGGATATCGCCGCGACCAGCGAAACCTTTATCCACTCCACGTTTAATGCGCGCAGCAAACTGCTGTTGCCGGACAGCCACGGCCAGCTGGCGGCTGTGACGCAGACGCACGGCATGACGCCGTGGGATGACGCCATCGCCCGCTGGAGCTTTGATAAAGGCCAGCCTGCCGGTGCAGGCACCGATACGCTGCCCGGCGTGCCGTATCAAATTTTGCCGCTAAAAAGCGATCAAAAAACCCATGGCTTGTTGATTGTTGAACCGGCGAATCTGCGCCAGTTAATGATCCCGGAACAGCAGCGCCTGCTGGAAACCTTCACCCTGCTGGTCGCCAGCGCGCTGGAGCGCCAGGCATTAGCCACCAGCGAAGAGCAGGCGCGGCTTGCCAGCGAGCGCGAAAGTATTCGCAACTCGCTGCTGGCGGCGCTGTCTCACGATCTGCGCACGCCGCTGACCGTGCTGTTTGGTCAGGCGGAGATCCTCACACTGGATCTGGCGAGCGAAGGTTCAGCACATGCGCCGCAAGCTAACGAAATCCGCCAGCATGTGCTGAACACCACGCGGCTGGTGAATAATTTGCTGGATATGGCGCGTATCCAGTCTGGCGGCTTTAACCTGAAAAAAGAGTGGCTGACTCTTGAAGAGGTGATTGGTAGTGCGTTGCGAACGCTGGAGCCAGGGCTTGGCGGCCAGCATATTGCGCTCGACCTGCCCGATCCGCTGATGCTGGTGCATGTTGACGGCCCGTTGTTTGAGCGCGTGTTGATTAATCTGCTGGAAAATGCGGTGAAATATGCCGGGCATCGCGCCGAAATCGGCATTACCGCGCACAGCACGCCGGATCAGTTAACGCTGGATGTGTGGGATAACGGGCCGGGGATCCCAGCAGGTCAGGAAGCGGCGATTTTCGATAAATTTGCCCGCGGAACCAAAGAGTCTGCCATTCCCGGCGTTGGGCTGGGGCTGGCGATTTGCCAGGCGATTGTTGAGGTGCATGGCGGCACTATCGCTGCCCGCAACCGTCCGCAAGGCGGCGCGCTGTTTTGTGTTACACTTCCACGGGAAACACCGCCGCAACTGGATGAATTACCTGAGGATCTGTGATCAACGTTCTGATTGTTGAAGATGAACAAGCTATCCGCCGTTTTCTGCGCACCGCGCTGGAAGCCGAAGGGCTGCGCGTGCATGAAGCAGAAACACTTCAGCGCGGGTTAATTGAAGCCGCCACCCGCAAGCCAGATCTGGTGATCCTTGATTTAGGGTTACCGGACGGTGACGGGCTCGATTTTATTCGTGATCTGCGCCAGTGGAGCAAAATGCCGGTGATTGTGCTCTCTGCGCGTACCGAAGAGAGCGACAAGATCGCCGCGCTGGATGCGGGTGCCGACGATTATCTCAGCAAGCCGTTTGGCATTGGCGAATTGCAGGCGCGCCTGCGCGTCGCGCTGCGCCGCCATGCCGCAGCCACACCTGATGAGCCGGTGGTCACTTTTTCAGATATCCGCGTCGATCTGGCTAACCGCCGCATTCAGCGCGGAGAGGAAGAACTTCATCTCACGCCGATTGAGTTTCGTCTGCTGGCGGTGCTGCTCAATAACCACGGGAAAGTCCTGACGCAGCGCCAGCTGCTTAGCCAGGTCTGGGGTCCTAACGCCGTGGAACACAGCCATTACCTGCGCATTTATATGGGACATTTGCGGCAAAAGCTGGAGGTCGATCCGGCGCGCCCTCGCCATTTACTGACGGAAACAGGTATCGGCTACCGGTTTATGCTCTGACGGCGTATCCTTCTGATTTTTGGGAGGGGAATCATGAGTGCCTGGTTAATTTATGCCTTGTTGTCGGCGCTGACCGCCGCGCTGGTCGCCATTTTCGGCAAAATCGGTTTACAACATCTGGATGCCAATACCGCCACCGCCATCCGTGCGGTGGTGATGGCGATTTTTCTGGTTGGCGTGGTGGTGGTTCAGGGCAAGCTGTCGCTGATTTCGACGGTATTCGCCGATAAAAAAGCGTTGCTGTTTGTGGTGCTAAGCGGCGTAGCCGGTGCGCTGTCGTGGCTGTTCTATTTTATGGCGATCAAAACCGGGAATGTGTCGCGCGTGGCGCCGATTGATAAGCTCAGCGTGGTATTTGCGGTGATTCTGGCGGTGGTGCTGTTTGGCGAGAAAGTTTCTCTCATTTCTGGCGCGGGTGTGGCGTTGATTACCGCCGGTGCGCTGATGGTGGCGCTGGGGTAAAGGCTGACAGGCAGTAAAAAGGCTCCCGGAGGAGCCTTTTCTTATCAGCGCTTAGGCGTTTTTCAGCACTTCGCTGACAATCTCTACCGCTTCTTTTTCGATCTGCTTACGGTGTTCAGCACCGAGGAAGCTTTCACAGTAGATTTTGTAGGCGTCTTCGGTGCCTGACGGACGCGCGGCGAACCAGCCGTTGTCGGTCATCACTTTCAGCCCGCCAATGGATGCGCCGTTGCCCGGTGCCGCAGTAAGACGCGCGGTAATCGGATCGCCTGCGAGGGTGCTGGCGCTAACCATTTCCGGAGAAAGCTTAGATAGTGCCGCTTTCTGTGCGGAAGAGGCAGAAGCCTGCAAACGGTTGTAGCTCGGCGCACCGAAACGTTCTGCCAGCTCATCGTAGTGCTGCTGCGGGTTTTTCCCGGTGACGGCGGTGATTTCCGCAGCCAGCAGGCACATGATGATGCCGTCTTTATCCGTTGACCACGGGGTGCCGTCGAAACGCAGGAAAGAAGCACCCGCGCTCTCTTCGCCACCGAAGCCGAAGCTGCCATCGTGCAGACCATCAACAAACCATTTAAAGCCGACCGGGACTTCCACCAGCTTACGACCCAGGTCATTCACCACGCGGTCGATCATCGCCGAGGAAACCAGCGTTTTACCAACGGCAACGTCTTTGCCCCACTGCGGACGGTGCTGGAACAGGTAGTTGATCGCCACCGCCAGGTAGTGGTTCGGGTTCATCAGGCCAGCCGGAGTAACAATGCCGTGACGGTCGTAGTCCGGATCGTTGGCGAAGGCCAGATCGAACTTGTCACGCAGCGCCAGCAAGCCCGCCATGGCACACTCGGAGGAGCAATCCATACGGATAACGCCATCTTTATCGAGATGCATGAAGCGGAACGTCTGATCGACCTGATCGTTAACAATGGTCAAATCCAGCTTGTAGTGCTCAGCAATACGTTTCCAGTACTCGATACCGGAGCCGCCCAGCGGGTCAACACCCAGTTTCAGGCCCGCTTTCTGGATAGCCGCCATATCGACGATATCCGCCAGCCCTTCAATAAACGGCTGTACCAGATCTTTTTCCGTCACATGACCAGACGCCAGCGCGGCATCAAGCGTAATGCGTTTTACGCCTTTCAGGCCATCTGCCAGCAGTGCGTTAGCGCGATCTTCCACCACTTTGGTGACGTTGGTATCAGCCGGGCCACCATTGGGTGGGTTGTATTTGATACCACCATCTTCCGGTGGGTTATGCGACGGCGTAATAACGATACCGTCCGCCTGCGCGCCGCCGTTTTTGTTGTGAACCAGGATAGCGTTTGAGATGGCAGGCGTCGGCGTGAAGCCGTTATTTTCCTGCACGATAATGTCCACACCGTTGGCTGCCAGCACTTCCAGCACAGAGATAAACGCCGGTTCAGACAGCGCGTGGGTATCTTTACCCACATAGCACGGGCCGGTAATACCGTTTTTCGCACGCTCTTCGGCGATAGCCTGAGCGATGGCAAGGATATGCTGCTCGTTGAAGCTGTGGCGACCTGCGCTGCCACGGTGGCCGGAGGTTCCGAACTTCACCGCATGTTCTGAATTTCCGACTTCCGGTTTCAGCACGTAATACTGCGCAGTAAGCTGCGCGACGTTGATTAAATCGCCCTGTTGTGCAGGTTGACCCGCACGCGGATGGTTAGCCATTGCCTGGTCCTTTCAATGCAAGGATTAAATTGTGCCGCAAACTTTTTCAATCAATTCCGCGGGGAACTGCATTGATTGCATGATGTGCTCGATCATGCTGCATTTACGACCCGTATTGGTATTAGTGATGACCCAGTAAGGGGTGTTCGGCACCTGTTTCGGCTTGGTTTGATTGCCGTTTTGCAAAAGCGTTTGCTCGTTCGCGGCAAAGTATACGCGGGTGCGCCCATGCAGAGACTCGGTGGATTCCGTAAACCCTTTTTCATCCAGTAAGTAGAGTGTAGACAGCACCAGCAGGAAACGATTGACCGCCTTTTTCTGCTCGGCATATTCATCAGACAGAAGCAGCTCGCGAACGGCACGGACTTTGTCTTTGGCGGTGTTGGTCGGTTTACTTCCTTCAACGGTGCTGACAGTACGCGTCTCTTTTACCGGCGCGAGGGAAGCGGCAGGCTGTGATGATTGAGGTACGGCGGAAAATTTTAACATACGCCGTAAAATGTCGGATGCGCTCTCGCCAATGTGCTTCGTGTGGCTGGCAATATAACTGTAGAGCTCATCATCAACTTCGATCGTTTTCATCTTAATCCAGTGCGATATCTTATCTGAATACAAGTGTTGGGATTATAAAGTGAAATCTCAACAGCGGATAGCGTCAAACCAGGATGGCGGCAAAACTAAGAGTAATTCTTAACCTTGCGGCCGGGCGGCAGAATGTTCAACATAATAACCTAACCCGAATGAGTGAAAAAAAGAACTTTGCCATGAAATTGAATACGCGCGCGCAAACTGCGCAACATCCGCACAACAATTCTCCGATCGTCCTTGTCCACGGTCTTTTTGGTAGCCTCGATAACCTTGGCGTGCTCGCCCGTGAGCTGGTTCAGGATCATGATGTGTTGCAAGTGGATATGCGTAACCACGGTCTTTCAGAACGCGCTTCAGAAATGAACTACCCGGCCATGGCGCAGGATCTGCTGGATACGCTGGATGCCCATCAGCTCGACAAAGCGACCTTTATTGGCCACTCCATGGGCGGTAAAGCGGTGATGGCGTTAACAGCGCTTGCGCCGGAGCGTATTGATCAACTGGTGGCGATTGATATTGCACCAGTGAATTACCAGGTGCGCCGCCATGACGAAATTTTTGCCGCCATCAATGCGGTGAGCGATGCCGGGGCATCCACTCGCCAGCAAGCCGCGGCCCTGATGCGCGAACATATAAATGAAGAAGGTGTCATTCAGTTCCTGCTGAAATCCTTTGTCGACGGCGCATGGCGTTTCAATGTGCCGGTGTTATGGGATCAATACCCGCATATTGTCGGCTGGGAAACGATTCCTGCATGGCATAAACCGGCCCTGTTTGTTCGCGGGGGAAACTCCCCTTACGTCACTGAAGCCTACCGTGACGCGCTGCTGGCGCAGTTCCCGCAGGCGCGAGCACATGTGATTACAGGTGCAGGTCATTGGGTACATGCCGAGAAACCCGATGCGGTTTTGCGCGCTATCCGTCGCTATCTCGCTGAAAAGACAAATTGATTAAAAAGGCGGCGACTGGTCGTTTCAACGCGCCCGGTCGTTGGCGTGTCCGTTGTGCTGATGTATGATGGCGCGCTATTCAGCCCGGGCGCGCCGCCCGATTGCTTGTTTTTCCCGTAGTATGCTTAGACCATGGCTAAAGAACAAACGGACCGTACGACACTAGATCTGTTCGCGAATGAGCGTCGCCCGGGACGGCCGAAGACAAACCCGCTCTCGCGCGATGAACAGTTGCGCATCAATAAACGCAATCAGCTAAAACGCGATAAAGTTCGTGGGCTTAAGCGTGTCGAATTAAAACTCAACGTGGAAGCCGTCGATGCGTTAAACGAGCTGGCAGAAGCGCGAGATATGAGCCGTAGCGAGCTTATCGAAGAGATGCTGCTGGCGCAGCTGAAAGCTTTGCGCGGCTAGCGAATCCTCCGAAACATCATCGAAATAACACTTTCATGTGTCATACAGTGCAGTCCGACGCGATAGCAGTTTCCGCGTGCTTCCCTGTTCTGCTATGATTGCCCTTATCTGTGGGCGTAGCGCCACCACCATACTCATTAAGTTTCAAGAGGTTATTTTACTCATGGCAATTACAGGCATTTTCTTCGGCAGCGACACCGGTAACACCGAAAACATCGCGAAAATGATTCAGAGTCAGCTTGGTAAAGACGTTGCCGACGTACATGACATTGCCAAGAGCAGCAAAGAAGATATCGAAGGGTATGACATTCTGTTGCTCGGCATCCCTACCTGGTACTATGGTGAAGCGCAGTGCGACTGGGATGACTTTTTCCCGACGCTGGAAGAGATCGACTTTAACGGTAAATTAGTTGCGCTGTTCGGCTGTGGCGACCAGGAAGATTACGCGGAATACTTCTGCGATGCACTGGGCACCATTCGCGATATCATCGAACCGCGCGGCGCGACCATCGTTGGCCACTGGCCGACCGCGGGCTACCATTTTGAAGCCTCTAAAGGTCTCGCGGATGACGACCACTTCGTTGGCCTGGCGATTGACGAAGACCGTCAACCTGAGATGACCTCAGAACGCGTACAGAAATGGGTAAAACAGGTTCGTGAAGAGCTGCACCTGGACGATATCATTAACGCCTGATTTTCTACGGCGTAATCTGTGGGTTACGCCGTATTAATAGATAAAAGCAATGGAAATAATTGCTACAAATTTTTAACTTTTTTCTCCATCGCTGTACAATGAGCCCTGCTAAACTGGGTGCCGTCGCAAAGGACTTTGCTGGCGACACCACGTTTTATAAGCTTACTTTACTTGAGGGCTTGCAGTTTTCATCCAGCCATGGCAGTTCTATAATGAGACGCATTACCCCAGGTGCATTCCTTATAACTTCCGCTAAGGAAGTGAATCGTATAGCAACAGGACAGATTCCGCATGACTGACAACAATACCGCATTAAAGAAGGCCGGCCTGAAAGTCACGCTTCCTCGGTTAAAAATCCTTGAAGTGCTTCAGGAACCGGATAACCATCATGTCAGTGCGGAAGATTTATACAAACGACTGATCGACATGGGCGAAGAGATCGGGCTGGCAACGGTTTACCGTGTACTAAACCAGTTTGACGACGCCGGGATTGTGACCCGTCATAACTTCGAAGGCGGCAAGTCCGTTTTTGAACTGACTCAGCAACATCACCACGATCACCTGATCTGCCTCGATTGCGGCAAGGTGATTGAATTCAGTGATGACTCCATTGAAGCGCGTCAGCGTGAAATTGCCGCGAAACACGGCATTCGTCTGACTAACCACAGTCTTTACCTTTACGGCCACTGCGCCGAAGGTGACTGCCGCGAAGATGAACACGCGCACGACGCGAAATAACTGCTTTTGAAACCTAAAAAGCCAGCCTGACGGTTGGCTTTTTTTTGCCTGCAACATCGGCAATAAAAGAAAAAACCCGGCAAGCTCGCGCCACCGGGTTTAATCGCTGCATCACATTACGCTTTTACGCTATCGACACGGCTAAAGCGTTTACCGTCCGGGCTGGCGGTGCGCACCTGCACTTCCCCGCTCACCTGCGGACGCGCTTTATCGTCGTAGCGCTGCCAGTTTTTGCCGCCGTCGGTTGAGAACTCAACCACCATGCCAGGGAAGCTGGTATTGGCTTCAAGTTTTCCACCGACCACGCGCGCGCCCGGTACTGGCAGGCGGTAATGAACCCCGGCCTTATCCAGTTTCGCCAGTTCGCGATGACCTAACAGGTTCGCAAAGCGTTGCCAGTCACGTTCCAGCGCTTTCACATCCACCAGATGTGTCACGCCGCCTTTGTATTCACGTCCGGCTTTGTAATCCTGCTCCCAGCCCGCACGATGCCATGCGCGTTCAGCCACCGAAACCATACGTGGATAGATCATGTACTCCATCTGGTTATCGGTGCGCACCACTTCGCTCCACAGCTGCGCGGAAAGGCCATACGCGCCCGGCCACGGTTTATCGGACTTCGCGCTAAACGGGTTGCCATCGCGATCGAGCGAGGTTTCCGCGTTCTGCGGCATGTTGTCCGGGGCGAAGCTGAAAATCTTACGTTCATCGCTAAAACGCGTGCCCCAGTAATAGCCGCTTTCCGCCGGGTTGACCTCATTCGGGAAGTCGAGATACACGTAATCAGGATTGGAGACGACAACACGGAAACCTTTATTCGCCCAGTCGTTCACCGAATCAAAACCGCCCCAGTAGAGCGTATCCCAGAAGTTAACATTGACATGATCGGTGGCGAACACCGACGCGTCTTTGGCATCTTTCAAACCGTCCTGCCACGCCTGCATAGTATCAATGCCGTGCGCTTTCACCAGCTTGCTGACTTCCACGCCGAAATAGCTGGAGAGATGTTCAACATCGGCTACTTTGCCCTCTTTGATCATCGCCTGGCAGGCTTGCGATTTCGCCCATGGCTTATCCTGATTGCTCTGATCGATAATGCCTTTGCCCGCTTCCGGTTTTTTCTGATCCGTATACCCTGCGCCCAGATAGATATTTTTCGCTTCGTCACCGCCAAAATGCCAGGTATTCAGCGGCAGCCCGGCTTCTTTATGCATTTGCTGGATTTCGCCAATCACTTTGTCCACAAAGTTACGCGACGAATCAAGGCACGGATTGAGATAGCCGGTACGGTTATAGAACTGCACACCGCTGGTGTTCGAGGTGTCTGTCGGATCCAGCAGACGATATTGATTCGCCTCTTTCTCTTTGCCCGCTTTCATCAGGCGCTCATAACGCGCTTCCATCGATATCACCGCTGCACGCGCATGAGCTGGCATATCGATTTCCGGGATCACCTCAATCTGTCGCGCTTTGGCGTATTTGAGGATCTCGATGTAATCCGCACGGCTAAAGTGGCCGCTGCCGTTGTTGTTACTGTCCGGCCCGGAGCCCAGCTGTGGCAACAGGCACGTTTTCTCACTCAAATCATGACAACGTTTGCTGCCGATATCGGTCAGTTCCGGCAAGCCGGGGATCTCAATACGCCAGCCTTCATCATCCGTAAGATGGAAATGGAATTTGTTGAGTTTGTACGCCGACATCTGATCCAACAGACGCAGCACCGCCGCTTTGCTGTGGAAGTTGCGACCGACATCCAACTGAATGCCGCGATAGTCAAAACGCGGCGCATCTTTCGCTTCAAGCGCGGCAATCTTCATCTCGCCCGTAGCAGGAACAAGCGACAGCAGCGATTGCAGACCGTAGAACACGCCCGCCTGATCGTAGCCGGTCACCACGGTTTCCTTCGTGCCAATGTGCAGACGGTACGCGCCAGAAACCGCCTCATCGCCGCTAAAGACGTTGCTGGCAATTTCAGTCCGCAGCGGATAACTGCCCTCTTTCACCCCCAGCAATGCAAAACGCGATTTCACTGCATCCTGTGCATCGGCACTGAGCGCTGAGAGATCCAGCTTCACGCCCTTACTCAGGTCGACATCCTGCCCGTGGATGTTAACGTGCTGCGGTGTTGGCACAATCTGACCACGTAGCGATGCGAGGTTTAGCGTTTTCACATCACTATTTTTCTCAAAACGCGCCTCAGCAGTCATCAGGATATTTTTGTCGTCCGGCGTGCGTTTCCACTGATTATCAAGCGGTGTAACGAAGCGGGATAAATCTTCCGTGTCCGTATTGGCAATGACTTTCGCCGTCGCGCCGTCGGCGGTGACGTACCAGCGCGGCAACACATCGGTGATAAACAACTGCCAGTATTCATTGATAATCGGGATCTCTATCGCCTGCCTGGCCGGGAAACCGGTGAATTTGTCGGTCGGTTCCAGCTTATGCAGGTCGCCCATAATGTGGGTCACTTTGAACTGATCGTTTGCTACCTCCAGCACCGGGCGAATGCTGTGAAAATAGATGGCCCACGCTTTGTCGGTTACCGCGTCGCCATTATTGGTCAGCGTGATCACCGCTTTGTTGCAGGAGGCCCAATCGGCGCCGAGCTTCGCGCAGTCAACGCCGTGTTGCGCGGCGAAATTATCTTTCACCGCATAGTTAAGATGAAACTGGCTGATAGCATCCACGGTACTCTGATTCGCCAGCGCCGCAGTGCTGCCCAGCATCGCCAGTACGGCACTGGCGAGCATACTTAAACGAACTGTTTTCATTACGTATTCCTTGTAGTTTGCCGGGCCGAACCCGGCATGCGCTCATCAGAAAATGGTAAACGGTGCGATAACCATAAACTTCACATCGCGCTCATCCTGGAAGATGTTGCCATAACCGCCGCTGTAGCTCGGGATGTCGGAATGGTTGTCGTACTGGGTGAAGTGCAATTTAAACATCGTGCCTTTCGCACGCCCTTCCTGCAGGGTGTAAATCGCATCGAGGCTGTAAGAAGACTCTTTCAGGCGGTAGTTCGGATCGTAATAGGCATCTGGCGTTGCCATATCTGCGGGTTTCGCATCCCAGGCGTAAGCGTAAGACGCGCCCACCGTCCAGCCCGGCAGGTTCCAGTTTTTCAGGTCGTACATCGCACCGAAGAACACCGCTTTTTCGCCGTTGGCGTTAAAGTCAGAGCGGTTATCCCACCAGATATCCAGCCGACCGTTGGATGAAGCGTAAGTCGGCGTCATACGTTGCAGGAAGTAGCCCTGCTGACCATCCGCTTTTACCCACGTTCCTTCCAGACGCAGATCGACCTGCCCCACTTTGTAGCCAAATGTCAGCGCCTGCAGCCACGCCGTGCCGTCATAAATATCGTTTACGCCGCCATTGCTGACTTTGTCGCGTGTGCCGTAGAACTGGTAACTGGTGCTCAGCGGGCTGCCCGCGATATCGAATTTGTAGCTGGCTTTTGCGAAATATTGATCGACATACCCCTGAGCCTGACCAAACGCAGCTTCCAGGATCAGATCGTTTTTAAAGTCATATTTCGCGCCAACCGAATGCAGGTAATCAACTTTGGTCTTTTTATCGTTTTGATAGAACTTGTCCATCTCGATATGCCACGGCGATTTGTACTCGTTGGTCCACATATAGGAGAAACTCAACGCCCCGGCATCGCCGTAGTCAAAATTCGCCCCGGCTTCAGCGCCCTGATAAGTGCCTGGCATAAAGCTCCAGTGCGGCGCTAACAGTGTCTGGCCGGTTGGCTGGATGTAACCCGCGCGCGCCCATACCGGGCCATATTTAAATTTCGCCGCGGCTTTATACAGGCTGACCCCGCTCTTATCACCTGACCAGTCTTCTTTGTAGGCTTTATTGCTGGAGGAGAAAGCGATTTCGTTAGGATGCGCGCTGTCACCGTTTTCCGCCATCTCGATGGCGGTGAAGGCAGCAATATCCAGACCAAACATATCGGCGGCGTAACCGGACTGGAAATCCAGGTTCGCGTTCCATGTTGAGTGGGAAAGGTTGGTTTTGTATTTATCTTCCAGAACATCTTTGCGGTCACGTTCACGCTGCCAGTAATAGATACCGCCGGTGAGCGTGGAATCATCGATAAAGCCTGCTGCATGAGCCTGTGGAGAGACAACCCAGCCCGACATTGCTGTGACACCGGCGATTGCCAGCGCCAGCGTACTACGTTTGCCACTAAACGTACGCATGAGTGATTCCTTCTAGACGTATTAAAAAATCGCCGGAGATGACGAAAAAAGGTCAAATAGTTTAGGTAGTTACGAAAACCCCCGAATTCACTACCGACTTAAGACTATTTTTCGCGACGCGAATTATCAATGTTTTTTAGCGGCAAAATGACAGGATTATGACGAAGAGCACATATTCCGTAGTGTTTTGAAACATGTTACATAAAACAGGAAAACAACCAATAAAAACCGGAAAAACAAAGAGATTAATACTAATTGATAGCGATTACACATTAGAATCGACTTTTAAAACCACAAAAATGCTTTCCATCTGTTCAGTAAAAGCATCAATGAGAAGACACATTAATTCGCGTCGCGAATGTATATAAAGTGTAACAAGCTAATGGATAAGCAAAAAAAAGCGCCGCTGAAAGCGGCGCTTTAACCCAATTGTTTCTGATTGACTTACTCAGTCGCCGATTTTCGCCCAGGTATCGCGCAGACCCACTGTGCGGTTGAACACCGGTTTGGAAGCGGTTGCATGACGGCTATCGAGGCAGAAATAGCCTTCACGTTCGAACTGGTAAGCTTTGCCCGCCTCTGCTTCTTTCAATGACGGTTCGGCGTAGCCTTGCTTAATAACCAGCGATTCCGGGTTGATGGTCGACAGGAAATCTTCGGCCGCCCCCGGATTCGGGATGCTGAACAGACGATCGTAAAGGCGGATTTCGACCGGCAGCGCATGCTGTGCGCTCACCCAGTGAATAACCCCTTTCACTTTGCGACCATCGGCCGGATCTTTGCTCAGCGTGTCCGCATCGTAAGAACAGAAAATAGTGGTGATGTTGCCATCGGCATCTTTCTCCACGCGTTCTGCTTTGATGACATAAGCGTTACGCAGACGAACCTCTTTGCCCAGTACCAGACGTTTGTACTGTTTGTTGGCTTCTTCGCGGAAATCTGCGCGATCGATCCAGATTTCACCGCTAAACGGCACGTCACGTGTGCCCATTTCCGGCTTATTCGGATGGTTCGGCATACTAACGATTTCGCTGCTGCCCTGCGGGTAATTTTCGATAACCAGCTTCACCGGATCGATAACCGCCATTGCACGCGGAGCGTTTTCATTCAGATCTTCACGGATGCAGGACTCCAGAGAAGCCATCTCAATGGTGTTGTCCTGTTTGGTGACGCCGATACGTTTGCAGAATTCGCGGATAGAGCCTGCGGTGTAACCACGGCGGCGCAGACCGGAGATGGTCGGCATACGCGGATCGTCCCAGCCTTCAACATGCTTGTCAGTGACCAGCAGGTTCAGCTTGCGCTTGGACATCACAGTGTATTCCAGATTCAGGCGCGAAAATTCGTACTGGCGCGGGTGAACCGGAATGGTGATGTTATCCAGCACCCAGTCATACAGACGGCGGTTATCCTGGAATTCCAGCGTACACAGTGAATGAGTAATGCCTTCCAGCGCATCACTGATGCAGTGGGTAAAGTCGTACATCGGGTAGATGCACCACTTGTTACCGGTCTGGTGATGTTCGGCGAATTTAATGCGATACAGCACCGGATCGCGCATCACGATAAACGGCGACGCCATATCGATCTTCGCACGCAGGCACGCTTTACCCTCTTCGAAGCCACCCGCGCGCATTTTTTCAAACAACGCCAGGTTCTCTTCCACGCTGCGATCGCGATACGGGCTGTTCTTACCCGGTGCCGTCAATGTACCGCGATATTCGCGGATCTCATCAGCGGAGAGCTCGTCAACGTAGGCCAGGCCTTTGTTGATAAGCTCGATCGCGTATTCGTACAGCTTGTCGAAATAATCCGAGGAGTAGCAGATATCGCCAGACCAGTGAAAGCCCAACCATTGCACGTCGTTCTTAATAGATTCAACGTATTCGATGTCTTCTTTTGCAGGGTTTGTGTCATCGAAACGCAGGTTGCACTGCCCCTGGTAATCCTGGGCGATACCAAAGTTCAGGCAGATCGATTTCGCGTGGCCAATGTGCAAATAACCATTTGGCTCAGGCGGAAAACGGGTATGGACGGTAGTGTGCTTACCACTGGCCAGATCTTCATCAATGATCTGGCGAATAAAGTTAGTCGGGCGGGCTTCTGCCTCACTCATCACAGGTTCCTCAAGGCGTAAACAACGTATAACGGCATATGATCTAATAAGAGGACGCAGGAAACAACCTTTACTTATACAAATCACTGATGCCCGGAAGAAAGGTATTCAGCTACGTCCTGCGCTTGTCGGCAGCGTAAATCTTGCGTGGTCGGTTTAAGGATGACCGGGCTCGCTATCTCATCGCCCTCGCCGTTTTGCGGAACATAACCCGGCGCTTCAATACACCAGCCCCACGAGTAGAAATTCGTCCCGTGCAAAAAGAAAATCATATTTTCCCACTGGGATTTTTTCTCCACGTCGATATGCCCTTGCCGATCGGCTCGAAACGCTTCCGGCGGCGGATAGTACCCCGGCGGTGAACGCCCGGTGCTGACCCACATCATTGCCGTTGAGATCGGTTCCCCGGCCGGATTACGCACATCCACTTCATAGTGTGGACGCAGCGTGGCGTAACGTGGAATACAGCCGCTTAACGTCAGTGCGATAAAGAACGCGCTAATTATCCTTTTCATATCATCCCCTTGATAAAAGCGACATCAGTATGGCACTGATTAAATGCAAGGCAAAAAAAAGCGGCGGAGGATATTCCCCCGCCGCTTAAGGCATGAAAGCTTACTCAGGAGCTATTAGCCTTTAATTTCATACAGCGGAGTCTGACCAGCAACCACCGCGCCCTGCGCCTTGATAACCAGACCGCTAAAGTCGTCGATATTGCTGACCACCACCGGGCTAATCATTGAACGGGCATTCGCGTTGAGGTATTCCAGATCCATTTCGAGGATCGGCTGCCCCGCTACCACTTCCGCACCTTCTTCAACCAGGCGAGTAAAGCCCTGGCCGCCCAGCGCCACGGTATCAATGCCCATATGGACAACGATTTCCGCACCTTTCTCGGTTTCCAGGCAGAAGGCATGGTTAGTGTTGAAGATTTTCACAATGGTGCCCGCAGCCGGAGAAACCACGGTTTTATCCGTCGGTTTCACTGCCACGCCATCACCCACGGCTTTGCTGGCAAAGGCTTCATCCGGCACTTGATCCAGCGCCACCAGTTCACCGGTTACAGGCGATACCAACTCAGCGATGGTTGTCGCGTTCGGTACCGCCTGCGGCTTTACCGATGCCGCCTGAGCCGCTGCCGGAGCAGCACTGCCTGCAGCCGGGACATCACCTGCCGTTCTCATCGCGTCGGCAATTTTTTCCGCCACGAAACCAACAATAATCTGCACGCCGGTTTTGTTCAGGCGAATAACGCCTGAGGCGCCAAGACGTTTCGCCATGGATTCGTTCACCAGCGAAGAGTCTTTCACCGTTAAACGCAGGCGAGTAATGCAGGCGTCAATACCGGTCAGGTTAGAAGACCCCCCAATCGCGGCGATATACTGACGCGCCAGGCCACTCACATCCTGCTCGGTGTTACCGCTGACATTCATATCCTGACCATCCGCTTCGTCGCCGGAAACAGCCAGTTCGCGACCCGGAGTCAGCATGTTGAACTTGGTGATAGCGAAACGGAAAACCACGTAATAGATAACGAAGAACACCAGACCTTGCGGGATCAGCATCCACCACTGGGTCGCCAGCGGGTTACGCGAGGAGAGCACCATATCCACCAGACCGGCGCTGAAGCCGAAACCGGCAATCCAGTGCATGCTCGCGGCGATAAATACGGAGATCCCAGTCAGCACTGCATGGATCACATACAGTACCGGCGCAACGAACATAAAGGAGAATTCCAGCGGTTCAGTGATACCGGTAAAGAACGAGGCAAACGCACCCGCCATCATGATACCCAGAACTTTGGCTTTATTTTCCGGACGTGCGCAGTGGTAAATCGCCAGCGCCGCGCCCGGCAGGCCGAACATCATGATCGGGAAGAAACCTGCCTGGTAACGGCCAGTGATACCGACCACCGCTTTACCGGCTTCAATAGACTGCGCGCCACCAAGGAAGTTAGGAATATCGTTAATACCTGCTACGTCAAACCAGAACACGGAGTTGAGCGCGTGGTGCAAACCGACCGGAATTAACAGGCGGTTAAAGAAGGCGTAAACGCCAGCGCCAACGGAGCCGAGTTTCTGAATGCTCTCACCAAATTCCACCAGACCGCTAAACACGACCGGCCAGATATACATCATGATGAAAGCAACAACGATCATCACAAACGAGGTGAGGATCGGCACCAGACGGCGACCGCTAAAGAAGGAGAGCGCTTTCGGCAGCTCAACGCTGCTAAAGCGGTTATAGAGTTCAGCGGCAATAATCCCCACCAGAATACCGACGAACTGGTTTTTGATTTTGCCAAACGCGGCGGGAACTTGATCCGCAGGGATTTTTTGGATCATTGCCACTGCTGCCGGTGAACAGAGCGTGGTCAGAACCAGGAAGCCGACAAAGCCAGCCAGCGCCGCAGCACCATCTTTGTCTTTTGACATACCGTAAGCGACCCCCACCGCGAACAGCACGCCCATGTTATCGATAATGGCGGAGCCGGACTGGATGAAAAACGCCGCCAGTGCGTTTTGCCCCCCCCAGCCAACCGGGTCAATCCAGTACCCGACACCCATCAGAATTGCCGCCGCAGGCAGCGTGGCGACAGGCACCATTAGCGCACGGCCGATCTTTTGCAGATAACCTAGAATACTCACTTTTATTCCCCCTATGAACCCGATGAGAGCTCACTGAAACAGTCGTTTTTTATTGTGTCACTAACCCTGAAATCACGGCTATTTTCTCACTACCTGACAGAGTGTGTGAAAAATTAATTCGCCTCGCAAATTAAAAGCGTATTTTCTGTGATTAAAATCACTAAGTATCGTCAATCACCCTCCCAATCACTGGCAAACAGGTAAAACTTATTTTATGATTAAAAATATCAGGACGGATTGCTCCCTTCTCTCTGGCGCGAACCAGGTTACGCTTAACGCTGAGTTAGCACGCATTCCGCCAACTTTCTTCATTTAACTTTAGAGGTGAACAATGAGACTGATTCCCCTGGCGACAGCTGAACAAGTCGGCAAATGGGCAGCCCGCCATATCGTCAATCGTATCAACGCGTTCAAACCAACCGCAGACCGTCCGTTTATTCTCGGCTTACCAACCGGTGGAACTCCGCTCACCGCGTACAAAGCGTTAGTTGAGATGCACAAAGCAGGCCAGGTTAGTTTCCAGCATGTTGTCACCTTTAACATGGATGAGTATGTCGGCTTGCCGAAAGATCACCCGGAAAGCTACCACAGCTTTATGCACCGCAATTTCTTCGATCACGTTGATATTCCGGCTGAAAATATTAACCTGCTCGATGGCAACGCGCCGGATATTGACGCAGAATGTCGCCGTTATGAAGAAAAAATCCGCTCTTACGGCAAAATTCACCTGTTTATGGGTGGCGTAGGCAACGATGGGCACATCGCGTTTAACGAACCGGCGTCTTCGCTGGCCTCGCGCACCCGTATTAAAACCCTGACCCATGACACTCGCGTGGCGAACTCTCGCTTCTTTGACGGCGACGTTAATCAGGTGCCGAAATACGCTCTGACCGTTGGCGTGGGTACGCTGTTGGATGCGGAAGAGGTGATGATCCTGGTGCTCGGCGGCGTGAAAGCGCAGGCGCTGCAGGCGGCTGTTGAGGGCAACGTTAACCACATGTGGACCATCAGTTGCCTGCAGTTACACCCGAAAGCCGTCATCGTCTGTGACGAACCGTCCACGATGGAGCTGAAAGTGAAAACGTTGAAATACTTCAACGAGTTAGAAGCGGAAAATATTAAAGGTCTGTAAGTCAGTTCCCGCTCCGCGAGGCGGATCCTGCGGAGCGGTATACCTAGTTAACCGGGGGTCGTTATGTATGCTTTAACCCAGGGCCGAATCTACACCGGCCATGAAATTCTGGATGACCATGCGCTGGTCATCGCCAATGGTCTGATTGAACGCCTTTGTCCGCTGGCTGAGCTGCCAACAGGAATTGAACAACGCTCGCTGAATGGTGCCATCCTTGCCCCCGGTTTTATCGACGTGCAGCTCAACGGCTGTGGCGGCGTACAGTTTAACGACACCGCAGAAGCCGTTAGCGTAAAAACGCTGGAAATCATGCAGCAGGCAAATGAGAAATCCGGCTGCACCAGCTACCTGCCGACGCTGATTACCACCAGCGATGAATTAATGAAACAAGGTGTGCAGGTAATGCGCGATTACCTGGCTAAATACCCGAATCAGGCGCTGGGCCTTCATCTGGAAGGGCCGTGGCTGAATATTGTTAAAAAAGGCACGCACAACCCGGAATTCGTGCGTAAACCTGATCCGGCGTTAGTCGACTTCCTGTGCCAGAACGCCGATGTGATCACCAAAGTTACGCTGGCTCCGGAAATGGCGGGCACCGAGGTGATTCGCCAGTTAGCTGACGCGGGCATCGTGGTTTCTGCCGGTCACTCCAACGCAACGTTAAAAGAAGCAAAAGCTGGTTTCCGCGCCGGGATCACGTTCGCCACACATTTATATAATGCCATGCCGTATATTACCGGCCGTGAACCCGGTCTGGCAGGCGCAGTACTTGATGACACAGACGTTTACTGCGGCGTGATTGCAGATGGCCTGCATGTCGATTACGTTAATATCCGTAATGCTAAGCGATTGAAAGGCGACAAACTTTGCCTGGTAACTGACGCGACAGCGCCAGCAGGCGCGAATATTGAGCAGTTCATTTTTGCTGGCAAAACAATATACTACCGTAATGGACTGTGCGTGGACGAAAACGGAACGCTGAGCGGTTCCTCCCTGACGATGATCGAAGGGGTGCGAAATCTGGTGGAGCATGTCGGCATTGCGCTGGATGAAGCGCTGCGTATGGCAACCCTCTACCCCGCTCGCGCCATTGGCGTTGACGAAAAGCTGGGAAGTCTCGCCGCGGGGAAAGTGGCGAACCTGACGGCGTTCACGCGCGATTATAAAATCATCAAGACCATCGTTAATGGCAACGAGGTCGTCACTGCATAAAGAGACGGTATGACATCAGGCGGACAAGCTCAAATCGGTAACGTTGACCTCGTAAAGCAGCTTAACAGCGCGGCGGTTTACCGCCTGATTGACCAACACGGCCCCATTTCGCGCATTCAGATTGCCGAACAAAGCCAGCTTGCTCCCGCCAGCGTGACAAAAATCACGCGCCAGCTCATCGAACGCGGGCTGATCAAAGAAGTCGATCAGCAGGCCTCCACCGGAGGCCGCCGCGCTATTTCCATTGTTACCGAAACCCGCAGTTTCCAGGCTATCGGCGTGCGCCTCGGGCGTTACGACACCACCCTGACCTTGTACGATTTAAGCAGCAAAGTGCTGGCGGAAGAGCATTATCCGCTTCCCGAACGTACCCAGGAAACGCTGGAACACGCTCTGCTCAATACCATCAGCCACTTTATTGAAACCAGCCAGCGTAAGATCCGCGAACTGATCGCGATTTCCGTTATTCTGCCGGGCCTGGTAGACCCGGAAAGCGGTGTGATTCGCTATATGCCGCATATTCAGGTTGAAAACTGGGCGCTGGTGGAAGCCCTGGAAGAACGTTTCAAATTGACCTGTTTTGTCGGGCATGACATTCGCAGTCTGGCGCTGGCCGAGCACTATTTTGGGGCAAGCCAGGATTGTGAAGACTCCATTCTGGTGCGCGTGCACCGCGGGACGGGCGCCGGGATTATCTCTAACGGGCGCATTTTTATCGGTCGTAACGGCAACGTCGGCGAAATTGGACACGTGCAAGTCGAGCCACTGGGCGAACGCTGCCACTGCGGCAATTTTGGCTGTCTGGAAACTATCGCCGCCAATGCCGCAATAGAACACCGCGTTCGTCACCTACTGGAACAGGGCTACCAGAGCCGCCTGACGCTGGAAGATTGCTCTATCAAAACCATCTGCAAAGCCGCCAACAAAGGCGATGCGCTGGCCTGTGAAGTAATCGAATATGTTGGTCGCCATTTGGGTAAAACCATCGCCATTGCCATTAACCTGTTTAACCCGCAGAAAGTGGTGATCGCCGGGGAAATTGTTGAAGCAGAAAAAGTGCTGCTCCCGGCCATTGAGGCGTGCATTAACACTCAGGCGTTAAAAGCGTTTCGCAAAAACTTGCCGGTGGTGCCTTCCGCGCTGGATCACCGCTCGGCGATCGGCGCGTTTGCTCTGGTAAAACGCGCTATGTTGAACGGTCTGCTGCTGCAACGTTTGCTGGAAAACTAACAGCGTCTATCGTTAATACTTATTTTTTTATCCGGACAGTCCATGACCATTCAGAATGTAATCTGTGATATTGACGGCGTGCTGATGCACGACAACGTTGCCGTACCGGGTGCTGCGGAGTTTATCTCCCGCATCCTTGAAAAAGGCATGCCGCTGGTATTACTGACCAACTACCCTTCGCAAACGGGCCAGGATCTGGCGAACCGCTTTGTCTCCGCGGGGATTGATGTGCCTGCCAGCGTCTTTTATACCTCGGCGATGGCGACCGCTGATTTTCTTAAACGCCAGGAAGGGAAAAAAGCCTATGTGGTGGGCGAAGGCGCACTGATCCACGAGCTTTACAAAGCTGGTTTTACCATTACCGATATCAACCCGGATTTTGTCATCGTTGGCGAGACCCGCTCCTATAACTGGGAAATGATGCATAAAGCAGCGTTCTTCGTGGCGAACGGCGCGCGCTTTATCGCCACCAACCCTGACACCCACGGGCGCGGATACTACCCAGCCTGCGGTGCGCTGTGTGCAGGTATTGAAAAAATTTCCGGCCGCAAACCTTTCTATGTCGGCAAACCCAGCCCATGGATTATCCGTGCGGCGCTCAACACTATGCAGGCGCATTCCGAACAGACGGTGATTGTGGGCGATAACCTGCGCACCGATATACTGGCGGGTTTCCAGGCCGGGCTTGAAACCATCCTGGTACTCTCTGGCGTGTCGCGCATCGATGATATCGACAGCATGCCGTTTCGCCCGTCGTGGATTTACCCCTCGGTCGCGGAAATCGACGTTATCTAAACTTCACCACGTCTTCGGGCGTGGTTTTTTATTTTCACCCCTGTCAAAAAGAACACCATTCAATAAAAAGCGCATTATTTTGCCGATTCATCAATAACAGAGTCTTATGCATACTCTTTTTTCAGCATTCAATAATCATCATTGCACTTTTTACTTTCAGCGCGGTAAAAGGCTTGCGCGCTGCCCCGTTTTTGCGGCATTTTGACTGCAAGCACACAACATTACAGCTTTGCACTCAAGGTTAACGGAGAAGTCTATGTGTTCAATTTTTGGCGTACTGGATATTAAAACCGACGCAGTCGAATTACGTAAAAAAGCGCTGGAATTATCCCGACTGATGCGCCACCGCGGCCCGGACTGGTCCGGTGTTTATGCAAGTGATAAAGCCATTCTGGCGCATGAACGTCTGTCTATTGTTGACGTTAACGCCGGGGCACAGCCGCTCTACAACGAGAAGAAAACACATGCGCTGGCAGTGAACGGTGAAATTTATAACCACCAGGCGCTACGCGCAGAATATGGCGACCGTTACGCATTCCAGACCGGTTCTGACTGTGAAGTGATCCTCGCGCTGTATCAGGAAAAAGGGCCGGAATTCCTCGACGACTTGCAAGGTATGTTCGCTTTCGCCCTGTACGACAGTGAAAAAGATGCTTACCTGATTGGCCGCGACCATATCGGCATTATCCCGCTGTATATGGGGCACGACGAACACGGCAACCTGTACGTGGCGTCCGAAATGAAAGCGCTGGTGCCGGTTTGCCGCACCATTAAAGAGTTCCCGGCAGGCAGCTACCTGTGGAGTAAAGACGGTGAAATCCGCTCTTATTATCAGCGCGACTGGTTTGACTACGATGCAGTAAAAGACAACGTGACCGACAAAGCGGAACTGCGCCAGGCGCTGGAAGACGCGGTGAAAAGCCATCTGATGTCCGATGTGCCGTACGGCGTGCTGCTTTCGGGTGGTCTGGATTCTTCGGTCATTTCCGCGATCACCAAAAAATTCGCAGCCCGTCGCGTTGAAGATCAGGAGAAATCAGAAGCCTGGTGGCCGCAACTGCACTCCTTCGCCGTGGGTCTGAAAGGCGCGCCGGATCTGAAAGCGGCGCAGGAAGTCGCCAACCATCTTGGCACCGTGCACCATGAAATTCATTTCACCGTGCAGGAAGGACTGGATGCGATTCGCGATGTGATTTACCACATCGAAACCTATGACGTGACGACGATTCGTGCCTCGACGCCGATGTATCTGATGTCGCGTAAAATCAAAGCGATGGGCATCAAAATGGTGCTCTCCGGCGAAGGTTCCGATGAAGTGTTTGGCGGTTATCTCTATTTCCATAAAGCGCCGGATGCCAAAGAGCTGCACGAAGAAACCGTGCGTAAACTGCAGGCCCTGCATATGTTTGACTGCGCCCGTGCAAACAAAGCGATGTCCGCCTGGGGCGTGGAGGCGCGTGTACCGTTCCTGGATAAAAAATTCCTCGACGTGGCGATGCGTATCAACCCGGAAGACAAAATGTGCGGCAGCAACGGCAAAATGGAGAAACACATTCTGCGCGAATGTTTTGAGTCCTACCTGCCGGCAAGCGTGGCATGGCGCCAGAAAGAGCAGTTCTCCGACGGCGTGGGTTATAGCTGGATCGATACGCTGAAAGAAGTTGCGGCGCAGCAGGTTACGGATCAACAGCTGGCAACTGCCAGCTACCGTTTCCCGTACAACACGCCAGCATCGAAAGAAGCGTATCTGTACCGCGAAATTTTTGAAGAGCTGTTCCCGCTGGCAAGCGCAGCGGAATGTGTTCCCGGCGGCCCGTCCGTTGCCTGTTCTTCCGCAAAAGCGTTTGAATGGGACGAAGCCTTCAAAACCATGAACGATCCGTCAGGTCGCGCGGTTGGTATTCACCAGTCAGCTTATTAATAAGTAATGGTTATTCTTACAGGCCCTGCGGGGCCTGTTGTTTTTTGTGCGCTGATTTAATGAATAAAATCAATTTTCGCCCAATAAAGCGTCATGCTGTTCGCAACCTAACCAAACAGTCACATTCCGGCAATTTTCGATGAAAAAGGTATTGACGCTGTAAGGCCCAATACGCATAATGCGCCCCGCAACGCCGATAAGGTAACGCGAAAAAAGATGGCTACGTAGCTCAGCTGGTTAGAGCACAGCACTCATAATGCTGGGGTCACAGGTTCGATTCCCGTCGTAGCCACCATCTTTTTTGCGGGAGTGGCGAAATTGGTAGACGCACCA
>NZ_DAMCGF010000021.1:0-29178 GCF_032104925.1 Kosakonia sp.
TGGACGATGGTCTGCGTTTCGCAATCCGTGAAGGCGGCCGTACCGTTGGCGCGGGCGTTGTAGCAAAAGTTCTCAGCTAATCGCTGATAACATTTGACGCAATGCGCAAGAAGAGGGCATCATTTGATGCCCTTTTTGTACGCTTTCGAACCAGAACCTGGCTCATCAGTGATTTTATTTGTCATAATCATTGCTGAGACAGGCTCTGAAGAGGGCGTTAGTCCGAATCTCGCCAGAGCATTTCGGTTTGGTTGCCTCGCTTATGCGGGGCAAAAATGTTTGTCTGAATTCTTGTGACAGGTTGGTTTATGAGTGCGAATACCGAAGCTCAAGGGAGCGGGCGCGGCCTGGAAGCGATGAAGTGGGTTGTTGTTGCAGTACTGCTGCTCGTGGCTATCGTTGGCAACTATCTTTATCGTGACATGATGCTGCCGCTCCGCGCGCTGGCAGTTGTTATTCTGATTGCTGCAGCAGGTGGTGTCGCGCTGTTGACGACGAAGGGTAAAGCGACCGTTGCTTTTGCCCGTGAAGCGAGAACCGAAGTACGTAAAGTGATTTGGCCCACTCGTCAGGAAACATTGCACACCACATTGATCGTGGCTGCCGTAACTGCAGTCATGTCACTGATCCTGTGGGGACTGGATGGTATTCTGGTCCGCCTGGTTTCCTTTATCACTGGCCTGAGGTTCTGAGATGTCTGAAGCTCCTAAAAAGCGCTGGTACGTCGTTCAGGCGTTTTCCGGTTTTGAAGGCCGCGTAGCTACTTCGCTGCGCGAGCATATCAAATTACACAATATGGAAGAGTTGTTTGGCGAAGTCATGGTGCCGACTGAAGAAGTGGTCGAAATCCGTGGTGGTCAGCGTCGCAAAAGCGAACGCAAATTCTTCCCGGGCTACGTCCTTGTCCAGATGGTGATGAATGACGCCAGCTGGCACCTGGTACGCAGCGTTCCGCGCGTAATGGGCTTCATCGGCGGCACGTCCGATCGTCCGGCGCCGATTAGCGATAAAGAAGTGGATGCGATCATGAACCGCCTGCAACAGGTTGGTGATAAGCCGCGTCCGAAAACGCTGTTTGAACCGGGTGAAATGGTCCGCGTTAGCGACGGTCCGTTTGCCGACTTTAACGGTGTGGTTGAAGAGGTGGACTATGAGAAGTCTCGCCTTAAAGTGTCTGTTTCTATCTTCGGTCGTGCGACCCCGGTAGAACTGGATTTCAGCCAGGTCGAAAAAGCCTAAATATTCGGCGATCAAACGTTGCACAGGGCGCGAAATTGACATACAATTTCGCGCCTTTTGTTTTTATGGGTCTCGTATCCGTAAAACGTATTCAAACACGGGGAGCCTTTCGGGGCGCTATACCCAAACGAGGAAATTTCAATGGCTAAGAAAGTCCAGGCCTACGTCAAGCTGCAGGTTGCAGCTGGCATGGCAAACCCGAGCCCACCGGTTGGTCCGGCTCTGGGTCAGCAGGGTGTTAACATCATGGAATTCTGTAAAGCGTTTAACGCCAAAACTGATTCCATCGAAAAAGGTCTGCCAATTCCGGTTGTTATTACCGTTTACGCTGACCGCTCCTTCACTTTCGTTACCAAAACGCCTCCGGCAGCAGTTCTGCTGAAGAAAGCGGCTGGTATCAAGTCTGGTTCCGGCAAGCCGAACAAAGACAAAGTGGGCAAAGTAACCCGCGCTCAGGTGCAGGAAATTGCTCAGACTAAAGCCGCGGACATGACCGGTGCTGACATTGAAGCGATGACTCGCTCAATCGAAGGTACTGCGCGTTCCATGGGCCTGGTAGTGGAGGATTAAGAAATGGCTAAACTGACCAAGCGCATGCGCGTGATCCGTGACAAAGTTGATGCGACCAAACAGTACGACATCAACGAAGCCATTGCTCTGCTGAAAGAGCTGGCCACTGCTAAATTCGTAGAAAGCGTAGACGTTGCTGTTAACCTCGGCATCGATGCGCGTAAATCTGACCAGAACGTACGTGGTGCAACTGTACTGCCGCACGGTACTGGCCGTTCTGTTCGCGTAGCCGTATTTACCCAGGGCCCGAACGCTGAAGCTGCTAAAGCAGCTGGCGCTGAGCTGGTAGGTATGGAAGATCTGGCTGAGCAGATCAAAAAAGGCGAAATGAACTTCGACGTAGTAATTGCTTCTCCGGATGCAATGCGCGTTGTTGGCCAGCTGGGCCAGGTTCTGGGTCCGCGTGGCCTGATGCCAAACCCGAAAGTTGGTACCGTAACGCCGAACGTTGCTGAAGCGGTTAAAAACGCTAAAGCCGGTCAGGTTCGTTACCGTAACGACAAAAACGGCATCATCCATACCACCATCGGTAAAGTGGATTTTGACGCTGACAAATTGAAAGAAAACCTGGAATCTCTGCTGGTTGCGCTGAAAAAAGCAAAACCGTCTCAGGCGAAAGGCGTGTACATCAAGAAAATTAGCATCTCCACCACCATGGGTGCGGGTGTTGCGGTAGACCAGGCTGGTCTGAACGCAGTAGCGAACTAATATTCGCCTTTACGTGGGTGGTGGATTTGTCTACAATCTTACCCCCACGTTTTGCTAGCGTAAGTTAGCAAACAAACAGATTTGTTCGTTGGAGTCTGGCCTAATCCAGGCCTCCGTCGAAGACCGCAGGTGTTTCGTAAGAAGCTTAATTCCCTGCGTAGACGGTGACAGAACCTAAAGATTATTTTTAAAGTACTCTTTGGCTTGTTTCTGCTCACCGTATTAAGACGCTCTTTTCATTGAGAAGAGTGAAGTGAGTTCCAGGGCATGAGCCCTGGCAAACATCCAGGAGCAAAGCTAATGGCTTTAAATCTTCAAGACAAACAAGCGATTGTTGCTGAAGTCAGCGAAGTAGCCAAAGGCGCGCTGTCTGCGGTTGTTGCGGATTCCCGTGGCGTTACCGTAGATAAAATGACCGAACTGCGTAAAGCAGGTCGCGAAGCCGGCGTTTACATGCGTGTTGTTCGCAACACCCTGCTGCGCCGTGTTGTTGAGGGTACTCAGTTTGAGTGCCTGAAAGACGCGTTCGTTGGTCCGACCCTGATTGCATACTCTATGGAACACCCGGGCGCTGCTGCTCGTCTGTTCAAAGAGTTCGCGAAAGCGAATGCAAAATTTGAGGTCAAAGCCGCTGCCTTTGAAGGTGAGTTGATCCCGGCGTCCCAGATCGATCGCCTGGCAACCCTGCCGACCTACGAAGAAGCAATTGCACGCCTGATGGCAACCATGAAAGAAGCCTCTGCTGGCAAACTGGTTCGTACTCTGGCTGCTGTACGCGATGCGAAAGAAGCTGCTTAATCGCAGTTTTCTTTATAAAGCATTTGCTTACGTATAAACTTATTCTGATATTCAGGAACAATTTAAATGTCTATCACTAAAGATCAAATCATTGAAGCAGTTGCCGCTATGTCCGTAATGGACGTTGTAGAACTGATCTCTGCAATGGAAGAAAAATTCGGTGTTTCTGCTGCTGCTGCTGTAGCTGTTGCTGCTGGCCCGGCTGCTGATGCTGCTGAAGAAAAAACTGAGTTCGACGTAATTCTGAAAGCCGCTGGCGCTAACAAAGTTGCTGTTATCAAAGCAGTACGTGGCGCAACTGGCCTGGGTCTGAAAGAAGCTAAAGACCTGGTAGAATCTGCTCCGGCCGCTCTGAAAGAAGGCGTGAGCAAAGATGACGCTGAAGCTCTGAAAAAATCTCTGGAAGAAGCTGGCGCTGAAGTTGAAGTTAAATAAGCCAACCCTTCCGGTTGCAGCCTGAGAAATTAGGCTGATGGCTGGTGACTTTTTGGTCACCAGCCTTTTTGCGCTGTAGAAGGTACCGGTAGCGTTTCACACTGTTTGACTGCCAGTAGCCTTTACAATGCTTGTTTCTATCGACGACTTAATATACTGCGACAGAAAGTTCTTTCTGTGTAAATCGCAATGAAATGATTTAAGCGTGATAGCAACAAGCATTGCGGGAAGTGCTCCACTTTCCGGTCTAAAAAAATAGTGTTGCATAAACTGTCCCTTTCGACGGACAGAGTGGGTCGACTTGTCAGCGAGCTGAGGAACCCTATGGTTTACTCCTATACCGAGAAAAAACGTATTCGTAAGGATTTTGGTAAACGTCCACAAGTACTGGATGTCCCATATCTCCTTTCTATCCAGCTTGACTCGTTCCAGAAGTTTATCGAGCAAGATCCTGAAGGGCAGTACGGTCTGGAAGCGGCGTTCCGCTCCGTGTTCCCGATTAAGAGCTACAGCGGCAATTCGGAACTGCAATACGTCAGCTACCGTCTTGGCGAACCTGTTTTTGACGTTAAAGAATGTCAGATCCGTGGTGTAACGTATTCCGCTCCGCTGCGCGTAAAACTGCGTCTGGTGATCTACGAGCGCGAAGCGCCGGAAGGCACCGTTAAAGACATTAAAGAACAAGAAGTCTACATGGGCGAAATTCCGCTCATGACCGACAACGGTACCTTTGTTATCAACGGTACTGAGCGTGTTATCGTTTCTCAGCTGCACCGTAGTCCTGGCGTCTTCTTCGACAGCGATAAGGGGAAAACCCACTCATCTGGTAAGGTGCTTTATAACGCACGTATTATTCCTTACCGTGGGTCATGGCTGGACTTCGAGTTCGACCCGAAAGATAACCTCTTCGTGCGTATCGACCGCCGCCGTAAACTGCCGGCGACCATTATTCTGCGCGCGCTGAACTACACCACTGAGCAGATTCTCGATCTGTTCTTTGAGAAAGTTGTCTTTGAAATCCGCGACAACAAATTGCAGATGGAACTGGTGCCGGAACGCCTGCGTGGCGAAACTGCATCCTTCGATATCGAAGCAAACGGCAAAATGTATGTTGAAAAAGGTCGCCGTATTACCGCGCGTCATATTCGTCAGCTGGAAAAAGACGAAATTCAACACATTGAAGTACCGGTTGAGTACATCGCAGGCAAAGTTGCAGCTAAAGACTACGTTGACGAATCCACTGGCGAGCTGATCTGCCCGGCAAACATGGAGCTGTCGCTCGATCTGCTGGCGAAGCTGAGCCAGTCTGGTCACAAACGTATCGAAACCTTGTTCACCAACGATCTGGACCACGGTCCGTACATCTCTGAGACCGTACGTGTCGACCCGACCAACGATCGTCTGAGCGCGCTGGTAGAAATCTACCGCATGATGCGCCCTGGTGAGCCGCCGACTCGCGAAGCTGCAGAAAGCCTGTTCGAGAACCTGTTCTTCTCTGAAGACCGCTACGATCTCTCTGCGGTTGGTCGCATGAAGTTCAACCGTTCTCTGCTGCGCGACAGCATCGAAGGTTCCGGTATCCTGAGCAAAGAAGACATCATCGAAGTGATGAAAAAGCTCATCGGTATCCGTAACGGCATCGGTGAAGTGGATGATATCGACCACCTCGGCAACCGTCGTATCCGTTCCGTGGGCGAAATGGCGGAAAACCAATTCCGTGTTGGCCTGGTTCGTGTAGAACGTGCGGTGAAAGAGCGTCTGTCTCTGGGCGATCTGGATACCCTGATGCCGCAGGACATGATCAACGCGAAGCCTATCTCTGCAGCCGTTAAAGAGTTCTTCGGTTCCAGCCAGCTGTCACAGTTTATGGACCAGAACAACCCGCTGTCCGAGATTACGCACAAACGTCGTATCTCTGCACTCGGCCCAGGCGGTCTGACCCGTGAGCGCGCAGGCTTTGAAGTTCGAGACGTACACCCGACCCACTACGGTCGCGTATGTCCGATCGAAACGCCTGAAGGTCCGAACATCGGTCTGATCAACTCCTTGTCCGTGTACGCACAGACTAACGAATACGGCTTCCTGGAAACGCCGTACCGTAAAGTGACCGACGGCGTTGTAACTGACGAGATCCATTACCTTTCTGCTATCGAAGAAGGTAACTACGTTATCGCTCAGGCGAACACCAACCTGACGGAAGAAGGTCGTTTCGTAGACGATCTGGTAACCTGCCGCAGCAAAGGCGAATCCAGCCTCTTCAGCGCAGACCAGGTTGACTACATGGACGTTTCCACCCAACAGGTGGTTTCTGTCGGTGCATCCTTGATCCCGTTCCTGGAACACGATGACGCCAACCGTGCATTGATGGGTGCGAACATGCAACGTCAGGCGGTTCCGACTCTGCGCGCTGACAAGCCGCTGGTTGGTACCGGTATGGAACGTGCTGTTGCCGTTGACTCCGGTGTAACCGCAGTTGCTAAACGTGGCGGTACTGTCCAGTACGTGGATGCCTCTCGTATCGTTATCAAAGTTAACGAAGATGAGATGTACCCGGGCGAAGCAGGTATCGACATCTATAACCTGACCAAATACACCCGTTCTAACCAGAACACCTGCATCAACCAGATGCCGTGTGTTTATCTGGGTGAGCCAATTGAGCGCGGCGACGTGCTGGCAGACGGCCCGTCCACCGACCTCGGTGAACTGGCGCTCGGTCAGAACATGCGCGTAGCGTTCATGCCGTGGAACGGTTACAACTTCGAAGACTCCATCCTCGTCTCCGAGCGTGTGGTTCAGGAAGATCGTTTCACCACGATTCACATCCAGGAACTGGCGTGTGTGTCTCGTGACACCAAGCTGGGGCCAGAAGAGATCACCGCAGACATCCCGAACGTGGGTGAAGCCGCGCTCTCTAAACTGGATGAATCCGGTATCGTTTACATCGGTGCGGAAGTGACCGGCGGCGACATTCTGGTTGGTAAGGTAACGCCGAAAGGTGAAACCCAGCTGACGCCAGAAGAGAAACTGCTGCGTGCGATCTTCGGTGAGAAAGCGTCTGACGTTAAAGACTCTTCTCTGCGCGTACCGAACGGTGTTTCCGGCACCGTAATCGACGTTCAGGTCTTTACCCGCGATGGCGTGGAAAAAGACAAACGTGCGCTGGAAATCGAAGAAATGCAGCTCAAACAGGCGAAGAAAGACCTGTCTGAAGAACTGCAGATCCTCGAAGCTGGCCTGTTTAGCCGTATTCACAGCGTGCTGGTTTCCGGCGGCGTTGAAGCTGACAAGCTCGACAAACTGCCGCGCGACCGCTGGCTGGAACTCGGCCTGACCGACGAAGAGAAACAAAATCAGCTGGAACAGCTGGCTGAGCAGTATGACGAACTGAAACACGAGTTCGAGAAAAAACTCGAAGCGAAACGCCGCAAAATCACTCAGGGCGACGATCTGGCACCGGGCGTGCTGAAAATCGTTAAGGTTTATCTGGCCGTTAAACGTCAGATCCAGCCTGGTGACAAAATGGCAGGTCGTCACGGTAACAAGGGTGTTATCTCCAAGATCAACCCGATCGAAGATATGCCATACGATGAAAACGGCACGCCGGTTGACATCGTACTGAACCCGCTGGGCGTACCGTCTCGTATGAACATCGGTCAGATCCTTGAAACTCACCTGGGTATGGCTGCGAAAGGTATCGGCGACAAGATCAACGCCATGCTGAAACAGCAGCAAGAAGTCGCGAAACTGCGCGAATTCATCCAGCGTGCATACGATCTGGGTGCTGACGTTCGTCAGAAAGTCGACCTGAGCACCTTCAGCGATGAGGAAGTTCTGCGTCTGGCAGAAAACCTGCGCAAAGGTATGCCGATCGCAACGCCGGTCTTCGACGGTGCGAAAGAGTCTGAAATCAAGGAACTGTTACAGCTGGGTGGCCTGCCGACTTCCGGTCAGATCACACTGTTCGACGGTCGTACCGGTGAGCAATTCGAGCGCCAGGTTACCGTTGGCTACATGTACATGCTGAAACTGAACCACCTGGTTGATGACAAGATGCATGCGCGTTCTACCGGTTCTTACAGCCTGGTTACTCAGCAGCCGCTGGGTGGTAAGGCGCAGTTCGGTGGTCAGCGCTTCGGGGAGATGGAAGTGTGGGCGCTGGAAGCATACGGCGCGGCATACACCCTGCAGGAAATGCTCACCGTTAAGTCTGATGACGTGAACGGTCGTACCAAGATGTATAAAAACATCGTGGACGGCAACCATCAGATGGAACCGGGTATGCCTGAGTCCTTCAACGTACTGTTGAAAGAGATTCGTTCGCTGGGTATCAACATCGAGCTGGAAGACGAGTAACTCTCGCTCAAACAGGTCACTGGTGCCGGGTTAATCCCCGGCACCAGATTGTGCTAACTCCGACGGGAGCAAATCCGTGAAAGACTTATTAAAGTTTCTGAAAGCGCAAACTAAAACCGAAGAGTTTGATGCGATCAAAATTGCTCTGGCATCGCCAGACATGATCCGTTCATGGTCTTTTGGTGAAGTTAAGAAGCCGGAAACCATCAACTACCGTACGTTCAAACCTGAGCGTGACGGCCTTTTCTGTGCGCGTATTTTCGGGCCAGTAAAAGATTACGAGTGCCTGTGCGGTAAGTACAAGCGCCTGAAACACCGTGGTGTGATCTGTGAGAAGTGCGGCGTTGAAGTGACCCAGACGAAAGTGCGTCGTGAGCGCATGGGCCACATCGAGCTGGCGTCTCCGACCGCCCACATTTGGTTCCTGAAATCTCTGCCGTCCCGTATCGGCCTGCTGCTGGATATGCCGCTGCGCGATATCGAACGTGTTCTGTACTTCGAATCCTATGTGGTTATCGAAGGCGGTATGACCAATCTGGAACGTAACCAGATCCTGACCGAAGAACAGTACCTGGACGCGCTGGAAGAGTTCGGTGACGAATTCGACGCGAAAATGGGCGCCGAAGCTATTCAGGCCCTGCTGAAAAGCATGGATCTGGAGCAAGAGTGCGAACAGCTGCGCGAAGAGCTGAACGAAACCAACTCCGAAACCAAACGTAAGAAGCTGACCAAGCGTATCAAACTGCTGGAAGCGTTCGTACAGTCTGGTAACAAACCGGAGTGGATGATCCTGACTGTTCTGCCAGTGCTGCCGCCGGATCTGCGTCCGCTGGTTCCGCTGGATGGTGGTCGTTTCGCAACGTCGGATCTGAACGATCTGTACCGTCGCGTGATCAACCGTAACAACCGTCTGAAACGCCTGCTGGATCTGGCGGCGCCGGATATCATCGTACGCAACGAAAAACGTATGCTGCAGGAAGCGGTTGACGCCCTGCTGGATAACGGCCGTCGCGGTCGTGCGATCACCGGTTCCAACAAACGTCCGCTGAAATCTTTGGCCGATATGATCAAAGGTAAACAGGGTCGTTTCCGTCAGAACCTGCTCGGTAAGCGTGTTGACTATTCCGGTCGTTCTGTAATCACCGTAGGTCCATACCTGCGTCTGCATCAGTGCGGTCTGCCGAAGAAAATGGCACTGGAGCTGTTCAAACCGTTCATCTACGGCAAGCTGGAACTGCGTGGCCTCGCCACCACCATCAAAGCCGCGAAGAAAATGGTTGAGCGCGAAGAAGCTGTCGTTTGGGATATCCTGGACGAAGTTATCCGCGAACACCCGGTACTGCTGAACCGTGCACCAACACTGCACCGTCTGGGTATCCAGGCGTTTGAACCGGTACTGATCGAAGGTAAAGCCATCCAGCTGCACCCGCTGGTTTGTGCGGCATATAACGCCGACTTCGATGGTGACCAGATGGCTGTTCACGTACCGCTGACGCTGGAAGCCCAGCTGGAAGCGCGTGCGCTGATGATGTCCACCAACAACATTCTGTCTCCGGCGAACGGCGAACCTATCATCGTTCCGTCTCAGGACGTTGTACTGGGTCTGTACTACATGACCCGTGACTGTGTTAACGCCAAAGGCGAAGGCATGGTGCTGACTGGCCCGAAAGAAGCTGAGCGTATTTACCGCGCTGGCCTGGCCTCTCTGCATGCGCGCGTTAAAGTGCGTATCACCGAGTACGAAAAAGACGCTAATGGCGAATTCGTAGCGAAAACCAGCCTGAAAGACACGACCGTTGGCCGTGCGATTCTGTGGATGATCGTTCCGAAAGGTCTGCCTTTCTCCATCGTCAACCAGGCGCTGGGCAAGAAGGCTATCTCCAAAATGCTGAACACCTGTTACCGCATTCTGGGCCTGAAGCCGACCGTTATTTTTGCTGACCAGACGATGTACACCGGCTTTGCATATGCAGCGCGTTCAGGTGCATCCGTGGGTATCGATGACATGGTCATCCCGGCGAAAAAACACGAGATCATCAGCGAAGCGGAAGCCGAAGTTGCTGAGATCCAGGAGCAGTTCCAGTCTGGTCTGGTGACCGCTGGCGAACGCTATAACAAAGTTATCGATATTTGGGCCGCGGCGAACGATCGCGTATCCAAAGCGATGATGGATAACCTGCAAACTGAAACCGTTATTAACCGTGACGGCGTTGAAGAGCAGCAGGTTTCCTTTAACAGCATCTACATGATGGCCGACTCCGGTGCGCGTGGTTCTGCAGCCCAGATTCGTCAGCTTGCTGGTATGCGTGGTCTGATGGCGAAGCCGGATGGCTCCATCATCGAAACGCCGATCACCGCGAACTTCCGTGAAGGTCTGAACGTACTCCAGTACTTCATCTCCACGCACGGTGCGCGTAAAGGTCTGGCGGATACCGCACTGAAAACCGCGAACTCCGGTTACCTGACCCGTCGTCTGGTAGACGTGGCACAGGATCTGGTCGTAACCGAAGACGATTGTGGCACGCTGGAAGGCATCACCATGACGCCGGTTATCGAAGGTGGCGATGTTAAAGAGCCGCTGCGCGATCGCGTTCTGGGTCGTGTAACCGCAGAAGACATTCTGAAGCCGGGTACTGCAGATATTCTGGTTCCGCGCAATACGCTGCTGCACGAACAGTGGTGTGACCTGCTGGAAGCGAACTCTGTTGACTCAGTGAAAGTGCGTTCCGTTGTATCGTGTGACACCGACTTTGGTGTGTGCGCCCACTGCTATGGTCGTGACCTGGCGCGTGGCCACATCATCAACAAAGGTGAAGCCATCGGCGTTATCGCGGCACAGTCCATCGGTGAGCCGGGTACACAGCTGACGATGCGTACGTTCCACATCGGTGGTGCGGCATCTCGTGCGGCTGCTGAATCCAGCATCCAGGTGAAAAACAAAGGTAGCATCCGCCTGAGCAACGCGAAGACGGTTGTGAACTCCAGTGGCAAACTGGTTATCACCTCCCGTAACACTGAGCTGAAACTGATCGACGAATTCGGTCGTACCAAAGAAAGCTATAAAGTGCCTTACGGTGCGGTAATGGCGAAGGGTGATGGCGAGCAGGTTGCCGGCGGTGAAACCGTTGCAAACTGGGATCCGCACACCATGCCGGTTATCACTGAAGTGGCTGGTTTCATCCGCTTCACCGATATGATCGACGGCCAGACGATTACTCGTCAGACCGACGAACTGACCGGTCTCTCTTCGCTGGTGGTTCTGGACTCTGCAGAGCGTACCTCTGGCGGTAAAGACCTGCGTCCGGCACTGAAAATCGTTGACGCTAATGGCAACGACGTACTGATCCCGGGCACCGATATGCCTGCCCAGTACTTCCTGCCGGGTAAAGCGATTGTTCAGCTGGAAGATGGCGTTCAGATCAGCTCCGGTGACACCCTGGCGCGTATTCCGCAGGAATCCGGCGGTACCAAGGATATTACCGGTGGTCTGCCGCGCGTTGCGGATCTGTTCGAAGCACGTCGTCCGAAAGAGCCGGCAATCCTGGCGGAAATCAGCGGTATCATCTCCTTCGGTAAAGAGACCAAAGGTAAACGCCGTCTGGTGATCACGCCGGTTGACGGTAGCGATCCGTACGAAGAGATGATTCCGAAATGGCGTCAGCTCAACGTGTTTGAAGGTGAACGTGTAGAACGTGGTGACGTGGTTTCCGACGGTCCGGAAGCACCGCACGACATTCTGCGTCTTCGTGGCGTACACGCGGTAACGCGTTATATCACCAACGAAGTACAGGACGTTTACCGTCTGCAGGGCGTTAAGATCAACGATAAGCACATCGAAGTTATCGTTCGTCAGATGCTGCGTAAAGCCACCATCGTTAACGCAGGAAGCTCCGACTTCCTGGAAGGTGAGCAGGTTGAATACTCTCGCGTCAAGATCGCTAACCGCGAGCTGGAAGCAGCAGGCAAAATCGGTGCAACCTATGCACGCGATCTGCTGGGTATCACCAAAGCGTCTCTGGCAACCGAGTCCTTCATCTCCGCGGCATCGTTCCAGGAGACCACTCGTGTGCTTACCGAAGCAGCCGTTGCGGGTAAACGCGACGAACTGCGCGGTCTGAAAGAGAACGTCATCGTGGGTCGTCTGATCCCGGCCGGTACTGGTTATGCGTACCACCAGGATCGTATGCGCCGTCGCGCCGCTGGCGAACTGCCGGCAGCACCGCAGGTGACTGCGGAAGACGCGTCCGCGAGCCTGGCAGAACTGCTGAACGCAGGTCTGGGTGGTTCCGACAACGAGTAATCGTTTCGCGTAATAAAAAACCCGCTTCGGCGGGTTTTTTTTTGTCTGAAATCCGCGGCCTAAGACCGCGATCGCGTTGCAGGACGGGTTGTATAGGCGCCGGGCAGCGGCATTTCTCTGCACCATCCCGAATGCCATGTTGTGCAATTACGCAATTACATGGGGAAAACACGTCACGACTTTTCGCTGCACGAAAAAAAGCCCGCCAGAGCGGGCATAGTAATCGTATGAAAGCGATGTCTTAATCTCGCGGCGGCAGGCGGCGGTAAAGCTCGATCATATCGGTCGCCAGATCCTGAATCACCATTGCGTTCATCAGGTGATCCTGCGAATGAACGGTGATCAAATTCACCGGCAGCTTACCGGTGCCTTCATCGAGCCCGATAAGCTGGGTTTGAATTTTATGCGCGGCTTTCACGAATTCGCGCGACTCTTCCATCGCTTTTTCTGCTTCAGCAAAATCGCCTTTACGCGCCATTTGTAACGCGGTTAATGCCTGGCTACGCGCCGCGCCCGCGTTAACCAACAACTCCATAATGATGGTTTCTAAATCTTCCACGCATTCACTCCAGTAGCTTAAGGGCTTTTTCCAGAACGACATCACCTTTCATCATGCCGTAATCCATCATGTCGATCACCGCCACTTTCTTGCCCAGCGGTTCCGCCTGCGCCTGCAATTTTGCCTGCTCGTATTTCACCTGCGGCCCCAGCAACACGATATCCGCTGTTGCAATTTCATCTTTAAATTCCGCAACAGGAACCGCTTTGATAGTGACCTCGACGCCTTTTTTCTGCGCCGCGTCTTTCATGCGTTGCACCAACATGCTGGTGGACATACCCGCTGCACAGCATAAAACGATGTTTTTCATAGTCAGCCTCGGTGTTGATGGGATAGGTGATAATTATCCCGCGCTGTTGGGTTCAACAACCGCTTTACCGCGATTGTGTGTAGGGCATCACAAAGAATCCCTGCATAACATGAAACCGGTTGCAACCTTGCGACGCGCCGCCTGGCTATGGGTGATTCACCAGTAGAATTCGGTTCTTACCTTGCTGCTTCGCTTTATAAAGCGCTTCATCCACACGGCCGACCAGCTGGTTTAGCGGTTCCATGTTCCACTCACCCAAACCAGCGCTAAACGTGACCGACAGCTCTTTCTCGCGCCATGTACGGTTCTCCACTTTTACCCGCCACTGCTCCAGTAGCGCCTGCGCGTTATCGATATGCGCATGCGGGAAAATCACCGCGAACTCTTCGCCACCGTAGCGATAGAGCGAAATCCCCTGCGGCTGCAAGATCTGAATGCCTTCACGCGCTACGTTGCGCAGCACGATGTCGCCATTCAAATGTCCCCAGGTGTCGTTAATGGATTTGAAATTATCGATATCCACCAGCGCCAGAGCAAACGGCTGATGATCGTTCATCAGCGCGGCAATATCGGCATCAAAGGCGCGGCGATTCTTACAATTGGTCAGCGCATCCATGGTCGCCTGCCGCACCCACGTTTGTTCCCGCTCTTTACTGCTTTCAATCGCCTTACTCAACATCGCTTCAAGCCGTGGGGCGCGGGTTACATCACCGGTTTTTATCGCATCGATTATGTTGAGCAGCACCGTGCGCGAGCTGTGGCGTAAATAGAGGCCAAACAGAATGATAAACACTGCCGCCGTGGTGAATCCCCAACCGACAAGCTGAAGCTGATGGTGAACGCGTTTATCCAGTGTGCTGGCGGATACTTTATAGATCACAAACCATTCCGGGTTGGTGAAGGCGTAGTAGTAATACCAGCACGCATTTTTTTCATCGAAAATCGCGCCTTCAGCACTGGTCATCGCTGCGAGTATTGTCGGGCTGACGAGTGTTTTGAATAACGCGCCAGTGTCCGGGTGCAGCATCGCTTTGCCTTCGCCGTCGATAACGAAGAATTCGCCAGGCATCGGGGGTTGCATGGTGCGCAGGGTGAAACCCATTGAGGCCAGATCAAGGTGAAAAGCCAGCGTCCCTTTTAATTTACCGTCCGGCGCTATCACCGGTTTATAAATGCTCACTATCGGGTTATGGGTAAAAAAATCCATGTAGCTGCGGGTATAGTGATTAAACATGCTGGCTTCCGCCTGGTGCATAAACCACGGACGCGTACTGGCATTGAAATTTTCACCGCTGCCCATAACCTGTGGCGCGCGCAGGTAAACGCCGCGCGAGTCGGCGAGAGAGATCGACGATACCGAGGGCATCAGCGCCAGCAACTGCATCAGCAATTTCAGTCCCTTGTCCCGATCGCCGTTAACGGTGACGTCTAACTGATCGTCATGGGCGAAGAATGCGGCGGCGCGATTGAGAACATAGTCGTTTTCACGCAGCATCGACTGGGTGTAATTCACCGCCAGGTTATGCGCGAAATTGCGATTCACATCGTGGTACTCCTCCAGCGTCTCTTTACGCATACCGGCGATAATCATGAGCGCGATTATCACAAAACTGAGGAGGATCCCGGCAAGGCTCACCAGAATTGGTCTTGTAAATGAAAGTTGTTTGCTATGCATTTTCTTATCCTTGAACATGCAAAAGAGGAACAGATATCAGTATAGGGGCTGCGTGAGAGATAGCGTACCTGAAGTGAGTAAGGCGGAGCGGAAGAGAGGAAGAGCGCCCGCTCCGGTCAGTCTCATAACCTGACAGCGCAAGCATGAAGGTTCGGGCGACAAGCCACCATCGCCCGATTTTGCTTTTACGTAGCAGGCCGGGAAAGTATTAACCCGTTATCTGCGCGTTGCGGCTTTTTTGCGGCGCACGTCCCAGCCAGCTATCCCAGTCTTTCCATACCGGTTGCAGCCCACGGGCGATCAGCGCATCGGCAACGTCCTGCGGGCGGCGCTCATCATGGGGCGAAAATTGCTCCAGCTCCGGGTGATTGTCGGCATAGCCGCCCGGCTGCGTTTTGGAAAACGCGCTTACGTTATTAATCGCCAGCGGAATAACGTGATCGCGAAAGTGCGGTGATTCGCGCGTGGATAGCGACAACTCCGTGTCCGGTGCCAGCAGGCGAAACGCGCAAATGGTTTGCACCAGTTGCCGCTCATCCATCACTGACGCAGGCTCCACGCCGCCCGCGCAAGGGCGCAGGCGGGGGAAGGAGATGGAATAACGGCTTTTCCAGTAGCGCTGTTGTAGCCACAGCAAATGTTCGGCAACCATATAGCAATCCACTCGCCAGCTGTCGGACAGGCCCATTAACGCGCCGAGACCAATCTTGTCGATACCCGCGCGGCCCAGCCTGTCCGGCGTCTCCAGCCGCCAGAAGAAGTCCTGTTTTTTACCGCGCAGATGGTGACGTGCATACTGGCTTTCGTGGTACGTCTCCTGGTAGACCATTACGCCATCAAGACCAAGGGTTTTCAGCTCGGTGTACTCCGGCTCGGAAAGCGGCTGCACTTCCATTTGCAACGAGGCGAACTGGCGGCGGATCGCCGGCATATGGCGGCGAAAGTAGTCCATCCCGACTTTGCCCTGATGCTCACCGGTGACCAGCAACAGATGCTCAAACCCCAGTTCGCGTATGGCGGCGCATTCACGCGCAATCTCCTGCTCATCCAGCGTTTTGCGCTTCAGGTGATTGCTCATCGAAAACCCGCAATAGGTGCAGTCATTGGCGCAAAGGTTAGAGAGATAAAGCGGAACATAAAAACTGACGGTGTTGCCAAAACGCTGGCGCGTGAGCCGCTGCGCTTGCTGTGCCATCGGTTCAAGAAAACCGGCGGCGGCGGGGGAGAGCAGTGCCATCATATCGTGGCGCGTCAGTTGCCGGGCATTGAGTGCGCGTTCAACATCGGCGGCGGTTTTGCTGTGGATGCGTAGGCGGATATCGTCCCAGTCCAGTTGCCGCCAGCGGTCGGTGAAGGTGCTCATAATGTTTCCTCCAGGAAACCGGTGAGCGGGCTAGTGGCTTGCGCGTAACGCTGGCGGGCGCCTGGTACGGCCTGGCGGGCCAGTGTTCCGGCCTCGACAGCCAGGCGAAAAGCGCGCGCCATGTTGACCGGGTCGTCGGCGACCGCGATCGCGGTATTGACCAGCACCGCGTCAGCCCCCATCTCCAGCGCCTGCGCCGCGTGGCTGGGCGCGCCGATCCCGGCATCGACCACCACTGGCACATTCGCCTGCTCGATAATAATCTCCAGCATGGCGCGGGTTTCCAGCCCCTGGTTGGAGCCGATCGGTGCGCCCAGCGGCATGATTGCCGCGCAGCCTACCTCTTCAAGCCGTTTACACAGCACCGGATCGGCACCGCAATAGGGCAGAACCACAAAACCTATCTGCACCAGTTTTTCCGCCGCGCGCAAGGTTTCAATCGGATCGGGCAGCAGCCAGCGGGCATCCGGATGAATTTCCAGTTTTAGCCAGTGCGTGCCGAGTGCTTCCCGTGCCAGTTGGGCGGCGAAAATGGCCTCTTCGGCGTTTTTCGCCCCGGAGGTGTTAGGCAGCAACGCCACACCCGCATCCAGCAAGGGTTGCAACAGCATATCGGTACGCTGGCGCAGGTCGACGCGCTTCATCGCCAGCGTTACCAGTTCGCTGCCCGACGCATGAATCGCATCGACCATCAGTTGCGGCGTGGCGAACTTGCCGGTGCCGGTAAACAGCCGTGAAGTGAACTCTTTTTCTGCAATACGTAACATCTCAGCCCCCTGCGATAACCTGAAACAGCAGGATGTGATCGCCGTCCTGCACAAGATGGTTTTCCCACTGCTCACGCGGCAGGATCTGTTGATTAACGGCCAGCGCGACACCCGGTTTGAGCTGATTGAGTTGCTCAAGCAGGGTGGCGACGGAAAGCCCGGCGACGCAGTTCATCGATTCGTCATTGAAGCGTATCTGCATGTCGCCCTCCACAAACCGGGCACTGGCGGGAAGCGTGCAGCGCCAGCGTGCGCCAAAGATTGGTGCGCGCGTCGAACAGGCGCAGCTCACCGCTGGTGGTGTGCAGCCCGTTCAACAATTTAATGGCTTCCAGCGCCTGCATGGCACCCATAATGCCCACCACCGGGCCAACAATACCGGCGGTGCGACAGTTGCGTTCTGGCTCGCTGTCGTCCGGCCATAAACAGCGGTAGCAGCCCTGCTGCCAGGGCGGCGTCAGCACCATCAACTGGCCGCCAAAACCGACTGCGCTGGCGGTGATAAGCGGTGTCTCCAGCGCTACGCAGGCAGCGTTGATCGCCTGGCGTGTCAGCATGTTGTCGCTACAGTCGAGCACCACATCGGCCTGCTGAACTTGCTGGTGCAACGCCTCACCGCTCAAGCGCTGCTGGAGCGTAATCAGCTCGATATCCGGGTTTAATCTGTGCAGGCGCTGCGCGGTGACCTGGGTTTTTGGCTGGTTGATATCATCGGTGGTAAATAAAATCTGCCGCTGCAAGTTGCTCAGGTGTACGGCGTCGTCATCCGCCAGCACCAGCGTGCCGATCCCTGCGCCCGCAAGGTAGACCGCCGCCGGTGCGCCAAGACCGCCGAGGCCGATAATTAATACCCGGCTGGCGAGTAATTTTTGCTGACCGGTAACCGCGATATCCTCCAGCAGGATCTGGCGGCTGTAGCGCATAAAGTCACGATCATTCATCGCCCACCCCCGCCAGTTGCAGTAATTGCTGGGTTGCCTGTTGCCAGTTATCCGCCCGTGTGATGGCGCTGACCACCGCAATACTGCCCACGCCGGTTGCCAACACATCCGGCGCACGCGCAAGGCTGATACCGCCAATAGCAACGGTTGGATAATCTTTCAGCCGTGCAACGTGACGCGCCAGCTGTTCCAGTCCCTGCGGCGCAGAAGGCATCTGTTTGGTTTGCGTGGGAAAGACATGGCCCAGCGCGATGTAAGAGGGGCGGGCCGCCAGCGCCACGTCGATTTCCATATCGTCATGGGTGGAGACGCCAAGGCGCAAACCTGCCGCGCGAATGGCGCTTAAGTCGGTCGTTTCCAGATCTTCCTGACCAAGATGCACACCGTAAGCCTGGTGTTTGAGCGCCAGTCGCCAGTAATCGTTAATAAACAGCCGCGCATTAACGCGACGGCCAAGCGCGATGGCTGCCATCACATCCGCTTCAACGTCCTCGTCGCGTTTATCCTTGATGCGCAGTTGCAGCGTGCGCACGCCCGCATCCAGTAAACGGGCAATCCAGTCGACGCTGTCGACCACCGGGTAAAGGCCGAGGCGGAAGGGCACCGGTGGGAAATCGGGCTGATACATCAGGCTTCCTCCCTCTTCAGGTAGATCTCACCGCCGCGTGCGCGGAAGTCGCTGGATTTATCCGCCATACCGACTTCAATCGCCTGGGTTGCCGCGTAGTCACGCACCTCTTGCGAGATTTTCATCGAACAGAATTTCGGCCCGCACATGGAGCAGAAGTGCGCCACTTTGCCGGATTCCTGCGGCAGCGTTTCATCGTGGTAGGCGCGCGCGGTAAACGGGTCGAGCGCGAGGTTGAATTGATCCTCCCAGCGGAACTCAAAACGCGCTTTCGACATGGCGTTGTCGCGGATCTGCGCGCCAGGGTGGCCTTTGGCCAGGTCAGCGGCGTGAGCGGCGATTTTGTAGGTAATCAGCCCCTGTTTAACGTCCTCTTTATTGGGTAAGCCAAGGTGCTCTTTTGGCGTGACATAACAGAGCATCGCGCAGCCAAACCAGCCAATCATCGCCGCGCCAATACCGGAGGTGAAGTGGTCATAGCCCGGCGCGATATCGGTGGTTAGCGGCCCCAGCGTATAGAATGGCGCTTCGTGGCAGTGCTCCAGTTCTTCGGTCATATTGCGGCGGATCATCTGCATTGGTACATGCCCCGGGCCTTCAATCATCACCTGAACGTCATACTCCCAGGCGATTTTGGTCAGTTCGCCAAGCGTATGCAGCTCGGCAAACTGCGCTTCGTCGTTGGCGTCCTGAATGGAGCCTGGGCGCAAGCCATCGCCCAGCGATAGCGAAACGTCATAAGCGGCGCAGATTTCGCAGATCTCGCGAAAATGGGTGTAGAGGAAGTTTTCCTGATGATGGGAGAGGCACCATTTCGCCATAATCGAGCCACCGCGCGAGACAATGCCGGTCAGGCGCTGCGCGGTCATTGGCACATAGCGCAGCAGCACGCCCGCGTGGATGGTGAAATAGTCCACCCCTTGCTCCGCCTGTTCCAGCAGGGTGTCGCGAAACGCTTCCCAGGTCAGATCTTCGGCGATCCCGTTAACCTTCTCCAGTGCCTGGTAGATCGGCACTGTACCGATCGGCACCGGGCTGTTACGCAGGATCCATTCCCGGGTTTCGTGGATATAACGCCCGGTGGATAAATCCATGACCGTGTCCGCGCCCCAGCGCGTCGACCAGACCAGCTTTTCCACCTCTTCTTCGATCGAGGAAGTCACCGCCGAATTACCGATATTGGCGTTCACCTTCACCAGGAAGTTGCGACCAATGATCATTGGCTCCGATTCCGGATGGTTAATATTTGCCGGGATAATCGCCCGCCCGGCGGCGACTTCATCGCGCACAAATTCCGGGGTGATGTTTTCCGGCAGGCGCGCGCCAAAACCTTCGCCCGGATGCTGCTTACGCAACACTTCGCTGCGAATGCGCTCGCGGCCCATGTTTTCGCGAATGGCGATAAACTCCATCTCCGGCGTGACGATGCCTTTGCGCGCATAGTGCAGTTGCGTGACGCGCTGGCCGGGTTTCGCGCGGCGCGGCGTCAGTAAACCGCTAAAACGCAGTTCGTCGAGGCCATCATCGGCCAGCCGTTCGTTGGTATAGACAGAGCTGCGCTGTTCCAGTGTTTCGCTGTCATCACGGGCGGCAATCCACGGTGCGCGCAGTTTCGCCAGCCCTTGCTGGACATCAATCGCAATATCCGGATCGCCATACGGGCCCGAGGTATCGTACACCGGCACCGCTTCATTCTCTTCAAACTGCGGGTGTTCTTTTGTGCCGCCGGTAAGCGTCGGGCTCAGCTGGATTTCGCGCATCGGAATGCGGATATCGGGTTGCGAACCGGTGATGTAGATGCGGCGCGAGTTGGGGAAAGCGGTGCCTTCCAGTGTGTCGATGAAGTGTTGCGCCTGGGCGCGTTGTTCACGGCGTGTAAGTTTTGCAGACATAGCTCATTCCAGAATGTAAAGGATATGGCTTGTCAGACGACGGATGGAGTAATGGCAGCAAACCGCCCGTGAGGGTGGTTGACGTAAATGGATTACTCTTGTTCCCTTCGCAGGTTTTAACCTGATCAGGTTCCGCGGATCCCGAATTAACGGTCTCAGCCTTTTCCCCTTCATCCTTCACGCTGCCCTGTGTTGGCTGCGTTCGCTCACCACGGTCACTTACTTGATGTAAGCTGCCGGGGATTCACGAACTTGCCGTCTCGACGCATCGCGAATGATGTTGTGGAAATATAGGCACTCCGACAAGAAAAACCCGTCCGAAGACGGGGACTGCTTTTTAAATTACGCGTTAATGTTTAAGAACTCAAGCCGGTCGCGCGACACCGCTTTCGTCGTTGGCGCTCTCTTTGATGTTGTTATCAAAGGCCAGCACGATTAACTTGTCTTCAAGGGTAAAGCGGGCGGCCAGCGCTTCGCCGATATCGGAGAGCGCTTGCTGGAACTCCAGACAGTTATCGTCATCAATGGCGTTTTCCAGGCTGGAGTCGTAATAGTTCATGATTTCTACAGTATTCGCTTCAAGCATTGGGTAAAGCTGCGTCGCCGCTAAAAGTGGGCTGCTCCCTTCCAATTCGCTAATGATGCGTTCATAAATATTGAAGTGACCTGCGGAAAGGTATTCCACCAGGTTGTGGCAAAAATCGTCCAGCGCTTTTTCGTTAAGCTGCATGTAGGATCCTTTGCCAGGTTTAATGCCAACCAGATTGTAATAAGAAACAAGCAGTTGCTTACGTGCTTGCAGCCAATGGTCGACAAGTTTGTTACTTCCTCCAACGCGCTCTGTCAGGCTTTCTAACTGGTTTAGCATAAATGGCTCCGCAAATATGTAAGATCAAAACGATGTAATAATAATGTTAATAACATGCCAGTAAAGCGAAGGTAGTGCACCAAATGGTACGTATTATTGAAGCACACGATCAGGGCTGGTGGATCGTCAGCCATGAACAAAAATTATGGATGCCCGGCGGGGAATTACCACACGGCAAGGCAGGAAATTTCGATCTTGTGGGGCAGAGCGCGCTTCACATTGGCGAGTGGCAGGGCGAAGCGGTATGGATGATCCGCCAGAATCGTCGCCAGGATATGGGATCCGTGCGTCTGCTTATCGATCAAGATGTGGGGCTTTTTCAACTGGCGGGCCGTGGCGTGCAACTGGCGGAATTTTATCGTTCACACCAGTTTTGCGGCTACTGCGGGCACACCATGCACCCCAGTAAAACCGAATGGGCAATGCTGTGCGATCACTGCCGCGAGCGCTATTACCCGCAAATCGCCCCTTGCATCATTGTCGCCATTCGCCGTGATGACAGCATTTTGCTGGCGCAGCACACGCGCCATCGCAATGGCATTTACACGGTGCTCGCCGGTTTCGTCGAAGTGGGCGAAACCCTTGAACAGGCGGTGGCGCGTGAAGTGATGGAAGAGAGCGGCATCAAAGTGAGGAATTTGCGTTATGTCACCTCGCAACCGTGGCCGTTTCCACAATCGCTGATGACCGCATTTATGGCGGAATATGACAGCGGCGAAATCCGCATTGATCCGAAAGAGTTACTGGATGCGGGCTGGTATCGCTATGACAACTTGCCGCTGTTACCGCCTCCGGGTACGGTTGCGCGCCGCCTTATCGAGGATACGGTGGCGATGTGTCGGGCAGACGACGAATAAGGTGTATATACTGGCGGCCTGACGCTTGAGGAACTGACAATGACCGAACTGAAAAACGATCGTTACCTGCGCGCGCTTCAGCGCCAGCCAGTAGATATGACCCCGGTGTGGATGATGCGCCAGGCAGGCCGCTATTTACCGGAATATAAAGCGACCCGCGCGCAAGCAGGCGATTTTATGTCGCTGTGCAAAAACGCCGAGCTGGCCTGCGAAGTGACCTTACAGCCGCTGCGCCGCTACCCGCTTGATGCGGCTATTCTTTTCTCCGACATCCTTACCGTGCCAGATGCGATGGGGCTTGGCCTCTATTTCGAAGCCGGGGAAGGGCCGCGTTTTACCTCGCCCATCACCTGCAAAGCGGATGTTGATAAGCTGCCGGTGCCAGACCCGGAAAACGAGCTGGGCTACGTGATGAACGCCGTGCGCACCATTCGCCGTGAGCTGAAAGGTGAAGTGCCGCTGATCGGTTTTTCCGGTAGCCCGTGGACACTGGCGACTTATATGGTGGAAGGCGGCAGCAGCAAAGCGTTTACCCTGATTAAAAAAATGATGTACGCCGAGCCGCACACGCTGCATGCGCTACTGGATAAGCTGGCGCAGAGCGTCACGCTGTACCTCAACGCGCAGATCCGCGCGGGCGCACAGTCAGTGATGATTTTCGACACCTGGGGCGGTGTGTTGACCGGGCGCGATTATCAGCAATTCTCGCTCTACTACATGCATAAAATTGTCGATGGCTTGCTGCGTGAAAACGAAGGCCGCCGCGTGCCGGTGACGTTATTCACCAAAGGCGGCGGGCAGTGGCTGGAAGCAATGGCAGAAACAGGCTGTGATGCGCTGGGCCTCGACTGGACAACCGATATTGCCGATGCACGCCGTCGCGTTGGTCATAAAGTTGCGCTGCAAGGCAATATGGACCCGTCTATGCTTTACGCGCCGCCTGCGCGCATTGAAGAAGAGGTCGCGACGATTCTCGCGGGCTTCGGCAAAGGCGAAGGTCATGTGTTTAACCTCGGTCACGGCATTCATCAGGATGTCCCGCCGGAACATGCAGGAGTATTTGTCGAGGCGGTGCACCGCCTGTCGGCCTCCTGGCATCAGTAAGGAGAGAGTATGGATCTCGCGTCACTACGCGCACAACAACTTGAACTGGCTTCTTCGGTGATCCGTGAGGATCGTCTGGATAAAGATCCGCCCACATTGATCGGCGGGGCCGATGTCGGTTTTGAGCAGGGTGGAGAAGTGACGCGAGCGGCGATGGTGCTGCTCTCCTGGCCTTCGCTGGAGCTGATTGAATATCAGGTGGCGCGTATCGCCACCACCATGCCTTATATCCCTGGTTTCCTTTCTTTTCGTGAATACCCGGCGCTGCTGGCGGCGTGGGAGCAGCTGTCGCAAAAACCCGATTTGCTGTTTGTCGATGGCCACGGTATTTCCCATCCGCGCCGTCTCGGTGTTGCCAGCCATTTTGGTTTGCTGGTCGATGTACCTACTATTGGCGTGGCGAAAAAGCGGCTGTGTGGCAAGTTCGAACCGCTGGCGGACGAGCCGGGTGCGCTCTCCCCGTTGATAGATAAAGGTGAGAAGCTCGCCTGGGTGTGGCGCAGCAAGGCGCGCTGTAATCCGTTGTTTGTCACCACCGGGCATCGTGTCAGCCAGGATAGCGCGCTCGCGTGGGTGCAGCGTTGCATGAAAGGCTACCGGTTACCGGAACCGACGCGCTGGGCGGACGCGGTGGCATCCGGACGGCCCGCGTTTACGCGTTGGCAGGCAATTCAGCGCGATATCAGGTAAACTGCCGCGCATTACCGATTTTGAGAAACGATCATGTTACAAAACCCAATTCACCTGCGTCTGGAAAAGCTGGAAAGCTGGCAGCACGTCGTCTTTATGGCTTGCCTGTGCGAGCGTATGTACCCCAATTACGCCATGTTCTGCCAGCAGACAGAGTTTGGCGACGCGCAGCTTTACCGGCGGATCCTTGACCTGGTGTGGGAAACGCAGATCGTCAAAGACGCGAAAGTGAACTTCGACAGCCAGCTGGAGAAACTGGAAGAGGCGATTCCGGCGGCGGATGACTACGATCTGTACGGTGTTTACCCGGCCATTGATGCCTGCGTGGCGCTCAGTGAACTGATTCATTCGCGCCTGAGCGGTGAAACGCTGGAGCATGCAATCGAGGTCAGTAAAACGTCGATCACTACCGTTGCGATGCTGGAAATGACCCAGCAGGGACGTGAAATGACCGACGAAGAGCTGCGGGAAAACCCGGCTGTTGAGCAAGAATGGGATATTCAGTGGGAGATTTTCCGCCTTCTGGCAGCCTGCGAAGAACGCGATATTGAGCTGATTAAAGGGCTGCGCGCAGACCTGCGTGAGGTCGGCGAGAGCAATATCGGTATAAATTTGCAGCAATGAGACAATAAAACGTGATTTAACGCCTGTTTTGTCGTGCCTGAAGGCTTCCCTTAATACCCTCGTCTGGTCTACATTTGGGGGGCGAAAATAAGTGGCTATCGGTGCGTGTATGCAGGAGAGTGCTTTTGAGGCATTTCCGTCGCACTCGATGCTTAGCAAGCGATAAACACATTGAAAGGATAACTTATGAACAAGACTCAACTGATTGATGTAATTGCAGACAAGGCTGATCTGTCTAAAGCGCAAGCGAAAGCTGCACTGGAATCCACCCTGGCTGCCGTTACTGAGTCTCTGAAAGCAGGTGATGCGGTACAACTGGTTGGTTTCGGTACCTTCAAAGTGAACCACCGCGCTGAGCGTACTGGCCGCAACCCGCAGACCGGTAAAGAAATCAAAATCGCCGCAGCTAACGTGCCGGCATTTGTTTCTGGTAAAGCACTGAAAGACGCAGTTAAGTAAGACCGCGTGGCAGTGAACAGTTTTGTCGAAGGGGCGGTTTCGCCCCTTTTGTCATTCTGGCGTCGCCCGCTGTTGTTGGCGGGCGCAGCGCTGTTACTGACAGCCTGCAGCCATGACTCCTCCTTACCGCCTTTTACCGCCAGCGGGTTTGCCGGCGATCAGGGCGCAGTGCGGATCTGGCGTAAAGATTCAGACGGTGAGACGCACTTGCTCGCCGCATTTAGCCCGTGGCACCGCGGGAATACATCGCTTAGCGAATACCGCTGGCAGGGCGATACGTTAACTCTCATTGAACTCAATGTTTACGGTAAACCGCCGGAGCATATTCGCGTCCGTTTTGACGATCGCGGCGAGCTGAGCTTTATGCAGCGTGAGGTCGACGGGCAGAAACAGCAACTTTCCAGCGACCAGGTCGCGCTGTATCGCTACCGGGCAGAGCAGATCCGCCAGACCAGTGACGCGCTGCGTCAGGGGCGGGTGATCCTGCGTCAGGGGCGCTGGCAGGCCAACCATACGGTACAGACCTGTGAAGGGCAGACCGTGAAACCCGATCTGGATGATTACGCCTTAAACCGTATTGAGCAGCGTCAGAACCGCTCTGCGGTTGCGGTAAGCGTCGCATGGCTGGAAGCGCCGGAAGGCGCGCAGCTATTGCTGGTGGCGAATTCTGATTTCTGCCGCTGGCAGCCGACGGAAAAGAATTTCTGAAAACCCTCTCCCCGGTGGAGAGAGGGTGAAAGGGCGAGAGTTACTTGCCTTGCTCGCGCGCAATGGCGCGGTAACCAATATCCCGGCGGCTGAAGCTGCCATCCCAGTGAATATCGGTCATTAAGGCATACGCGCGCTGCTGCGCTTCGGCGACGGTGTTACCCAGCGCGGTAACGCACAGCACGCGCCCGCCGTTGGTCAGCACCTGGTCGTCGGCAGAGAGTTTGGTGCCTGCGTGGAACACTTTACCGTCAGCCACTTCTTCCAGCGGCAAACCGTGGATGACATCGCCATTGCGGTAGTTGCCCGGATAACCACCGGCTGCAACCACAACGCCCAGCGATGCGCGACTATCCCACTCTGAGGTTTTCTCATCCAGCTTGCCTTCACACGCGGCCAGGCACAGCTCCACCAGGTCAGACTGCATGCGCAGCATAATTGGCTGTGTTTCCGGATCGCCAAAGCGGCAGTTGAACTCGATAACTTTCGGGTTGCCCTGCTTATCGATCATCAGCCCGGCATACAGGAAACCGGTGTAGGTGTTGCCTTCCGCCGCCATGCCGCGCACGGTTGGCCATATGACGCGTTCCATGGTGCGCTGATGCACTTCATCCGTCACCACTGGCGCAGGCGAATAAGCTCCCATACCGCCGGTATTCGGGCCGGTATCGCCATCCCCGACGCGTTTGTGATCCTGGCTGGTGGCCATTGGCAGCACGTGTTCGCCGTCAACCATCACGATAAAGCTGGCTTCTTCACCATCGAGAAACTCTTCAATCACAATGCGGTGGCCCGCGTCGCCAAAAGCATTGCCTGCCAGCATATCGTGAACCGCTGCTTCGGCTTCTTCGAGCGTCATAGCGACGATCACGCCTTTGCCCGCCGCCAGACCATCGGCCTTGATCACGATAGGCGCGCCTTTCTCACGCAGGTAAGCCAGCGCAGGCTCGATGTCGGTAAAATTCTGGTACTCGGCGGTCGGAATATTGTGGCGCGCGAGGAAGTCTTTGGTGAATGCTTTGGAGCCTTCTAGCTGCGCGGCACCCTGCGTTGGGCCAAAAATCTTCAGACCGGCCGCGCGAAACGCGTCGACCACGCCGATTACCAGCGGTGCTTCCGGGCCAACGATAGTCAGATCGATCTTCTCGTTCTGCGCAAAGCTCAGCAGCGCCGGGATGTCGGTTGCGCCAATCGCGACGTTTTGCAGCGTCGGTTCCAGTGCCGTACCGGCGTTACCCGGTGCGACAAAAACGGTATCAACCAGCGGTGACTGCGCGGCTTTCCATGCCAGCGCGTGTTCGCGCCCGCCGTTGCCAATTACTAATACTTTCATTGTCTGCTCCGTGGATTAATGGCGGAAGTGACGCATGTCGGTGAAAATCATCGCAATGCCGTGTTCGTCGGCGGCGGCAATGACTTCGTCATCGCGGATGGAACCGCCAGGCTGAATAACGCAGGTCACGCCAACAGCGGCGGCGGCATCAATGCCGTCGCGGAACGGGAAGAACGCGTCAGAAGCCATGGCGGAACCTTTCACTTCCAGCCCTTCGTCACCGGCTTTGATCCCGGCGATTTTCGCCGAATAGACGCGGCTCATCTGGCCTGCGCCAATGCCGATGGTCATGTTTTCTTTCGCGTAGACAATGGCGTTGGATTTCACGAATTTCGCCACTTTCCAGCAGAACAGCGCATCACGCAGCTCCTGCTCGGTCGGTTGGCGTTTGCTGACAACGCGCAGTTCACTTGCGCTTACCATGCCGAGATCTCTGTCCTGGACCAGCAGACCGCCGTTGACGCGTTTGAAATCAAGGCCCGGAACACGCTGCGTCCACTCGCCGCAGACCAGTACGCGGACATTCTGCTTAGCGGCGGTAATTTTCAGCGCCTCTTCGCTGGCGGACGGGGCGATGATCACTTCAACAAACTGGCGAGAAATGATCGCCTGGGCGGTTTCAGCGTCCAGCTCACGGTTAAAAGCGATGATGCCGCCGAATGCGGAGGTTGGATCGGTTTTATAAGCGCGATCGTAAGCCTCCAGAATTGAACCGCTAACCGCAACGCCGCAAGGATTGGCGTGTTTCACAATCACACACGCCGGTTCGCTGAACTCTTTCACGCACTCCAGCGCCGCATCGGTGTCGGCAATATTGTTATAGGAGAGCGCTTTGCCTTGCAGCTGCTGCGTGGTGGCAACGGAGGCCTCTTTGATCTCTTCTTCTATATAGAAGGCGGCTTGCTGGTGGCTGTTTTCGCCGTAGCGCATATCCTGCTTCTTAATGAAGTTCAGATTCAGGGTACGCGGGAAGCGGCCGGCGGGTTCTTTGCTTTCGCCGTGATAGGCCGGAACCAGGCTGCCGAAGTAGTTGGCAATCATGCTGTCGTACGCCGCGGTGTGTTCAAACGCTTTAATCGCCAGGTCGAAGCGGGTGGCAAGCAGAAGTGAACCTTCGTTGGCATCCATTTCATTAATAATGGCGCTGTAGTCGCTGCTCTTTACAACGATAGCGACATCTTTATGGTTCTTCGCGGCGGAGCGCACCATAGTCGGACCGCCGATATCAATATTCTCTACCGCATCTTCCAGTGAGCAACCTTCACGCGCGACGGTCTCGGCGAATGGATAAAGGTTAACGACCACCATATCGATCGGCGCAATTGCATGTTCTGCCATGATTGCGTCATCCTGCCCGCGACGACCCAGAATGCCGCCGTGTACTTTTGGATGCAGGGTTTTCACGCGTCCATCCATCATTTCCGGAAAACCGGTGTAGTCGGAAACTTCAGTCACTGGCAGACCTTTTTCCGCCAGCAGACGCGCGGTGCCGCCGGTAGAGAGCAGTTCTACGCCACGCTGAGAGAGCGCCTGTGCGAATTCGACAATACCGGCCTTGTCAGAAACACTGAGCAAAGCGCGGCGGACTGGACGACGTTGTTGCATGGTAAATCCCCTGGATTTGTCTTTAACAGAGAGCGTTAGCTAAATATTAGGATCTTTATTGATCCTAAAACTTAGCTAATGCCCCAGCGAGGGCTCATGTTTTTTGCGCGGGCATTGTAACGAAAACGTTTGCGTAGCGCTCGCGAATTTTTGTACTTTTGCCGGGTTGTGGATAAGTCTGTGTGTAAATGGGTATAAAGGCGGGTTTTGCTGTGGAATGCAGCAGTCAGTCATTTTTATGTCATTTTTCTATTGCGGGGGGCGGATAACTCCCTATAATGCGCCTCCATCGACACAGCGGATGTGAATCACTTCACACAAACAGCCGGTTCGGTTGAAGAGAAAAAATCCTGAAAATCAGGGTTGACTCTGAAAGAGGAAAGCGTAATATA